>SCRA01000056.1 GCA_004297985.1 bacterium | reverse complement strand
GGTGAGAGTCACCGACTCCGCACCCGCAGCGGCGGGAAGACCAAGAAGTCTGCCTAACGTACCGCCACGGGGTCAAATCCTCGATGCCGCGAGAGGGTCAATTCCTCGGCGCCGTTTCCACGGCATGACCGTTCCCAATGAACATCACGTTCATCGTGCTGGCTGCCGCGCTCGTCGAGAGCGTCGCTCCGCTGTTGGTAGTGCCGATCAACGCGGTACACTTGTCAATATTGATGAGCTTGCGTGCCTTTTCAACACTGACGCCCGGGTTGTTGAGGTTATCCTCAACCACCACCTCGATGCGTCGACTCATCACACCGCCGCGGGCGTTCCAGGACTCCATGGCGAGTTGCGCACCTTGAACCTCACTCTGCGCTTGAGCGGCAAGCGTTCCGGTGAGCTCCTCGATTTGGCCGATCTTGACGGTATCGGCGGCGCTACCGCGCCGCGGGATGAATGCGGGGAGACCGACTGCCAGGGCGGCCACGCCGGTACCAAGCCGCTTGACGAGGACCCCACGAGACATAGGAACGTCTGACATGCACTCACTCCTTCTGTAGGTGCTTGGGATCAATCCATGAACCACCCGCCGTTGACATCGAGTGTCTCGCCCGTGATGTAGCGAGCCGCGGATGACGCCAAGAACACGACAGCGTTGGCGACATCCACCGGCTCTCCAAATGCTCCATCGTTCAGCGGGATCTGTCGATGAATCGTTTCGTTGACTTCCGGGGCCACCTTGTGCACCATCTCCGTAGCGATACGCCCGGGTGCTACAGCATTGACGCGCACGTTGTGCGGCCCGAACTCGTAAGCGAAGCTGCCGGTCAAAGATCGAACGCCCGCCTTGGCAGCCGCGTAGTGGGCAACTTGCGACGTCGCCACCTTCGCCCAGATCGAGCTCAGGTTAACGATGGCTCCGCCGCCCGAACGAGCCATGCGCACCGCGCCGGCTCGGGCGCAGAGAAAAACGCCTTTGAGATTGACATCTATCATGCGCTCCCATGATGACTCACTCATGTCGGCGAGCATCACGCGCTCTGAGATTCCCGCGTTACAGACCATGACATCGAGGCCGCCGAGCTGTTCCTCCGCCTGCGTGACGAAGCACTCAACGTCGGCCGCGCGAGCGACGTCACCAGCACAGAAAGCGACCCGCACGCCCTCAGCCGCGCAGCGCGCCGCTGTCTCGTCGAGCCGATCCGCGCGCACGTCGTTGAGAGCCACGTTCACACCTTCGCGCGCGAACGCCAATGCGACCGCCTGTCCGATGCCCTGTGCCGCCCCGGTGATTAACGCGCATTTGCCACGAAGTCGCAGCTCCATACTGGCTCGTACTCCTCGTCTCTAGCGCGGCGGCCCGAATCCCAGCTTGCCGGGATTCATGATCCCCGCGGGGTCGATCGCGTCCTTAACGTCCTGCACCACCGAGAAGGCTTCCTCGCCGTATTGCTCACGCACGAAGCGCCCAAGCTTCACGCCGATGCCGTGGTGCTCGTTGACCGTGCCGCCGTAACGTAGATTCACGCGCACTGCGGCATCCCAGATTGATTCGTGCAGCGCGATCGCCTCGCGCGGCTCCTGGGGCGGTTGATCGACATAGAAGCGGTCATACACCATCGTCCCCCAGGGATACCAATGCGAGAAGTGCGCCGTGTACCTCGCTGCATAGCGGGCGAAGCCGCGCTCGATCGTCTCTTTCTTGGCACGGTAAAGGGCCTCGATATCCTTGAAACGACAGACTGTGTCGGTTGTACCGAAGAGCAACGGGGGCTCCGGGGCAACGCCGGCCTTGTAGACTTTATAGCGGCCATCCCACCAGGTACGCCCCGCCGTCTCACCCAACTCGCGGGCACCCCGGCGCGTGCAGATCGCCGCGATCGCTTCGGCCTCTAAATCCGCCAGGCGCGCGTCGCCGTCGCACATGATGACCATCAGCGATCCCTGGACATCGAGGCCTAGCACCGAGGCGAGGTCGCGCGTTCCTGCATCGTCGTAGAGCCGCATCGCCGCCGGGCGCCAGCGCGCAGCCATGACGTCGCGCCCCGCACGCAGTCCGGCGAAGACGTCGTCGAAGGCGAAGCCTAGAAAGCGCCTGGCCTCCGGGAGCGGATCAAGGCGCATCGTAGCCTCAGTGATCACACCCAGCGTTCCCTCGGAGCCGACGAAGGCACCGAGCAGCGATGGCCCTGTGGCGTGGTTAGGAACCGGATGCGTGCGAAATGTCTTTCCCGGCGGCACGGCGGCGCGCAGCGCCATCACGATATCCTCGGCCTTACCGTACTTTGTAGAGACGACGCCCGAACCACGCGCGGCAAGAAAGCCCCCTAGCGTGGGGTCCAGCAGCATAGAGCCAGGATAGTGCGCGAGCGTGAGGCCGCGCGCGCTTACCGCCTCCTCCAGCGCGGTGCCGGCGATACCGGCCTCCGCAGTGACACAGAGAGAGACTTCGTCAATCTCAAGGATGCGGTTCATGCGTCGCAGATCGAGGCCGATGCCGCCGTACAGCGCGAGCACACCGCCTTGGGTTCCCGAGCCACCACCTTTCGCGACGATCGGCAGACGATGCGTCGAGGCAATGCGCACGATCTTGACCACCTCGTCGTGCGAAGAGGGGCGGACGACGACATTCGGCGCGGGCATCGGCAGATCGCGAAGGCGTAGATACTTAGCCGCCCAGGAATAGTCGGTTGCGAAGTCTTCACGCGCACTTGCGTCGACTATCACGTGCTCCTCGCCGACGACATCGACGAGCTCGTGGCGTATCAACTCCTGGAGCAATGACTTCAAAACGTAACCTCCCGAAGAGCTCTGGCAAACGGTGCGATCTCCTCACGCACGGCGCGATAGATCTCCAACAGGCGAGCGTAGCCCGCGGCTCGTTGCGCATCCGGCTCGATACGCTCGACCACCCGTGAGCAACGCTCTGCAGCCTCGCGAATGCTTGAAAAGACGCCGGCACCGACGCCGGCCAGGAGCGCCGCTCCGCACGAGGCGTCGGTCAGCGACGGACGTAGGAGCGGGCGGCCGATGGCATCGGCAGTGATCTGCGCCCACAGACGCGAGCGCGAGCCGCCACCCAGAAGCCGTGCCTCGTCGAACTCGAGCCCGGCTCGCTTCGCCACGTCGGCGCAATCAGCCAGCGAAAGCGCAACGCCTTCCAGCACCGCGCGCAACAAATGGCCACGCGTGTGATGGGCGGCAATACCGACGAAACTCGCGCGCAACGTGACGTCGAAGCAGGGCGCACGTTCGCCCAGCAAATACGGATGAAAGAGCAGACCGTCGGAGCCGGGAGCGACCGACTCCATCTCTCGATCGAGCTCGGCGTACTGGTCGCCGCTCTCCGTACCGAGAACATGCTGGAGCCAAGAACGTGAGGATGCTGCGGAATTAGTGGCCACGGCGTGGTATGAAAGCCCGGGGATAGGATGCGAGTATGTGAAGTACCGCGGAGATGGCAGCGGGTGCTCAGTCATTACGTTAACGTTGCCGGCGGTGGCAATCTTCACCACCCCTTGCCGTGGCGCGATGGCGCCGGCTGCATAGGCCTCGGCGGCCGTATCAGAGCAGCCCGCGACGACGGGCGTCCCTTCTGGGATTCCTGTCCGCGCAGCCGCCACACTCGTCACGTGTCCGACCACCTGCTCCGGGGCCACGATGGCGGGCAGAGCGGCGCGGTCGATGGGGACCAGCTCGCAGAGCAGATCGTCCCAGCGGCGCGTGGCAGCGTTTAGCAACAACGAGCCTTCGGCCTCGATCCAGTCAGTGACGTTGTCTCCGGTGAGCGACGAGCGAACGTAGTCTTTCGCGAAGAGTACGTGGCGGACTCGCGACCATGCCTCCGGCTCGTGAAGCGCCAGCCAGCGAAGGTGCGCAAGGGTCCAGCCAGCCGTGATGCGGTTGCGCCCGCGTGCAAGGATCTTATCCCCGTGGCGACGCTCGAGCTCGGCCGCCTCGTCGGCGGCGCGCCCATCGCTCAGCAGGATACACGGGCGGATGACGGTGCGCGACGCGTCGAGGATGACGCCATGGTGAGCGGCGGCAGTGACGCCGACGCCCTCGATCTGCGCGCGATCGCCGAGCGTCGCCATCAGCTCGCGGCAGGCTCGGTCGGCCGCGGCCGTCCAATCGTCAGGGTTCTGCTCGGCCCAGCCCGGGTGAGGGTGATGCGTGGGATAGCTTGCATTACGCTCGCCCGCGATCGTGCCGTCGGCGCGCAGCGCTGTGACCTTACATGCGCTCTGTCCGATGTCGACCCCTATCAGCACCGGACCACGACCTTCATCAGATCCTCCCCACGCGCCAGTGCATTGAAGGCGTCGTCGACGGCGAGCTCGAGCGGCACGCGCTTGGTAATCAGCGGCGACGTATCGATGCGTCCCGATGCCAACAACGCAACGGCCTCGGAGAACTGCCGCGACGAGTAGATGCGCGTGCCTACAAAGCGCAGTTCCCTCAGCACTAGCCCCTGTAACGGGAAGGAGATCGTGGGGTCGTGTAGACCGATCAGCGTGACCGTGCCGGCGCTCTTGGTCGCCTCCATGGCTAGCGCAAGGCTCTCCGTAGTGCCGACGCAATCCAGCGCGACATCGACGCCCCACGACGTCTCACTACGGATGGCCTCCACAGCCTCCACGCCTGCGAGCACACGGAACCCCATACCCCGCAAAATGTCCGCACGGAAGCGATGTTGCTCGACAACGAAGACCTGCTTAGCGTGAAAGACATCACGCGCGATCAGCGCTGCTAACGCCCCGATGGGACCGCCGCCGATGATGGCGATCGATCCATGGGGTCGTAGCCCCGAGCGATATGTAGCACGCAGAGAAACGGCGCACGGCTCAGCCATTGCGATTCGCTCGATGGGTGTCCCTGGCGGCACGCCGTGGAGCTTCTCCACGGGAACGGAGACGAAGGGGGCGAAGCCGCCGTCGGCATCGACGCCAAGGAGCGTGAGCTGAACGCAGAGATGTACGTTACCGTCTTGACAGGGGCCACAAGATCCGCACCAACGAAGTGGCTCCACGGCTACGATTTGCCCCGTCTTGAGATCTCCGTCGACGCCGAGAGCCTCCACGTAGCCTACGGACTCGTGACCGAGGGTCACCGGGGGCTTCACTCGCTTGAGATTGCCGGCACGGATTGCCAGATCGGTCCCGCAGATGCCGCACGAAACCACGCGGACGATGGCCTCACCTGGTTTGGGACTAGGCTCACGTACTTCGTCGATCGCCAGGCGTCCCGCACCATGGTAGCGTAGCGCACGCATCGGTTAAGCACCATCTCCGATGCCCAGCAGCGGCTCGGCGGCATCGAGCATCACATTCAAACTCTCGCGTAGACGTGTGATGTGGGAGCGAATGAGCTGCTCGACTCGATCCGCTTCCCCGCGCGTCATGGCGCGCGCTATTTGCTCGTGCTCGTGAGAGCATTGAATCATACGCCCCGTGCGTTGCTCATAGTTCACCCAGAAGCGCTGGACACGCTGGCGCAGGTTCCGTGAGGTCTCGGCGGCGACCAGATTTCCCCCGAGGCAAAGCTGAAGATCGTGGTACTCGCGGTCCTCGTCCTTCCAGGCGGCGACATCGTGCTGTTCGGCGGCCGACCGCAAGTTACGTGCGATGCCCAAGAGCAGCTTGCCGTTCTCGCGTGACATATTCCGCGTTGCGTTGCGCGCAATATAGATATCCACCAACTCCAGCAGATCGAGCGTATCGCCGATCTCCCGACGGGTCATCCGCGCGACGGTAAAGCTGCCTCCGCCGACCTGACGCTGGAGCAAACCATCCCGGGAAAGACGACGGAACGCCTCGCGCACGGGGGTGCGGCTCATGTTCAGCCACGCGCCCATGCGATTCTCGCTCAACGTGGCGCCCGGCTGGAATTCGAAACTCGCGATCGCTCGCTTAATTGCTTCATACGCATCTTCAGCGAGGTTTGCCGGTTCCCGAGATTTTGCTCTCATTCTGAATACCGTCTTGTATACCGCTTTGGATACTGCCATGTATACACCAAGATAATCGAATGAACGCACCACTGTCAAGGGCCTGCAAAGCCACCGGGATGAAATTGGTGCCAGGGGTTAAGAGGCGGGATTCCCGTGTCGGAAGATCGGTGTCCCTTAGGAACACCGGCGCGCTCCTTTACCAAGAGATTGATGAGCAAGCGATGGCCGCCGCGTCACCAACCATACGGCAAGCGTCATGATATACCATCACTTCTTCTCGGAGGGCGTCTGCACAATCGGGTAGGAGGGGGCGTCGCCGCCCCCGTCCTCCCACACCGCCGCCAGCGGGTCTTGCCGGGTGCGCCAGCGTCGCGGCGGGCGCTGCGACGGCAACGAGTCTGCTCCTTCGATGCGGCGGGCACTGCGTTCGCTGATCCCCGCCTTCGCGGCCGCCGCGACCTGCGTGTGCGTTGCTCGGTGGTCCTTGTACCTGAGCACTTGATGGTCCGTGATCCTTTTGCCGGGCATGCCACGCACGTTCGACCTATCGGACGCTCGCAGCCCCGCTCCCCGGACCTTCCGGCTTCAGCCCTCAACCGGCCAAGTAACAGTCTTATCCGAGGCAACACGACCGGCCAGGATAGTTGTCGCCGGCTACCCGCCCGCCGCCCCTAAGAATAAGGGTGGTCTGCCGGGATGATAAAATCTGACTGGCGGGGATCGCTACGTTGACTCTGCCCATCATCTTGCCTATCATTAGTAGTGGCCGCACAAGTGTTCGGCCCAAGATGTAGCTTGCCACACGGTGGAGGAATCTTGACCCTGCTCGTAACGACCCGCCCCCTTGGACCTACACGACGCGTTGCCCGGAGCAGGACGGCGGGAGCGATCCCTCCGTGGACCTTGCACTATGGCGACGCACTGAATGCCTATGAAGGATGGCCCGCACCGAGCACCATCATCTCGGACGGCGCGTACGGCGTAGGTGGCTTTCCTGGGGATCCCCGAACGCTAGGAGGGCTGGTTGATTGGTACCGACCTCACGTAGACGCATGGTCGAAAAACGCAACACCGGCGACTACCCTATGGTTTTGGAACACCGAGGTCGGCTGGGCAACGACCCATCCCCTACTCGCCGAGAACGGCTGGGAATACGTTCAGACCGTTGTCTGGGACAAAGGCATCCAGCACATCGCTGGTAATGTCAACGGCGAAACGATCCGACAGTTTCCAGTCGTAACAGAGATCTGCGTATTATACCGTCGCCGGCTGGAGTTCGCAACGACGACCGGTGTAATGACCGCGAAAGAGTGGCTACGTCACGAGTGGAGGCGAACCGGGCTCCCGCTCTACGAAGCCAACAAAGCCTGCGGTGTCAAGAACGCTGCAACGCGCAAATATCTTACGCAAGATTGGCTCTGGTATTTCCCACCTGCCGAGATGATGCAATTGCTCGTTGCCTACGCGAACAAACATGGTGATCTAAGAGGCCGGCCGTACTTCTCGCTCGACGGCAAGAGGCCTGTGACGACAACGGAATGGGCTGCGCTTCGTCACCCCTGGGCGCACGAACATGCGGTTACCAACGTGTGGTCGCATCCGCCGCTTAACGGCGAAGAACGATATAAGGGCAACGGTCACCGATCGGCTCCGCGGGTTCACAGGCCAGGAAAAAACGCTACGGTTCATCTAAATCAAAAGCCGCTCGCGTTCATGCGTCGAATTCTTACTGCATCGACACGACTAAGTGATGTGGTCTGGGAGCCTTTCGGCGGGTTGTGTTCCGCCTCTGTCGCCGCGATCGAACTTGGGAGACGGCCCTTCGCTGCGGAGAAGTACCAGGTGTTCCACGAACACGCACGGCAGCGGTTGGAAGAAGCAACTCGGAATAAAGAGACGGGAATGGCTGACTGTGGCTAGTAGGTCAACGTCTTCGCCCGCGAAGCTACGACATCCCGCGCGACCTGTTCTCTCGTCCAGCGATCCACGGAAGAAACTCGACGAAAATCTCCGGGACGCTCTTCGAGCACTACCCGCATATTTCAAGACGGATACTTTCATCGACGGCATTGAGGCGGTTGATCTTTTCGCACTGAATTCTTCACTTGGCGGTACAATAGAGAACCAAGTAGTAGAGACGCTTAACACGATCCGGAAAGTCTGGGACCCAGATGACGAGTGGCTCGAATACCGCTTTGAACGCCGGTCACAATCATTCCCCGACGTCCGGCTCGTCTCACGAAGCGGAGGCATCCCCACGACGAAAGTCGGCATCGAGCTAAAGGGATGGTACCTCCTTTCGAAGGAGGGGGTACCGTCTTTCCGCTACACCGCAACCCCGAGCGCCTGCGCCGAAAACGATCTTCTCGTCATCGTGCCGTGGCAGCTGAAAAACGTGCTCTCTGGGCATCCAGTCGTTCACGCTCCATACATTGAGAGCGCCCGTTATGCAGCTGAAGCGCGAAACCATTGGTGGAGCTTCGTTCGCGAGGCAAAAACCGACGCTCGCATAAATGTCGCATCAGGCGCAAGCCCGTATCCGCCATCGAAGGCAGGCATCAACGACGAACCAAAATCCGATAAGGGCGGGAATTTCGGCAGGGTCGCTCGACTCGGACTCCCAGACCTTGATTCGTACATCCGGTCTACAGTCCAAGAGCGAGTCTGCGGCATCGAAGCGGCTAACTGGATTCAATTCTTCAAGGCGTTTACCGACGCGCGCGACAGTCAAGACATCTGGGATAGGGTGGAAGCGTTATTCAAGCAGAAAGGGCAGGTTAGAGAAAGCGAGGCTGAGCACGCAACTGAGCTCCTCCGCGAGCTTACAGCGTTGCTCACCAACGGTAACCAGAAGGCCGTGCCATGATGAAAGGTGTGGAGAAGGGGCCAGCGGGAGATAACGCCTCTTCGATGACCTTGCACTCACTACCGCGATGGCCGAACGCTCCCGGCTCATCGCCGAGTTCACGGACGCGCCTTTGCTGATCACCGACGACACCGGCACGCGCAAGCTTCCGGCCAGTGGTGCGGAAGTAGGCGACACTCCGGCGGTCGCCGCATTCCGCGACCGCCTTATTCGCCACGGCCACCCGATCGAGATCCGCGACAAGAGCTATCGCCGTCACGAGTCCGCTGTCGCGGCCCGAGAGCGGAGACGCTCACCCTCGCCCTTAAGAACGCGATTCCCACAAGAAGAGGTCCCGCGATTTCGCGGGACCTCTTCTTTGCGTAGGCCAGTAATCTACCAGTGCGATCGCCCCCTTACGGCAGGTCTTCCGGTGAGATACCCTTGCGCTTGCCCATCTGCAGCTCCAGCGGGCTGGGTCCCGGCGCCACGTCGACGTCGTACTCGCCCTCATACTGGACGGCGGGTTCCGGCGCGCGGGCCGCGGCGGCGATGTGGAGGCGCTGTGCCTCCTCCGAGGGCCCTTGGCCCATGACTTCCATGAGCGCCGCCTCATCGGCCAGGCCTACGCCGGCGTACTCGTCGTACACTTGCGTTCGGGGATGCCCTTCTTCATCGACATCCTGCCCCTCGGGATCGATCACGACGTTGCGGTAGCGCGCCATCCCCGTGCCGGCCGGGATCAGCTTGCCGATGATCACGTTCTCCTTGAGGCCGAGCAGCGGATCGTGCTTGCCCTTGATCGCGGCGTCGGTGAGGACGCGCGTGGTCTCTTGGAACGACGCCGCCGACAGGAACGACTCCGTGGCCAGCGAGGCCTTGGTGACGCCCAGCAGCACCGGCGCGCCCGTGGCGGGAGTCTTCCCCTTCGCGATCAGCTTCTCGTTCTCGTCCGCCAAGTGGCTGGACTCGATGAGCTGGCCGGGGAGGAAGCGGGTGTCGCCGCCTTCGACGATCTTCATCTTGCGCATCATCGCACGCACGATGACTTCGATGTGCTTGTCGTTGATGTCCACGCCCTGCGAGCGATAGACCTTCTGAACTTCGCGCACCAGGTAGTTCTGGATGGCGCGCTCGCCCTTGAGGCGCAGCACGTCGTGCGGGTTCAGCGAGCCTTCGTGGAGCGGATCGCCCGCCACGATCTTGTCGCCTTCCTTGACGATCACGCGGGTCTTGGACGGGACCTCGTAGGTGTGTTCCTCGCTGTTCTCATCGGTGACGACGACCTTGCGCTCGTTCTTCTCATCGACGAGGTGCACCGTACCCGAAACCTCGGTGATCACGGCCTGCCCCTTGGGCTTGCGCGCCTCGAAGAGCTCCTCGACACGCGGCAGGCCGGTGATGATGTCCTCGGTTGCCACACCACCGGTGTGGAAGGTACGCAGCGTCAACTGCGTGCCAGGCTCGCCGATCGACTGCGCCGCGATGATGCCCACCGCCTCGCCGATGTCGACGTTCTTACCGGTAGCCAGGTCACGTCCGTAGCACATGGCACAGACGCCGTACTTGGCGCGGCAGGTGAGCACCGAGCGAATCTTCACTTCACCGACGGCGGAGTCGATGATGGTCTGAGACTTCTCTTCGTCGATCTCCTCGTCCCGGTGGACGATGACCGTCTTCCCGTCGCGCGGGTCGATCACGTCTTCGAGCGCGCGCCGGCCGATGATGCGGTTGTAGAGCGGCTCGATGATCTCCTTACCGGCGCGAATGTCCGCGACGACGATCCCCTCGGCAGTGGCGCAGTCATCCTCGCGGATGATCACGTCCTGCGCGACGTCCACCAAGCGACGCGTGAGGTAACCCGAGTCCGCCGTACGCAGCGCCGTGTCCGCAAGGCCCTTGCGCGCACCGTGCGTGGAGATGAAGTACTCCAGGACAGTGAGCCCCTCTTTGAGGTTGGCCTTGATGGGGATCGACAAGATGCGTCCCGACGGGTCCGCCATCAGGCCGCGCATCCCGCCCAACTGCTTGACCTGCGCCAGCGAACCGCGGGCGCCCGAGGTCGCCATCATGAAGACCGGGTTGAGCGGGTGCTGCGCCGCCTGCATGACGCCGGTGACCTCGTCGCTGGTCTTCGACCAGACCTCGATCGTCTGGTTATACTGCTCCTCTTCCGAGATGAAGCCTTGCTCGAAGAGACGATTGATCTCTTCGACCTTGCGGTCCGCGGCGTGCAGCAGCTCGTCCTTCTCCGGCGGCACCACCACGTCCGAGATGGAGACGGTGGTCCCGGAGACCGTGGCGTACCGGAAGCCCAGCGACTTGATGGCGTCGAGGAACTTGGCCGTCTCGGCGTTACCGTACTTGCGGTAGAACTCGGCGATCAGCTTGCGCAGCGCGCTCTTGTCGATGATCTTGTTGATGAAGGGCATCTGCCACTCATCGGGCACGGCCAAGTTGAAGATCATGCGCCCAACGGTGGTGCGGATGATCTCGCCCTTCCAACGGAGCTTGATCCAGTCCTGGATGTCGATGGCTTTGAAGTCCAGCGCCATCTGCGCTTCCTTCGGCCCCGCGAAGATGTGCAGCTTCTCGTTCTTGTCCGGTTCCGCAGGTTGTCCGTTGACGTGATGGGCCTTTGCGGGGCCCTTGTACTCATCGAGATTGAACGTGAGGAAGTAGAGCCCCAGGATCATGTCCTGCGTGGGGATCGAAACGGGATCGCCGAACGCCGGCCGCATGATGTTGTTGGACGAGAGCATCAGGATGCGGGCCTCGGCCTGCGCTCCAGCGGAGAGCGGCAGGTGCACGGCCATCTGGTCGCCGTCGAAGTCGGCGTTATACGGCGTGCAGACCAGCGGGTGGATCTGAATAGCCTTCCCTTCCACCAGTACGGGCTCGAAGGCCTGAATGCCCAGGCGGTGCAGTGTTGGGGCGCGGTTCAGTAACACGGGGTGCTGCTGAATGACCTCGTCGAGCACGTCCCACACTTCCGGACGCACGCGCTCCACCATGCGCTTGGCGCTCTTGATGTTGTGGGCCTGGCCGCGATCGACCAGCTTCTTCATCACGAACGGCTTGAAGAGCTCGAGCGCCATCTCCTTGGGCAAACCGCACTGGTGCAGCTTGAGGTTCGGGCCGACGACGATAACCGAACGCCCCGAGTAATCGACGCGCTTGCCCAGCAAGTTCTGGCGGAAGCGGCCCTGCTTACCCTTGAGAATATCCGAGAGCGACTTCAGCGGACGATTGTTGGGACCCGTCACGGGGCGACCGCGGCGGCCGTTGTCGATCAGCGCGTCGACGGCCTCCTGGAGCATGCGCTTCTCGTTCTTGATGATGATCTCAGGCGCGTTGAGCTCCAACAGCCGCTTGAGGCGGTTGTTGCGGTTGATCACGCGGCGGTAGAGATCGTTCAAGTCCGACGTGGCGAAGCGCCCGCCGTCCAACTGCACCATGGGGCGCAGCTCCGGCGCGATGACCGGAACGGCGGCGAGGATCATCCACTCCGGCTTGTTGCCGGACTGCAGGAAGGCCTCGACCACTTCCAGGCGTTTGATGGCTTTGATGCGCTTCTGCCCCGACGTCTCCATGTACTCGCGGCGCAGGTCCTCTTGCAGCTTGCGCAAGTTGAGATCGCGCAGCAGCTCGCGCACGGCCTCGGCACCCATGCCGGCCTTGAAGGCATTGCCGTACTTCTCGCGATGCTCGCGGTACTTTTGCTCGGTGAGGATCTCGCGCTTGGCAAGCGGCGTCTGTCCCGCGTCGATGACGACGTAGGCGGCGAAGTAGATGACCTTCTCCAACTGGCGCGGAGACATATCGAGCAAGATACCGATACGTGAGGGCACGCCCTTGAAGTACCAGATGTGGCTGACGGGCGTGGCCAACTCGATGTGGCCCATGCGCTCGCGGCGCACCTTCGCGCGCGTGATCTCGACCTGGCAGCGGTCGCAGATCATGCCCTTGAAGCGGATGCGCTTGTACTTACCGCAGTGGCACTCCCAGTCTTTGGTGGGGCCGAAGATCTTCTCGCAGAACAACCCGTCGCGCTCGGGCTTGAGCGTACGGTAGTTGATCGTCTCCGGCTTCTTGACTTCACCGAACGAC
>SCRA01000055.1 GCA_004297985.1 bacterium | reverse complement strand
GCAGGAGAGCGCCGCGACGCGCGGCCCCGAGGGAGGGATGTCGCATGCCCCGCAGCATGCTCTTCCGCCGCGTGCTTCAAGCGCCTAGATATCCACGTCGAGCATGAAGTCGAACGGCGCGTTCGCGTTGGGGCTGAAGTTCTTGAGGTCGGCATTGTAGGGGTAGAGATCCTCGTTCTGCTCCAGCGGGAAGGTGGGGCACTCCTGGGCGACGATCTCCTGCGCCTTCTTCAGCAACGCGGTCTGCTTCGCGCGGTCCAGCGTGCCGCGCGCCTCGCCGAGGATCTGCGTCAGCTCGGGGTTGACGTAGCGCAGGTCGTTCTGGCCGTTGGGCGGGATCTGCGTGGAGGCGTAGAGGAGGTACATATCGGTCGGCGCCGGCGTGTTCCCCCACGAGAAGATGGCGAGGTCGAACTTCCCCGAGTTGACGATGCCGCCGTTCTGCTGCTGCGCGAAGTAGAGTGTGGTCGGATAGTGCTTGGTCTCGAAGCCGACGCCGATCTGCCTCCAGCTCGAGCGCAGCAGCTCGATGATCTGCTCGTAAGCCGGGCTCCCGGTCGCCAGCGCGAAGTCGAAGTGCAGGCGGACACCGCCCTTGGCGCGCACGCCGTCGGCGCCGCGCGCCCAGCCGGCCCGGTCGAGCAGCGCGTTGGCCTTGGCGAGATCGAAGGGGTACCGCTTGACGCCGGCGTCGTAGGCGTAGGAGTCCGGGGAGACCACCGTCCAGTTGATCGAGCCGACACCGTGCAGTACTTTCTCCAACAGCGCGGCGCGATCGATGGCGTAGTTCAGCGCCTGACGGACGACGACGTCCTTGAGGGCGGGATGCTCGCAGTTGCAGTCGATGTGGCGCCAGTACTGCGAGGGACGGCGCATGACGGCCACGCCGTCGGCGCCGGTGATCTGCTGGAGGTAGTTGGGGTTCATCTGCACCCAGAGATCCAGCTCGTGCGAGCGCATCTGCGTGAGCATCGTGTTGGCGTCGGGGATGATCTTGTACACCACGCGCTCCAACTTGGGCCTTCCCCGCCAGTAGTCGGGATTGGCGCTGAGGTCGACGTGCTGGCCCCGCTGCCACTGATCGACCTTGAAGGGGCCGGTACCGACCGGCTGTTGGTTGTATGGCCCGGTGTTGGCGTTCTGCCCCTTGCAGATGTGCTCGGGCAGGATGCACGGGTTGGCACCGCCCGTGGTGAAGAACGTCGGGAGAAACGACGAGTAGAGCGACTTCATGTGGAAGATCGCCGTGTGGTCGTCGGGCGTCTCGACGCGCATGACCTGATCCCACCCGTCGCGCGAGGTGACATTCGTGTTCGGGTCTTGGATCAAGGCGACTGAGAATGCGACGTCGCGAGCGGTGAAGGGGCGGCCGTCGTGCCAGCGCGCCTCCCTGCGCAGTTTGAAGACGATGCGCTTGCCGTCGCGGGAGAGCAGACCGTTCTCGACGCTGGGAATCTCGGTAGCCAGCTCCGGCACCGGGTTCAAGCGCTCGTCGTAGCGGAAGAGCCAGGCTCCCCAGAGCTCCGCCAGCCACGAGGTAGTCGCATGGGTCGTGACGACGGGGTTGAGGCCCACGGGATCCTGGCCGTCGGCCCAGCGCAGCACGTGGGGCTGCGTCCACGGGTGACGGGTCGCAGCCTCGCCGCCCACCGTCGAGACCTTCGTGCACGACGGCAGCACCGCCGTCGCGACCAGCATCGAAAGCGCATCCCTACGCTTCATGGCGATATCCCTCTCGTCCTAGATAGTGACGTTCATCATGTCGTCGAACGGCGTGTCGTCGGCGGGATCGTAGTGCTCGAGGTCCTTCGAGACGGCGAAGTGGTCGATGCGGAAATCCTGGACGAAGAGCGGCACGTTCCGCTCGACCAGCCCCTGGATACGCTTGTAATCGGCGCCGCGCCGCACGAGGTCGTAGTGGCGCTTGGCGTCGAGCAGTAGCGCGTCCACTTCGCGGTTGCAGTAGCGCGCATCGTTCTGCCCGTTGGGCGAAACCTGACCGCAGGCGAGGAACGTGCTCGGGTCGGGATCAGGCTGCCCGCCCCAGGCGAAGGCCGTCATGTCGAAGCGACCGCGGTTGAGGATACCGTTGTTCTGATACGGCGCGAAGTAGAGATCCGCGGCGTAGTGCTGAACGTTGAGCTCGATTCCCACGCGCTTGAGCTCCTGCGCAGCCAGCACAAGGGAGGAGTCGAAACTGGGCGAGCCGGCGGTAGCAGCGAAGTTGATGATCATCGGCCGCCCGTCCTTATGGCGCAAGCCATCGCCGCCAATCGTCCAGCCCGCTGCATCGAGCAGCGAACGCGCCTTCCCCAGATCCTGCTGCCGGAAGGGGAGATCGCGATAGGCCCAGGTGAGGGTGGCCGGGATGAACGACTCCTGGAGATGATTGAGACCGTGGCTGACTTTCTGCGAGATCTCGCGGCGCGGCCACGCATACTCGATCGCCAGGCGCACGCGCGGATCGGCGACGACGGGATGACTCGTGTTGAAGTCCGCGTGATCCCACGTCTTCGAGGGCAGGTTGAGCATCGTGATGCGGGCGATGCCCGATATCTGCGGCACGTTGTTCGAAGGCACGTCGAGCCAGAGATCGATGTCGCCCGACTGCATCTCCGCCTGCGCCGTGTTCGTGTTGGAGATGATGACGTCGTCGACTTCCTTGAGCTTGGGCAGGCCGCGCCAGTAGCGCGGATTGGCCACCAGGCGCACCTCCTGGCCGCGCTTCCACTGCGCGACCATGTACGGGCCGATGCCCACGGGCTTGGAATTGTACGGTACGTTGTTGAGATCGTGGTACTTCGCCAGCAGGTGCTCGGGAAGGATGCACGGGTTGGCGCCGCCCGTTGAGAAGAACGTGAAGATGAAGGGCGCGTAGGGCTGTTTGAGCGTGAAGCGCACCGTGTAGGGGTCGGGAGCCTCCGCCTTCACGATGAGGTCCCAGCCGTCGCGCCCCGGCACGTTGTTCGCGGGGTTCATCACCGCGTGGTACGAGAAGAGCACGTCTTTGGCGGTGAACGGCGCGCCATCGGACCAGACCACCCCTCTGCGCAGATGGTAGGTGATGGTCAGGCCGTTCTTCGAGATGCCGCCGTTGCGCTCCGTCGGCACCTCGGTGGCCAGCTCGGGAACGGGTCGGCTCTCCTTGTCCCAGCGGAAGAGGTAGGCCATCACCATCTGATCGATGCGTACGTTGGCCGCCTCCGTCTCGATCAGCGGATTGAGGCCGTGGATCTCCGTGGCGTCCGTGTAGCGCAGGACGCCCGGAATCGTCTTGGGATTCTGGTAGGCGGCGCCGCCCGTGCCGCTCACCACCTTCGTGCAGCCGGCGGCGGCCGCCACCAGGGTGAGCACGGCCGCAAGGCTCGCGGACGCGCGGCGCATCAGATCGAGTACCCCTGGGTATCGTAGAACGGCGAGATCACCGGGGAGGGCGAGAAGCCCTTGAGATCCGTGTTCGAAACGAAGACGTCGCGATTGAAGTAGAGGATGACGGAGGGGACGTCCTTGAGCAGTTCCTCCTGCACGACTCGGTAGTCGGCCTTACGGGCCGCCTGATCGATCGTCTGCAGCGCGCCGACCATCGCAGCGGTGGCGCGCCGGTTGCACCAGTGCATGTTGTTCTGACCGTGCGGCGAGAAGTTGTCGCATGAGTAGATCGCGGAGTCGTCGGGATCGGCGGCGGCGCTCCAAGCAAAGAGCGCCAGATCGTACTTCCCGCCTTGGATGATGCCGTTCGCGTCGTTCTCGAAGTAGACGGTGGTCGGGGCGTTCTTCACGGTGAGCGCCACGCCGACGCTCTTGAGCTCGGCCTGGATCAGCGTCTCGGTCTGCCCGCCGACGGAACTCTCCGCTGCCGCCGAGATGGTCAGGCGCAGTGCCTCTCCGTTCTTGTGGCGGATGCCGTCGGAGCCTATGATCCAGCCGTCGGCATCGAGCAGCTTGCCCGCGGCAACTGGATCGTGCGCATAGTGTGGGAGAGTTGGATCGTAGGCCCAGGAAAGCCGCGGAGACTGGTCGGTCCAGGCGATATCGGCCAGGCCATGGAGGAGCTTATCGACGATCTCGCGCTTGTCGATCGACATCGCGATAGCTAGACGCACGCTCCGATCCTGCAGGAGCGGGCGCTCGAAGTTGAAGTCCAAGTGCGAGAAGAGGAACGAGGGGACCGCCAGCGCCTTGGTGCCGGCGATGGCCTGCTCCTGCGGCCATTGATGCGCCGAACCGCGCGCCAGCATATCGATCTCGTGCGACTGCACCTGGGCCAGCATCGTGTTCTCGTCGGGCATCGTTCTGAAGATGACTTCGCTCAGCTTCGGCTTGAGGCCCGGCCAATAGGGGTTGGGCTTGAGCTCCACTTCGACGCCGTGCTGCCACTTCGTGTACATGAACGGACCGCTGGTCACCGGAAGCTGGTTGTACGGAACGTCGTTGATGTTCGGGTACTTCGCCAACAGGTGCGCGGGCAAAATCGGAGCGTTTCCGTTCACGCTCCAGAGCTGTTGGAGGAATGGCGCGTAGAGGCGCTTCATACGTACGACGCAGACGTGCGGGTCGCTCCACGTGATGCTGCCGATGTCTTTGTAGCCGTCGGTCGTGACGACGTTGTTCTTGGGGTTCAGTACTGCCTGCCACGTGAACTTGAGGTCCTCGCAGGTCAGCGGCTTGCCGTCGCTCCACTTGAGGTTTGGGCGCAGGCGATAGGTGATCCGCATGCCGTCCTGCGAGACGTCGCCGTTCTCGATGGTGGGGACGCGCAGAACGGCGTCCGGGACCGGCCTGGCCTTGTCGTCGTAACGCACGGTGTATTGGAAGGCGAACGAGGCGATATCGTTGGTCGCCGAGGTCGCGTCGAGCAGGACGTTGAGGCTGTGCGGCTCGGCATTCTCAGACCAGCGCAGCACGCCGGCCTGCGTCCAAGGGTTCCCGCCCACGGCCGTACCGGTGGCCGTGATCTTCGTGCAACCGGCGATCGCCAACGCAAGCGCGGCTACGGCGAGACGACGCAGCATGGAGCCTCCCTACGAACCAGCAAACCGGCATGCAGTTGGCAGGGTGGGCGGCGCACTCCTTGTCGCAGAAGCCGTGGCCGCTAGATCTTCACATTGTCGCCGATGGCGAAGAGATACTGCTGCTCGGCCTGTCTGAGGCCGTAGGCGGCGTTGACCTGGTCGACGAGCGCCGTGGTGTAGCCGGTCTGCGCTTGGAGGAGCAGAGGCAAGGTCGTCACGCCCGCCTTGTAGCGCGCCTCGGTGGCTTTGAGCGTCTCATCGGCCGTGGCGCGCTCCTGGTTCGCCGCTGTCAAACCGGCCTCGGCAGAGGCCAATCCGATCAGCGCCTGCTTCACACCCGACTCGATGGTCAACTGGGTCGTAGTCTGGGCGGCCTGCGCCTTCGCCTCCTGCTCCTCCGCCGTTTTGACGCCCGCAGCGATGATGCCGCCATCGTAGATGGGGAGTGTGAGCTGGGCGCCGATGTTCCAGGAAGGCTGGAACGTGCCGCCGGTGAGATCGGTGCTCGAGCTTCCAGCGCTGGCGCTGCCCGCGAGAGTTGGCCAACGTGCGGCGCGCGCCGCGCGCAGGCTCCGCTGCGAGGCAAGAACCTGCTCCTGTGCCGCGCTCCAATCCGGGCGCAGCGCGAAGGCGCGCTTGAGCGCCTCCTGGTAGCTGGGCACGGCAAGGGCAGACATTATCCCAGGGTTGCTCGCGGGAACGTCGTCGACGGGTTGGACGATCTCCTCGGGACTCAGCCCCAGTGTCGTGGCGTAGCTCGCCAGCGACGTCAACGCCGCTGCCTGTGCTTTAATCACCACCACGCGCGCCTGCGCGACCTGGAGCTCCGCATTCGAGATGTCGCTGCGCGCCGCGGTCCCCGCGGCGGCCTGCGCGGCCACGAGGTCACGCTGCGTCTGCGCGTTCTTCAGCGAGGCGAGCGCTGCCCCCGTTTGGCGCTCGGCGGTCAGCGCCGCGTAGTACGACGAAGCGACGTTGAGCGCTAACTGCTGGAGCTGACTGCGATAGCTATCCGCGGCGGCCACGGAGGCGGCGTTCGCCGCCGCGATCTGCGCCTCGGTACGGAACCCGTCAAAGACCAACTGGCGCACTTGCAGGGCAATCTGATTCTGCGTGAGCGCCTCGTTTGTCCTGACGCCGCTCTGCACGCCGCTCTGTGTCGAACCGCGAAAGCGCGTCGTCGACGCGGCGCCCGAGACGTTGGGCAGCGCGTTACCCAAGGCCGCACGGACCTGCACGGCGGCCAGCGCCGCGTCGGCGCGCGCCGAGGCCAGAACGGGCGAGCGCGCCACGGAGATCGCGATCGACTGCTTGAGATCGACGGTAGGATACTCTCGCGACGGAGGCCCCACCACGCCGTTCACCGGCGTGCCGAAAACGGGATAGGGGAGTTGGAGCGGCGAGGTTGCCGGTTCGAGTGTCGGTGCCGCGGCAGCCGGGGGAGTGGCAGCCGGCGTAGGCGCCTGTGCCAGCGCCGCGAGCGGGGCGCCGGCGAAAGCGAGAGTCACTACTGCGTGGAGCAAAGACTTCACAACCACATTCTCCTCATGTGCCGGGAATCGTAATCGACCAGACTGAGATTCGCCTGGGAGCGCAACAGCCTGCAGCTTATCCGCCGCCAGGTGAGGCGATCGCCACGACGCTCCCGTCTTGGAGGGCATCGGGCCGCGCGACGATGACCTGGGTCCCCGCGGTAATCTCGGGGGAGGAGACGGCGGCGACTTCTTCGTTCTCGACGCCGATCCTCACCGTGACGACATGCGCCTTCAGAATCTTGCCGTTCCCCGCGTTCTTGTCTTCGACCTGGCGGCGCACGATGAAGACCTGATCCCCGGCCTCCGTGTGGAAGACGGCGGCCCGCGGCACGACGATGGCATCGTTGGAGGCGGCGGCCAGCAGGCGTACTCGCACCAGCTCGCCACCGCGTAGTCGTGCCGCTGGATTCTCAAAGGCGATCCGCGCGCTATACGAGAGGGTCCCTTGCGAAGGTGTGCGATTCACCGTGTCGATATGCGCCTGATAGCTGTGCGCAGGATCGACGACCGGCGTAAACGTCACAGGGGTGCCGGCGCGTACGAATGCGAGATCACTGTTGGGGATCGGGATCTGTATCCAAACGCGCGCGAGTTGGCTGACCGTCACGAGCGCCGTTCCCGGCATCGCCAGCACGCCGGGATCGACTTTGCGCGCCGTGACGTAACCACCGAAGGGCGCCGTGATCTCGGTCTGAGCGATCTGCGTGCGAAAGAGCGCGACCTGCGCCTCCATCGACGCGACGTTGGCCTTGTCGCCTTCCGTATTGGCGCGCTGCACGTCGATCTGGAGCGTTCCCTTGCGGGCGCTTGCGAGGTTCTCTTGAGCCTGGCGCAACGAGGCCTGCACGCTGTTGAGCTGCTGCTCGGCGGAAACGGCCGTCGAGCGCACCTGATCGAGCTGATTCTGCGAGAGGTAACCCTGGGCGAAGAGCTGCTGGTCGCTCTTGAACGTCGACTGCGCGACGTCATTGCCGGCCTTCGCACTCACCAGCGCGTTGCGCGCCTGAAGCAGCGACTGCTCGGCGTTGACGACCGCGGCGTTGCTCTGCTGCTGCTGCAGCGGGTTTTGCAGCAGGCTGGAGTCGTACTTGGCACGCGCCTGCGCTAGCTGTGCCCGCGCCTGCGCCAATTGAGCGCGCAACACCGCGTCGTCGATCTTGGCCAAGGGCTCCCCGCGGCGCACGCGATCCCCCTCATTGACGTAGACGCCGACGACGAGCCCCTGAATGTTCGACGAGAGCGTCGCTTCCTGGAGCGGCTGAATCTGCCCGTCCAGCGTGGCGTAGTTGAGCACCGAGCCGCGCTTCGCCGTATCAACGGTGACGGAGAGCGCCTGCGCACCCTTCCCATCACCGCGGCCGGCACCGCCGCAGCCTGCGGCGGCAAGCACGGTAGCCGCCAGCAACGCGGCGCCTGCGTATCGTATGGGGAGACCACGTCGTACTTCGAACATCAGCCCCTTCTACTATCCGATAGACGGCAGGGTTTCGCCCTCATCGACTTCTCATGCAAAGGCCTCGGCGGCGCTGGTGTCCAACGCTCCCATCCCATGCCCGAGCCACTGAAGACCGGACGATCGTACCAGTCGCAACAGCGCGTCGAGGAGTGGATGACGGCCGCGCAGGCCGGAAATCCCGGAGTCGAGGTTCTCTCGACGCCGATGCTGCTCCAGATCATCGAGCAGGCTGCAGGCCAGTGCATCTCGCCGTGTCTTGATAAAGGACAGGTCACCGTGGGCGCCTCCGTCGATATCCAGCATCTGGCGGCAACGCCGGTCGGCATGATCATTCGCGCCGAAGCCGAGATCGTCACGATCGAAGGTCGCCGCGTGACCTTCGCCGTGACGGCGTTCGACGAGCGCGAGAAGATCGCCGAAGGCACCCATGAGCGCGTCATCGTTGACCGCGCCGCCTTCCTCGAACGCGTAGCGGAGAAGCAGGCAACCTAACTCGACCGCCGTGGCGCGCGAACCTTATCGCCTGTTTCAGCCCACGATCGTGGCCACCGGCCTGATCGGGATGCTGGTATGGTTCGGTGAATTCGTGTGGCTCCAGCATATCGACGACGTTGCCTTCGTCTCGACGCTCATGGTCTTCTTCCTCTTCTCCCGCGCGCTGGCATTCCCACCGGGAACCGCCATCCGCGGGCGTCGCCTGCCGACGGCCGACGCTCGCTTTGATCTCACGATGCCGGCGCTCTGCGCCCTGCTCGCGGGCGCGGGACCGCTGGCTCTCTCGACGGCGGTCTTCATCGGCTACGGCCTCGAGATCGTTACGCACCGCCAGCGCACCGATCGCGCCGCCTTCAACGCGGCGAAGATGGCCATCGCGGGGCTCGTGGCCGCCTTCACCGCCTTCGGCGTGCTCCCACGGCTCTGGACACCCGTCGACGAGCCGCTGCGCTTTGCCGTGCTGGGCGCCTCCTTGGCCTTGTGCGACGGCGTCATCGCCCTCTTCGTCGCGGCCATGCGCGAGAATCGCCGCCCTGCGAGGATGCTCGTGCGCGGCATGCGCGACGCCGGGGTGTATTGGGATGTGCTGGGCGGGCTTGCCGGCGGCTACGCCATCGTCTACGTCCACGCCCGGCTTGGGGTCTTCGCGACCGCCGCTCTGTGCATCGTGCTCGCGGCGCTGGTATGGTCGGAGCGGCGCGCAAAGGTGCTCACCGCAGAGCTGGCACGCGTGCGCGCGCAGTTGGCGGCGCTGAGCATCGCCGAGCCGCTAGGCGATCTCGCTCGCTGCACCAAGGATCTCTTCGACGACCTGCGCGCATCATTGGGGCTCGATCTCTTGGCCCTCTACGCCCCCGTACCCGGAGAGCGCGCCCTCGTGCTCCTGGCCGGCACCGGCGGAGCGCCGGCTCGCATCCCGCTCGTGGCCGGGAGCGGCGGAGCGCTGGAGCGAGCGCTCGCCGGGCAGGTCGTCGAGCTCGACGATTTTCGCGCAACCGGAGAGACGGCGCTCGCCGCCGGTACCGAACGCTGGCGCGCCACGCTGGCAACGCCGCTCGAAACCGGCGGAAGCGTGCTCGCCGTCCTGCTGGCCACGCGCACCACACCCTTCCTCCCGGGCCGCGAGGCTCGTATCCATCTGCGCGAGACAGCCGCACAGCTCGCCGACGTCCTCGCCATGCGGTTGGCGGCCGAGGAGCGGCTCCGGCTGCGCAGCCAGCAGATCTATCGCGATGTCATCGCCGCGGCCACGGGTGGAAAGCTCGAGCTGCTGGAGCGCGAGGAGCTCGAGCGTCAGCTCGGTGCTCTGCAGATCGTGGCGAGCGTGGCCGTGCGCACACCGCGCGACGTGCGCGTGGCGCGCGCGGCGACGGAGCGCACAGCTCTGGCCAGCGGACTCCCCCCCACACGCGTGCACGACCTCGTGCTCTGCGTCAGCGAGACGGCCACCAACGTGCTCAAGCACGCCGGTCACGGTGCGGTCGATCTGCGCAGCAACGGCGAGCGTCTGCTTGCGTGCGTCAGCGATGCCGGCCCGGGGATCCCCTTCGCGCAACTTCCCAAGGCGACGCTCATGCGTGGCTTCTCCTCGAAGCCTTCACTGGGCTACGGCTTCACCTTCCTCCTCGAGTTTCTCGATCACATCGAGCTGGCCACCGGAGACTGGGGGACGATCGTCGCGATGGAGGTCGAGCTGCACCCGCGCGAGGAGCTCGACGTTTTGCTGGCCGGCTACCGCGCGCACGAGATCGGAACGTTCCCGGGCTCCGTTCCGTAATACCATCAAAGACAGCGTTCACTCGCTCACCCTCGTGATTAGGCTCGCCGCCTCATGGGGTACAACGATGCAGTGTAACGCAGACTCGCCAGCGCGTCGCCGGGGTCGATCGGCGACCGAGCGGCAGTCGGGTCTAAGCGATGGGCCGGCAACGGCTATCGCACACGCCACATTTGGAATCAGGGAGGTTACTACGTGATACGTTTCAGTACTACGATGCTCGCCGCGCTTCTCGTAAGCGGGCTGGGATCGGCGGCAGCATCGGCCGCACCCGCGCAGAGCACACCAACGCAGGAAACGCAGGGAAGCTCGTTGGTTGCGCAGGGCGCGGGCACCACGACGAATATGCCGCCGATGGAATTCGGCAGCGCGCCCACCGGCGCGATTCCCATTCTCTATAACGATCACCACGTCTACAGCAAGCCGGATGTCCTGAAGCACGGCCGTGTGCTTTCCGCATTGGTGAAGGGTCACACGATCCTGGTGCCCCTGCGCTCGATGTTCGAGCAGATGGATGCCACGGTTTCGTATAACCCCGGCACCAAGACGGTCACCGTCAGCAAGCCGGGCGCGGAGATCAAGGTGACGCTCGGCAAGCCGGAGGTCGTCATCAACGGCGAGCCGCGTCCGCTAGACGTCGCTCCCATGGAGTACCAAGGCCAGATCCTGGTACCGATCCGCGTGATCTCCGAGGGCATGGGCGCGTACGTGCAGTGGGAGCAGAGCCGCCATCTCGTCGTCGTGCGCTACGCCCCCGTCGTGCCGACGCCGGCGCCCACCGCGGCCCCGACGGAGGCTCCGGCACTGCCGCCGCCGCCGACACCGCAGCCGACGATAGCTCCCACGCCGACTCCCGCTCCCGCGGCCGTCAGCCCGTTCGAGCACTTCGTCGCCGCTGACTACCTCTTCGGCGGGAAGACCTACAACGAGTTCTCGCCCGGCAACAGCGACAGTAAGGGCTCCTACGCCGTACGGGGCGCAGTCGAGTTCCCGGCCTTCGGCCTCCCGTGGATGGTGGAGGGCGACTTCCGCCAATATGCCTACGATCACAAGCAGAACAGCGCAACGCCGACGCTGTGCCCAAGCCCGGGTGAGCAAGGCTGTGTAACCGTGGTCGGCGGGTACGGTCAGACGTTCGTTCCAGCGTTCACCGCGCGCGACTACGACGTGGAGGGCCGGTTTGGACTGAAGGTCGCCGACCCGCGCATCTACGTGGGCGTCGCCTGGATGAACCGCACGACCAACTACGGGTATCCGCGTCAGGACGGGTTCGGCTTCGGCGCCGAGAAACTGCCCGACTTGGACACGCCGTTCTCGGTCTACGGCAGCGTGTACTACTACCCCAACGTGAAGGGGAACTTTACGGTACCGGGCTGCCCCACGGGGGCAACTCCCGGAACACCGGCTTGCCCCGATCCCAACGCGGGCGGCTCGCTGACGCTGGGGTACCACATCGTCACCTACCAGATCGGCGGCACGTACAACTTCGGCAGCAGCCCGGTCTTCTTGGACTTCGGATTCCTGGGTGACCGGGGAACCAAAAAGACCAACGCCCCCAGCGACTTCTCGCACAACGGTGCGTATGTCGGCTTGGGCGTGAAGTTCTAATCCGCAAGCGCGTGAACGATGAGGGCCTGGGAGCGCGCTCCCAGGCCCTCATCGTTCAGGGCGCGGGCGTCGGTGCGATCGTCGGCGCCGGCGTCGGAGCGGGCGGCATGGCGTAGAGCGGTACGACGTGGCCGCGGCGTACCTCGCCGTTGGCATTGGCGCCAAACGGCGTGCGCGGGAAGCGCTGCGCGACCCACATCATGAGGCTCCAAGCACGCGCGTGGGATTCACGGTCGTAGAACATTGCATCCACGCGCGCCATCATGTACGTATCCTTCGCAAGCCACGTATCCGAGGGATAGCGCGCGCGCCAATCCAGCAGCGCGTCCTCGGTCAGCCGCGCACGGCCCACCAAGCGCGAGGAGTTGGCAGGATCGTACTTCAAGAGCAGGCCGATATCGTGAATCTCGTTGCCGATGCCGATGGGCGACATCTTCATACGTCCGAAGTACTCGTCGGCGGGGGCCAGGCGTGGCGGGTCCGCCCGCTGGGCGGCCTGCTTCGCTGGTGGGGCAGCAAGCGCCGCCGAAGCGCAAGCCAAAGCCAAGGCCACGATCACCAAACGTTTCACCGTCGTCGATTATCCTCTCGCGCCAATCCGTCCACGAACATTGGCACAGCAACAGGTATCGGCCTCCCCCGAGGCGATCATACTTCTCGTCACCGCAAACCCCTGATCGTCGAGGAGTGAGCTTGTACCATCGTGACTGAGATCGGCATCACGCTCCTCGCAACGCTCTGGCTCGCGCTCGACGCGGGAGGCGTCTCCCTTCCCCGCGCGGGACCACTCCATCCCCAACCCCATCTCTGCGCCCAGCGGATCTTCGCCGGCAGCGTCGTTCCATTGCATCTGCCGAACGGCGCCACCGCCGCGCTGCTGGGTCCCGGAAGCATCGAGGGGGCGCATTTAGCCACCCCCGCGCACCTCGATGCGCCCGCCGAGACGCTGGTGATCGCGGAGCGGAACGGCGTTGCGGGGGCGCGCCGCGTGACCCTGCTCCCCGCGCCGGCGTTGACGAATACGCTGGCTTCGGTCGATGCCGACTGCGGGATCACGCTCTACGATCGCGCCTCGCTCACGCCGCTGGGAACGTTCGTCACGGATGGCTCACCAGCGGATGCCGCCTACTCCGGCAACGCTTTGATCTGGGCACCGTCGAGCGGCTCGAGCGCGACGCGCTACGTGCCGCAGGCGGGCATCTCGCCGCTGGCGCTGGGTCCCGACACCTCGGCGCTTCTCGACGACCGTCCGGCGCACGTGCTCGTGCAGGCGAACCGTGACACGCCCCCTGGCAGCGGTGCGGTGACCATCATCGCCGACGATCCCCGTACGCCTCCGCGAAGGCTGCCCGTTGGCGAGACCCCCGAAGGTCTCGCGCTGACGGGCGACGCCGCCGGTTCCGTGCTGGTGACCGCCGTCAACGGGGGTACGCTCTCGGAGGTGGACCCGCGTGCCGATTGGGCGGTGCGCACGCTGCGCGTCGGCGAGCGGCCCTTCGGCGTCGCCGCCGACACCGCGCGCGGCTTGGCATTCGTCGCGCTCAACGCCGTGGCCGGCATGCGCGCGTCGACAGCAGGCGGTGTGGCGGTCGTGGACCTGCGCCGCTGGCGCGTGCGACGCGTGCGCCACG
This sequence comes from bacterium, assembly GCA_004297985.1. GTDB lineage: Bacteria > Vulcanimicrobiota > Vulcanimicrobiia > Vulcanimicrobiales > SCRA01 > SCRA01. The sequence continues at coordinate 61,509 of SCRA01000055.1, read as the reverse complement.
ACGCCGGGCTCGCGCTGGGCGTGGCCGTCGACCCCGCGCGGCGCCGCATCTTTGTGACGGAGGAGCTAGGTTCGGTGCTCGTGCTGGATGAGGAGCTCCGCCCCTTACGGGTTGCTTTGCACCCGTGTGAGCTGCCGTGGCTCCCGAGCGTCGACCTCGACGCGCAGCACCTCTTCATACCCTGTCCGCGCGAGGATCGTGTGGTCGTCTACGACCTGCGCACGCTGCGTGAGGTGGCGCGCATGAAGACGTCACCCTACCCGCTGCGCGTGGTGCTGCCGTGATGCTCGCATTGCCTGCGACGCTCGCGCCGCCGCCTCCGTTCCCCGCCGTGCAAGCGGAGCAGCGCCGCTACGAGGACGTCGCTCCAGGCGTGGTACGCGCCGAGTACGACCTGCGTACGAGCTCGGGGCCGCTGGTGATCCATATCGTCGTTGCCGACCTCTCCGATCCCACGGTCCACGTGCGTACGGCGCTCTCCCAAGGGCTGCTTACCGGCTCGCAAGCGGAGACGGTGCGCTCGATGGCGCTGCGCACCGGCGCCGTGGCCGCCGTCAACGGCGACTTCTTCGACATCGATCGCAGCAACGCGCCGACCAACGTGCTCGTGCAGGACGGCGTGGTCCTCCATCCGCCGGGGTACGGGCGCCCGGCACTCGGCATCCTCCCCACGGGGACCGCGGTGATCGGCATACCCGCCCTCGACCCCGCGTCCGGCGCGCCCCCCGCAGTTACGATCGACGGCTCGCCCGTCGTTCAGGCCGTCGGCGGGGGCCCCATGCTGCTGCGGGACGGCCAGCCCGTCGACGACCCCACCGCTCCGGACAATGGGACCGACAAGGTGCGCTTCCCGATGGCCGGCGTGGGGACCGAGTTGCCGTCCACGCTGCTCTTGGTGGAGGTAGACGGCCATCAGCCCGGCTACTCCGTGGGCCTGTTGCGCAACGAGTTCGCCGCCCTCTTCCAGGGGCTCGGCGCGCGCGATGCCATGGGCCTCGACTCGGGCGGCAGCGCCACGATCGTCGCCCGGCCCCTTGGCGATGCCGGCGCCGCTCTGCTCAATCGCCCCTCCGATGGCCGCGAGCGCCCAGTAGCCGACGCTCTCGAGGTGCTGAGCTCAGCCCCTGAGGGGCCGGCGGCGCGCCTGGTGGTGCGGCCGCGGAGCATTTTCGCTCTCCCGGGGGCGCGCGTTTCCTTGCGCGTGGCGGCCGTCGACGGGGGTGATCACCCCGCGCCGCTGCCGGCGCCGCCCATCCTGACCGCCGCGCCGGCAGATCTGGGAGCCGTCGATGGAGTGAGCCTGCAGCTCTCAGCGACGGCGGTGGGCACCGGGATGCTGGAAGTCGCCTCCGGCATGCTTCACACCGAGACGCCGATTGAGGTCGCGCCGCGACTCCAGCGCCTGGAGATCCAGGCCCCCACGATCAACCCGTCTCCCGGCGCGGCGGTCCCCCTCGAGGCTGCCGGCTACGACGAGGCCGGCCGGCGGGTGGTCGTGGACGGTGCCGTACGCTGGAATGTGGCAGGAGGCGGCAACCTGGAGGGAGGCGTCTATACGGCGCCCGAGACGCCGGCGAGCGCCGTGGTGACGGCCCAGGCCGAAGGGGCGCAGGCGCGCCTCGAGCTGGGCACGGGAGAGCATCGCGTGGCGTTGCCTTGGCAGCCCGCGTGGTTCACCTTCGCCAGCTACCCCGCGGGCGCCGGCAGTCTCACGCAGGACGACGAGTGCGCCTGCCTCGCGCTCCATTACGACTTCACGCAAGGGGAGCGCGCGGCGTACGCGCGAACGGCCATCGCGCTTGGCGGCCACCCCGTCGCGTTCTCGCTCGAAGTGGAAGGCGACGCGGGCGACGGATGGCTGCGCCTGCGCGTGGCCGACGCCCGCGGCCGGCAGTATGCCTTGACGCTCGCGCAGCACATCAACTGGAGCGGCTGGCGCCGCGTCCAGACGCCCCTTCCCGCCGGCGCCCTCGTCCCGCTCACCATCGAGGACGTCTACCTCGTCGCTCGCGACGGGATGCGCTCCGGCACGCTGCGCCTGCGTGACCCCGCGCTCACCTATCCCGGCACGATAACGCCCTCGCCCGTCATCGCCAGGCCGCCTCAGACGCGTTAACGAAGCGACCGGGCGGTCTGTCCCTTGCAAACGATCAACGAGGAGGCTGGGGTTTGACGTACGAGTCGGCGGCGCAGCGCGCGCTGGACACGGCCGCGGCACGCGGCGCACAGTACGCGGACGTGCGATTCGAGCGCGACCGCAGTGAGAACATCGAGGTCCGCAACGGACGCGTCGCCACGCTCTCCGACGACGAGAGCATCGGTTACGGTATCCGCGCCTTCTACGAGGGCGCATGGGGCTTTGCCGCCTCTCCGGATACCTCGGACCGCGGTATCGATCAGACGGCGGCGCGTGCCGTGGAGATCGCTAAAGCCGGTTCCGCGATCGCGCGCGAGCGTTTCGGAGAGGCGCCGAGCGAGGCTTATGTCGATCGCTACGCCACCCCGATGGAGGAGGATCCGCGCAGCGTCCCGCTCGCCGAGCGTGTCGGACTCTTGCTCGACGCGGAGCGGCTGCTCCACGTCGCGCCGCGGATCCGCGTGGGGCGTGCCTGGATGGATCTCTGGCGCAAGGAGTCCGAGTTCTACTCCAGCATCGGCAGCCGCATCGCCCAGGAGACCGCGCAGAGCGGGAGCGGGATCGAGGCGCTGGCCGTCGACGGCGGCGATGCCCAGGACCGCACGTGGCCCGGTGACAACGGCCTCTACCAAGGCGGCGGCTACGAGATCATCCGCAAGGCCGCGCTGCGTGAGAACGCGCAGCGCATCGGTGAAGAGGCGGTGGCCCTCCTCTCCGCACCGCAGTGCCCCCAGGGAACGATGGACGTGGTGCTCGGCGGCTCGCAAGTCTCGCTTCAGATCCACGAGTCCTGCGGCCATCCCGCGGAGCTCGACCGCGTGATGGGCTGGGAGGCGAACTTCTCCGGCACGTCGTTTCTCGAGATCGATCAACTGGATCGTCTGCAGTACGGCTCGCCGCTGGTCACCATCGTGGTCGACAACACGCTCCCACTGGGCTTCGCCACCTGCGGCTACGACGACGAGGGCGCCAAGAGCGTGCGCTCCGATATCATTCGCGAAGGGGTCCTGCGCGGCTACTTGATGTCGCGCGATACCGCGCGGCGCATCGGCCGCGCGACCAACGCCTGCGTGCGCGCCGAGTCCTGGATGCACGTGCCGATGATCCGCATGTGTAATCTGAATCTGCTTCCGGGCGCGACGCCGTTCGAGCAGCTCTTCGAAGGGATCAAGCACGGCATCTACATGGAGTCGAACCGCTCGTGGTCGATCGACGACCGGCGGCTGAACTTTCAGTTCGGCTGCCAGATCGGCTGGGAGATCGTCGACGGAAAGCGCACGCGCATGGTGAAGAACCCGACGTACGGCGGCATGACGCCGCGCTTCTGGAACTCCTGCGACGCCGTCGCCGACGCCAACTCGTGGGAAGCGTGGGGAACGCCCAATTGCGGGAAGGGCGAGCCGATGCAGACGGGGCGCACCTCGCAGTGCGCCGCGCCGGCACGCTTCCGCGACATCGAGGTGGGGGTGGGCTATGCAGGTTAGCGAACGCGAGGCGCTGGCGCGCCGGGTCTTGAATCTCTCGCCCGCTCCGGCTACGGAAGTCTGTGTCTTCGACGACGACTCGGCGCTGACGCGCTTCACCCACAACTCGATTCACCAGAACGTGGCGCAGCGCAACCTTACCGTGCGCATTCGCGCCGTCGACGGCAAGCGGCAGGGCGTGGCTTCCTGCGACGCGCTCGATGAGCCCGGATTGCGGCGCACCGCGGAGCGCGCTCTCGAGATCGCGCGCCTCTCGCCGGAGGATGCGGAGATGTCGCCGCTGGCAGGCGGCGGCACCTTCACTACGCCGCAGGGAGCCTTCGTCTCGGCCACGGCACAGGCAGGCGCGCAACGCCGCGCCGACGTCACCGAGACGATCTTCGCGCAGATGGAGGGCCACAACCAGTGGGGCGCGGGCTTCGTGACCACCGCCTCGAGCGGTGTCACGCTCGCTACCAGCGCGGGGTTGCTGGCCTCCTACGACGCCACCGACGCGGGGATCAACGTCAAGGCCAACGCCGGCAACTCCACCGGCTTCGCCGAGCAGCACGTACGCGATCAGCGCGCGCTCGACGGTCGGGCCGTAGCGGGACGCGCAGCGGAGAAGGCGCGCCTGGGCAGCGATCCGCAGGCCGTAGACGTAGGCGATTGGACGGTGATCATCGAGCCGGCTGCCTTCGGCGAACTGCTCAGCTATCTAGCCCAGCACTTCAGTGCTCAGTCCTACGTCGACGGATCCAGTTTTCTCAGCGACGGCCTCGATCGCACGTACGCCGGAGACAACGTCACCATCCGCGATGACTACGCCCATCCCGAGGTGCTGGGGATGCCTTTCGATTTCGAGGGCAGCCTTACTCGGCCTGTGACCCTGATCGACCGCGGCGTCGGCAGGCACGTGGTCACCGACGCGTACTACGCCGCGCGTTTGGGCGTCGCGAACACGGGACATGCCTTGCCCGCGCCCAACGCCTACGGCCCCCAGCCGCGCACGCTGATCCTGGAGCCGGGAACCAAGAGCCGCGAGGAGCTGATCGCGCAGACCAAGCGCGGCCTGCTGATCACGCGTTTTTGGTACATTCGCCCCGTGGACCAGCGTCAGACGATCGTCACGGGAATGACGCGCGACGGCACGTTCTTGATCGAGAACGGGCGCATCGCCGGAGGCGTGCGCAACATGCGCTTCAATCAGTCGATCCTGGGTGTTCTACGTGCCTGCGAGCCCGCCCGCGAGCTGATGCGCACGGGCGGTTACGCCTACCAGTGCGTCGTCCCCGCCGTCAAGGTCGAACGGTTTCACTTCTCCAGCGGAACCGAATTCTAGGGAATCGCCGATCTACGTTCAGGACCCCCTCATTCAACGAGCCGGCATTGGGGGAATGCCGGCCCGCTGGCAGCGGGGAGGCGAAACCTCGCGGTCTCGAGCCTCAACCCCAGCGCGCGCCGCCCACACCGCTTGTGAAGCGCGCGCTACATCTTTTCTCGCCTATGCTCTACTCCCGCAGCAGGCGCACCGCGGCGGCAACGACTTCCGGATCCCACCGCTTCCCCGCCTCGCCCTCGAGCGCTGCCAGCGCGCGCTGCGGGGAGCGGTGCCTCGCCAGCATCCCGCCGTACGCGTCGACGACGGCGATGATGCGCGAAGCGAGCGGAGTATGGCGCTCGTGCGCCTCCCAACGCTCGTCGCGATGGAGCTCAACCGTTGCGAGCGCGCGCCATGCCTCCAGGCGCGCCACCGACTCCGCCCCCATCGAAGCATGACCCGCGACAAGCTCGAGCTCGGTGCGGGTGAGAGGGGTCTCATCACCCAACAGCTCCGCGGGAACGCCGGGGATGCCGGCGGCGCGGAGCCGATCGAAGTGCGCCATGAACGAGCAGGAGCGCTCATGGAGTCCCAGCTCGCGCGCGATCTCCGCGGCGAGATTGTCGAAGTGCGCGCCGCGGGGTCGAGGCGCTCGCGCCGGGGGTGTTGCCGGTTTCGCGCGCTCGGCGGCACGGATTGCGGAGCGTACGTAGGCGCCTTGCAGCTCCTGGCGGAGCTCGGCGAAGAAGAGCGCGATGTCGGTGATCTCGTCGCGAATAGAGGCCGCGGCGCTGATCGCTAGGGCACAGCCGGCGTCGAGCATGCGCGGGATGTCGATCTCCGCCAGCATGCGCCGGTCGGCGAGGTGATGGAGCTCGCGCACCCAGTCCATGAGCGGAGCGAAATCGTCGTCTCGAAGCCCTTCGATGACGCGCTCGACGAACCGCACGGCGAGGTTATCGGGTCGAATGGTCACCTGATGGGCGGATGCGAAGCCGGCCCGATCGTAGATGGCCTCGACGATCGCCTCCTTGCGGGAACTCAACAGGGCGGCGAGATCGGCGCGTAGACGGTCGACGATGCCGTGACCGGCCATGCTGCCGCCGTGAACCGTTCCGATCCCGTGGATCGTGAACGGCTCGCCGAACTCGTGGCCCAGTTGAATATCCCAAGCGGTGGCGACCATGATTAGCTCTCGACTTCCTTACTGCTTCACACCCGGTAGGAGAACGGAGTCGAACTAGTGGTTCGGCGGCATTCCGCCGCTATCGGGGCTCGTCTGGCCCTGCGCGATACTCTGCGTGGCGGGGGTCATCGAACTCGAGCCGCCGCCCGAGCAGGCCGCGAGGCCGAGGATGCTGGCACCGAGAACGAGGGCGGCGAAAACGCGGGTCATGCAATAGCCTCCAAGGTGAAGAAGCAGTAGTACCTTGGACCTATCGTAGTGCTCCGAGCAGATGGAAAACTCTACCAAAAATTGGGTAGACCGCAGCTAGTCCAGGAAGCCATGGCGACGCGCTAGGGCCACGGCCTCGGCTCTCGAGCGGCAGTTCAGCTTGCGCAACGCGTTGGAGAGGTGCTTGTCCACCGTCTGAGGACTGCGCCCCAGGCGCTCGGCGATCTGCTTGGAGGCCAAACCTTCGGCTGCCATGACCAGCAGAGCGAGTTCCGTCTTTGTCAAGCTGCCCAGCACGCCGCCCGCCGACTCCTCTGCAGCCTCGACCGGCAGCACACCGAGGTGCTGGAAAACCGCCGCCAACCCCTGGAACCCGGCCTGAGCCATGCGCTCGAGGGCGACGGCGCGTCGCTCTTCTCCCGCACCGTGGCCGCTGGCTTGCAGATAGGTCGCCCAGGCGACGTCGAAGAGGAGATGCGCTTTACGCTCCAAGGCTCCCTTGGCTCGCCCCAACTGTTCGAGGAGGCTATGAGCGCGCTCCAGCCTACCGAGCACTAAATTGGCATGGGCTAGATAGACCAACGCCAGCACCATGCGTTGCGAAACCTCAACGCTCGACGGCGTCGCCTCCCGCAGCCGTTCGAGACACTCGGCCACCCGCGCCTCGGCCTCCTCGCGACGCGCGGCCCCTGCGGCGTAGAAGGCGATCTCCGCCAGGCGCAAGGTGGTGTAGTTCCGCGCCGGAAGCGTCGGCCGCGCGTTGAGAGTCTCGAATGCGCTGCTAAGGTCGCCCTGCGCCGCACGCTCGATCGCCTGTGCCGGCGGGACGCAGACATCGTAGGCCCAGCGTCCTATCCCCAGAGCCCCCAACGCCTCGAGACGAGCGATGCCCTCACGCATGTGTTCGAACTGCCCCGCCTCACTTGCTGCGTGGACCAACGGCATCAACGCGAAAGTCTCGCTGTGGGCGTCGCCGGCTCGGCGGAACGCATCAGCCGCCTCACGCGATAGGCGTTGAGTTTCCGCACTCTCACCGCGCTGCATCGCTATCCTCGCCAAGCCGATGCGCGCCCGTGCCGCAGTCTGGAGATCGCGCTCAGCTTCCGCCTCGGCCAGGAGTTCCTCGGCGAAGCGCTCCACCAAACTCAGATCGCTGCGGCTGAACGAGAGCACGAGATTGGCGTAGGCGACGCGGTAGCGTTGCGCGGGCGTGGCCAGCGGGGACATCTGTTGGAGGTAGCGCTGCGCCTCTCCGCTCTCGCCTAGCTCCGTCAGGGCGTCGACGGCCAGGGCGTAGAAGTCGAAAGCGATGGCACGCGGCAGCAGGCTCGCCGCCGTCTCCGTGCGCACCACCTCCATCGCCTCGGCGTAGCGCATCTCGTGCGAGAGATAGGTAGCCAGCGCGAGACGTGCCTGCAGACGCGCGATGCCCTTCTCCCGGTTCGCCTCGACGCGGCGCGCCAGCTCCGGAACTTCGCTCGCGCGCTCCGTGCGCACCAAGACCAATGCGCGCAACGCCAGCACCTCGGGGTCGTTGGGTTCGTCCAAGGCATCCAGGGCGCCCAGCAGCGCGTCGGCACGCCCAGCGCGGAAGATCTCGCGAAAGCGCTCGCCGGCGAGGTGCTGCAGGCGCGCACGCTCCCCCGCCTCGGTCAGCAGCATCAGCGCCTCGGCATCCCGCTCCCCCGCCACCAGCGTCTCGGCGGCGGCAAGGTAGGCTTCGCGGCGCTCCGCCGCAGGACGGCGCTGCAGCTCGTGTCGCGCGAAGGCGCGGAAGAGGCTCTGGTAGCGATAGACGTCGTTGCTCTCGCGGAAGACGAAGATCCCGTCGTGGAGGAGCTGCTCCAGGATCGCCCGCGCCTGCGCATAGCGAACGTGCACCTCCAGAAGCGGGATATCGAGCACTTCGAAGATGCTGGTGTCGACCACGAAGCGGCGCACCTCGGGCCGTAGTGAGGCGAAGATCTCGTCGGCAAAGAAGTCGAAGAGGATCTCGCGCGTCGCCCCCTCGATCTGGCGCAGGTCGCCGCCCGTACGCGCAGCCGCGCGCGCTGCCAGCGCCGCGGCCATCGGCCAGCCGCCGGCAAGCTGGACCACGCGCTCGAGCGTCTGCGCCGGGAGCACGAGGCCGCTGCCGTGCACGTACGCGCGCACCTCTTCGTCGCGGAAGCGGAGCTCCGCGAGGTCGATAGGAAAGTCGATCTCGCCGTAGGCCAGCCAACGCGTCAGCGGCAACGGCGGCGTGGAGCGCGAGAGAATCAAGAAGCGCGCATCGGTCGCGCGCTCGATCAGCTCGCACAGAAAGGCTGCTCCGCTGCCGTCGCGGAGGTGGTCCACGTCGTCGATGACCAGCAGCGGCGCCTGCCCGGCCAGCAGATGCGCAAACCAGTCGGCCAGCACCGCTTCGGGGTGCGGGGCGCGTCGCGCACTCTCGGCCGCTCCGCCGAAGTCGTCCGCCGCGTGTGGAACGATCTCTCGCAGCCCTTGCGCGACGGCACCGGCGAACGGAAACAGACCGCCCCCCGTGGGTACCGCCACGGCGGCCGACGGGCGCCTTGCGCGTTCGACGTACTGGCGCACGAGAGTAGTCTTGCCGTAGCCGGCGGGCGCGACGACACAGGCGACGTGCATGGTGAGCGCGTTGTCGAGTCGCTCGTACAGCCTGGGCCGCGCGATCGTTCCGAACGCCCCAGGGGCCGGCGCAGTGGTAGGGACGCCAGCCAAGCGTCGAAGTGCCATGCCTGCTCGCGCCATTGTACCACGAAGCGGGCGGGTCGTCGGCGACCTGCCCGACAGGCTCCTAGGCCGCGCCGTCGGCGGAGAGCGCTCCGTTCTCCTTGCGCCGGCGCATCAGCACCCCAGCGATCGCCAGCAGCGCACCCCCGATCAACAGCGGTGGCCACGGCGCCGAGGCCACCACCAGCACGGGGTAATGGCCGATGGAGGCGGTGAGATGCACGCCGCCCACGTCGCTGGCTGCGCCCTGGCGCAGGAATGCGATGCCGTGGGGCACGAGTGCGCGGTTGCGGCCGGTCAACGCCACGAGGACAGCCGCGTCACGGGGAGGCGCGACATGCTGCACGGCGGCGATGTCGGCCGGGGTGAAATAGAACGCCTGCACCGTCTGCGAGAGCGCAGGGAGCGCGAAGACGTCGATGGCGTAGGTGCGATCGCGCAGCCGCGCCTGCGATGGGAAGAGCAGGAGCGGCGAGAGGAAGGAGGTCCCCTGCGGCTGGGTGATCGTGAGGTGGCGTCCCGCGGCGTCGTAGGCGTCGATGTAGGCGGCAGGATGCATCTGCGAGATCAGCACGGAGGAGTCGGCGTAGCTGCGCCCCCCCGGGCGCAGGGGACCGCGCCCCGCCACGTCGAGTACCGCCGTCCCCGCGCGCACCTGCTGGGCATCGGTAATGGGAAAATGCACGACGGCCCCGCCGGCGGCGTGGACGGTCTGCCCGGGGCCGCGCATCAGCAGCGCGGTGTCGGCACCCGCCAAGCCCGCGTAGAGTCCGGCCAGGCCGACTGCGGCGATGCCCAGCATCGCCAAGCGATAGCGGCGCCGGCGCATCGCGTAGTTGGCGGCGAGCACGATGCCTACCGCCAGCGCGAGTGCGTACTGCCATGTATGGTAGAAGGCCAAGCCAGGAAAGGCGTCCTGCGCGAACGAGAGCAGCACGACGGCCAGCGCCGCTATCCCCGCCACCATCACCTCGCTCATCTCGTCCCCTCCGCGCGCTTGGCCTTGGCCTGCATTTGATCGTACGTGAGCGGACCGTCGACGGCTTCCGAGACGGTGCCGTCGCGCCGCACGAAGACGGTGGTCGGCAGGCCCAGCGCCCCATAAGCGGCGCCGTAGCGCTGCTCCTGATCGAGCAGGATGGGGAACGTCACGCCCACCGTCTTGGCGAAGGCGGCCGCCGTCTGCGCCGACTCACCTTCGTTGACGCCCACCACTTCCACCCCATCTTTGGCGGCGTTGCGCGAGAACCGTTCCAAATCGGGCATCTCCTGCCGGCAAGGCGGGCACCACGATGCCCAGAGGTTCACCAGCAGCACCTTCCCGTGGAAATCGGTGACACCCGCGTTGCCTCCGCCCAGACGCGCGACGGTGAAGCTCTCGACAGGCGCTCCCGCCAGCGATCCGGGGCCCGCGCTCGAAGCCGCCTTGCCCCCGCCTCCGCAGCCCGCCAGCACGACCCCGGCCGCGATGGCGATCCAGATTCTTCGATTCACGGGGGCGAGCATTACGCGTCGATACGCTGAAGGCCTATCGCCGCACACGCATGCGACCAAGGTCGCTCCGAAGCGGCGACGAATTCTCGCGCAGGCCATGGGAAAGGTGACGGCGCGCATCTACGCGCTCATGCTCACGGCGGCGCTGCTGGCTCCGCTGCCCGCCGCCGCGATGAGCTCGCAGCGAGAGGTGCAGTTCGGGCAGCGTATCGAGCGCGCGATCGAAGAGCAGATCGGCAGCGTCAACGACGACCCGCTCTTGACGGCGTGGGTCGAGCGCGTCTTCGTGACCCTTACGCCGCACACCGTACGGCGCGACATTCCCTACCGCGTGCGCATCCTCGATAGCGAGACGCCCAATGCTTTCTCGCTCCCCGGCGGCGCGATCTACATCACCAAGGGGATGCTCAACTTCGTGCAAGACGACGACGAGATGGCCGCCGTCCTGGGACACGAGCTGGGGCACGAAGAGCAGTACCACATCACCAAGATGTACGAAGAGGTCAAGGGTGCAAATACGCTGCTCACGATCTTCAAGTTTTTCTCGCCCCTGGTCAGCCGCTTCGGGGATATCGCCGCCGGCCTCTACCTGCTCAAGGTCAGCCGCTATCACGAGCTCAAGGCCGACGAGTACGGCCTGAAGCTGATGGCAGAGGCCGGCTACGATCCGCAGACCATGGTGGACTTCATGGCGCGCCTAGGGTCCATCGAGGAGAAGTCCGGCGGCATCTTCTCGCGCTACTTCGAGACGCACCCCGGCTCGGCCGACCGCGTCGCCCACCTCGAGGGCTACCCGCAGATCGACAAGCGCAGCACCGCCCAGGCCACGCGGGCTGCACTCCACGATCTCGACGAAGGGCGCTATGCCTACGCGCAGGGCGCCCTCGCGCACATCGTCGCGAGCGATCCCGCCAGCGTCTCCGCGCGCCTGGGCCTGGCACGATCGCAGATAGCGTTGGGCTACTCCGGCCTCGTCCAGCAGACGCTGGCTCCGCTGGGCGACGATCCGCGCGCGCAGGCGCTGGCCCTAGCCAACGCCGCCCCCGTCGCCTCTCCGCGCGTCGACACGGCCGCGCTCGTCGTGCGGCTCGACGCCGCCCAGGCGCGCCTGAAGGCGGCTGAAGACGACGTAAAGGCGCGCATCAAGGACGGGCGCAGGGACGCCGACGCGCTCGACGCGCATCTCGGCGAGCTCGACTACGATATCCCGATGGACGAGGCGGGCGGCATCGCCGGGGTGAGCGACGGCTCGCGCTTAGCCACGCTGCTCTACGAACAGTTGAAGCTCGTGCGCGACACCAACCACCTCTTCGACGAAGCCACCGACACGTTCGATCAGGCACCCGCGATCCTGGAAGACAATCTCAAGGTGCTCGACGATCTGCGCGACCAGATCGCGCACCCAAACTCCGACAGCGGCCTCGTGCTCTCGCGCGCGCAGGGCATCGTCGACGGCGTGGCGGCCGGTACAGGCGGACTCCTGCGCGCCGTTGACGCCGCGCGCGGCTCGCTTGCCGTTGCCTACGAGAACTCGGCGGCCATCGACCGCTACATGCAGGCCTTCGGCGACGTCAAGCACTATCCGCACGGCGATCTCGCGCAAAGCGATCTCGATCGCCTTCTACCGCTGGCCCGCGCCGCGCAGATCGCGTTCGTCTCCTCGGCTCGCGCCGCAGACGAATCCGCAGACCTCGTCAACCAGGCCCAGGCCCGCACGTTGCTGGGGCGCATCGCAATGCTGCTGCCCGATGCGACGCCGGCGCGCTTTGCCGACTACCAGGCCCTCTTGGAGCGCCAGTTCGGCGTGACGGCGCCCACGCTGGCGCAGATGCGCTCCGCGAACGCGACGCCTGCGACGGTGGCAGTCGCCTGCGCCCTAGCAGCCGAGCACCACGGAACGCCCGCTGGGAACCTGCTCGCCTTTCGCGCGCACGATCCCATCGACGCCGCGGCATCGGCGGGGATGCGCGGCGAGACGCTCCAACTCGCACTCGGACTGATCTGGGCCGCCTATCGCACCTGAGCGCGTTGGCCTTCCGCCGCGAGCGCGAGGGCGGCGTCGATCTGTGCAACCGATGGGCGGTCGAATTGATTGCGCGCGACATGCTGCCAGCGCACGACACCCTGCGCGTCGAGCACGAAGACGGCCGGGCGCGCGATGTTGACCGCATCGATCCCCAACCGGTGATAGACGCCGAAGCGCTTGATCACCGCGCGGTCGGCGTCGATGAGGATCGGGAAGGCGATGCCCCGCTTGGTGCGTAGGCGCTGGACCGGCTCAGAACGCTGACCCACCACACCTAGGACCCCGATACCGCGCGTCTCCCACTCCTGTGCGGCTTGCTGCAGCTCGACGAGCTGCTTACGACAGCGCGGTCACCAGGTGCCCCGGAAGAACGCCAGCACCACAGGCTTGCCCCGCAAGCTCCCCAGCGCTATCTCCGTACCGTCACTGGCGGGAAGGGTGAACGCCGGGGCAGCCCGTCCAACGAGCGTCGTCTCCATGATCCAGCCTTCTTCCCAATCGGCCAGGGTCCCGCCCGCATGCTCAAGAAGGCAGTGCCGCCCTCGCACCCCTCGGAGTATGCAGTTGGAGACCACCGCCACCCTCCTGGACGGTCGCGCCCTGGCGCGCGAGCTGACCGCCGACCTCACACGACGTGCCGAGCGCCTGCGAGAAGCGGGCAACGCGCCGCGTCTGGTGGTAGAGATGGTGGGCGAGGACGAGTCCAGCTTGGCCTACGCACGCTCGCTCTTGAAGCTGGGCGCGAAGATCGGCATCGAGGTCGATCTCGAGCAGATGTCGGCCGATGCCACCGAGGAGCGCTTGAAACGGCGCCTGCGGGTCTTGGGCGAGGATCCCTCGATCCACGGCGTCCTCCTGCATCAGCCGCTGCCGCGCCACCTGCGCATCGAACGTATCGCACCGTCCATTTCGGAGCAGAAGGACGTCGACGCCACCAACCCCGCCAACCAGGGGCGGCTCGCATACGGTCACGATCCGCTCTTCGTGCCCGCGACGCCACAAGCGGTGATGCTGCTGCTGGAGGCTTCGCCCGCCTGGCCCGTGCGCGGGAAGCGCGCCGTGGTGGTCGGACGCTCGGTGGTGGTGGGACTCCCCGTCTCGCTGCTGCTGCTGGCCGCCGACGCCACGGTGACGACCTGCCACATCGCCACGACGGATCTCGCGCGGCACACACGCGAAGCGGAGGTGCTGGTGGTGGCGGCCGGCGTTCCCGGCCTGATCACCGCGCAGATGGTTTCGCCGGGGGTGACGGTCGTCGACGTCGGAACCACCGTCGTCAAAAGCGTGCTCAAAGGCGACGTCGCCTATGAGGAGGTCGCGCGCATCGCCGCGGCAATCACGCCCGTTCCTGGCGGCGTCGGGCCCGTGACCAACGTGGCGCTGATGCGCAACGTGATCGCCGCCGCCGAACGTACCTAGGAGCCTAATTCAAGGAAAAGTAGACGCCGAACAGCCGCTCTTGATCCTTGCGCTCACCGCTGGTGGCCGGCTCGCCGCGCGCCGCGCTCTCGCGCTGCGCGGCGATGCGCTCCAGCGCCGCCGTGGCGCGCTGCAGCACGGCCAACTCGGCACGCAGCCGCTCGTCGGCGCGCGAGACTTCGAGCAGGCGCTGTTTGGCGGCGTCGTTGGTCTGGAGCGTCTGCGCGATGACGTAGGAAGCGACGACGGGATCGTCCGGGAGATCGGGCATGTCGAGCTGTACGTTGGCCATCTTCGCCAGCAGATCCACGTAGGCGGGCAAGCCCGCACGCGCTCGCGCCACCAGCTCTCCGGCGGCAGCCGTGGGCGGCGGCTCGGCCAAGTACTCCACTTCAGCCAACAGATACGGTTCGCGCGAGAGTAGGCGCACGATGCTGAAGCGCCGCTCTCCACGCACGTCCAACAAGAAGCGTCCTTCGGGCAACGGGTCGCATCGCATGATGCGCGCCTCCGTACCGATCGAGTGGGGGCTGCAGGACGGGTCGCTTACCTCCGCGCCTTCGCGAACCAGCGCGATACCGAATCGGGCGTCGTCTTCGATACACTCGCGCACCATGCGGCGGTAGCGCTCTTCGAAGACGTGAATGTTCATCGCCGCACCCGGAAAGAAAACGGAACCCAGGGGGAAGAGGCGTAGCGTATTCACGATCGTCCTCCTTGCGACGGCGGGCGAAGGGCGGCGCCGGAGCGCCGCCCCCACGCTTACTTCAGGCGCCGCTCGACCGCGTTCCAGTCGATGTTGGCGTAGAACGCCTCGATGTACTTGCCGCGCTCCGACGGCTTGTAGTCCAGGAGATATGCATGCTCCCAGACGTCCATGACCAGCACCGGGTTGAAGCCGACGAGGGCATCCTCCTGATGCAGGGTGACCCAGGCGTTGGTGAGCCAGCCGTTGGTGGGATCCTGGTAGAGAATCGCCCAGCCGACACCGCGCATGCCGCCGATCGCGAAGAACTCGGACTTCCACTTCTCGGCGTCGCCGAAGCTCGAGGTAATTGCCGCGGAGAGCTTGCTCCCGGGCTTCCCCGAGCCGTTGGGCGTGAGGTTGTCGAAGTAGTACTCGTGGAGACGCATACCGCTGTATTCGAAGCCGAGACGCCGCTGGAGCTCCGCGAACTTGGGATCGGAGCCCTTGCTGCCGCTCGCAGCGATCAGCTCGGAGAGCTGCTCGTTGAGCAGGTTTGTGTTCTTGACGTACCCTTCGTACAATCCGAAGTGCATACCGATCGTCTTCTCAGACATACCGTGCAACTCTGTGTACGACCACTTCTTCGCTGTATAGGTTTCTTTTGTCAGCAGTGCCATATGCCGTCCTCTCTTGCTCTCATTATGACGTGGAAGTCTCCTACTCGCCGCTCGCGCGCCCTTCCTGCGCCGCCAGGATTTCTCCCGTTCATACGCCAACGCCGGGCGGTACGCAACAAAGGAGTGTGACGTGTCGGACGATCTCGCCTACCTCCAACGCCTGCACAGCGAGCCCCCCGCGCTGCTGCTCGAGCTCGAGCAGCGGGGCCATGCTGACGGTGTACCCATCCTGGACCGCGCTTCGGCACGCTTGCTCTCGACGCTCGTTCACTGCATGCAGGCCAATCGCATCTTGGAGCTGGGAACGGCATACGGCTTCTCCACGCTATGGATGGCTCAGGCTATGCCGCCGGCGGGAAAGATCTGGACCGTCGACCCGGATATCGAACGCACGAAGCTCGCGGTCTCCTTCCTCGAGCGAGCGGGCGTGAGCGAACGCGTCGAGATCATCAACCAGCCGGCACTGGAGGTGTTGCCGGCATTTCAGCAGCGTAATCTCGACATCGTCTTCATCGATGCCGTCAAAGAGGAGTACGAGGGCTACCTTCACTACGCCGTGCCCTTGCTGAAGCTCTCGGGTCTGGTAGTCGTCGACAATCTGCTGTGGCACGGACGCGCAGGAGCGGCCGAGCGTCCGGACGACGACGCGTCGACGAAGGCTATTCGCCGCTTCAACCACGTCTTTCTCAATCACCCGCAGCTCGACGCGACCATCCTGCCCGTCGGCGACGGCGTAGGCGTCGCCGCACGCATCGACTGATGATCTTCGAACAGCTCGTGGTCGGGCCGTTGCAGTGCAACTGTACGATTCTCGGCGACGAAGCCGGTGGTGAGGCGATCGTGATCGACGGCGGCGACGAGAGCGAACGCATCGTCGCCGCGCTCGCGCGTCACGGGCTTCGAGCGCGCATTCTGCTCCACACGCACGCTCATATCGATCACATCGGTGCATTCGCGGATCTCAAGGAGCGCACGGGCGCAGAAGGCGCGCTCCATCCCCACGATCTCCCGCTCTATCGCGAGCTGGCGATGCAAGCGGCGTGGCTCGGCATCGAGGGGCCGCGCGTGATCGCCATCGACCGCGAGCTCGCCGACGGCGATGTGATCCGCGCGGGAAACGTAGCGCTCGAGGTCCTCCACACCCCGGGGCACACGCCCGGCAGTTGTACCTTCCTAGCGCAGCGAGACGGCGAGCACCTGGCCTTCACGGGCGACACGCTCTTCTTCGGAAGCATCGGGCGCACCGATCTGCCGGGCGGCGACACGGAGCGCATCCTCGCATCGCTGCGCGATCGCGTGTTGGCGCTCCCCGATGCGACGATCGTCCATCCCGGGCACGGTCCGAAGACCACGATCGCGCGCGAGCGAGCGCTGAACCCCTTTCTCCAAGGACTGTGATGCACGGTTAAGGCGATGGTAAGCGAACGTGGGTAGGATGGTGCCTATGGAACGCTTATCCGTCGTCTTGATCGCTCATGACCGTTGCAAGGAGGAAATGGCCCAATGGGCCTCCTTCAATCGCGGGACGCTGGCGCAATGCACGCTCTTCGCTACAGCCACGACCGGACAGACCGTGCTCAAGCATCTCGATCTGCCGATCACTCTGCTGCTCTCGGGGCCGATGGGCGGCGACGCCCAAGTAGGAGCGTTGATCGCCGAGCGGCGCATCGACGTCGTCTTCTTCTTCTGGGATCCGCTGACGCCGCAGCCCCACGACGTGGACGTGAAGATGCTGCTGCGCCTGGCGGTGCTGCACGACATCCCGATCGCCTGCAATCGCCGCTCGGCCGATCTGCTGATCTCCTCGCCGCTCTTCTCCGACGTCGGCTACCACCGCGCGGAGGGCAACGCCGCCCTGCTTAGGTGATCGAGCCTAGTTTGATGGTGAGCTTCCCGTCGTCGTGGAAGACACGCGCCCCGTTCTTGAGTTCCTCGGTGGTCGCCGGCGTTGGCGGAACGGCGGCGGGGAGCGGCGTCGTCCAGTCCGCCGGCGCACTGGTGACCGGCGCGCCGCACTTCGCGCGATAGTTCTCGATCGCGTTGCGCAGCGCAGCGATCGAGCGCTCGGGATAGTCCTTCTTCTTCTCGGGGTAGCCGCCCAGCGCCGCGCTGAGCGTGCTCTCGTCGATCTGCGCCGCTTCGGCTACGGTCTTGCCGCGCGCCATCTCCACCAGCAGACTACAGGTGGCCGTGCCGAAGCCGCAGCCAGTAGTGAAATAGGAGATGTCCTCGATGACCTCGCCGCGCCCTACCTTCAGATAGAACGTGTAGAGATCACCGCAAGAGTCGCTGAAATACTCTCCCGTCGCGGTGGCGTCGTCCATCGCGCGGAAGCCTTCGCGGGCGGTCACGAGTTCCTGGAACTTGGCGTAGTTCATGATCGTCCCATCTTGACGGCCTCGGCAGCCGTTTCGGCTACATCGGCGGTGAGCTCGAAGGTGCAGACGTCGTTCCCCTTGGCGAAGGAGGTGGTATGGTTCTGCTCCCCGGGGAGCAGCTCGTCCATGACCGTATGGATCAGCGTGCAGACTTCGGGGTGATTCCTCACCGAACCCGCGAAGGGGCAGTTGTGCTCACGAAGCACGAGCTTCCCGTCGGCGCGTTGCTCGACGTCGGCGATGACACCCTGCTCGCGCAAGATCGCCGCCAACTCATGGACCTTCCCCGCGTAGTCTTTCCCCTCGAGGCGGTGACGAAACTTCTCCGCAGAACGCTTGCCGATGCTGCGGAAGAGGTCGTTGATGCGCTCGCCCCCGTCGTCGTCGGCGATCTGGTTGAGCACCAGGTGGAGAAGCTGGTCCGTGCGTTGCGGGAAGAGCCGCTCGGCCTTCTGCGTCAAGTGGTAGAGCAGCGTGGGTTTGGTGGGGCCGCGGCGGGTCGGGCGCGTCTGGACCAGGCTCTCTGTGGCGAGCGCCGACAACTGCTGCCGCACCGCGTTGGGTGTCAGCCCGAGCTCGGCAGCGATCTCGCGGGCCGTCGCGCCCCCGGTACGCCCGAGGCTCTCGACGATCTTCCCGCGGGTAGTTTGAAAAAAATGCCCTTCGGATTCCACGATAATCTCTCACGCGCGGTCGCGGCGCGTCCCCGAGCGCAGTATACCATAGCCGTTGGAAGAAAAACCAGGGTCTTCTTGACTTTCCCTAGGCCCATCGGTAGACTTGGAGGCGCATATCCCACATCGTTGTCTGTCACGCGAGAGGATTCCTGAGTTGGAGAAGGGCTTGATCGTCCGCGGCCTGCGGGTCTCGGTCGAATCGATAGAGATTCTAAAGGGGATCGACCTCACGGTCGAACCCGGCCGGGTGCATGCCCTGATGGGCCCCAACGGCTCGGGGAAATCCACCCTGTCGTTCGCCTTGACGGGTCATCCCAAGTACACCGTCACCGGCGGGAGCGCCACGCTCGACGGCAGCGACTTGTTGGCCCTGCGCCCCCACGAGCGGGCGCGCGCCGGGCTCTTCCTCTCGTTCCAGTATCCCGCGGCGATCCCCGGCGTGAGCGTAGCGAACTTCCTGCGCGGCGCGCGCACGGCGCTGCGGCCCGGCGACGTGCTCCCGCCGGCCAAGTTCAAGAAGCTGGTCACTGAGAAGATGCAGCTCCTAGGCATGGACAGCTCGGTGGTGTCGCGCTACGTCAACGACGGTTTCTCCGGCGGCGAGAAGAAGCGTTTAGAGATGCTGCAGATGGCCGTCTTCCAGCCGAAGTATGCCATCCTCGACGAAACCGACTCGGGTCTCGACGTCGATGCCCTGCGGGCCGTCGGCGAGAGCGTGAACGCTGTACGCTCCGCGAATTCCGAGACGGGCCTGCTGGTCATCACGCACTATCCGCGCATCCTCCAGTATCTGCACCCCGACACCGTCCACGTCATGATGGACGGGCGCATCGTCAAGCAAGGCGGAGCCGACCTCGCCGAGCGCATCGAGCGCGACGGCTACGATCCGATCCGCGAGGAGGTTGCCGGTGGCGTCGCCTGATCTCGTCATGGAGGCCGGCGTCAGCAGGGTTGCCGTCGAGGGCCTCTCGGCTCGATTGGGTGAGGGCGAGCAGGAGCGCGCAGCGCGCCTAGCGGCCCTCGACGCCTACGAGCGACTGCCCCTCCCCGCTTGGCGTCTCTCCCGCACGCAGCGGCGGAACCTGACGACCGTCGACTTCTCGCGCATCGTGCCATTTGCCGCCCAGACGCCGGCGGGCGATGTCGCGGACACCGGCGCGGCAACGCGCATCGTCAACCTCGACGGCGAAGCCATCTCTTTGCGTCTGGCCCCGGAGATCGCTGCAACCGGCACCTACGTGGCGCCATTCGAGACGGCGTTGCGCGAGCGCCCAGAGTTGGTGCGCCCGCACTTTGGGCGCATCGTGGATCCCGAGACCAACCGGCTCACGGCTCTCAATGCCGCGCTCCACCGCGGCGGCCTCTTCGTCCACGTGCCGCGCGGCGTGGAGTTGCGCGAGGCGATCGAACTGCATACGATCGTGGAGCATGCCTCCGCCTTCCCGCGGCTGCTCATCGTGGCCGAGGAGCACGCGTCCGTGCAAGTGCTCGAGCGCATCGAGAGCCGCCCCGCCACAGGCGAGGGTGTGCGGGTAGTCTGCTCCGTGACGGAGATCGTCGCCAACGCCGGGGCGCGCGTGACCTATGCGGCACTGCAGCAGCTCGGTGAGGACGTTCCGGAGATTGCGATGCGCCGTGCCAGCGTCGGCCGCGACGCGAACGTCGAATTCGCACCCATCACCCTCGGCGGAGACATCGTCAAGAGCGTGTACGAGGCCAACCTCGAGGGCGAGGGAGCCACGGGCGGCGCTCACGGGCTCTTCTTCCCGGCAGGACGCGAGGCGTTCGATCTCTCCGCCCGCATCACGCACGCCGCTCCCCATACGACCAGCGACGCGCTCCTCCTGGGGGCGGCGAACGGCGCCGGGCAGGCGGCCTTCGACGGCATGATCGCGATCCTCGAGTCCGGTGCGGGCTCCCTCTCCAACCTCAGAAGCCTCTCGCTGCTGCTGGCCCCGAAGGCACACATCGACTCGGTGCCGGGCATGGAGATCGCGAACAACGACGTCAAGGCGTATCACGGGGCGACGATCGGCGAGATCGATCCCGAGACGCTCTTCTTCTGTCAGTCGCGCGGCATCGATCCCGACGAGGCGCGCAGGATGATCGTCGCGGGATTCTTCTCTACCGTAGTCGACGCCATACCCTCGACGCAGGCGCGCATCTGGGTGCAACAGCGTATCGAAGCCAAGCTGTAAGGAGCCTGTAGATGATCGCAGGGATACCCCACGCCACCGGCGACAAGGTCGAGCGCGTTCGCGCCGACTTCCCCATCCTCGCCACGAGGACGAGCAAGGGGAAGCCTCTGGTCTACCTCGACTCCGCAGCCACCTCGCAGAAGCCGCGTAGCGTCATCGATGCCATCTCGCACTACTACGAGGACTACAACGCCAATATCCACCGGGGCGTCTACGAGATCGCGGAACGTGCGACCGATGCCTACGAAGCGGCGCGCAAGCGCGCGGCCGTCTTCTTCAATGCTGCATCGACCGATGAGATCATCTTCACGCGCAACGCGACAGAGTCGATCAATCTCGTTTGCTACACGTGGGGATTCGAACACCTGGGCGCCGGTGACGGGATCCTGCTCACGCGCCTGGAGCACCACTCGAACATCGTGCCATGGCAGCTCCTGGCGGCCAAGACGGGCGCCGAGCTGCGCTTCCTGGAACTAGACGAACAGGGGCGTGTGGCCCTCGACGACTTGGAGCAGAAGCTCCAAGGGACGAAGCTCGTCGCGATCACGCAGGTCAGCAACACGCTAGGGACGATCGTACCGCTCGAGCAGATCGTTCCCGCGGCCCACGCCGCCGGAGCCACCGTCCTGGTGGACGGCGCGCAGGCGGCCCCCCACATGAGCGTGGACGTGCAGGCGCTCGATGTCGATTTCTACGCCGTGAGCGGCCACAAGATGCTCGCCCCCACGGGCATCGGCATCCTCTACGGCAAGCGCGCCCTGCTCGAGGCGATGCCGCCCTTCCTAGCCGGCGGGGATATGATCCGCCGCGTCACCTACGATCGCACCACCTACAATGAGCTGCCGTGGAAGTTCGAGGCGGGCACCAGCAACATCGCAGGGGGGATCGGCCTAGGCGCCGCCGTCGAATACCTCGAGGGGCTCGACATGGCTTGGGTACGCGAGCACGAAGTCGCGCTGACGGCCTACGCGCTCGAACGCTTGGCCGAGGTGCCGCACCTGACCGTCTACGGTCCCAAGCGCGCCGAGGAGCGTGGCGGGGTGGCGGCGTTCACCATGGGCGACGCCCACCCGCACGATCTCGCCTCCATCCTGGACGCCGAGGGTGTCTGCATCCGCGCCGGCCACCACTGCACCATGCCTCTCCACGAGCGGCTTGGGCTGACGGCGACCGCTCGTGCCTCGTTCTATGTCTACACCACGTTCGCCGACGTCGACGCCCTGATCGAGGCTCTCGAGAAGGCCGCCCGCATCTTCAAGTTGTAAGCAAGGTCTCTGTGGACGAACTCTTCTACCGCGAATACATCCTCGAGCACTACCGCAGCCCGCACAACTACGGCCATCTCGAGAACCCCGACATCTCGGCCGAGGACGACAACCCCCTGTGCGGAGATCGCATTCGAGTCGACTTGAAAGTCGAAGACGGGCGTATCGCCGACGTACGTTTCGAAGGCAAGGGTTGCGCCATCTCGCAGGCCTCAGCCTCCATGTTGACCGACGTCGTCAAAGGCATGACGCTGCATGACACGCTGCGTTTGGGTAAAGACGAGATCATGGAGAATCTCGGCGCCGAGACGCTCGCGGCAGCGCGTATCAAGTGCGCCACGCTCGGCCTCAAGGTGCTGAAGGCCGCCGCCATGCGCGCGCTGGAGCGCGCGGCGGAGGCCGAGGAGCAACACCCCTGACGCCCGCCGGCGATGCACTCGCGCTTGCCGTCTCGATCCTGGCCTTCAGCGCGGCATTGACGCTCTGGAACATCGGGAGCGCGCCGCCGCTGCAGGCTCTCGCCTCGCTGCGAGCCTCGCTTCGCGGCCATGCGTCGCTTGCGATCGTCCGCATCGCGCTCGGCTTCACGGCCGTGCTCGGCGGCACGCTCGCCGTTCTCGAGGTCGTCCCGTCCTCCGATCCCGATCTCGTCCCCATCTCGCTGATCGTCTTCCTGGCGGCAATCCTTGTGGAGCACCTCGTGGGCGGCGAGGTCCGCAGCCGCGTTCCAGTGCTCTTCAACGGCCGCGATCGGCGTTAGCGCGCTCGTCCGCGTAGCGCACTTTCAGTTCCAAGATCTCGTCGAGACCCTGCTTGAATGCGCGCACCACCATTGGATCGAAATGGGCACCGTTGCCCTCGTCGATGGTTCGCAGCGCCCGATCGACCGGCCAGGCCGGCTTATAGGGGCGCTTTGTGGTCAATGCATCGAAGACGTCGCTGATGGCGCAGATGCGCCCTTCGATCGGAATCTGTTCCCCTTTCAAGCCCTTTGGATAGCCCGTGCCGTCGTACTTCTCGTGATGCGAGATCGCGATCGTCGCCGCCTCGCGCAAGATATCCGAGGGGCTGCCCTCCAGGATCGTCGCGCCGATCTCGGCGTGCCGCTTCATCACCTCCCACTCCTCGGGCGTGAGCTTGCCGGGCTTGAGCAGGATATCGTCCGGGATGCCGACTTTACCGATATCGTGCATCGGCGAGGCAAGCAAGACTCGCTCTTGCTCCTGCTCGGAGAAGCCGAGGTGCTTCGCCACCACCGCGCAGAAGTTGGCCATCCGCACGGTGTGAGAAGCCGTCTCATCGTCGCGGTATTCCGCCAAACGCGATAGCCGGTGGATCGTCTCCCGCTCGCGCGCCCGTATTTGCTCCGTCGCCTTACGGACTTCCTCGGCCAGCCACGCGGCGCGATCCGCCAGCTGCCTCCTGCTCTGGTGGAGCGCCAAGAGGTTGCGCGCCCGCACTTGGAACTCGACTTTGTCCACCGGCTTGGTGAGAAAGTCGTTGGCTCCGAGATCGAGCGCCGCAAGCCGCGTCTCCCGCTCCTTGGTGCCCGTCAACATGACGATCGGCACGTCGCGAAAACCGTTCATCGAGCGGAGTCGGCGAATCATCTCCAGGCCGTCCGGCTCCGGCATACGGTAGTCGACAACCACCAGGTCGACGGCGTTGGTCGCCAACCATCCGAGCGCCGCCTTCGAGGAAGTAAACGTCTTGGCCGCGCACCCGCTCATCTCCGCCACGACGCGTTGATAGAGGGCCAGGTTCACTTCATTGTCGTCGATGATCGCAATCGTCATCATAGATCGCCTTCCTCCGTGATCTGTGATCTCTCGTTCAACGTCGATTGCTTGCGCGCGCCGTCACGTAGGCCGCGACCTCGGCGAGCGCCATTTCGGCATCCTCGATCAACTGCTCGGCGTAGGCCCACGAGTGCGCACTCCCCGCCTCCTCCAAGCGCTGGCCGAGCGCCTCGAGCGAGCGTGCCCCGGCGTTGGCGCATGCACCCTTGAGTTCGTGACCCAAACGTTCTGTAGCCTCGCCGTCACGGCGCGCAACAGCGGTCGCGAGGCCTTCGATCACTTCGCGTATCGAGCAGAGCGCGAAGCCTAGAAACGCGACCAGCTCCCCCTCGTCCTCACCGAAGAGCTCGCGCAAGCGATCGGCATCGAACGCCGCATCGCTAGCCATGCTCGCTGCCCTCCACGGCTGCGCGCGTGGCGCCGCCGGGGAGCCAGCGCTGCAGAACGACGTGCAGGTCGCTGAAGGCCACCGGCTTCGAGATATAGTCGTCCATGCCGGCGGCGATGCACGCGCGGCGGTCCTCTTCGAGCGCGTTCGCCGTCATCGCGATGATGGGGATATGGCCTCCCGTGCGCGTCTCCATCCGCCGAATCGCGCGCGTTGCCTCGAAGCCGTCCATCTCCGGCATCTGGCAATCCATCAGCACGGCGGCGAACCCACCGCCGGCGGCGGCATCGACGGCTTGGCGCCCGTTCTCCACGACGACCGCCGCGACGCCAATTTTGCGCAGCTGATTGAGCGCCACGCGCTGGTTGATCGCATTGTCTTCGGCCAATAATACGACAGCCTCGTGCTGGACGATCGGCATGGTCTGGGAGACGGATCCAGCGCTCGGTGCGGCAGGCGAGCGATACGCGTGGGGCGTCTCGCTATCGTGCTCCACGAGCAGCGAAGCCAGACAGTCGAAGAGCGCGGATTGCCGCAGCGGCTTGGTCAGGTACGCCGCGAGGCCGATGCGCGCCAAGTCTGGGCCCTCGCCGGCCATGTCGGGCTGCGCCACGAGGATCACGTCGCGAACCTCGCGGCGCAGCGCCGCGATCGCTCCGCGAACCCACTCTTCGTCCGGGCGCGCGAGTCCGATGTCAAGGACGGCGAGATCAAACGGCCTTCCGGCACGGGAGAGCTCGGCCGCCTCGACGGACGCGCGGCCAACGTCGGGATCCCGCCGGCACTCCACGCCCCACGATGCAAGGTAGCGCTCGATGATCGACAGCGCCGGACCGTCGATGCCGGTGACCAGCGCGCCAACTTCGTGGAACGCCGCGAGGCGCAACGGTGCGCCCTCGTCGCTCGCTCGCTCGAGCGGCAGGCAAAACCAGAAGGTCGAGCCCCGTCCGGGCTCGCTGCGAACGCCGATCTCCCCACCCATCAACTCGACGAGGCGCTTAGAGATCGCCAGACCAAGTCCAGTGCCGCCGTAGCGTCGCGTGGTCGAGCCGTCCGCCTGCGCGAAGGGCTCGAAGAGCCGCTCGCGCAGATGTGGGGGAATGCCGATCCCGGTATCCTCGACCTCGAAGCGCACCTCGACGACCCGATGCCGTTCGCCGATACGGACCGCGCGGACGACGACGTATCCTTGCTCGGTAAACTTTATCGCGTTGCCGACCATGTTGATGAGCACCTGCCGCAGACGTCCCGCATCGCCGTTGACGGCGGGCGGTATCGCGGGATCCACGTAGCTCACGACTTCGAGGCCCTTGGCGCTGCCCGCCGAGGCCACCAGTTGGGCCGTCCCCTCCACGACGCGAGCCAGCGAGCACGTCTGGATGTCGAGATCCAGCTTCCCGGCCTCCACTTTCGAGAAGTCGAGGATCTCGTTGATGATCCGCAGCAGCGCTTCGCCCGACTCCTTGATCGTGCGCGCGTACTCTTGCTGCTCGACGTCGAGATCCGTTCCCGCCAGCAGCTCCGCCATGGCGATCACGCCGTTCATCGGCGTGCGGATCTCGTGGCTCATCGTCGCCACGAACTCCGACTTCAGCCGCGAGGCCTCGAGAGCCTTATCGCGTGCGTTCGCCAATGCCTTGGCGGCCCGGTTGCGCTCCGTGATGTCGCGGTTGATGCTCAGTACGACGCTCTCGCCGTCGATCTCCACGATGTGCGACCTGCTCTCGACGGGGAAGGTGCTGCCGTCTTTTCTGCGGTGCTCGCTCTCGTAGAGTTGGATATACTCCTCGCTGAGGCTGGCGAACGGTCCCAGCGCCTTCTCCGCCTCCGCAGTCCGCAGATCACGGATGGTGAGTCGAAG
Source organism: bacterium (assembly GCA_004297985.1). Classification (GTDB taxonomy): domain Bacteria; phylum Vulcanimicrobiota; class Vulcanimicrobiia; order Vulcanimicrobiales; family SCRA01; genus SCRA01. The sequence goes on along the minus strand of SCRA01000055.1, from coordinate 35,586 downwards.
GAACTCGTCGCGCGCGTAACCGTATTCCGCGACTGCGGCGGGATTCACGTCGCGGATGCGCCCATCCGAGCGCCCGACAAAGATGATCAAGTCGCGCGCCTGCTCGACGAGCAGCCGGTAGCGCACGGAGAGAGCTTCGCGCTCGCGCACAGCCTGCACCGCGGCGTCGACGATGGCTTCGAGCAAGGCGACCTCATCGTGCGTCTCGTGCACATGCGGTGCGCTCTCGCCGCTGGCAAGCTCCCGCGCCTTCTCGGCGACGCGCGTGAGGCGCCGCACCACGCTGCGCATGAAGAGCATGCCCAACAGCAGGGTCACGAGGACGACGGCGATCGCGGCGAGGGCAACGGCGATCACGAGGTGGTCGCGTGCCGTTTGCAGCGACGCCTCGCGGTTGGCCTTGAGCACCAGCTCTTCGGCGTTGAAGGCGCGCAAACCGTCACCGAACTGCTCCGCGGCGCCGGTGCATGCCCCCCTAATCGCCGCCGCCAGCTGTTGCTGCGATGCACCATGGCGCCGCAGATCGAGTTCCCGACGCAGGCATGCCAGCTCGAGGTAGGCCAAGGACGCGATGCGTTGCGCCCGCTCGGTTTGCCCCACGTTGTCGCTGACCATGGCCTGCAAGCCGCGGAGCGAGCCCGGGAGATCGCGAACCGCAACGCCATAGGCTTGCGTGAAGCGTGCGTCTCCGGTGAGCAGGTAGGTGCGTACGCCGGATTGCGCCTCTTGCAGCGATGCGTCCGCGCTCGCCGACTGCGCCAGAACGGCGTACGAGTGGCTCTCCCAAGCGTTCGCGCTTGCGACGCTGCGTTGCAAGTCCCAGAACACGAGCACGAGCATGACGACCATCGCGAGCGGAATCGCGATGAGGACCAGCAGACGCTGGCCTAAACTGATGTTGAGCCTCACCCCTCGACTCCCCTCAGCGATGCGTTTCTTTGCCTAGGTACCAAATTAGCCACGACCAGCGCCGAGGCCTTGCCTACCCCGATGGTCCTACGGCCTACTCCTTCTGCAGGTCCACATGCTCGATGACCAGGTCGTGCGGGCCGTGCATGAACGGCTCGATGTAGTAGGTGGCCTGGTAGCGCAGCCCCCGGCTCTCCAGTCGAGCGCGGACGATCGCGCTGGCGGTGCCGTCAGGGGTAGCCTCCAGGGAGAGCACGTGGAGGCCGCCGCCCTTCGCCAGCGGCGCCTCCTGGGCCACGATCCCGGGCTCGCCGGGCTTTCCCCCCAAATAGGTATAGGCGGCCGCCGTATCACCGCGGTCGAGTGCTCGCAGGTATGCGCGGACGAACTGCTCTGCCACGACGACGATCGAGGGCGTCGGCGCGGACGTCATCTGAGCGATCGCTGCGGTCTGCGCAATCGTGCGTGCGGCGCGCGTACTCGCCGGGCGCGCCCCGGCAGCACTCACTTCCACGAGCGGCGCCTGTGGAGCGGACGTCTCCTCGGCGATCGTCGGCGCCGCCGTCGGAGTCTCCCTCGGCGTAGGCGCTGGAGCCGGCAATGGAGTCGGCGGCGGCGCGGGTTCGGGAGTCATCTGCGCCGGCCTGGCCGTGCTGAAGCGGCGATCGACGGGAATAGGCGTCGCCGGCCGCGGCGTTTGATAGGATCCAACCGGCGGTGGGGTCATCGCCACCACCACCGTCGGAGTGGACGCGGGTCGAGAGACGATGCGATTGGCGATCAACGCAGTGCCGCCGCCGATCGCGAGTCCCGCACCGATCAGCAGCGCGATGATCGGCGCTCCCCGCCACGTGAATCGGCTTGGAGGACGCTGGCGAACGGGTCGTCGACGACTGGTTGGCATCGCCCCCGTATCCGCTCGCGGGGTGGAGTGCTCCTGCCCGGCGAAGGGGCGCGGCCATGACCGACGTGAGCATCGCGGTCGCGCACCTCGTCAAGCGCTTCGGCGAGGTCGAGGCGGTGCGCGGCATCGACTTCGAGATCCGGCGCGGCACGATCTTCGGACTCCTCGGGCGTAACGGCGCCGGGAAGACCACCACGCTGGAGTGCTGCATCGGCCTCACCAAGCCGACTTCCGGCTCGGTGCGCATGTTGGGGCTCGATCCCTCCAAACCGCACGACCTCGGGTTGCTGCGCCCGCGCTTCGGTGCTCAACTTCAGACGACGTCTCTACCAGAGAAGGCGCGCATCGGCGAGGTACTCGAGCTCTACGCGCGCTACTACGGCCTGCGTCCGGCAGTCGCGGCGCTCTGCGAGCGCGTCGGTTTGGGCGGCAAGGAGCGCCAGCCGGTCGGCGGCCTCTCCGGAGGCGAACGTCAACGCCTCGCGCTGGCGCTGGCTATCCAGCACGATCCCGAAGTTGCCTTCCTCGACGAGCCTACGGCGGGTATGGATGCCTACGGGCGCCGCGTGCTCTGGGGCGAAGTCGAGCATCTGCGGCAGGCGGGCAAGACGGTGATCCTCACCACGCACTACATCGAAGAGGCGGAGCGCCTCTGCGACGAGATCTGCATCGTGCAGCAGGGCAGAATCGTCGCGCGCGACACGCCGGCGCGGCTGATCGCCAGAGCGGGCGGCGGCTCGACGGTCACGGTGGAGGCGGTAGGATTCGTGCCGAGCGACGGCGTGGCGCGCGCCGGCCGCTGGCACCACGAGCCACCCGCGGGCGGGAGCGACGGCGGGCACTGGGTACTGGCAACGGAGCACGATCCCGGTCCCGTGCTCGCTGAGGTGGTGCGCGCCGTCGACGAGCAGGGCGCGCAGTTGCGCGCCCTGGACATGCGGCGCGCGACGCTGGAGGACGCCTTCCTCAACCTCACGGGCGAGCGCATCGCCGACGAGCGCGAAGCTGGAGCCGCGTGAGCACACTGCGCATGCTGTTGGCGCAGACGAAGATGAACTTCGTCTGGTATCTCTTCCGCGACGGCGAGATGATGTTCTGGGCCCTGGCTATGCCGATCTTCTTCTTGGTGCTCTTCTCGTTCGCGTTCGGCTTCGGCAACACGACGCAGGCTTCGGCCTTCCTCGTGCCGGGGCTGATCGGAGCGCAAGTGTTGACGCTGGGCTTCTTCGGCGTGGGCGTCATGCTGGCGCAGTTCCGCGAGCAGAAGGTCCTGCGGCGCATCTATCTCACGCCGCTTCCGCCGTGGGTCTTCTTCGCCGCGCTGGTCCTCTATCGGCTCTCCCTGCTGGCCTTTCAGGCATCGGTCCTGGCGCTTGCGGGGAGCATCCTTTTCCACGTGCGTTTCACGGGACATCCGCTCGATATGATCGTCATGCTCGCTATCGGTGCGCTGACGTTCGTCTCGCTCGGCACGGTCGTGGGCGCCGTGACCAGGACGGCGGAGAGCGCCAACAACCTCGCCTCGGTTCTCACCGTGCCTTTGGCGTTCCTCAGCGACGCCTACATCCCACTCGACCGCTTCCCCAGCGCGGTGAGCGCACCGCTCCACCTGCTCCCCTCCACGCAGTTCATCGACGCGTTGCGCGGCGTGACGACAGGCGGCGAGCCGCTCGCACACTTCACGGTGTGGATCGCCTTTCTGCTCTGCTGGGCGCTGGGCGGAATGTTGCTCAGCGCCCGCATCTTCCGTTGGGTCTAACTGCTAAGACTTCTCGGGAAGCGGCGGTCGAGATCGCCCTTGCGCAGATCGAATAATCGAACGAAACACCATGGCCCGGGAGGTGGTTGCAGGGCGAGAGACGCTACTGCGGGGGCAGCACGCTCAAGGGGGCGACGACCGTCTCTTGCGCCGTGCCGCGCGCATAGGTGGCGACGATGGTGAAGCGCGCCGGCACCGCCACGGCCGGTACCTCGAGCGCCACGTCCCTGACGCCGGCGTCGACATCTTCGCCGTCGATTTCGCGGTTATCGTCGGAGACGAGCGCAAGATGGAGGTCGGGCTCGTAGCGGAGCACGGAGACGTGCAGTGGGCCGCCGCCGCGCACGACGCTGGAGCCCAGCGCAAACGGGGCGCCCGGCGGCACGGCACTCCCGGCGCGATCGACCAGAGCCGCCGCCAGCGGCGGGGGGAGCGAGATCGCGGTTTTCGCGCGCGACGTGCCGCGCGTGACGGTAAAGCTCAACGACAGATCGCTGCGCTCTTGCGCCTGCGGCACCTGGAACACGGTATGGCCGCTCCGGCTGAAGACGCTTTCGTCGAGCAGGCGACCCGTGCGATCGGTCACGTGCAGCACGCCTTCCCGTCCCACGGCACGGTAGTCGGCGACGATGCGCTGCCCGCTGGGCGTCTCGATGCGGCGCGCCGAGAAGTCCAAGATCTGCGCCGGTGCGAGCGGGCGTGGAACGGCGGCGATGGGCGCCCGGGGCACCTGCGCCATGTGCTGGACTTGCACGCGCAGTGCATCGACGTCTGCGGCCAGCGCCAGCATCCGCGGTCTCTCCCAGAGCCACCACGACCCCAACGCGATTATGAGCGCGCATACCGATACCAACGCCACGATCGCGGATAACGCCGTGCCGCTGTATCTGGCGGAGGGGGGGAGGGCGAACAGTGTAAGATGGGTACCCGGAGCGTCGAGCTCGACGAGCGCGCGCTCGAAGCGCCCGCTTTCGGGTGTGGGGATATCCAGTTCCATCGCCACGGCGGAGGCTGCCGGAACCTGGAGCTCGACCCAGGAGACCGACTCGCGGCCACGACGCCCGCCGACAACATAGGCCCGCGACGAGAGATCCTGTCCCGTCTCGTTGACCACACGCAATTCGTAGGTGGCGGAGCGCCTGCGCCGATGCAGCGCAAGCGGCACGAGTGTCGCGCTGACGTGCCCCCTGGGTAACTGAAGCTGAGCGCGTCCGCCGGCGCGCACGAGAGCGGGGAGGGACGGAGCCGCGTTATCCACTGCTACATCTCAAAGCATCGGCGAACGGCGGCGGCGTTCCGAGATCTCACGGTGCGAGCGTGACGTGCGCCACAGTCAGGCCGCGCCTGGGCTTATCGCACCGATCGCCGCCGCCGCGAGCTGAGCACCCCGGAGTCGAAGCCTGCGATGCTGAGGCCGCCGTCGAAGCGCGCGTGCTCGACCTTCATGCAGCGGTCGACGACCACGTCCAGGTCGGCCTCTTCGGCCAGGCGGATCGCCTCGTCATTGATCACGCCGTACTGGAACCAAACGGCTTTCGCACCGACCGCGATCGCCTCGCGGACCACCTGCGGGCAATCGTGCGGCTTGCGGAAGACGTCGACGATGTCCGGCGCGCCGTGCTCGTGCGCGTAGGCCTCGAGCGTCGGGTAGCAGCGCCTCCCCTCGATCTCCGGATAGCCCGGATTGATCGGCGTGACCTCGAAGCCGTGCGTCTGCAAGTAGCGGAAGACGAAGTAGCTGGGGCGCAACACGTTGGCGCTCGCTCCGACCATCGCCACGCGCTGGCTGCGATCGAGCAGATCGCGCCGCTTCAACGGAGTCTCGAGTCTCATGCTCCCACCTCGCTTGCCGTGGCACTCTGGGCTGCCGCCAACCCCTGCTCGAGATCCCAGAGCAGGTCCTCTACGTCTTCCAAACCCACGGAGAGGCGGACCATATCGGGCGTGACACCCCCAGCGGCCATCTCTTCGTCGGTGAGTTGCTGGTGCGTCGTGGATGCCGGATGAATCACCAGCGACTTGGCATCGCCGACGTTGGCCAAGTGGCTCCACAGCTCCAGCGCCTCGATGAAGCGCGCGCCGGCCTCTCGCCCGCCGCGCAGCCCGAAGGTGAAGATCGAGCCCGAGCCACGCGGCAGGTAGCGCTGCGCAAGTGCGCGGTACGGATTGGAGGGCAGCCCAGGATACTTCACCCACGCTACCGCCTTGTGGCCTTCGAGGAAGGCCGCCACGCGCCCGGCATTACGCACGTGCTCCTCCATGCGCAGCGCGAGCGTCTCCAGTCCCTGAATCAAGAGCCAGGCGTTCATCGGCGAGAGACAGGCCCCCACGTCGCGCATCACCTCGGCGCGCGCGCGCATCAGATAGGCGAACTCACCGAACGTCTCGGCGAAGTTCATGCCGTGGTAGCCGGGGCTCGGCGCAGCGATCAACGGGTGGCGCTGCCCCCATGGAAAGGTTCCCGACTCCACCATGACTCCCGCGATGGCGGTGCCGTGACCGCTGATGAACTTCGTGGCCGACTGCACGACGATATCGGCGCCGTGCTCGATGGGGCGGCAGAGATACGGCGTCGCAAACGTGTTATCGACGACCAGCGGGATACCGTTCGCGTGGGCGGCGTCGGCGAGGGCACGCAGATCGGCCACGTTGCCCAGCGGATTGCCGATCGTCTCGACGTAGAGCGCCTTGGTGTTCTCGCGGATCGCCGCCTCCATCCCGAGGGGGTTGGACTCCGCCACGAACGTAACGTCGATGCCCATGCGCTTGAGCGTAACCGCGAACTGCGTGATCGTGCCGCCGTAGAGGTTCGCCGAGGCGACGAGGTGATCGCCGGCCTGCGCCAGCGAGAGCACCGCGATGAGCTGCGCCGCCTGCCCCGACGCGGTCGCGACCGCCCCAAGACCACCCTCGAGATTGGCCATCTTCTCCTCGAAGGCGGCCACCGTCGGATTGGCGATGCGGCTGTAGATGTTTCCGTAGGTTCGCAGCGCGAAGAGCTCGGCAGCATGCTCGGTCGAGTCGAAGACGAAGCTCGAGCTGAAGTAGATCGGCTGCGCCCGCGAACCCGTCGTGGGATCAGGCGGCGTCCCCGCGTGGAGCGCGCGAGTGCGAAAACCAAAGGTACGATCGGCGGACATGCAAGGTGTTTGTCGTCCCCGGCTGCGAAACCCTGGGAACGCCACCCTCGTCCGGAGGATTCGATCCCGATGCACATCGTCTGCGTGGGCGCCGGCCTGATGGGATCCCGCTTAGCTCTGCTTTCCGCCGCGCACGGCATCGAGACTACGCTCGTCGGCCGCGACGAGCAACGCGCGCACAAGAGCTTGGAAGACGGCGCGCTCGAGGCCGGAGATCAACGACTGGCCTCGCGCGTCGAGGTGGCCGTCGACTACGCGGCTGCGGTGCGCGGCGATGTCGTGCTGGAGTCGATTCCCGAGAGCCTACCCGAGAAGCAGTATCTGCTCGCGCTGCTCGACGCGATCGTGCCGCTCGGCATTCCCGTTGCCTCGCAGACTTCGAGCTTTGCCCCCGACCGCCTGGGCGAGCGCTGCGCGCACCCCGAGCGTATCTTCGTGGCGCATTTCATCCATCCGGCGGCGCGCGTGCCGCTGGCGGAAGTCTGCCGGCCCGACCCCCATGACGCCGACGCCACGGCGCGCCTGGAAGCCTGGCTGCGTGCGATCGGCATGCGCGCCATCCAGGTGCGCAAGCCGCTCCCCGGCTTCATCGTCAACCGGCTGCAGTTCGCCTTGCTGCGCGAGGCGCTCCACATCGTCGCAAGCGGTGGAGCGGACGTCGAGGATGTCGAGGCCGTCGTGCGCGAAGGTCTGGCACCGCGTTGGATGGCAACGGGACCCATCGAGTCGGCCGATCTCGGCGGCCTCGCCACCTTTGCCGACGTGGCGGCCGCGTTGCTCCCCGCGCTCGATCGCAGTACGGAGGTGCCCACGGCGCTGGCAGATCTCGTCCGGCGCGGCCATCGCGGCGCTAAGAGCGGACGCGGATTCTTCACGTGGACGCCGGAGCAGGTTGCCGCCGCGCGCGCGCGGCGCGGCCGTGCCTACGAGGCGGCCGAACGCCTACGAGAGCCGGCAGATCGTCCGCGCAACGGTTCCTGAGGCCAGCGCATCGAGCGCGGTATTGATCGCGCTCAGCGCGAACTCACCGCTCACCAAACGCTCGATGGGCAGGCGGCCCGCGCGCCAGAGTGCGAGATAGCGCGGGACATCGCGCTGCGGCACTGCGGAGCCCATGTAGCTCCCTTTGATCGTGCGCTCTTCGCCTACCAAGGCGCTATGGCCGAATGACGCTCTCGCCGCAGCGCTCGGGAGGCCGACGGTGACGGTCGTCCCGCCGCGTCGCGTGGCCGTGATCGCCTGCTCGAGCACGCTAGCGTTGCCGGCCATCTCGAAGGCGTACTCCGCACCGCCGTCGAGCAGCTCGCGCACCTGCCGCGCCGGATCTCCGGCGGCGGGATCGACCACGTCGGTGGCGCCGAGCGTACGCGCCAGCTCGCGCTTGGCGGCAACGGGATCGACGACGACGATCCGTAACGCGCCGGCGGCATTGGCGCCCAGCACCCCCATCAGGCCCACGCCTCCGGCTCCAAAGATGGCCACCGTCGAGCCCGTAGGGAGGTGCGCCGTATTGAGCACGGCGCCGATGCCGGTGAGCGCGGCGCAGCCGAAGAGTGCGGCGATCTCGAGCGGTGCATCGTCGGGCACGGGAATCAGCGACTCCTGTGCGCAGACCGTATACTCGCTGAAGGCGCTGACGCCGAGGTGGTGGAGGACGCGCTCGCCACCCCGCGCAAAGCGCACCGCACCGGAGAGCAGCGTCCCTGCGCCATTGGCTCGCGTACCATTGATGCAGAGCGCCGGGCGCCCCGTGACGCAGAACTCGCAGTAACCGCAGATCGGCACATACGAGCAGACGACGCGCTGGCCCTCGCGCACGCGCGTCACGTCCGGCCCCACGCGCTCGACGACGCCCGCGGCCTCGTGCCCGAGCACGATCGGCAGCGGACGCGGCCGCGTGCCGTCGACCGCCGAGAGGTCCGAGTGGCAGAGCCCGGCGCTGGCGATACGGACCAGCACCTCGCCGGCACCAGGATCGGCGAGGTCGAGCTCGGCGACCTCAACGGGCAACGAGCCGGCAAAGGGGCGCCCGCGCCCAGTGGCGACCAAGACGGCCGCATGCGTCTTCATTCCATCACTCCATGCCGTAGCGTAGGGTCAGCGTGTGGGCGCCGCGGTGGCGGTCTTCGGCTTCGGCGCCGCAACCATCGCGATGGCATCCGAGGGGACGCCTAGCACCGTACTCCCGCTCACGACTCCGTCGAGCGCATTGACGGCGTACCAGGAATCTCCGACTTCGAAGGCCCACGCCGGCACGGTCGACGGCGGCGCGGCCGACGCGGGGCCGCGTAGGCCGCCAAAAACAACCGCTTTTACTTTTTCGTTCGCCGGAAGCGCGACGCTGTGCGCCAGAGCCGCCAGCGCGCGCGCGGCGGGCATGGGCGGAATACCCCCTGCGTCGAGCGTCTTTCCGGCCTTGCGCCAGAGGCGCGTGTACGCAGTCACCTCGAGGCCCGACGAAGGACTGGGCGAGGCCGAGAGACTCGTCGCGGTAGGCGTCACCGTCGCGGTGATCGCGTCCGCACCGATGATCGATGGATCCCCGTGGCGCCACACGAACGTGATGCTCGTCGGCTTGGGGGCGGAGGAGTTGTCGCCCTGCGTCATGGTGTAGACCGGGCCGACTTCCATCGCGTCGTCCGGGAGCCCGCCGTGACGCGTTACGAACGCCTCCGCAATCTCGTGCGCACGCTCGGCACCGCTTTCGATCACACCCGCGGTGTGCTCTCGCGCATACGAGATGCGACCTGTGAGGAGCTCGATATGCCACTGCACGGCACCACGCGTGACGTCGATACGATCGACGGGCGCCTGCGTCGGGCTCTTCGCGTCGGCGACGCGGTGGGCAAGAGTTGCCGCGCCCTGCTCGGCCAACCGCTTTGCGGGGCCGTCGTCGCTCGGAAAGCTGGGCGGCTCGAGCCGCTGCGGTACGAACGACGGTGGCGCGCTGGGCAGCGGAACGTCCGCCGCGGGCAACGCTGCGTCGGCATTGCTCGGCACCGGTGAAGGCGTGGCGCCCGCGGCACGCGCGGCAAACGCGTGCAGCGCGACGATGCGGCTCTCCATCTGTCGGCTCGGCGCTGCGTACGTCATACGCTGCAAGTAGTAATCGACCACGTCCCCGGCGGCCTGCTCGTCGCTTACGTTCGACGCGGAGTTTACTTGGCTCTGACCGTTCACCGTACCGGGAGCCGGCGGTGTTCCCGAGCCTACGCCTCCGTTGCAGCCGGCGACGACGGCAAAGAGCAGGAGCGGAAGCACACTGAACCCGCGTCTCATGTGCGCCGCTTCGGGGTATGCGCAACAGGCTCCTCGCCTGGCGGCGCGAAAGCCCCCGCATGCTTCACGCACTCGCGCTCGCCCTCTCGCTCTCGGCCCCGGTGCTCGCGGTGACTCCCGCGATCCCCCCCAGCGAGATGGGCACGATCCCCGATACGTGTCGCCCCGACTACGATCGGCTGCGCAAGCAGACCGAGACGGTTGTGGCCTACCGCAACGCCGTCGCCTTACTCACCAAGAGCGGCACGCCCACGATGCCGGGGGCGCTGCAGCAGCAGACCACCGATGCCTTCAATGCGGCGCGCGGATCCATCGCGCAGCCCGCCCCCGGGCCCGTGCAACAGGCGCAGCAGGCGCTTCAACAACTCTACGCCGCTGCCGACCCGCTCGACGATCTGGTGACGCAGTATGCCTCCGACCTTCAGACGTACGTCGACGAAGTCGCCACCGTTAGCGGTTCCGAGCCGACGCGCATCGCCTCTCCAGCCGCCGGTGCCCCCGAAGCCGAGCTCCAGACATGGAGCACGGTGCAGCAAGACGTCACCAAGCTCGCGGGAACCGTCGCAAAGATCGATGCCGAGCTGACCGCCGAACGCGATGCGCAGAGCGCCTACCTCGCGCAATGCCGTGGTGGAAGCCCAGCTCCGGCCGCCGCGCCGTCGCATGTGCCTTCGCCTGCAGGAACGCAGGGACAGGCCGCACCACCGGCCACACACGCGAGCCCCCAGACCGCGGCGGTCACTACTTCCCCGGCTGCCGAGCAGTTGGCGCGCGCATTCACCGTGCTGATCGACTGGCTCAGGAACTACCACGACGCGCACGGCACCTATCCGGAGAGGATCGACCCCGCAGCGCTCGCCGATGCCGGCGCGCTCAACCCGTTCCACACGGGCTTCGGCTACCGCGTTATGCGATCGACGTACTATCTCGGAACGTTCACGGGGTTGTGCGCCTGCGACGAGGAGATCGCGGCGAGCTTCGCCACGCACGACGACTGGTACGAACGCGCAGGGAAGCATGCCCCTTTCCATGCTCCCGGCATCTGGTACACCCCGAGCGTCTACTTCAGATAGCCACCATCTCGCGCGGCAGCTCGACCTCCATCGGGTGCGCGTCAGCGCGATGGAGGTCGCGCAGCGGCGTAAACGCGAGATGTTGCTGATGACAGGCGATGAATGCTTCGATCCCGCGGCGCACACAGCCGTACTCCTCGACGTACTTGTTCAACTTTCTCGTGAAGTACGCGTGGGGATCGCGCAGCAGCTTTTGGTAATACGGATCAGCCGTCAGCGCGCCGGCGTCCATACCCCCCTTGGGAACGAGCCAGACGAGTTTCGGCTGCTCGCCTTCACGGTAGCCGATGAGCACCAACGGCACAGCGCGCTTCTCGCCGAGCGAGGGCACGAAGCTGCACAGGGTATAGGCGTCGAGGTCCAGCTCCTGGGGATCGATCACGTGACTCACGGGCGACACCTCCACCAACCCCCTTTGCAGGGAGTTACGGAAACACGCGACCGCACGCCATAACGGCAGTGCGGTCGTACATCGATTGGCCTCTCCGCTCACCGGTGCTCACACGCGCACCACTCCTGGATGCGGGGCACCCCTGCCGAGAGCCCGCGGGGCGCGACGGTGGGGGAGCGGATCGGTAGGCAGAGCCATGACAGGCAAGTTCGGCGCCGCCGAAGGGGGCCCTGTCGCGTCCGGGCGAAACTCCAGCGACGCCGTGGGGGTTGTGGATGAACGATGACCGCACTATTGCTGGAGGCCCCACCGGCTCTAGAGGAGATCCTGGTGGCGAACGTCGCGCGCCCCGAGATACTGCGGAGGGCCATCCCCAGCGCTGAGCGCTTCGAGCGCATCGTCGAGGATTACGAACGGCGCCTCTTCGGGTTCGCCTTGCGTATGACGGGCAACCGAGAGGACGCCGAGGAGATCGTACAGGACGCCTTCGTGCGCGCCTATCGAGCGCTCGCCAAGATGCCGGCCGAGCATCGAGCCGAGCTCAAGCTGCAGCCTTGGCTCTATACCATCACGCTGAACGTCACGCGCAACCGCTTGCGTTCGAAGAAACCGACAAACGTCGCGCTCGACGCGCTGGCCGATCCGGATGCGCTCCTGCATCAGAACAATCTCCCTTCGGAGACCCCCGAGCAAGTCGTGGAGCGCTCCGCTGACATGGCGCTGGTGGAGCGCGCGCTCCTCGACCTCCCCGTCCACCTGCGCGCCGCGGCAACGCTGCGCTTCATCGAGGGGCGCTCGCATCCGGAGATCGCGGAGATCCTCCAACAGCCGATAGGGACGGTTAAAAGCCACGTCCACCGTGCGGTGCGCATCCTGCGCCGCGTGCTAGGACCGCAAGTCGGCCGCCTGGTCCACGAGGGAGACGCCGCCCATGCGTTGCCGTGAGGTCGTCGCGTGCTGGGACGACATGCGCTCCGGTGCTGAGCCGCGCCGCGAGGACGTCCTCGTCCATCTGCGCGCATGCACCGACTGTCAGGCGGCCTACGCAGAGTTCGAAGGCGTCGCGTACTGTCTCTCATGCCTGCCCGTGGCTCCGCCGCCCCAGTCGCTCGTACCCCGCATCATGGCGCATATCCGCGAGCAATGCGAGCAGGTGCACGTACACCGCACCGTGTTCGTAACGGTGCTGGAGGCGCCGATCGGACGGCTGTTCGTGGGCTACCGCGATGCCGGGATCGTCTATCTCCGCGTCGATCGCGGCGAGGAGATGCACGATGTCTCCGCAGCGCTCGAACACCGCCTCCACACCTCGGCTCTCCCCGCGCACGGCGAGCCGCCGGCCTGGGTGCGCGAGGCGATCGCGCTCTTCTTCTCCGGCGAGCAAACTGCCGACGCCGTGATCGATCTCAGCGACCTCACCGACTTCGAGCGTGAGGTCTTCGGAGCGGCGGCACGGATCCCCAGAGGCGAAGTCCGTTCCTACGGCTGGCTGGCGCGCGAAGTCGGCAGGCCCAACGCGGCACGCGCAGTCGGCCAGGCACTGGCCAACAATCCCATCCCGCTGCTGATCCCCTGTCACCGCGTGATCGATTGCAAGGGGCGCCTCCACCGCTACGTCTACGGCGTCGAGCTGAAGCGCCGTCTCCTGGAGCTCGAAGGCTATCGGCAAGAGGAGACGCCCGCGGACGTGCGAACCTCCTGATCCATAACAGGTCCGCGGTTCCTTCAGAGACGAGACGAAACGAAGGATAACAGCCGGACGAAGGAGGTGATCATCGTTACCAGTGAGAGTAGTTTCCATTCCACGCAGTCCACGATGATCGGAGGGCTGCGTTCCTAAGAGAACGTACCAACGTTGATCGCCCCTCGCCGGCCCCGCGTGGCCGGCTTCTTTTTTTCCCGAGCCGCACGATAACCGAAGAGCATGCGCATTGTGCTCTATGGCTTCGAACCGTTCGGCGGAGAGGCAATCAACCCGTCGCAACTCGTGGCACGCGCCCTAGATGGGGCGCAGATCGGCGGCGCCCAGATCGTGGGGCATGTCCTGCCCGTCGAAACCGGATCATTGCCGGCGCGCCTCCAGGGGATACTCCAGTCAGAACCTCCCACGGCCATCCTCGGCCTAGGGCAGGCGGGGGGATCCCCTTCCCTGGCGGTCGAGCGCATCGCCGTCAACGTCTTGGAGTCGACCATTCCCGACAATCAGGGCTATCAGGGGAAAGGGGAGGCGATCCGCGAGGAGGGCCCGGCAGGGCTCCTCTCCACCCTCCCCGCGACGGAGATCCTCGAGCATTGGCGGGCGAGCGCGATTCCGGGATATCTCTCGAACTCGGCAGGGACCTTCTGCTGCAATCAGGGACTCTACGAGACGCTGGCGTGGGCACGCGAGCGCGACAAGGCGCTCCCCGTCGGCTTCATTCACCTTCCCTACCTGCCGGGGCAAGCCGCGGAGCACGATCCCGCGCGGACGCCCAGCATGGCGCTCGATACGATGAAGAAGGGCGTTGAGCTCGCGATCGAGACGATCATCGCCAACCAAAGGCGCCGCGTGGAGGAAGCATCGAAGGGGGCGGAGGAGCCAAAGCGTACGAAAGGCGAACTCTGGATACCGCGCGGTCGATAGAGAACCGCCTTCCTTGGCCAGCCGAACTGAAAGCGCTTAGTGACGACGGCAGATCCTAGACTCGCCGCAATCCCTGACTCGCACGGGCACGCGAAGGGCGAACACCGACCATATACAGAGGAGCGTCCGATCGCCTATACGGCCCGGATGCTCTTCCAGTGGTTCTACCACGCCTCGCGGCGTGGCTCGCCGCGATTCTTGATGGTTGCGGACCACATGAACTACCTCACATTCGAGGATCCGGCGGCAGTCAACCTCTGCCGGCGGGCGTTAAAGCTGGCCTTCGCCGGCGACCACTACGGCGCCGCGGAGACGGCGAACGTCTCGTATCCCGTGGCGGAGGCGGTCGGAGCGGCTCTGCGCCGGGGCTTCCGTTTTTCCATCGGGGTCGAAGCCGATAACGATCCACGCAATCGTCCCGACGCCCAGAACATCGTTGAAGCCATGCGCCCCGACGGGCTGATCCGCAGCGTGCACTTCCTGCCCATCACGCACCCCGAGCACGGCGAAGGGTGGATGTGGCCGTTCGACAATCCGGAGTTCAAGGATCTCTATCTCCACGTAGGGATCGAGCAGACGTGGGAACTCTATGTCACCAGCGTCATCGAGGCTGCCGAGAAGCTGCCGGGCAACATTTTAGGTCACTTCTTCGTGCCTGGGAAGTTCGGCTTCTGGCCCTCGCAGGCAAAGCTCGAGGAGTATGAGGACCGTGTCATCGCCGTTTGCAAAGAGCGTGGTATGGCGATCGAGTTCAATACGCGCGTGCTCTATCGAGATGTCGACAATCCCGAACTCGTCGAGGCTTGGCTCGCAGCCAACAAACGGCTGTTGCGCAAGGCCAAGGCGGCCGACGTGGGCATCGCCGTCGGCTCCGACGCGCACAGCCCCATCCACCAAGGCGCTGCCTTCGATCGCGTGCTTGCGATGCTCGATGAGCTGGAGATCAACGAGCTGGTCTTTCCCGTCGCCGGGCGCCTCGCACGTGTCGCCTTACGTGCTACCGAGGAGCTGATCGCCCAGACCGTGCAACCCGTGGTCCCGCTTCCCGGCTCGAGCATCAGCGGTCTAGGCCGCAAGGAGCTCGGCCTGCCGGAAGAGCCGGAGGCTGCCGCCGGTGCCCGCGAGGAGGGGCGCCGCACACGTCGCCGCGTGACGCGTGCGGTCCGCACGACGCCCGAGCGCCCCGCGGCCACCAAGCCCACGCGCCCGACAGGGAAGGAGCGCGCCAAACCAGCCGCTGAGCGGCCCGCCAAGGCGCCAAAGAGATCGGCTGCACCGCCGAAGGAGACGCCGGCAAAGAAGACGGCCCCGGCCAAGCAGGCCGCCCCCGCCAAGAAGACCGTGCCCGTCAAGAAGGCCGTGCCCGTCAAGAAGGCCGCCCCCGTCAAGAAGGCCGTGCCCGTCAAGAAGGCCACCCCCGTCAAGAAGGCCGCGCCCGCCAAGAAGGCCGCGCCCGCCAAGAAGGCCGCGCCCGCCAAGAAGGCCGCTCCCGCCAAGAAGGCCGCGCCCGCCAAAAAGGCCGCGCCCGCCAAAAAGGCCGCGCCCGCCAAAAAGGCCGCGCCCGCCAAAAAGGCCGCGCCCGCCAAAAGGGCCGCGCCCGCCAAGAAGGCCGCACCCGCCAAAAAGGCCGTGCCCGCCAAAAAGGCCGCACCCGCCAAAAAGGCCGTGCCCACCAAGCGCCGCCGGTAGCCAGGTCGCCGCTTCTCCGTCCGCGAAAAATCGCCGTCCCTCTGGACGCCGCGAGCGGCTCACTCGTCTCTCGCACATCGCCGCCGGACGAGCGGCGAGCCGGCACGACGCCCTCTTGGTCTCAGCGTCATGCTCGAAGACGGAGGTACGTGTGGGACAGTCAACCTCCCCCCTGAGGAATGTGGCCGTTATCGGCCCGCATCACTCCGGTAAGACCACCTTGATCGAAGCCCTCCTCGCGCGCACCGGCGCGGTTCCGCGGCGCGGTACAATCGCCGAGGGCTCTACCACGACAGACTGCGACCCCGAGTCGATCACCCGCCAGCAGTCCTGCGCGGTCTCGTTCGCATGGACGCCCTATCACGACAACGAGATCACGTTCATCGACACCCCCGGCTTCGTAGACTTCCTCGAGGAGACAAAGCTCGCGCTCCTGGGCGCCGACGCCGCCATCGTGGTGATCGAGGGCATCCCGGGCCGCGTGGCTCAAGTGACGGCGTTGGTCGAGGCCCTCCAGGCGCGCAAGCTGCCGCACCTCTTCGTCGTCAACAAGCTCGACCGCCCCGAGGCGAACTTCACCGCGACGCTGCACGCGCTGCGCGAACAGTTCGGCAATCACGTCGTTGCGGAGCATCTGCCCATCGGGCTCGGAGAGCGCTTCTCCGGCTACGTCGACCTCGTCAATCAGAGCGCCTACGCCTACGATCAAAGCGGCGGTGCCGCCGAGATCACGCTCCCCGACGAGTTGGTGACGCTGGTGCGCGAGGAACATGCAACGCTCCTAGAGGCGCTCGGCGATTTCGACGATCATCTCCTCGAGGAGTTGATCGAGGGCATCGAGCCGCCGCTAGACGAGGTAGAGCTTGATCTCTCCCATGAGACCCATGAGGATCTCGTCGCCCCCGTGCTGGTAGCGGCGGGCATGCTAGGCTTCGGCGCGGAGCCGCTGCTCGATGCAATTCTTCGCCTTTGCCCTGCGTCGGATGAGGCGCCGCATGTCGACGCCGAAGGGCGCGCCATCGATCCCGATCCCAAGGGTCCGGTGATCGCGCTGGTCTGCAAGACCACGATTCACCCGCAGTCGGGCAAGCTCTCCGTCGTACGCGTCATCTCGGGGACGGTCACGTCCGATCGCGCACTCGTCGACCTTACACGCGGGACGCCCAAGGAGCGCCCCGGCGGTCTCTTCCGGCTGATGGGGAAACGACAGACCCCCATCGAGCAGGCGGCGCCGGGCTCACTGATTGCCATCGCGCGCTTGGAACACGCGCGCACGGGCGACACACTGGCCTCCGAAGGAACGAAGGTGCTCCTCCCCGCGGTGAAGATGGCCGAGCAGGTCTTCGCCGTGGCCATCCGCCCCAAGGAGCGGCTCGACGAAGCGAAGCTCTCTCAAGCGCTCCAGCGCCTGCTCGACGAGGATCCCACACTGCGTCTGGAGCGTGCCCGGTTTACCAACGAGCTCGAGATCCTCGGTCACGGCGAGCAGCATGTGCAGGTAGCCTGCGAGCGCCTCTCGCGCAAGTACAACGTCAAGCTCGAGACGCACGTGCCCACGGTGCCCTATCGCGAAGCGATTCAAAGCGGCATCGAGGTGCATGGCCGATACAAGCACCAGACGGGCGGCCATGGTCAGTTCGGCGATGTCTGGCTGCGCATCGAGCCGCGCGAGCGTGGTCACGGCGTTACCTTCGGCGAGAAGGTCGTCGGCGGCGTGGTGCCGCGCCAGTTCATCCCGGCCGTCGAGAAGGGCGTGCGTGAGGCGCTCGAGCGCGGACCGCTGGCGGGCTATCCCGTCATCGATATCGACGTCGTGCTCTACGACGGTCAGTACCACGCAGTCGACTCGAGCGAGCAGTCGTTCAAGACCGCGGGATCGCTGGCGATCCGCGAAGGCGTTCCGAAGTGTCAGCCGGTGCTCCTGGAGCCGATCGTCAAGGTCGCCGTCACGGTTCCCACGCAATACACCTCGGGGGTGCTCTCGCAGCTCACGGCCAAGCGCGGCCACATCCTCAGCTTCAACGGCGCGGAGAAGACGGGTTACGACGTGGTCTTGGCACTGGTTCCCCACGGAGAGATCGCGCGCTACATCACGGAGCTGCGCACGCTCACCCAAGGGCTGGGCACGTATCGTTGGGAGCACGATCACTTCGAAGTGGTGCCGCCCAAACTGGCACAGCAGGTCGCGGAGACGACCGTCTCGACAACTTGACGCCGTACGCCAGGGCCGACCTTTCGGACGACGAATATCGGCGAGTTTGCTCTCGCACCGTCCTGGAGGTCGGCCCATCGGCATGCTTCGACGCTTTCTCACGCTCGCACTGACGTTGGCCGTCGCCGCCGGGTGCACCAAAGTCGGCTCCACCTCCGGCGGCGAGCATCCTTGGACCAACTCAGGCATCCTCCGCGTCGGCCTCCAGACGGACTTCAAGACGCTGAACCCGATGCTGGCCGGCGACACCACCGACGCCTTCGTCGGCCGCCTGATGTTCGAGATGCTCGTCGACGCCGATGAGAAGGGGCAGCCGATCCCGGACCTGGCGGCACAAGTGCCCAGCGTCGAGAACGGCGGAATCAGCAAGGACGGGCTCACCGTCACGTATCATCTCCGCAAGGACGTGCGGTGGCACGACGGCGTCCCGTTCACGGCCAAGGACGTCGTCTGGTCCTGGCGGGCGATGATCAACGACGCCAACAACGTGATCTCGCGCCGCGGCTACGACGACGTCACCGCCATCGACACCCCCGACGATTACACGGCGGTCGTCCACCTCAAGCAGCGCTATGCGCCGTTCGTCAACACCTTCTTCGCCGATAGCGACAGCCCCACGCCGATCCTTCCGGCGCACCTGCTCGCGCAGTACAAGAACATCAACGAGCTGGCGTTCAACAGCCATCCCATCGGCGACGGACCGTTCGAGTTCGTGAAGTGGGAGCGGGGCATCGGCATCGATCTCAAGGCCAACCCCCACTACTTCCGGGGGGAGCCGGGTCTCAAAGCGATCCGCCTGCGCATCATCCCCGACGAGAACACGCTGCTGACGCAGCTCCGGACCCACGAGATCGACTGGTACTTCGAAGCCACGCCGGACATGTATTTCCAGGTCAAGGCGCTGCCCGATATCAAGACGCTGGTCGTACCGACCAACGGCTACGACTCCGTGCTGATGAACACGCAGAGCCCCTTCCTGAGGGACGTGCGGGTGCGGCAGGCCATCGCCTACGTGGTCGACAAGCACGCGTTGGCGCAGAAGGTCGGGAAAGGCAGCGTCGACGTCGCCACCGAGGATCTTCCGCACTGGATGTGGGCGTACAACCCCAACGTGAAGACCTACGCGTTCGACCCCAAGAAGGCGGCCGCGCTGCTCGATGCGGCGGGCTGGAAGCTCGGCGCCGATGGCTACCGCTCCAAGAACGGACAGCGGCTTGCGCTGGCGATCACCTACCAGAGCTCCTCGTCCACCGGGAAGACGGTGGGCGTCCTTCTGCAAGCCTGGCTCAAGCAGATCGGCATCGCCGGCGACGTCAAGGTCTATCCCGGCGACGTCTATTTCGCGCCGTACGGTATGGGGGGCATCTTGGCGCGCGGTAAGTTCGATCTCAGCCTCTCCGGCTGGGTCGCCGGCATCGATCCGGACAACAGCTCACAGTTCCTCTGCTCGACCATCCCTCCCGCGGGTTACAACTACACGCGCTTCTGCGACCCGGCGATGGATGTAGCACAGCACGACGCGCTGACCAACTACGATCTCGCCACGCGCAAGCGGGCCTATGCCAAGATCGAGCAGATCCTCGCCGAGCAGATGCCGCAAGACTTCTACGACTGGCGCAATCAAGTCCAAGGCATCAATACGGACTTCCTGAACTTCAAGCCGAATCCGGTGAACGAGGCATGGAACGCCTGGCAATGGAAGATCTAGTCGCAAGCGAAACGGGGTGGTGATGTCGGAGTTCGAGAGCGGCGTCGGGCGCGTTCCCGATATCATGTGGCTGCAGAAGCTCATCATCGAGCGTGCGATCGTTCGCGGCAACTACACCACGGCGGGCGGCCACAAGACGGACTACTACATCGACAAGTTCCGTCTCTTCTCCGATCCCACCGTTCTGCGGCGCATCGCGCGCATGTTCGCGCCGTCGGTGGCCGAAGTCTCGCCGGACCTCATCGCCGGAACGGAGATCGGCGGTGTGATCCTCGCGACGGCCGTCTCGCAGATGGCCGGCCTTCCCATGATCGTCGTGCGCAAGCAGCCCAAGGTCTACGGTGCATTCGCCAACGAGTATGTCGAGGGCGCCTTTCAGGAGGGGCAGCGCGTGCTGCTGCTGGAGGACATCGTCACTTCGGCACGCGATCTGATGACTTCGAAGGCGCGTCTGGAAGAGATGGGCCTGGAAGTCGAGATGCGCGCGATGGTCAACCGCGGCCTGGCCCCCGTGAAGGCGCTGCTGCAGTTCACGCTGCCCTCGGGGAGCCCCCGAACCGATAACTAGCGGTACGCTAGATCTCGAGCGTAAGGTGGTCGTGGGCGAGGATGATCTCGCCTGCGAAGGCGCGCGCGGCATCGGCGCGAATCGCCTCGCCTTCGATACTCAGCGGGTAGTGCGTCAACACCAGACGCGACACGCCGGCGTCGCGTGCCATCGCACCGGCTTCCGCGGGCGTCGAATGGCCCCGCTCCCCTTGTTCCACGCAGCCGGGTTCGAGCGTCGCCTCGCAGAGCAGGACGTCGGCCCCTTTCGCGAGCGCGACGATCTCCGGCGCGGGGGCAGTGTCGGCCGAGAACACCAGCGCACGATGGCCGTCTGAGACACGCATCGCGTAGGCGGGGATATAGTGGCACGTGAGCGCGAAGCGTACTTCGAGGTTGCCGATGCGCTGGGGGCGTGCCGGGTCATACGTCTGCACAGCGAAGGACTCGTCGAGGAAGTCGCCCGCATCCCCCTCGCGTGCGAAGGCACTCACCATCGCGCGCAGCAGTCGCTCGCCGTCGGGCGGCAACAGTAACGGCAGCGGCTCCGCTCGCCGCTCGTCGCCGTACTTGAGCGCGTAGCGATAGGGCACCACGTCGATGAAGTGGTCGGCGTGCATGTGGGAGATCACCACCGCCGATATCGCCGTGTACGAGGCGTGACAGCGCAGGTTGGCAAACGCGCCGGTGCCGAGATCGAGTACTAGGCGATGCTCTCCCGACTCGACGAGGTACGAGGAGCATGCGCGTCCGGGGTTGGGCACCGCGGGGCTGGCGCCGAGGACCGTCAATCTCAACGCCGCCCCGTTCATGCTCACGTCAGCGCGGCGCCGGCTTTCGCTAGAACGTCGGCGGCGTGCCCCTCCACGGTGACCTTGGGCCAGACGGCACGGAGGACGCCTTGCGCGCCGATCAGGAACGTCGAGCGCGCGACGCCGATCGTCTTCTTGCCGTACATCGTCTTCTCGACCAGCACGCCGAAGGCTTCGCAGAGTTGCCGCTCTTCGTCGGCAAGCAAGATGAACGGAAGTGCGTGCGCGGCTTTGAAGCGCCGATGCGAGGCCACGCTGTCTTTGCTCACGCCCACGATCTCAATGCCCTTCTTCTCGAAGGCGGGATATGCATCGCGAAACTGCGACGCTTCGTCCGTTCACCCCGGCGTGGCATCTTTCGGGTAGAACCACAGCGCGAACGGCCGTCCCAGCAGTTCCTGAGAGCTCCGTGTCGCACCCGTATCGTCCGCGGCGGTGAACGCCGGGATCCGGTCACTCACAGCTAGCACCACGTTCGCCCCCCTCTAGGCCCGGTTGGTTCGCACCCCTCAGCGGGCGCTCCTAGTGACGCTGATCGCCATCGCTCCAACGACGGCACCAAGGGCAGCGATGCGGCGCGGTGAAATCCGCGCCGATCATGGCAACAGCACACGAACCGCCGCACCCGCTGGCGGAGCGCCTCGTAGCGTTGGTCGAGCCGCACGGCGAGCTCCTGGACCTCGGCACCGGCGGCGGACGCAATCTGCGCTTCCTCGCGGCCACGCACGACGCGGTGGGCGTCGACGACGACGGGGACCGCGCCCGGGGTGTCGAGGCAGCGCTCCGCGCCGAAGGCCTTTCGGTGGAGGTGCACGCCGCGTCCTACACGCAGCTTCCGCTCGGCCGCGCTCGCTTCGCCGGGGTGCTCTCGACGCATGCCCTGCTCCACGGCACGCGCTCGAAGGTGCGCCTAGCGATCGCCGAAGTGGCGCGCGTGCTGAAGCACGGCGCACCCTTCTTCCTCACCCTCGCCTCAGTAGGGGATGAGCGCTACGGGGAGGGGACGATGATCGAGATGGATGTCTTCGCGCCCAGCTCCGGCGAGGAGGAGGGCGTACCCCACCTCTACGTCGACGCCGCCGGCGTCCCAGAGCTCTTAGGGCCCCAGTTCACCGTAGAGTCCCAGCGCCAGGTCGACGTCGATGCCCTCGTCGGCCGCTGGGCCCACGGCCAAGGCGCGGCACCCAGCGGGCGGCGTCACTGGCTCGTCCAGGCCCGCCGCCGCTGATCGCCCTCCACCAACCGCGCCTACTGCGGTATTTTTAGACCGTCACCGACAAATACGGCTAGAGCACCATACTTCTGCTCCGCTACGTAGATCGTGCCATCACCTGCCACGGCTATCGCGCTGCCTCAATAAGGGCGCGCTTGTTACTTGTGCTCGTACATGAGAGCGGTCAAGATCGGGCGCTAGGGACAGTGTCCGATCAAATAGTCAATCCCCAAGAGCGGTGGCATCTCGCGGCTCGTAAGAAGCCCGCGGCGCTTCTATCGTGACACGCTATCAGGGTGCCTCCACACCTCTAACAACGCTACGGCGAAAGCCATCAACGACCACTTGGGGAGCGACTCCTGTACCAGTCTGACGGAGCGGAAAAACCCGCGCCAGTGCCTGAGCGGTCGTTCGCGAGTACGCATAGTCGCTTGCGTGCCTCTAGGACGCTGGAGATAGGCGGATTATATGACCGACGGACATAGGCTAGTATATACCCGAACCCGTTCCAGTCAGTCGTGACATACTCCGAATGCAGATTACCCGGCCTTGTGTCAAACGTTAGCAACCACGCAGGCTGCGATCCACAAATCGTCAGTTTCACAACCGAATCGATCGCCAACGAATTTCCTGGGCCTTGGCTCTTCTTGAACGATTCAATCAAGTAATAGGGATAGTAATTGCTCATGCCGTTATCGTACGGCTTAATCGCAAGCGTCAGATATTGCTCGTGTGCCGCGTCGCTCCAACGGAAACTTCTCGAAAGGAAAGGGGACACATGGCGGCTCGTGAGCGATGGTAGCGTGGGGAACGAAGCCGGTCGCCAGCCGGCAGGCGGTGAGTATGTGACCTGTTTTCGTGCTCTTACCTCTGGGAGCTGGCAAAGGCTCTCCCAGAGTGAGCCTGTTGGAGCACCAGCGTCTCCCTGCTCTGCGGGCCACGAGTACTCCAGCGTATAGGCGATATGGTTCCATCCAGTGTAGACGACATTGTAGTTCTTATACCAGTAATCGTCGATCATTATATGATACGCAACCAGCCAAGCCGGGTGCCCACACAATTTGAAAGAGTCGATATGATCAATAATATTCACTTGATCGGAAAATTCAGAGTGCGTGATCAAAAAAATGGCCCGCGACGGATAGGATGCCGGATCGCCCGTACCGGATGTCGCAACCCAAGAGAGCGTTGAATCCTCTTTCACCCAGTCTTTGCGAATCGAGGCTTGGGGCACGAACGTATCTTGCGCGGACGTCGTCGCAGTCTCGGACGCAGAGGCGCCAAGGCGTGCTGTACCCATAACAAGCGCGAGCATAGCCACGATGCTAGTTAGCCCGATTTTCAACCGCAAATGCACCCTCGTTTCCGAATGCCGGTAATTCACTTTTTCGCCTTTAGAGTCTTCCACACATCAGGCTGACGTCACTGCTGCGACAATCGCCGACGATCTTTTCACCGGACTACATGATGTAGATTGTGTCGCCCCCGCCACCCATAAACGACTCGAGATTAGCGACGTTTTCTGCGAAATTCGCGTTCAGGCCGTTGCCAAGCGTTCCCGTGCCTACCGAACCGACGTTACCTGGCGGCGCCGTGGCGCCTGTTTGGCCAGCAGGGGACGAGCCGCCGACTTGACCGCCCGAAGAAGGACCCGTCGCAGACGATCCGATCTGATTCCAGCTCGTCACCGGATTGCCATACGCGTCATAATCCGTAGTATGTCCAGAACTGTCTGTATACGAGGATCCCATGAGTACGCCGTTTGAGTACAGCGTGGTAATTGTCGCGCCAGTTGTCGGGTCTAAGACCGTGTCGATGGTTTGGCTCCCACCGTTATTATCATACAGAGTCTCACTCATCTTGCCGTTTGCGTCTATCGTTGTCCTCCCGATAATATTGCCGTTCCCATCTCTCGAGGTTTCGGACTTACTGCCATCAATTGTGCTCACGTCTATGGTTTCGGTACTTCCATCCGTCGCCGAGGTCAAAACCGTCCGTGTGATATTATTGTATACTCCATAATACGTCTTTGATGTATCCCCATTTACATAGTTCGTGGTATCTATCTCGAAGCCAGACGTAACGTCCTTATAGACAGTCTGTGTTGCTATATCGCCAGCATTGTATGTGATTGTGTCGTTCTCGAAGCTATCACTCTTGTTAAGTTCCACGGAATAGTAGGGCGTAGTAATCTTGATGTCCCGAGCGCTATCACTAATTCCTCCCGCCCCGGCGAAGAGGCCGGCAGCGAACGCGGCCGCCTCTCCCTGCCAGGAGCCACCACCCTCCTCCTCGGCATTCCCCACAACCGCCTTGAATTGCGCTTCAAGCTGGGGCATCGCCTGCTCGACGATATCATAGGCGTCATAACCTTCCGCAGCATTGAACGCTGGTGAGTTATACGTGATCGAGTACAGCTGAATCCCATTACTATCGGTCACGGTCTTCGTGACGTTGCCTTCGCCATCGGTTACCCAGACGGACGTCTCGCCATCCGGGCTTTTGCTCGTTACTATCTTTTGCCCGTCTGCCGTGGAGGTTACGTTTACCATCGATCCATCAGGCGCGATACCTGATTGCTTCTCATTACCGTTCGCGTAGTGGATGTCCCCATATTGGAACGAACCATCTGCGGCCTGAAGGTTGAGAGACATTGTTTCGCTGGAAGCATCATAAGCGTAATTGGCTGTTGCACCATCGCGCATCGTCGCGCTGAGAGTTACGGTCGGAGAAGCTGTTCCTGCTCCACCATTCAATGCCAAGATTTGCTGTGCCGTTAGTACTTGCTGGAAGCCGTTCGAAATGAGCGACCTGGTAGCGGGAGAGACGAGACGAAGCTGTTCGCCACTGAAATCGCGAAGTTGTGGGCCGCTCATCGCGGCCAATTGACTGCCCGAGAGGCTATTTAGTTGGTCTGGCAAGAGCGCACTAAGTTCTGCCGCTCGCAACGATTGCATCTGCTGTGACGTAAGGCTCGACACATCAGCAACACTGAGGGCCTGTACCTGCCCTGGTTGTAAGGCGCCGATTTGACTGGGCCTGAGTGAGCTGACTTCCGTACTATTCAGAGAGCGTATCTGATCGACGGTCAGGGACGTCAACTGTGTCTGCGACAGTACTTGCAGATCGGCAATGGCTAGTTCTTGTATCGCGCGTGGCTGGATCGAGGCAATCTGCTCTCCTGAAAGACTCGATGTCTCCGAGGTCGTCACCGCCGCGATCTGGTCACCAGTTAGCGATGCCACCTGGTCCGCTCGAAGCGCAGCGAAATCTCCCACCGGCAAGTCGGCGATTTGGACTGATGTGAGGTCGCGGATAGCTGCGTCAAGTGGCCCGAATTCAGCGAGTTCCTGATCAGACTTCAGTGCCAAGACCTGGTTTACGGTTAGTGCTTCGATCTGATTGGGGGTCAGGGCTGCAATTTGGTTGGATAGTAGCGCACGTACCTGACCTGGAGCAAGATTCGATACTTGACTCGGGTTGAGACTTGTCAACTGGCCAATTGTTAGCACCTGCATCTGGCTCAACGTGAGGGCGTTTAGTTGACTCGGAGACAAAGCGTTTAGCTGCACACTGTTCAGCGCCTGAACCTGACCGGCTCCCAAACCCGAGATCTGGTCTACTGTCAATCCATTCAGTTGGGCGGCCGATATGGCCGCCACTTGCGCAGTATCGAGTGAATTGAGGTCCTCTAGTGACAGGAAAGCGAACTGCGTTGCGGTCAGCGCCCCTATCTGGTCCGGGGACAAAGCTGCAATCTGACCTGGTATGAACGCCGCAATCTGTTGTGGCGTGAACTCGGCGATCTGTGACGGCGAGAAAGCCTGGATCTGGGCTACCGTAAACGACGGGATCTGACCGGTTGTGAAGGCCTGGATCTGGCCAGCTGCCAGTACACCAATTTGCGATGCCGTAAGCGCGGCGATCTGGTTGCTCGAGAGGGCCTGCAGTTGCGAGCCTGTCAGTGCCGCAACCTGGTCCGTGCTAAGATCGGCCATCTGCGCATCCGTGAAGCCTGGAATCTGCGCGGCCGTGAACTGGGCGATCTGATCCGGCGTAAACGCTCGAATCTGATCCGGCGTCAGGGCCTGAATCTGGCTGAATGTCAGGGCTTGGATCTGCGGTGTCGTAAACGCGGCGATCTGGCTGTCGGTGAACGCCGCGATCTGCGAGGGCTGGAAGGCCTGGACCTGACTCGCCGTAAACGCGGGAATCTGGCCCACGGTGAAAGCTTGCAGTTGAGACGGCGACAGGGCCTGGAGTTGCGCTGGCGTCAGCGCCTGGAGCTGGTCCGGTGTCAGCGCTGTGATCTGGTCCGGCGAGAGAGCCGCGATCTGATCCGGTGTGAACGCCGCAACCTGTCGCGGTGTGAACTCTGCGATCTGCGACGGCGAGAAAGCCTGGATCTGGGCTACCGTAAACGACGGGATCTGACCGGTTGTGAAGGCCTGGATTTGGCCGGCTGACAGCACGCCGACCTGCGGTGCCGTAAGCGCGGCGATCTGATTGCTTGAGAGGGCTTGAAGCTGCGAGGGCGTCAACGCCGTAACTTGGACCGTCGTCAGGCCAGCGATCTGGGCATCGGTAAAGCCAGGGATCTGCGAGGCGGTGAACCCGGCGATCTGCGTGGAAGTAAACGATTGGATCTGCCCGATCGAGAACTCGGAGATTTGACCGGTCGTAAACGCTTGAATTTGCGGCCCTGTGAATTCCTGCAGCTGCGTTGGAGTAAATGCCTGAAGCTCAGTTGCCGTGAACGATGCGACCTGCTGTGGGGTGAAGGCCTGAATCTCGGTGGTCGTCAGCGACTGGATCTGGTCCCGGTTGAAGTACTGGTCTTGGGTAGTCGTCAGCGCCTGAATCTCGCCCGTGGTGAACGAGGCCACCTGAGCGTCGGTGAGCGCCTGGATCTGGCTCTGCGTCAGGGCTTCGATCTGCGGCGCGGTGAACTCGGCGATCTGCGTCGTGGTGAACGCCTGAATCTGGCCGGTCGTGAATGCCGCCATCTGGTCGGGCGCGAATGCCTGCACCTGCGTCTCGGTGAACGCTTGGATCTGGTTGGCGGTGAACGCCCTGACCTGGCTCGGAGTAAGCGCCTGGAGCTGACTTGCCGTGAACGAAGGAATCTGCGCGGCCGTGAAGGCCTGCAGCTGCGTGTTCGAGAGCGTCTGAAGCTGCGGAGCCACCAGCGACTGGATCTGGTCGCCCGTCAGCGCCTGCAATTGACTTCCGGTGAGCGCACCCACCTGCGCAGTGGTCAGCGCCGCGATCTGAGCGTCCGTGAACGAAGGGATCTGGGCTGCCGTGAACGCCTGGATCTGGCCAGGCGTGAAGTCTTGGATTTGGCTGGTCGTAAAGGCCTGTATCTGCGAGCCGGTGAGGGCCTGGATCTGGCCCGTCGTCAGCGACTGGATCTGAACGGCAGTGAGAGCCTGAATTTGGTCCGGCTGCAACGCCTGGATCTGAGTCGTCGTGAAGGCTGCTATCTGGGCACCTGAGAACGCCGCAATCTGTGAGGGCAGGAATGCCTTGATCTGTGTGGCTGTAAATGAAGGTATCTGGGCGGCAGTGAACGCTTGCAGCTGGTTCGCGGAGAGTGCCTGCAACTGCACTGGGGTGAGGGCCTGGATCTGGGAGCTCGACAGGGCCTGGAGCTGCGGACCAGTCAGCGCCGCGATCTGATCCGGTAAGAGAGCGGCGATCTGCGTCGAGGAGAGCGCCGGGATCTGAGCCGGTGTGAAGTCGGCGATTTGGTCCGGGCGCATGGCTTGTAACTGTGCCACCGACAGCGTACTGACGTCGGCATTCGTGAAGGCTTGGATCTGCTGGGCCGTGAACGCGCCCATCTGCTGCGGTAGGAACGCCGCAATTTCGTCTGTACGCAAGGCGGATATCTGCAGCGGGGTGAGCGCCTGGATCTGCGCCGTGGAGAGTTCTTGAATCTGGCCCTGGGTCAGCGAGGCGATCTTCCCGTACCACAACTGGCTGATCTGTTCCGGGGATAGCTTCTGGATATTGTGGACCGCGAGTTCCTGCTGGTGGCTCTTGACGAGCGCTCGCAGTTGCGCTTCGGAGAATGCCTTGAATTGGTCGATCGTCAACGCGAGTACTTGGCGATTGCTCAACGCATCAAGTTGCTTGAGTGTCAGCGACTGAACTTGCGCCGTTGTGAGACCGGCAATCTGCGTAGGTGTCAGCTCGCGAATCTGGTGTGGGCTGAGTTCCGCGATCTGTTGATCGCTCAAAGACTGCAATTGGTTGACGCTAAGCGCCTGCAGCTGTGCGGCGGACAGGGCCTCGATCTGTTCCTCACCGAGCGCCTGCAATTGCGCGCTCGTCAGGCTCGAGACTTGCGACGGCCGCAGATCGCGTATCTGCCGAGGGCGAAGGGCGGAAATCTGGCCGGGCGAGAGTGCAGCGAGTTGGGTGGACGTTAGAGCTCGGAGCTGTTCCTCGGAGAGGGCCTGCATCTGACCAGCGGTGAGCGCCGAAATCTGCCCGGGCGCGAGCTCGGCGATCTGGTCCGGACGGAAATCGCGCACCTGGCGATCCGTAAAATACGCCACTTGAGTCGCAGAGAAGGCTTGCAGTTGCGTTGCAGAGAGCATCCGGATCTGGTGACCGGTCAGGCTCTGGATCTGCACCTGCGTTAGGCCTTGGATCTGCGTTGGCGTCAGATTCTCGACTTCCTCGTTCGTGAACGCCGGTGTGGTCTCGCTGACACGCTCCTGAATTTGCCCATCGCTCATGATGGATACCGCAGAACCGTCCGGCAAGTACGTCACCGCAGCTTCCGTGCTTACCGAGAGGATGTAGGCATCCGCTGCGCTTTCGCGAGGCGCGGCGTAGCCGTTGGGGCCACCGAGTCCGCTCAGGTAGAGACTGCCCAGACGCCGAGCATTCTCGCGCTGCTGGCCGCCGAGGTGGTCCAACACGTCGGTCCCGCTCGCGTCCACCAGACGTCCGGCGAGACCGCCGGTACCAAGGTAGGTCTGAATACCGTAGAGCCTGGGCCCCATCGTGTTGTCCGCCGTGGGGACGAGCTCTGAACTGTGGTGAAGAGAAACGCGAAGGTCCACTCCCAACCTCCTCGAGATAATAGCGATACGGACGCAGTTGGCGCCGCTTTGGCCGGCGCAGAAAATGGTCAAGACAAGGACGACGATATAAGGGCGTCGTCCCTGTTGTTAGAAGCCGGCCTGCCTCGGCCTGGCGGCAAGGCGCGTTGAGTAACGCATCGCGAACACCTCCTGTATAGCGCGACGATCGGCGTCCTTGCCGATCCGGCGGGAGGGTGCGGCGAAGGGCCAGCGTATGCTTACCCAGCGATGCAATCCACCCGACCCCTACAGTGTAAAGGGACCGCTAAGCGATGTCATCCCCTGTGGGTGGCATCACTCGTTAACACTTCGTAAAGATATCAAACGCGAGCAGGAGGATTCGAGGCTCGCCGCACGAGGCATACATCGGGCCGCCAACGGGGCGCTGATTACGAATCGAGCAGGGCGATCGCGGCGGGCACTTCGGCCACGGAGGCAACCGTCACGTCGGGCTCGATGCGCGCGACCTCGGATCCCGGCACGGTGCGGCTACGATACGGGCGCAAGACGCGCACGGTACGCATGCCCATCGCCTTGGGCGTGACGACGTCGTTGTCCGGCCGGTCGCCTACCATCGCGGCCTCCGCCGCCTCGATTCCGGCCCGCTCGAGCGCGGCGGTGAAGATCGCCGGAGCCGGCTTCACCACCTGGACCTCGCTCGAGATGACGAGGTCGCTGAAGAAGCGCAGCGCGTGCGCATCGCGCAGCACGTCGCGGATGAAGCTGTCGTAGTTCGCGATCACGCCCAGCCGATAGCGCAGCGAGAGCTCCTCCAACGCATCCAGCGCGCCGGGGAGGAGCCGGCTCTGCGTCGCGCCGTGCTCCAGGCGCGGTTGGAAGACGCGCTCGGCCACGGCGGCGGCACGCTCCGGATCGCCCGGCAGGTAATGCTCGATCAGCGCACGCGCCAGCGACGGCGGGTTCTTGCGCAACAGCCGCCGGCGCGCCGCGGCGAACTCCTCAGCCTTCGTGGCCACGCCGGCCGCGGCCAGCTCGTGGCGCACCACGTTCCCCAGATAGGAGACGTAGGCGCGATCGTCGACCAGCGTACCGCCGACGTCGAAGAAGACCCAGCGCAGCACGTCGCGGCGATCAGGTGGTGGAGATCAGATCCTGCATCGGCGAGGAAGCCGAGGCATAGAGGCGCTTGGGCATGCGCCCCGCGCGGAACGCCGCGCGCCCCGCCTCGATCGCGCCGCGCATCGCCTCTGCCATCAGAACGGGATCGCGCGCCAAGGCAATGCCCGTGTTCATCAGCACGGCATCGGCACCCAGCTCCATCGCAAAGGCGGCGTCGCTGGCCGTGCCCACGCCGGCATCGACGATCACAGGGACCTTGGCCTGCTCCTTGATGATGCGGATCGTATACGGATTGCAGACGCCCAAGCCGCTGCCGATCGGCGCGGCGAGCGGCATCACGGCGGCGCAGCCTACGGCCTCCAGACGCTGGCAGACCACGGGATCGTCGGTCGTGTACGGAAGCACCGTGAAGCCGTCGCGTACCAACTCTTCCGCTGCACCGATCAACTCCACCACGTTCGGGTAGAGCGTCTGCTGATCGCCGATCACCTCGAGCTTGATGAGATTCGTCTCCAGTGCCTCGCGCGCCAGCTTCGCCGTCAGCACGGCGTCCTTCGCCGTGTAGCAGCCGGCGGTGTTCGGCAGCAGATGGTAGCGCGAGCGGTCGATGAAGTCCAGCATCGTCTTGCCGCTGGGATCGTCGATATGGATGCGACGAATCGCCACGGTCACGATCTCGGCGCCGCTGGCTTCATGCGCTTGCTGCATAGCCTCCATCGACGAGAACTTTCCGGTGCCAACCAGCAGACGGGAACGGTACTCTCGCCCGCCCAGAACGAATGAGTCACTCTGCACGCTGATCTTCTCTATCCTCCGGCCACGGCTCGAATGATCTCGACGCGATCCCCCGGCCGGACCGGTTGCGCATCGATGCGCCCCTTGGGGATCACGGCGTCGTTGAGCGCCACCGCCGATCCCTCTCGCGCGACGCCGAGGGAGGCCAACAGTTCGCCTAGCGTCACTTCGCGCTCGAGCGCGCGGGCCTCTCCGTTCACTACGATGATCTCCGCCGTCATGACGCCACGTTCGACGCCGGACGCACACGCTCCGGTGAGAAGGGATCGAGGCAAACACGCGGCGCGCGTCCCTCGATCGTATCGGCCACAACTTCCGCGGTGATGGGCGTGAGCAGCACGCCGTTGCGTAAGTGGCCCGTGGCTAGGAAGTAGCCTTCGATCGCGCCGGCACCTAAGTACGGCAGGCTGTCCGGGGTCCCGGGGCGCAAGCCCGCCCAGGTCTCCACGAGGGCCAGGTCCTTCAGCCCGGGAGCGATGCGCAGCGCGCGCTCCAA
The DNA here is from genome assembly GCA_004297985.1 of bacterium. Lineage (GTDB taxonomy): Bacteria > Vulcanimicrobiota > Vulcanimicrobiia > Vulcanimicrobiales > SCRA01 > SCRA01. Next base: position 3,857 of record SCRA01000055.1, on the reverse strand, counting down.
CAGCCGTTGCACGCCGGCGGCTGTGACGCGCGTGTCGAAGCCCACGCGTTCCCCCGTCGCCCCGACGATCAGCCGCCCGTCGTCGCGCGGCACCAGGTAGGTGCCGTGGCGCGCATAGATCGTATGGCGCACGAGGTTCGACGGCATCGCCAGCGCCAGCATCTGCCCCTTCACCGGCTCCACCGGGACGCGCGCCTGCTCCGGCACCCCCTCGAGGCTGCCGGCCCAAGCCCCGGCGGCGTTCACCACGATGGGCGCCGGAACGAAGCCGGAGGCGGTCTCGACGCCATTGATGCGGCGATGCGTGGCGGCTACGCGCACCCACGGAAGCCCCTCGTCGATGCAAACGCCCAGCCGCTCAACGGCGGCGCGCAGCGCACGCCCCAGCCGCCGGTTATCGACGGAGGCCTCATGCTCGAAGAGCACGGCGGCATGCACGGGGGCCAGCACCGGCTCGAGCTGGAGCGTCTGGGCCATCGTCAGCATCCGGGCGTGGAAGCCGCGCTCGCGCGCCTCGGCGGCACGGCGCTCGATGAAGGCGAGCCCGGCGTCGTCGTAGGCGGGCGAGATGAAGCCTTCGCGGCGCAGATGGACATCGAGGCCGGTCTCCTCGAGCAACGCCGCGGCGAAGGCGGGATAGCGCTCGAGGCTGGCCAAGCAGAGCTCGTAGAAGGCACCATCGAGTCCTTCAGACGACGGCGCCAACATGCCGGCAGCGGCCCACGAGGCGGCGCGCCCCGGCTCCCCCGTCTCGAGCATCCGTACCGATGCTCCGCGCTGCGCCAGCTCCCGTGCCAGCGCTAGCCCGATCAAACCCGCTCCGATGATGACGACGTCGCCTTCCATGGCGGCCTCTTTCGTTACTGGAGCGCCAGCTCCCCATCGAAGACGTGCACGCTTCCTCCGCCGACCTCGATACGTTGCGGCTCACCGTTGTGCATCTCGGCGCGCACGTGGAGAAGACTACGCCGCCCCATCTTCGTCCCTTGCTCGCTCAGCAGGCGCAGGCTCCCCTCGCGCGGCACCTCGACCAGGCCATGGCGTATCACGTAGGCGGCCAGCGGCCCTGTCGCCGATCCCGTGGCGGGATCCTCGAAGATACCGGCGCCGGGGGCGAACATGCGCGAGTAGAGCGCGGCGCGCTCAGCCGACTCGACGGCAAAGACGAAGATGCCGATCAACACGTGCGCGGTGAGGTGCCGGTCGATCGCCGCCACGTCGGGTTGGGCTCGATCGACGGCGTCGCGATCGCGCACGGGGATGTAGAGAAAGCGCGGCCCGGCGCCGGCGACCTCCAACGGCACGCCATCCAGCAGATCGCCCGGCGTTAGGCCTGCGAGCGCGGCGCCCGCGGCACGATCGTCGAACGTGGGCCCGAAGGTGATCGGCGGCGTGGTCAGCCAGGCGCGCGTCGGCGCTTCGGACGGGCCCTCGAGCGTCACGGGCACGGGACCCACGCCCTCCTCGAAGACGATCCGCTGCGCCCCTTTGGGAACGCGGCCGAGACGCGCCAAGACAAAGGCCGTGCCGATCGTGGGGTGACCGGCGAAGAGCATCTCGTACGCCGGCGTGAAGATGCGCACGCGCACGTCGCAGCCGGCGCGCTGCGTGGGCATGACGAACGCCGTCTCCGAGAGATTCATCTCGCGGGCGATCTGCTGCATCTGCTGCTCGGTGAGGCTCTGCGAATCGGGGAAGACCGCGAGCTGGTTGCCTTCGAAGAGGCGATCGGTGAAGACGTCGACCTGAGTGAAATGGAGCATCGTTCCTCCTAGCCCAGACCGGGGAAGAGCGCCTTGAGCGCTTCGGCGGCGCCGCCTAGACCGATGGCCAGCAGCAGCAACCCGAAGAGCCGCGTGAGCACGTTCATTCCCGTGGTGCCGAGCATGCGCCCCAGACGCGGGGCAATGCGCAGGATACCGTAGGCGGCGGCGGCGTTCAGCAGGATGATGACGACCTCGAGGATCCACTCCCTCCACCCGGAGGTGCGCGTCGCCACGATGATGACGGCGCTGATCGAGCCCGGCCCGGCCAAGACGGGAAGCGCGAGCGGGACGACGGCCACGGAGCTGCGGTCGATCGCCTCCTGATGCTCCCCGGGAGCCTGCTTCACGCCACTGGGCGAAGCGTTGAGCATCGAGAGCGCCATGCCGATGATGACCACCATCCCCGCCAGACGAAAGGCGTCCAACTCGATGTGCATCACGGCGAGGATAGCGCTGCCCAGGAACATCGCGACCAGCAGAATTACGGCCACAGCCACGGAGGCGACGAACGCAACGCCGTTACGCCCCTCTCGCGATTCCGTCTCGGTGAGCGCGAGGAAGACGGGGATCCCGCCCACGGGATTGAGCAGCGTGAAGAGCGCGACGAAGGCGGTCACGAGCTCGGCCGGAGTCATCGCTGCGCGCTGGGCCTCACCACAAGATCAGTATAGCAGAGACGACGAGACCCCCGGCATTGCCGGGGGTCTCGTTGCTCCGTTACCCGAGTCCGCTCGTTAGAACGAGACCAGCGTTTGGAGGTAGAGGCCGTCACCGCTATCCTTGCTGATGTAGTAGCCACCACCCAGCGGGATGTTGATGCCGTTCTTCACACCGTAGTGCTGATACACGACGCCAACGCGCGCGTAATCGCTGAACCAGTGGTGCAGGCCGATGTACGCGATGTTGTAGCCGTTGGGGTTGCTGAAGTAGAACTGCTGGTAGTCCGGGGTACCCTCGAGCTCGGTGTGCGGCCCGTTCGAGTTGAAGCCCGACGAGACGAACCCGAAGTCGGAGTAGTTGTGCCCGAGATGACCGCTGGGCTGGCCGTAGGTGCCGGCAACCCAGAACGCGCCGTTGTCCTTCCAGCGGCTCCCCGTGGCCGGGTCGTTACCGAAGCGCGAGAGCGCCTCCGCAACGAGCGAGAATTCGGGAGAGAACTGGTAGGAGGCGTTGATCGAGCCAATCGACACGGGATAGGCACCCGCGACGTAGGCACCGCAGAAGCCCGGCGTGCAGTTCGTGCCGGGAGCGTACGGGTTGACCGACGGATTCCAGAAGTTCGCACCGGCGACACCGCGGTCGATGACGAAGTTGCCGCCGACGTTCAGCTTCGACGTGACGTCATAGTCCGCATGTGCCAGAATCGTCTGGTTGTAGCCGCCGGCAGCGGGGTTCGCCGCGGCGCCGTTGGTCTGGTTGAAGCTGTACGCGCCCCAAGCCGTTACGCCGTTCTTGCTATAGCCAAGCTCCGCGCCCTGGAAGTAGTCGGCGAAGGCAAGGCCCAGCGGGCCACCACCCTCGACGAACCGACCCGCCTTCGCATAGAGACCCGACGGGTCCTTATACGTGATGTAGGCGTAGTTCAGGCGGAAGACCTGGTTGTAGAAGTAGCTCTTCGAGAGCGCGGTCGCCGTGCTCTCCTGCGCCTGGTTGGCGAAGTAGTTGCGATCCTCGAGGCGGATCGCGTACGACGTCTTTTCATCCAGAGCGCCGCTGAAGATCAGGCGGATCGTCTGGTAGCCGGTACCATGCGCGTACGTGCCGGACTGCTGGTTGTTCGCACCCAGGTTGCCGTAGCTCACGTTCGTCTGCAGCCCGCCGGGAGCGACGAACGTACCGGCCGCGTTGGTCGGCTTCAGTCCGTTGATCGCGGTGTTCGCCGGCAGGCCGTTGCCGGCCGGGTCGTACGCCGAGACGTTCTCACGGTAGAAACCGGGAGCGCGCATGAAGTAGTAGAGGTGGAACTGCTGGCGCTTGAGCGTCGAGCTGTTCTTCGCGACCTGATCCTTCAGGCCGGCGACATCCTTCTGCAGGTCCTTGATATCGGACCCATATTCGTCGACGAGCTTCTTGACAGCAGCGATGTCGTCG
>SCRA01000054.1 GCA_004297985.1 bacterium | reverse complement strand
GCGCGGCCGAACACGTCGCCCCGCTCGATACGGCGGTGCGCGTCGGCGACCTCGCTCAAGGGAACACGCAGCCCGATGACCGGTCGGACCACGCCCTGCGCGATCAGCCTCAGCGAGTCGGCGAGCTGCACGCGGCTAGTGCTGACGACGCTGAGCATCGACAGGCCGTGCAGGAAGATCTGCGCGAGATTGAGTTCGGCGCGCTCAGCGCCGAGCTCACCGGTCATGATCCAGCGTCCGCGTGGAGCCAGACTCTTGCGGACCTCGTGGAACGCGCGCGTCCCAACGTTGTCGATCGCAACGTCGACCCCCGCGCCGCCGGTCAGCGCGCGCACCTGCTCGGCAAACCGGCCGTCCTGGGCAACGACGACCTCGTCGGCACCGTACTCGCGCAAGCGCTTGACCTTGGCGGACGATGTCGTGAGGGCGATCGTGTGCGCGCCCGCTGCTCGCGCCAGCTGCACGCCGTGGATGCCGACGCCGCCGCTCGCGCCGGTGACGAGCACCGTCTCGCCGAGCTGTGTGCGCCCCGTATCACGGACCGCGTTCAGCTCGGTGCCGATCGCGCATGCCGCGATCGCCGCCTCTTCGAACGGGATCCCCTGCGGGATCGCGGCCGCCGTCCCCTCGGAACAGACGACGCGCTCGGCGTAGCCGCCATCGCAGTCGTGGCCGAAGAAGAGCTTGCGGGCGCATAGCGTCTCGTTGCCTGCGCGGCAGAAGGCGCAGATGCCGCACACTGAGCGCCGCTGGGTCGTCGCGATCCGGTCGCCGGGCCGGAAGCCGCTAACGCCCGGGCCAACCGCCTCGACGACGCCGGCGATCTCGTGGCCGAGGATGCGTGGTGTCACCAGTCCACGCATCAATCCCTTGCGCTCGAGCAGATCAAGGCGGCAGACCCCGCAGGCGCGCACGCCGATCAGCACCTCGCCGTAACCGGGCGTGGGGAGGGCGACCTCGCGCTGGACCAGCACGTTGGTGTCGCCGAAGCCGTCAATCATAACCGCACGCACGTTACGTCTTTGCTCCGCGCAGAACGAGACGCCGGGCAGTGGCGGCAATCCCTTCGGCTAGATCGACCATCCCGCGCGGATCGAGCAGCAGAATGGTGAGCACGACTATCGCGTACAAGGCCAAGTTCAGCCCGGCCGGCCAACCCCAGAGCGACGCGCCCAAGACTTGCTGCAGCGGCACGAGGATGATGCCGCCGACCAGCGGCCCGCACAGGCGCCCCATCCCGCCCGCGATCGCTATCAGCGCAATCTGGATTGCGGTGTTCGCCCCGAACGCGGTGTTCGGGTCGATGAACAGGGTCGATTGCACGTAGACCCCTCCGATGATACCCGTCAGCAAGCCGCTAAGCGCCAGCGTAACGATCTTCAGCTGCACCGTCTTTACGCCGCAGGCGCGGGCCGCGTTCTCGTCGTCGCGGATCGCACGCAATGACAGCCCCAGGCGCGAGCTATAGACCCAAGCCGCGATCGCGAAGAACGCAGCGACGAAGGCTAGCGCGATATAATAGTACCAAATCTTGCTCGTGAACTGGAACTGCGTCGGCGCGTTGCCGAGCAGCGGGACGGAGAGCCCGACGTCGCCGCCAGTCAGCCCTTCAAAATGGACGGCGAGAATCGAAAAGATCAGCGTCAGCGCGAACGTGACGAGCGCGAAATAGATGCCGCGCTGGCGCAGGCTGAGCATCCCGATGCCGACCGCGACGATCGCCGCCAGAAGCCCGCTCACGAATATCCCCAGCCACGGCGTGAGATTGAAGTCGACCTTCAAGAGTACCGTCGCGTACGCGCCGAGCCCGAAGAACACCGAATGGCCGAACGAGATTTGGCCGCCGTAGGCTACGATGTTCCAGGCGATCGCCGCTGCCGTGAAGATGAGGGTCACGAGCGCGACGTTGAGCAGGAATGCGCTGTGCGCCAGCCACAGCGGGAGCGAGGCGGCAAGCGCGAGGACCCCTAGTGCCACGATTGCGTTTATGCGCGTCACGCTGCGATCCTCCGGCCGAACAGCCCTTGCGGGCGCAGGATCAAGATCAGAATGAACACGACGAATATCCCGACGTTTTGCAGATCCAGCGCCACGTAGGTCGCGGTAAGTTGCTGGACGATGCCGACGGTCAGGCCCCCGATGAAGGCGCCGACGACGTTACCGAGGCCGCCGAGCACGACTGTGACAAACGCGATGATGATCAGCGTCGAGCCCGTGAGCGGTGCGACCGGATAGAACGTGGCGAGTACGATCCCGGCGATCCCCGCAAGCGCGATCCCGATCCCAAAGCTGACCGCGTAGACCGCGCGCGTGTCGATCCCGATCATCGTCGCCATGTCGCGATCGTCGACGGTCGCGCGCATCGTTTTCCCGAAACTGGTACGTGTCAGGACGAACCACAGGATCCCGAAACAAACGGTCGAGATGAAGAACGCCGCTAGCTGCGCCTTGTTGGCGTAGAGCGGGCCGAGATTGACATCACCTGCGAACACGCCGTTCATCGTCCGCGTCGCACTTCCGAAGGCGAGCAACAGCATGTTTTCGATGAGGATCGAGAGCGCCAGGGTTATCACCATCTGCGCGTGCTGCGCATCCTCGGGACGCTCCATGCGGCGCTTGAGCGTCTGTTCGATCACCACCCGATAGACGAGCATGCCGAGCAGAAACATGAGCGGGGTGACGAGCACGATGCTGAGTAGCGGATGCACGCCGAATCCGAGTAGGAGCATCAGCGATGCGTACATCCCCAGCGTCACGAAGTCGCCGTGCGAGAAATTAACGACGCGTGTGATGCCGAAGCTGAGCGCGAAGCCGCTGCTAAATAGACCGAAGAGGCTACCGACGAGCACACCTGTGATGATGGTTTGCACGAGCGCGATCACGTCGGCGGCCCTCCCCTAACGGATCGGTGACGAGCTGACAGAACGCGGCCATACCGTGTGCGGTATGCCGTTGAACCACTGGACCATGATCGGCATCGCATGGAGGTTTCTACCTCCGGCTCCGAAGGTGATCTTGCCCGGCGGCATCGCCGAGGCGGGGCCCATGCTGAGCGTCATGCCGCGCAACGCGGCAGCGATCTTCTCGGGCTCGGCACTCTTCGCGCGCTCAATCGCTGCTGTGAGCACGTACACCGAAACCCACGACTCGCCCGCCTCCTGCGGCATAAACGGCGCCTTGAAGCGTTTCTTGTACTCCTCCGCCGCGCGTTTCACGCCCGGCAGAGACATGTCGTCGTTCCAGGCCGACGTCGACATGATGCCATTGCTGTCGGCCTTGAGCTCGGCGAAGCCCGCCGAAAGGAAGCCGCCCCCGGCAGGCCCGATGATCGGCGTCGTGATGCCGCGCGCGCGGATCGCTTTGATGATCAGCGTGACGTCGGGCAACGGCCCGCCGAGAAACACGGCGTCGGGTTTACCCTGCTCGAGGTGGTTCACGATCGCGGACGCGTCGCTAATGCCGATCGGATAGAGGTCGAACGACGACACCTTGATACCCGTCTTTTCGGCATCGTCTTTGACGGCTGTGATTTGCGCCTTGATCGAGGCGTCGTTCGAGCCGATCGCCGCGATGGTTTTGACGTTCTTGTGTTGTGTTGCTGCGATCTGGACGTAGAACTTTAGCGCGGCGCCGCCGAGGGACGACGCAACCGGCGGAAGCTGGAAGAGATACTGGTAGCCACGCTGCGTGAGCGTATCGACGTACGACTGGGTGAGCATCGGCACCTTGGCCTGTTCGGCGGCGGTGCTGACCGTGAGACTGAGACTGCTCACGTAGGCTCCGACGAGCGCGCTGACCTTCTTGTCGCCGATCAGCTCCGCCGTCACCGACTGCGCTTGCGTCGGATCGGTCGAGCCGGTATCGACGGGGTCAATTTCGATCTTGGCGCCTTTGAGCGCCTCGATGCCGCCAGCGCGGTTGATTTCGTCTGCGGCCAGCTCCATCCCGTTGAGGCAGCCTTGCCCGCCTTCGGCCCACGCGCCCGTGAGCGGGTAGGGCGCACCGATGCGCACGACGTTGTCTGCGGCGAGCGCGCGAACCGGCGCTACGGCTCCGGTAAGAGAAAACGCCGCGATTAGAAACGCGGTCGCGGTACGGACGACACGAGTGCTCAAGGTTAACCTCCGATCATTGTGAGAAGTTGCCTAGTGCGTATGTTGGGCGTGGTTTCTGCTATCACGTGTGCTAGCTCCGTCACGGCTCAGCGCAGGGAGCAAAGCACGGCAAGGTAAAGCGATCGTCGAATTGCTCGAACACCACCTGCACGCGCAGTCCGGCAGCAATTGCGTCGGGCTCGACGCCGCGCAGGTTGGTGAACAGCTTGATGCCCTCATCGAGCTCGACGAGGGCAACGGCGTACGGCACCTGCACATTGTGGCGCCTGAAGTAGTTATGATGAAAGATGACCCAATTGCGCACGGTTCCGCGCCCGGACAGATCGATCCAGACCGCGTCCGGCAGGAAACAGTGCGGGCACGCCGGACCGGGCGGAAATCGCAGTGCGCCGCAGCTTGCGCATTGTTGCACGCTCAGACGACGTGCGCGCGTCGCTTCCCAAAACGGGGTGCTGTACGGATCGACCACCGGATGCGGAAAGGTGCCGATCTCACTCACGATGGTTCGCTCGCGTACAGTATCGTGGTTGAGATCGGCGTCGCTGCTATGTACTGTACAGCTCGGCAGCCTTGAATTTGACGCAGGCCGCACTCGCAGCGGATCTGACGTACCGCCTCGACGTTGAGCGCCCAGCCCTGCATGTAGCTCTCGGAGAGATGACCCCCGTTCGTATTGGTTGGGTACTCTCCGCCCAGACGGAGTCGTCCGCCCTGGATCCACACGCCGCTCTCGCCGCGCGGTGCGAAGCCCATCCCCTCGAGCGCAAACAGCACGACCGGCGAATAGTTGTCATAAATCATCAGGCCATCGACGTCGCTGCGTGCGATCCCGCTCTGCTCATAGACGATCTGCGCACAGCGCTGCAGCGAGCTATACCAGCAGTCTTCCGCGGGATAAGCGCTCGACGCGAGCGATGCCGACTGCGCCATCCCGCGGATGTACGCCGGTGGCTTCATCAGGGCGCGCGCGCGCTCGCCGCTGGTGACGATGATTGCAACGCCGCCGTCGTTGATCAAGCAGTAATCGTACAGGCGCAGTGGATCAACGATGAAGCGCGCCGCATGATACGTTTCGCGGTCGAGCGGCTTGCGCATGACGGCCGCCGGATTGAGCGCGGCATGCTGTCGGAAGGTGAGCGCGACCTCGGCGAGCTGATCGGACGTTGTCCCGTAACGCAGCATGTGGCTTCGAAACATCAGCGCATGCTCGGCACCGAGCGAGGTGAAGCCCCATGGCGCCCACACCGCATCCTCCTCGCCTCCATAGGAAACGCGCCGCGAGCGGCCGTTGTTGCCATAGACCAGCGCGATTGTCTGAGCGAGGCCGGCCTCGATCGCAGCAACTGCGACCTGCAGTGAGATTCCGGACTGCCGGCCTTCCGCTGGTGCGTAGTGGACGAAGCGCAGATCGAGCCCCACGATCTGCGCGAAGCGCTCGTAGCTCGGGATGCGTGAGACGACCAGACCATCGATATCGTTACGGCCCAGCCCCGCGTCTTCGAGTGCGGCGCGCAACGCATCGGCACCGAGCGCGTAGCTGTCGATCTCGGGGAAACTCCCCCAAGCCGTCGTGCCGACGCCGACGACAGCGACATCGCGAGCGGCCTTAGCAACCGGCATTTCGGCTCTCGACAGATTCGAACAGACGGCGTGCGATCGCACGGAGCCCGCGCCGGTGCACTTTGCCGGTCGGCGTGAGGGGGACAGCCGCAGCGTCGAGCATTTCGAAGCGGCTCGGAATCTTGTACGAGGCGAGCCGCGTGCGGCAGAACGGCGTGAGCTCCGCCGCGCCTAGCACTTTACCGTGTGTAATAATGAACGCGACGACCGACTCATCTTTGATCGTGTCCGGGACTCCGACGACGTAGGCCTCCTTGACGGCGGGATGGAGGCGCAGTACCTCCTCGACCTCGGCGGGCGCGACGTTGATGCCGCCGGTCTTGATCATCTCGTTGTCGCGCGCTTGAAAATGGAAGAGCCCATTCTCGTCGAGGAATCCGATGTCGCCCGTCCGAAAGAAGCCGTCGACAGTGTACTGCGCGGCGTCGAGCCTGGCACTAGTGTAATGTGCGGTATAACCGCGAACTTCGACGGAACCCGCGGTTCCGGCCGGGCAGGCAACGCCCGCGTCGTCGACGATCCGCAGCACGTTCCCGGGCAAGGGGCGGCCTTGGGCTTGGAAGCGAATCTCATCGGGGTCTGCGGCATCGCTCACACAGCAGTTCCCGTAGGTTTCTGTGAGACCGTAGACGTTGCAGATCCGATCGATACCGAGCAAGTTCTTGGTGTAGGCGAGATTGCTGGGCGAGCCGATCGTGAGGCCGGTGCGCAGCGATGCCACGCGGTCGGGCGCGAACGCGGGATGCTCGACGAGGCTGCGGACCATGTTGATCATGCCGTAGAAGACGGTGCAGCGTTCGCGTTCGATCAGATCGAGCGCACCGCCGGGTTCGAACGCTTCCTGCAGAACCAGACCGCCGCCGTGGGTGAGGAGCGCCGGCAACGCATTGACCGCACCGAAGCTCCAGAAGAGCGGGGCGGCCAGGAATACGCGGTCGTCCGCACTCAGGTGCATCCGCTCACCGATATTGTAGGCATTCTCGATCGCGTCGCCGTGTGATAGGATCACGCCCTTGGGAGCGGCCGTCGAACCCGACGTATAAAGGATGAAAGCGGGCGCCGAGGCGCGCACGGGCGTGCGGCTGGCATACCGTTCAAGCACGGCGATACCGGGAGCTGCCTTATCCCAAAAGACGAGGCGATCGCGACCAGGAGCGCTCGGTGGAACCTCCGCGAGCAGCTCTCGATAGTCATTTCGCCGCATGCGTTCGCTGCTGACGATCGCGTGTGCGCCCGAATCCCGCAGGACTTGCTCGATCTCTCGCGCGCGTAGCCACGTGCTCATGGGCACGGCCGTCAGGCCGCGCTTGTGCGCGCCGACGGCGAGCTCAAGCCAGTCGAGCCGGTTTCCCATCAGGAGCGCGACGCGGTCGCCCTGCCGCAGGCCCTGCTGCGCGAACCAGGTCGCGATGCGGTCGGTACGCTCGGCGAACTCTCCGTAGGTTGCCCGGCGTCCGGTGGAATCGCACGCCAACGGGGCACATGGATTGCGCTCGGCCATCTCATCGACGAGATCGCCCAAGGTGCGTGAGCGGAAAGGCGGGTGCAGCGCAGTCACGGTCAGATGATCGCCAGCGGCTGCAGCGGGCTTGCAATTCCGCCGTCGATCGCAAGCGGCGAGGCGACGAACAAGAACTCGTAGGCGCGGTCGTGGCTGAGCTCGTCGAGGGTGCACATTTCCAAGAGGTAGATCCCGCGGTCCCGCAGCAGCTCAACGTGCACGGGAACCGCGGTCGTGCCGCTCACCGGCGTGACCTCGATGCCCGCGTTGTCGGCGCCGACCACACAGACATCCCGCTCCGCGAGCCAGCGCGCGGCGGCGAGACCGATGCCGGGCTCGCGAAATTCCCAGCGCGTATTCGGCTGGTACGCGCGCAGCCAGCCGGTCCGTAGCAGCACGACGTCGGCGGCGCCAACTTCGACGCCCTGCGCAGACGAGCAAGATTCTAAGAGCGCAGGCTCGATTTCGAAGCTTTCGGGAAGGATCTCGACGCCCTGGTGGGCCGCGATGTCGAGCAGAACGCCGCGCGCGACGACCGCGCCGGCGTTCTCGATGCCGTTCCGTTTCGCCCCGCTGCTACGCACCTCGGTGCCGGGAACGCCGCCGTACATCAGCCCGTCGTGCCAGACGTGGGCGAGTGAGTCGATGTGCGTCCCGACGCTCGGCCCCATCGCGAGGAAATCGTCGGCGATCATCGTGCCGTGGCTGCGCCCGCGCGCGACGTAGTCGCCACCGTCGGAGGTCATGAAGTGCTGCGGCGCGGTACGGCCGGCGATCAGCGGGACGCCGGCGTCGAGCAGCAGCCCTAAGCGGTAGACGCGGCCGGTTTTTGGGATGCGCAGTGCTGCGAGGACCCGTTCGGGCGTGAGGAGATTGAGCGCTCCAAGCTGGTCGCCTTCCCCCCACCGCTCCCATGCCCTTGGCCGGCGCATGTCGTGCTCGCTCATCTACGCCGGCTCGAACCAGAAGTCGGACATCTTGCTTTCGCGCTTAGGTGCGTACACCACGCGCATGCGCGCCCCGATCTTCAGCGCCTTGAGTCCGTCACTTCCGGGGGTAAGATCGACCCCTCGGATGTAGTTAAGGATCGCGGTACTCGCGCCATCGAGCAGTACGTAACCGAAGCAGTACGGCGGATCGGGCAGGCCCTGAAAGCCGCGGTAGACGGTCGTGAAGGTCTCGAGCGTCCCGCCCGGACCGACGTCGTTCCAGCGCTCGGTCTCCACGAAGTCACGATCGCAGAATGAGCGAGGCGGCATCAAGACACGCTCGCACTTCGGGCAGAAGCGCCCAACGAGCTTCGCCTCTTCTTTGAGCGTACGGAAGAAGTGCGAGACGATCGGACCGGCTGAGTGCCGGTACATCAGATTCCACTTCTCTTCGAAGACTAGATTGTCAGATTTCGAGTCGGTTTGCATGTTAGCGGCTCTCCTGCGCCGGGTGCTCGGACACCACGACGGCGCCGAAGTACTGATGGTCGCCTCCGCATCCGGTAGCGATCGCGTTGTGAACGTTGGGAATCTGGTGCTTGCCAGCGCGCCCGCGCACTTGCAGCGCTGCTTCAATCACGCGAACCATGGCGGTGACCGAGATCGGGTTCGCGCACAGGACACCACCCGATGGGTTGATCGGAATCCGGCCGTCGCGGTCGAACGCGCCCTCGCGCGACAGCTTCATGTAGTTGCCCCTGGCGCAGAGGCCGACGTCTTGCACCGCGTGCATCTCAATGTTGCTGAACGGCGCGTAGAGTTCGGCGACGTCCATGTCCGCAGGCGTGAGCCCCGCCATCGCATAGGCGGCGTTGGCCGCGCGTTCGAGCGCCGGGGATTCGGCGTAATCGCTCTCGGCCTTGGGGCCGACACGGTCTCCGATCCAGTAGGTCTCGCTGGAGTGACCGACCCCGCGGACCCAGGCCGGGCGATCGGTGAATCGTTCGGCGAGTTCCTGCGCGCAAAGGATCAGGGCGGCGCCGCCGCTGGATTGCGGGCAGCAGTCGAGCAGCTTGATCGGCACCGCGATCGACGCGGAAGCCAGCACCTCCTCGACTGTGACCGCCTGCTGGATGTGCGCGTACTCGTTCAGTACGCCGTTACGATGCGACCGCGCGGAAACGATCGCCATATCGCGTTCGTCTGCCCCATACTTGAGATTGAAGCGCACTGCCTGCATTGCCAGCATGGTGATCGTGGTCAGTGGGAGCGAGCGTTCGAAGAAAGGATCCCAGATGCAGTTCATGATCTCTTGGGCCTCGCCGCTCTCTCCGACCCGGTCGGCGCCCGCAACCATCACGACGTCGTAGAGTCCCGAGGCGACGAGATCATAGCCGGCCTGTACAGCCGACAGCCCGGTGACGCCGCCGGTGTTGACGCGCATGAACGGCTTCCCGAGCGCGCCGACGGCATCAGCCGCCCAGCGCTCGGCGTGTGAGACGCCGATCAGTGCATCGGGTGCCATAGGATAGACGACCGCGTCGACGCGGTCGATGGCCATACACGCATCCTCGAGCGCGCGATTGACCGCGGCGAATACGAGATCTCTGTACGGCATGTTGGGATAGCGATGTTGGTAGCGCGTTTGTCCGGTGCCGACGATGGCGACGCCGCGCGTGGTACGCCGGTCAGGCATTGGCGGCCTCCAAGATGAATACTGAGTGCGATTGAGCGGGGTCGCCGCTCAGACCATGGGCAAGCGCACGCGCTGGGCGCCCCGGGCGCGGCGTTACGGCGCGCAGGCCCTCGCAGGCATGCGCGACCACGAGCAGGCCTGAGCCGAAGTCTGGATAGCTCTTGCACAGGCCGCCCGAAGGGTTGACGGCGATCTCGCCGGCGGCCCGACTACGTACGTAAGCCGCCAATTCGCTCTCTGTCGCGAGGCCGAGCTCGAGCACCGCGATCAACTCCTGGACCTGGGTCAGCGAACTGAGCTCGAAGATGTCGATCTCGTCGCGCAGCGAGGTCAGTTGAGCGCGCTTGGCCGCGTCCGTGCTGGCCTTTTGCAGCGAGGGCCAACGGCGCAAGAGGTTCTCGTCCGGCCAGTATGATTGAACCGCCACCCCCATCCCCCTTACGCTGATCGGAAAGTCAGAGTATCGCGCCGCGGCGGGCGGTCCGACGAGCATGACGATGCAGCAGTCGGCTAGCGTGACCTCGCCGGCGTATGTGCCGGCGAGCGGCCGCAGATCCTCGTCGCTGAGTCCGGTCTGAGCGAGAAACGCGCGGCGCTGCATCTCGCGGTTTGCCTCGCGGTCGTGCGGGACCGTGCGCATGAAGAACGGATCGTCGCTGATCCGGTCGATCTGGTGCAAAGCGACTTCGGAAGGCTTTCCCCAGGCGACGACGAGGCCGAGCTTTGTGCGCCCGGAGCGGACCCGCGCGACCTGATAAAACAGCGCATGTTCCGAGGCCGAGGATAGGTTGATCGCGTCCTTTTTGTAGACGCCGGCGCTGGCGCCCGTGACCATGATGGAGATCGCGCGGCCGTCGAGCCCATCGGAAGAGGCGGTGACGATGCCATCAACCTCGGCGAGCGAGACCTTCCAGCGACTTAGCGCAGCGCGTACAGTCTGGAAGATAAAGTCTTCGAGACTCTCGTTACCGTTGTCGAGAAAGGCGAGATGCGATCGAAGGATGATCGGGTCATCCGAGGGACTAGGCAAAGACATATCCTTTCTTGTGCGACGTTACGCGACGCTCGGTTTTGCCAGGCGAGGCGATCCGAGCGAATCACTAATGGCGTTTGCAGTGGCGATGCCCTCCGCAACGAACTCGGCGCGCCGTTCGTAGAACCGGCGCACGGGCACGGAGATGCTCAACGCGGCGACGAACCGGTCGTGGGCGTCGGTTATCGGAATCGCGATGGCGCAGATCCCCTCGACGGTCTCTTGTTCGCTCAGGGCGTAGCCTTGCGCACGGATCTCGTCGATCGCGCGGCGTAGGTCGGAGGCCTGTGTGATGGTTGCTGTCGTGCGCTTGTCGAGCGTAAGCGCGCAGAGACGCGGCTCCAGCTCATCGTCTGGCAACATTGCCAGGTAGAGCTTTCCGACTGAAGTCGAGTGCAGCGGCCGCAGGACGCCCAGCCGTATGTTGAGTCGGAGACTCTCCGAGCCCTCGACTTTGGCCGTGTAGGTGATGCCGTCGCGCTGCGGGGTCGCGAGGTAGACATCCTCGCGGGTACGCCGGGCCAGATCTTCGATGAATGGCCGCGCGATGCGCTCGACGCCGAGGCGATCGGTGATGCGGACCGCGAGCCGGACTAGCGCCGACCCGATTTGGTAGCGCCGCTGCGACACATCGGGTTCGACGTAGCCGAGTTGCACCAACCGGTGCAGGAGGCTATGAGCCGAGGCCGGTGGGAGATCCAGCTCCCGCGCGACATCGGTAAGGCGCATTGGGCTGGCGCTCTCCGCCAACAGATCCAGGACAGCCGTTACCCGCGCCACCGTACGGATCGCGGCTACAGTTTCAGTTTTCGGATCGGTTGGTCTTTTCATAATCTCGAAAAACACTCGTGGATAACCGAATTTGTCTCAGTATGCACCGATTAGATCAGCCTGTCAACGGCCTGCTTGGCCCTACGCGCTCTCGAGCACGACGGTGTAGTCGCGGCGGGTCGGCGGCGACTACACCATTGTCCCGCTGCAGCAACGCGCGTAGCAGCCGATACGCAAGGGGCGCGAGGCGCCGGCGTTCGGGCGCGCGTGGATCGTGGAGCGCAATGGACGCTGGATATGGGTGCTTCGAGTGCGAACGAGAGGTGAGCCCGCTGCCCGCGACCGGGGGTCATCAGCGTCGATCGCGGAGTCCACGTCCTGGCGGCCACCAACGACGGCGAGCTGATCCGAAACCCGCGCCACATCCAGCACCACCGGCTGCAGCTCGAGAGGCTTCAGGGCACCGTGGCCAAGCGCAAAAAGGGCGGCAGGAACCGCGGGAAGGCGGTGCTCCAGCTCGCCCGTGCCCACGAGCGGCTGGCCAATGCCCGGCGCGATTCCCTGCACAAGATCGCCCATCGGCTCGTCGCGGGCGCCGACGTCATCGCTCTGGAGGCGCTCACCCTGCGCGCGATGACCCGCAGCGCTAAGGGCACCCTCGAGCAGCCTGGCTCGAATGTCGCTGCGAAGGCGGGTCTCAACCAGGCGCTCTTGGACGCAAGTTTTGGTCTGCTACACCGTCTGAAGCGAGGCCGAGCGACCCCCTTCCTTTTGCTCCCGGTCCGGATAGATGCCATATTGGTATCTTTCTGGTTAAATGGCAAAGGACAGCACCCTTGAGCGCCTGTACGATCTCGCCGAAGGCCAGGACGGCTACTTTACCATGCCTCAAGCCTTGAGGGCTGGCATCGATCGGAACGCTGTCGTCAAGGCTGCCCACCGTGGCCGCGTAGAGCGCATTTCCCAAGGCGTCTATCGATTCGGCCGCTTTCCCGTGCTCTCCGAGCGAACTCACCTCTGGGAATCCGTGCTGGTCTCGAAGAGCACCTCGGCGAACTTGTTGATGTGGGCGTAGCGCAGCAGGCACGGTCGCGGCAACACTGTGGGCAAGGGTCGCAGCTCCTCGCGCTCCCGCGCGAAGCGGTCGGCAATCGGTTCCCGATGCGTACTGTGGAGACGCTCTTGGTCGCGTTCACAGAACAGGGCCAGTGCGGCGTTGA
>SCRA01000053.1 GCA_004297985.1 bacterium | reverse complement strand
CTATGGTAGAATCCTCAATCGTGGGCCGCGGGTAGGTGGCCGAGTGGTTAATGGCACCAGACTGTAAATCTGGCGCGCGAGAGCGCTACGCTGGTTCGAATCCAGCCCTGCCCACCATGTACGCGATCGGCGTGTCCCTGTGATCGGGGGCACGCCGATTGCATCTCGCGCGAACATTGATGGGAGAAGCAGGTAAGCGGGTAAGAAGGGAGAGATGATGAACATGCGACGCGTTGGGCTGCCGATGCTCGTGCTTGCGCTGGTGGCGGGCTGCTCGCGGGCTAACGCCCCGAAGAACCTTGCCGACACCGTGACCAAGGCCGTCTACAGCAACGATATCAGCCACGTGGCCGAGCGCTTCAACGCGCTGATTCGTCCGCAATTGACGCGCAGCTCGGTGGGTGCGCTCTCCGACAAGATGCACGCGCAGGGCGACTATCAGGGCCTGGAACAGGTCCAGACCGGCGGAACCGGTGGGGTCTACGGCTACGCCGCCAAGTTCTCGCACGGCTCGATGCTGGTGTGCATGAAACTGGATCAGGACGGAAAGATCGCCGGCTATCGCGTGGAGCCTTTGGGCGCGGGGCAGCCTTCCCCGTCCACGGAGAACCCCTGCGCTATGCTCAAGTAGACGCCGCGCCGGAAGGGAGTCGCCGGTCCAGGCGCCAATTGGCGCCCGACATGCGGGAGTAGCTCAGTTGGTAGAGCGCTAGCCTTCCAAGCTGGATGTCGCGAGTTCGAGCCTCGTCTCCCGCTCCACGTTGAAGCCCCGTCCCGTAAGGGATTGGGGCTTCTTGTTTGGCCTGCTAGGTAGGTCAAGGTGACATGCAATTCTACAGTCTGTTTCCGCCGCTTCCCGCCCTTGGGGGCAGTAAATGCCTCGTCCAAGCGGTCGGCGGCGAGCTGCTGGTGGCCGATGCGCGGCGCGATATGCCGGCGCACCAGCCCCTGGTAGAGCAGCGGGGTCCCCGGCCGCACGGTCGGCCGTGCCACGTCCTGCAGCCAGCGCTCCAGGAACGCGGCCACGGTGCCCTTGGTGCGCGGCTTGAGCGCGCCGCCGGACCTGGCTCGCTCGTCGGCAACCTTGCGCAGCAGCACGGCGCGGGGGGCGTAGATCGTGCGGCGAACGCGCTTGCCCTGTGACATCGTAGGGCGACTCTACCACAAGGCTCTGGCGGCCACCCCCAGGCGCTCGCCACGACGGCATGAGATTCTCCACACGAACATGGGACCGCCTTGCAACGGTCCTATGTTCTTCCTCACCAACGCGCCGGGCGCGTGCTATGGAACGGAGACGAGCTCTTCGACCTCGCTGGCGCATGCGTGCTCGGCGCGCATAGTGATTCGAAAGATCGCTTCGCTGCCGTCCTCGGCCACGGCCATCGGCACCGATTCCGTAGCGCCGGCCAGGACCGCAGTCGCGCCCTCGGGGTCCTCCATGAGCGCACGGCCCAAGACCGCTGCCGCTTCGAAGGCATCGTCAATGCTCTTGACCGGCTTCATACGCTTCATGGTTCCTCCCCGAGTAACGGGCGAATCTCGTCCTCCCACTCTCTGTAACATTCCCGGAGTTTCCCGACCGCATGCTCGATCTGCCGGTTCCGGGGCACCGCACTCAAGTCTTCGGCAATTTCCTCCGAGGGTTGCGGCCAGCCCGGCTTATGCCGATGATACCCGAGGTGATCGTCGAAGCGAACAACCGAACAGGATAGCCGACCTCGAACCTCTTCGAGAGTCACCGAAAATCGCTCGATGTGCCTTCGTCCATCGGACGACGACCCGCCGTTCCACGCCGACTTCATTGGGGAGTACGACCTGGTGAACACGCTCATAGGTGCCGCCGGTTCCGGGATCGTCCTCAAAGGGTAGCCAGACCATAGCGGGCCTATTCCGCGGAGGTAAGCAGGCGGCCCTACCTCCGCTAGTCCCCGGCAGGGCGCCAAGCCGGCGCCAGGCGATGGCGGGCCACGCCGTGACGTAACGTGACGTAGCGCCGGACTAGTCCCGGGCAACCCGCTGGCGATCGTGCTGGGAATCAATCGGGCCGCCCCGCGCGGCGCTGGTATCCAGAAGGACGATGAGCCACTCCTCGGCCGTGCGAGGCTCGCGCCAGCACGCCGCCCGCGTCCCGCGCGCACAGCCCATCTCCGAAGGCTTCCCCTGGTGACGTGCGGCGTCATGGACGAGCGGGAGACGTTGCCTCCGGAGCGGGCGCGCTCGCAGCCTGCCCACGGCTTTGAGGTCGCCCGCACGAAGAAGAGCCTGCTCCTCTGCCGCGCGCCATCGTAGACGCAAACGAACGACCTCGCCCTCCGCCCAGGACACGAATGGCATGGATCGACCGGAGAGGTCGCCGAGGTCGCGCTGCGCCCCGCCGAACTGGCGAACCTTGCGCGCACGCTCCCGCTGCCACCGGGTCAGCCGTCGTAGCGCACGCAGGAGTGCCGCCTCGGCTCGCCCTCGCTGGCTGCGCGGCAGCGAGGTCGCCCCCATGAGGGCATCGGTCAGGAGTTGAGCGGCCGGCGCCAAGGCAAACGCAGGCGCCGCGATAGGCGGTGCGCTGAACTCGGGCAGGAGTGCCTGCGGGAGCGCACGGCGCATCCGCTGATCCGCTGCGCGCAAGCACGGCGCATCGCTCCCGGCAAGTTCGCGGGCCGCGCTCCACAATCGCAGGGCCAGGCGTGCGTCCAGCCCGCGGCTCTCCTCCAGCGCGTGCTGGACATCGAAGAGCGAGACTCCCGCCGCAGTGGCGAGGTCCGCATTCGTCCGCTGACCGATGTCGCGGATCTGGCGCAACCCCGACCGGAATCGCCGCGCGCTCTCCGCCGACAGTAGCCACCCATGGTCGCCCATAATGGGTGAGGGATTCGGCCGCACACTCCTGGCCCCTGCGGAACACCCGGGGCATGAATCCATGCGGAGTCGCCCCTCATTTCCAGCTCACCCAAAATTGAAAAATAATGGGTGCGAAAGCGCGATACGCAGGAGGGCCGATCTGGAGGGCGTCGGAAGCCTCTCCGACCTTGTAAGAGACGCGACAACGTTCGATGACTGCTGAGTCGTCGTCGCGCGCCGGCCATCACCGGGAAATGCCCCGCGGGAATGGGTTTTAGCCGTCTCCTGCGTCTTTACAAAGACTTTACGCAAGCGATGCCGCTCACACTCTTGACGACTATCCGGGCATCGTGTACCATGCGGGCCAAGCAACCGCCAAGTAGCGGTTGATTACCGCAGAAGCCTTGCGTTGGAAGGCGGGTGTTCCCATCGCATCGATAGCACCGCTCCACCCCGATCCCGCTCGTGGATCGACCGTTTACGCGCTCGACTCGCTGATCGACCGCGCGATTACCGCGGGGGCGAGCGATATCCACTTGGAGCCGCAGGCCGTCGGCGGGCGCATCCGCTTTCGGATCGATGGAACGCTGCGCCCGCACTTGACCCTCCCTAGCGGCCTCTTCATCGCGCTTTGCGCCCGCGTGAAGCTCATCGGCGAGCTCGATCTCGGTGAACGGCGCCTGCCGCAGGACGGACGCACTGCCTTCGCGCGCGGCGAGCGAACATACGAGACGCGCATCGCCACCCTGCCCGGCGTGCTCGGCGAGAAACTGGTGATCCGCCTCTTCGACCGCGACGGCGGCCTACGCACGCTCGAGGAACTTGGCATGCTCGCTGCCGAGCGCCTACGTTACGAAGCGGCGCTCCGGACACCGCACGGCCTCGTGCTCATCGCCGGCCCCACGGGAAGCGGCAAGACCACCACGCTCTATGCCTCCATACCGCTGCTCGAGCCGCAGCGGCGCAACGTCACCACCGTGGAGGATCCCGTCGAGCGCTACGTTCCGGAGATCACGCAGGTACAGGTGCATAGCCGCGCCGGCATGACCTTCCCGATAGCGCTGCGTGCGCTGCTCCGTCAGGATCCCGACGTCATGGTGATCGGCGAGATCCGCGACGGTGAAAGCGCCCGCCTAGCCGTCTCGGCAGCCTTGACGGGTCATCTCGTCTTGGCTACGATTCACGTCAACGATGCGGACGGCGCAGTGGCGCGCCTGCGCGATCTCGGAGTGGAGCCGCAAACGCTCGACGCGGCGTTGCGCTGTGTGGTTGCCCAACGCCTGGTCCCGCGCCCGGGCGGAGGGCGCATCGCCCGGTACGAGTTGCGCGAGCATGGGGCGGGCACGCATTGTTGAGCGCCCCCGCCGATCTCGCCGAGCTGCGCCTGCACGAACTCTTGCGCGTCATGTTTCGCGGGCGCGCGTCGGACTTGCACCTTGCCGCGGGGTATCCGCCCATGGTGCGCGTTGATGGCGCGATTACTCCGCTGACGATGCCGCTGCTCTCCGAGTACGACGTTCAGGCATTGGCGGCGTGCCTTGCGCTGCGGCGGCCGCACGCGCAACGCGGCGAGCCCGAGCAGCACCTCGACTTCGCCGTCGACGACCCCGAGTTCGGAGTGGTCCGCGTACACCTTTTCCGCGCGGGCGGGCAGCGCATCGCGTTGCGCGCGCTAGGCGGTGCGGTTCCTTCGACTGCCGATCTGGGACTGCCTCGCCGCGTGCTGGAATTTGCCTCTCTACGCGCGGGGTTCGTCGTGATCGCAGGGGCTACCGGCAGCGGAAAGACGACGACGGCGGCGGCGCTGCTCGACGCCGTCGACGTCGCCTGCGCGCGCCATATCGTGACCATCGAGGAACCGATCGAGTACCGCCTACGCGGCCGCCGTAGTCTCGTGACGCAGCGCGAGGTCGGAGTGGACGTCGACGATGCCGCCTCCGGTATTCGTGCGGCGCTGCGGGAAGATCCCGACGTCATCTTTCTCGGAGAGTTGCGCGACGGAGTCGCCGTAGAGACGGCGCTGACGGCCGCGGAGACGGGGCATCTGGTCGTTACCACGCTCCATGCACGTGGCGCCGACGGCGCCGTCGAGCGGATCGTCGATCTGGCCGCGGGTCAGCGGCGCGATCACGTACGCCGCCTGCTCGCCCAGGTATTGGCGGGCATCGTCTACCAGCGGCTGGTGCCGCGGGCGGGTGGCGCGGGGCGCACGGCGGCCGTTGAGATCCTTGTGGCTACGCAGGCCGTACGTAGCCTCATACGTGAGGAGAAGACCCACCAGCTGCGCAACGCGATGGCGACGGGACGCGCTGTGGGGATGCAGACGCTGGCAAGCCATCTCGAGGATCTGGCGTTGCGCGGCCTGATCGAGCGAGAGAGCCTGCGCGAGGTGCTGCGCGACCAGGGGCCGGCCGATGGCTGAAGCCGCGTCTTTCGAGTACCTCGCGCGCCGTGCCGACGGCGTGCGCGTACGCGGCCAAGTGCAGGCCGCTTCACGCGAGGCGGCCGTCTCCTCCGTGCGCGAGCGTGCACTGGTTCCGATTCGCGTGTGCCTCAGCCGGCCGCGCCATCGCCTTGCGATTCTCCCCACGGCCTCACGAGCCGTTGCAGGGCGCGAGCTCGTCGGCTTCATGCGCTCGTTCGCGGTGATGACGCGTTCGGGCGTTCCGGTGCTCCGTATCCTCGACGTCTTGGCGGAGGAGCAGGAAGGCCGGGCGCTCAAGGCCGCCTTGGCGCGCATGCATGCCAGCCTGATCCGCGGTGAATCGTTCTCGCGTGCCGCGGAGCGCGCGGGTCTGTTTACCCCGGTGCACGTCGCGATGATCCGTGCGGGCGAGGCCGGAGGCATCCTCGACGAGACGCTCGAGCGCGTGGCGTGCGTGGTGGCGCGCGACCACGGCGTACGGCGCCGCGTTGCCGCGGCGCTGACCTACCCAGCGGTGCTCGCGGTCGCGGCGTTGCTCTCCGTCGTCTTGCTGATCGGCACGCTGACACCGGCGCTGGCGCGCCTCTTTGCCGAGATGTCGGCGCCGCTGCCGCCTTCGACACTGTTTCTACTCGCGGCCGGACGTGTGATTCGCTCTCCTGTCGCGCTCATCGCCGCGACGGGGACCCTGATTGCCGTGGCCGCCGGCGTGCGTGCGCTCCCGCGCTCCGCTCGCGCCGCGGGCGTCGTGGAGCGCCTGGCGCTTGGCCTTCCGTTGGTCGGAACGCTGCGCCGTGCGATCGTGGTCTCGCGCGTCTCGCGGACACTGGGCGCTCTCTTGCGCGGCGGCCTCCCAACCCTAGAGGCCATCGATCTCGCCGCGCAGAGCGCGGGGAGTCCCTTGGCCGCCTCGGCGTTACATGAATTGCGTCTCTCGTTGCGTGAAGGTGAAAGCCTTGCGCAGCGTCTCGTCTCCGGCGGCTTCTTTCCCGCCCTCTTCGTGCACATGATCCGCGTCGGCGAGGAGTGCGGCACGCTCGACGCGCTCTTGGAGTCGGTCGCGGAGTTCTACGACGTCGAGGCCGAGGCCGCGCTTCACGTTCTTACGACGCTGATCGAACCTATGTTGATCGCACTGCTCGGCGGCGTGGTGGCCGCCATCGCCTTGGCCGTCTTCGTTCCTCTCTATTCCTTGATCGGGAGCCTTCGATGACCGTGAACCCCGCCGCGGAGTACTTCGTGAGAACCGGTGAGGCGGTGCTCACACGCTGGCTGTGCACCCGAGCCGTCGGCGACCGCAACGCGCTGGTGGAACACTTTTGGTATCTGTGCCGCCGGGCCGCTCTGCGTTTGCGCCGCGACGGCCTGGAGCGCGAGGACGCGGAGCAAGTTGCCGCATTGGGGCTGATCAAGGCGGCCGAGTATTTTCGCCCAGGCGAAGGCGTTCCGTTCGAAGCCTACGCATGGACGATGGTGTTGGGCGAGCTCCTCCACCACATCCGCGACGCCACGCCGCTGGTGCGTGTGCCGCGCCGTTTGCGTTCCACCGAACGGCGCGCGGCCGCTGCGCGCGAGGACCTGCGCCAACGCATGCTGCGCGAGCCGACGACCTTAGAGGTTGCCGCGGCGCTCGGCATCGCGACCGTCGACGTCGAGGAGGCCGAGCGCGCGCGCCGCTCGCAACACTCCGAAGAGCTCACCAAAGTGCGCGAGGCTCCGGCGTACGGTCTCTCCACACCCGACCGCGTGGCTCTCGACGTTGCGCTTGGCAGGCTCGACGAGCGCGAGCGGCTGCTCGTGTTGGCGACGTTCGGCGCAGGGCGTACACAAATGGAGCTTGGCGTTCATCTCGGGTGCTCGCAGCGGCACGTCTCGCGGCTGCTCAGCCGCGCGTTGAAGAAGATGGCTCGCGAGCTGCAATAGCGCCGCGCGTCTGCGCCCCGTGCGCGCGGGGCATTGCGGTGCCACCAGAGAGGCGGTAGCGATGCGGCGTTCACCGGGGTTCACGTTGATGGAGCTGATGGTCGTGGTGGCCATCATCTCCGTGCTCGCGACGGTCATCATCCCAAACTTCATCCACGCGCGCGCGCAAGGCGTGACGGCCGCTTGCGAGAGCAACCTGCGCCAGATCGCTACGGCGATGGAACTCTACTACGCCGACAACGGCACCTATCCGAACAGCGGTACGGTCACGCCGGCGCTGTTCGCGGGCGGCGCCGCAGCCGCCGATAGCTATCTTGGCCAGACGCCGCTCGACCCCGCGAACAACAAGCCCTATACGGTGCGCGTCGTCGTCGCAAGTGGTAATGCACCCGCGCGCTACATCGTCGAAGACGAGGGCGGCCACGACCCGAGCACGAGCCGCGCGCTGACCGATCGCGACAATCCGGCGACCGCGGGGCAAGTCCAAGCCAATGCCGACTACCTGGTCTACTCCTCGTCGAACGGCCTGCAATCGGCCGAGAACGCCAACGAGAATCCGTGAGCGCCGTCACGCTGGTCCTCGCGCTCTCGCTTACGGTCCACACGCTGACCGACCTGCGCGAAGGCTACGTCTACGATGTCGCCGTCTACCCGCCGCTGGCGGCGTTGGCGCTGCTGGCGCTCTCCGGCGGGCGCCTGGTGGACGCCCTTGTCGGTGCGCTGCTCTGCGCCGCGCTGCCCGCGGCCCTCGTGGCCGTCACGCGGGGGCGCGGCATGGGCATCGGGGACGCCAAGGTGGCGGCGCTGATCGGCACGGCGCTCGGCCCCGCCGCCGGCGTCCTGGCGCTCGGCTGCGCCTTCGTCTGGGGCGCGGCCATCTCGCTCGCCCTCGTGGCGGCGCGTCGCCTGCCGTGGGGAGCGCGTGTCGCCTTTGCCCCCTTCTTAGCACTCGGATGCCTGACCGTCGTACTGGTGGAGCGCTCGGGGTTGCGGTAACTTGCTCGCCTGTCCCAAGGAGTGAACAGGCGCCGGGAGAACATGCCCGCATGGATCTCTCGGTACTCCGCAAGATCCCGCTGTTTGCCGGGTTCGATGACGAGCAGATCGCCGAAGTCGGTAAGCTCGTGCAGACGCGGCGCGTCCCCAAGCATCAGATCATCGTCTATGAAGGGGACCCTGGCGACTCGTTTTACATCTTGCTCAAAGGCTCCGTAGCCGTCTCGCACATGACCGGAGAGGGCAAAGAGACGATCCTCTCCATCCTCAAAGAAGGCGACTTCTTCGGGGAGATGGCGGTGCTCGACTCGTCGCTGCGCTCCGCCTCCGTCAAGACGCTCTCGGACGTGGAAGTGGGCTTGGTTACACGCGCCGACTTCCTCGACTTGTTGGGCAAGAACCCCTCCATCGGCCGGTCGCTCGTCATCGCGCTCTCCGAACGCCTGCGCGAGGCCAATCAACAGATCGCGGCCTCAGCCTATCAAGACATCCGCAGCCGTCTGGCCGCGCTGCTGCTGAAGCTGGCGGAGAAGTTCGGTGAGAAGACGACCGACGGCACGCGCATCACCCAACGGCTCACCAATCAAGAGATGGCGAGCATGGTGGGGACCACACGCGAGACGGTCAACCGCACGCTCAACAAGTTCTGGGACGAGCAGGTGATCGACATGCGCACCGCCTTCATCGTCATCAAAGACGCCGACGCGCTCGGCAAGCTGATCGAGTAGTCTAGCCGCTCCGCCGCGCGGGCATTGCGTGCGCGTGGCGATCTTCGCGCGCGCTCCCCTCCCTTTAGGAGTTCACCTCGATGCCGAAGGCTTCGCGCTCTGTGAGGTGCGCTCCACCGCGCGCGGCGCCGAGTTGCGCCGCGTCGTCTTCGAGGCCTTCGGCGGCCGCGAGCCGGCCGAGGCGCTTACCGCCGCCGTGCACGCCAACGGGTGGCGGCACCGGCTGTGCGTCACGAGTCTTGCCGCGGAGCGCGCGCTCCTCCACGCGGTGCACCTCCCTTCGATGCCGGCGAGCGAGCGGCGCGCCGCGGCGCGCCTGGAGGCGGAGCGCCTCGCGCCCGACCGCGACGTAGCCCTGGCTGTGGACCTGAGCGCGCTCCCAGGCGGTTGGCTCCTTGCGGCGGCGCCGCAAGCGGAGGTACGTGCGGCTGCCGCGCGTGCGGAGGCTGCTGGGCTACGCGTGCGCGCCGTCGATGTGGCAACGTTGGCCTTGGCCCGAGCGATAGGTGCGCAGTCCGGCGATGCGATCGTGGATGCCGGCGAGCGGCGGGCCGTGGTGCATCTGGTGACGGAGGCCGTGCCGTTCGTGCGGCCGCTCCCGAGTTGGGGCACCTGCGCGGAGTTGGCCGCACCGCTCGCGGAGGCGCTCGAGTTCGCGGCCAGCCGCGGCTTCGGCGCTGCGCGCCGCGTCGTCGTTGCCGGCACGCTGGCCTTGGAGGACGGAATCGTAGAACGGCTCGCAAGCGCTTTGGGCCGAGCGGTCTCGCTTGCCGAACTGCGCGCGGATGTCTCGGCGGATGAGCATCCGCTGGACTACGTGCGCGCCAGCGCGCCACGCTGGCTGACGGCATGCGGCCTCGCGCTCTGGAGTCTACGGAGCATGGCATCGTGCGCGTGAACCTGCTCGAGCGTGAGCCGTCTTCCGCCGCGTGGCTGGCCCGTGCGCCGCGCGCGCTGCCGATGCTTGCGCTGGCGCTGGCGACGGCCGCTGCCGGCGCGCACATCGCCGCAGCGCGCTCGACCGAGCTCGCGGCATGGACCACCGCGCAGCGTACCGCGGCGGAGGCGCGTGCCGCCCCCGTCCGCCGTCTGCGCAGCGAGGTGTCGCACCTTGAACGCAGTGTGATCGAGGGCGAGCGCCTGCGCGCTACGGGGCCGAAGCTTGCCGCCGCGCTCGCGCAACTCGCCGCCGACCTTCCGCCGGCCTCGTGGCTGACGTCGCTCGAGCTGGCGGACGACGGCACGCTGCGCATCGCGGGGCGGGCCCCTGGCTTTGCCACCGTGGGCGAGGTTCTCGCTTCGCTCGACCGCTCGCAGGTCTTCGGCGCCCCACGGCTGCTCGACGCGCAACGCCCAGCAGGCGCGGCCGCGTTGCGCTTCCAGATCGAGACGCGGTAAGGACGCCGCCGCGCGGCGGCGAAGTGGAAGCCATGCTGACCGAGATTACCGAGCGCGTCGTCGCCTGGCGGCGCGCCATTCATGCTCACCCGGAGCCGGGCTTCGAAGAGGAGCGCACGGCCGCGCTGATCGAGCGCACCCTCGATGCATCGGGCATCGAGCACCGTCGCCTCGCCAAGACGGGCGTGGTGGGCGTCGTACGCGGCGCGCTTCCTGGACGGGTGGTCGCCCTGCGCGCCGACATGGATTGCCTGACGCTGGACGAGCGCTCCGGCGAGCCGTTCGCCTCGGAGCGCTCCGGGCTGATGCATGCCTGCGGCCACGACGCGCACGTGGCGATGCTGCTGGGTGCTGCAACGGCGCTGGCCGCGCAGCGCGCAGCCCTGCGCGGCACCGTCGTCTGCCTCTTTCAGCCCGCCGAAGAGGGACCGGGGGGCGCGAAGCCGATGATCGAGCAGGGCTGCTTAGACGATCCGAGCGTCGAGGCGATCGCCATGCTCCACGTCGATCCGCGCTTGGACACGGGAACGGTCGGGGTGACGGCGGGCCCGACGAACGCCGCCGCCGACGAAGTGCAGATCGAGATCCGCGGCGTCGGCGGCCACGGCGCCCATCCCCATCGCTCGGTGGATGCCATCCCCGCGGCGGGCAACGTCATCCTCGCCTTGCAGAACGTGGTTGCGCGCGAGACCGATCCGCTGGCTTCGGTGGTGGTGACCATCGGTAAGATAGAGGGGGGCTATCGCAACAACATCATCGCCGATCGCGTACGCATGGCGGGGACGGTGCGCACGCTCGATCCCGCGATCCGCACGGCGACGCACGCGAAGATTCGCCGCATCGTCGAGCACGCCGCGGCCGCATATGGCTGCACCGCAAGCGTGGAGTTCAGCTTGGGCTACCCTGTGCTCGCGAACGATCGAGCGTTGACGCCGGCCTATGCCGCCTATCTGAAGACCAAGGAGCCTGCGCTCACCGTGCTGGAGAGCATGCTGCCCTCGATGGGCGGCGAGGACTTCGCTTTCTACACCGAGCGCGTTCCCGGCGTCTCTTGCCGCCTCGGCGTGCGCAACGAGAAGATCGGCGCCACGGCGATGATCCACAGCCCCGAGTTCAAGCTCGACGAGCAGGCGCTGCCGATCGGCGTAAGCATGCTGACGCACTTCGCGCAGGGCTTCGCCGCCGGCGAGTTCGGCGCGTAGTTCAGCAGACGCTAGTCGTGGCGGACGAGCTCGAACAGGCCGTCGAGCCCTAGGTAGTCGTCCGCCCCGACCAACCCTACCGGCTCCAATCGTCCGCGCACGACGCGCCCCCGATCGTCGAGCAGCTCATCGGCGAGATGAACGCGTACCACGCGTCCAATGACCAGATGCCCGCTGCCGGCCTCGTCGCCGAGGTCGACGATGCGGTGCGCCACGCACTCGAAGCTCACGGGAGACTCGGCTACGCGCGGCGGAGCCACATCGATCGACGGCGCCGCGCTCACCCCCGCGCGCTCGAACTCGTCGGCGTCGATAGGAAGGCGGTGCGCCGAGTGGTGCGCGGCATCGGCGTGGCGGCGCGTGACGACGTTGACGACGAACTCGCCGCTGGCCTCGATGTTGCGCAGCGTGTCTTTCTTGACTTCGGGCGTGTGCCCGCGGCGCATCGGCGCGAAGGCCAGCGTCATCGGGCGCGCGGTCACGGGCATGAAGAAGGAGAACGGGGCGAGGTTCCGTTCGCCGTCGAGCCCCAGCGTCGAAACCCAAGCGATCGGCCGCGGCAGAACCGTGTCGATCAGAATTTGATAGATGTCTTGCCACGGCCGCTCACTAGGGACGAGGTTCATCCCCCTTGCTTCGTTACCGGCCGGCGAGAACTCTTGCGCAGGGATGAAGCACGCCGCCCACCAACGCTCAACCATGGTACAGGCCAGCGAGGAGATCGTCGCCGACGCCGGCGCCGCCTTCGCCTTGCTCTGCGAGGTGGAGAAGTGGCCGGTGTGGCTCTCGCTGGCGCGTAGCGTCCGCCGCATCGACGGCGATCGCCCGCTCAGCCAAGGCAGCGAAGTCGCGATGCAGGCGCCCCTTTTGGGGCGCGGCGAGGAGATCTTCGTCGTCGAGCGCTTCTTGCAGGGGCACTTGCTCCATCTCGAGAGTGCCTACTCGTGCCGGCGCAGTTGGGAGCTTCGCGTCGAGCGCAAGGGGACGCGGGCCCGCCTGACCATAGCGCTCGCTTACCCCACGTACGGCGGCTGGCTCGGCGCCCAGCTCGATCGCTTGGCGCGGCGGCGCAAGGCGGAGAGCGAGCTCTCCGCCTCGGTCGTCCACTTCAAGGGCCTCGTAGAATTCGAGAACCACCCGGACCGCGTGCTCGCGGACTTTTAGCAGTCGTTGACGGTGGTTGCTAATCTTCGGTAGAATAGGGCTAGCCGGTCTACCAGACCAAAGGAGTTCCTTCGTGCCTCTCTACGAGTACGTCTGCCAGGATTGTCGCGTTCGCCACGACATCCGCCACGGCTTCGACGAGAAGGCGGGCACCTGCCCGGCATGCGGCGGGGTGCTGGAGCGGGTCTACCACATCGGCGGGATCCACTTCAAGGGCTCAGGATTCTATACCACCGATTACAAGCACAGCAGCAATGCCGCCTCGTCAAGCGAGCCGAGCTCCAACGGCTCCGGCGAGTCGAGCGCGGCCAAGGGCGATGGCGCCGCCAAGAGCGATGGCGCGGCCAAGAGCGACGGCGCCGCCAAGAGCGACGCAGCCCCTGCCCCCAAGACCAAGGCCTCGGAGAAGACGGCGTAAGGCAATGACGGCGCACGCGATCGCGGGTTGGGTTACCCTCGCCGTCGTTATCGGCGTGCTGCTCGTGCTTGCCGCCTACAGCATGGTGTTGGCATTGCGCGTGCGCCGGATCCAGGCGCGCCTCCAGCATCCGCTCCTCCAGCGGATCTCCGCGGCGGGCGCCGATCTGCGGGGTCTAGAGAGTACGCGTGCCCAGTTCAACGAACTCTCGCGGCGTGCCTCGCAGGCGTTGGCCTCGCTTCAGGGTGCCTCGGCCGAGCGCGAGCGTCTGCGTCGCGTAGGCGGCCAGGCCGTCGCCAGCATCATCGGCAATGTGCGTACCATCTTCGACCTCCTAGCCTAGATGGGCCCGCTCTCCTCGGGCGGCTCCCAGTGCCAGCCAAGCGGTGGCTGATCGATGCCGGGCGCGCCAAACGGCTGCGCCTCCTCCTCGGGGAGGCCGAAGGACGTCTCCGCACGTTCGGCTGATGGGGCGAACGTTTCGCCCATCTCCGGCTCCGGTGCCGTGCCGCTGACCGGCTGAACGATCGGTGGCGCTGTCTCTTGGGGGACGACCGGGGTAACCGGCGGTGGTGGCTCGGGGGTGGGCGCCGGCTTCGCCGGGCCTGCGTGGCCCACGGCCAGCAGCGCCGCCATGCTCTTGGCCGGGAGCGCGCCGTCCTTCTCGGCGACGCCGATCAGCACCAGCCGCCCCTGCGGCAGCATCTGCGCGCCGGGCTTGGCAGCGAGCTCGTGGAGCTGGTCGATATAGTACTGCGGCGTCTGCTCGACCTTCATCGTATCGAGCAGCAGCTTCAAGGTGTCGACGAGGTACTCGTGCGGCGGCGTCTTGGTAAAAGCGAAGACCGCTTCCGCGATCTGCGGCTTGCTCATGGAGAGCAGCTTGCGCCAGTAGCTCGGTGCCTGGTAGTACTCGAACTGTCCTAGCTCGCGCTTGGCGCGCGAGTAGAGCGTGGCGATACGCTTGCCGATAGCGTCGCTGGGCGGCATCGGCTCGACGATCACGACGCGCGCCGCCACGCGCCCCAACTCCTGGATGACATTGGCGTGGAAGAGCGGATCGATCTCGTGCAGGTAGCTATTGGCGACGGCTACTTCGAAGCTGTTGCCCCTCGCGGGGATGGCGGAGGTGCTGCCGCGCAAGACCGTAACCCCGAGATCCTCGTAGCGTTTCATGAGCTCGTCGCGTGACTCGATGACGGTGATCTGCGCGCCCTCGGCAGCGGCGCGGCGGACGATGGCGATGTCGGGGCCGTAGCCGCAGAAGAGCACGCGGTCGCCGGACGAGATCCCCATCGCATCCCAGACCAGCGAGGCTAGCCGCTCTGATTCCCGTTCGAACTCGGCTTGGTCGTAGGTCGTGGCCGCATCGCTCATCGCGCGGCGCCCTGCTGCAGCGCCTCCCAGGCTTCGTGAAACTGCGGATAGCTCACGCGCGCGCAGTCGGCGTCGTCGACGTGCACGCCTGCCGGGCTTCCGGCGGCGAGCGCCGCGGCGGCCATGGCGATCCGATGGTCGCCGTGGCTAGCCACCTCGATGCGCTCGTTCAAGCGCTCGACACCGGTGACGTCGAGCCCGTCGGGATGGCGCGCGACGGCCACGCCGGCGGCCTCTAGCATTGCGGCGATCGTCTCCACGCGGTCGCTCTCCTTGACGCGCAGCTCGGCGGCGTTGCGGATACGCGTGGTTCCGTGGGCGAAGGCCGCGGCGACGGCCAGGGCGGGGACTTCATCGATCATCGTCGGCAGCAGCGAGGGTTCGAGATCGATGGCATGCAGGGTGCTGGAGCGCGCGATGACGTCGCCCACGGGCTCACCGCAGACGTCCCGCGCATCGAGGATGGCGAGGTCGGCGCCCATCGCCCGCAGCGCGCGCAACAGACCGTCGCGCGTGGGGTTGAGGCAGAGCCGCTCGATGCGTACCTCCGAATGCGGTGTCACGAGCGTGGCGACGATGGCGAAGGCGGCGGCGCTGGGATCACCCGGCACCTCGATGTCGCGCGCGTTCAGCGTGGAGGGAGTGAGTGCGATGCGCGCGCCGTCCCAGGTGATCGAGGCGCCGAGATAGCGCAACATGCGCTCCGTGTGATCGCGCGAGCGCTCGTCGCCCGTGATGCCGGCGGAGGTGCCGGCGGTGAGCGCAGCGAGCAGCAGCGCCGTCTTCACTTGCGCCGAGGGCACGCGCAAGTGGTGCTCCACCGCATGCAGGCCCGTGTGCGCTGCAAGCTCGACGGGGGCACGCCCATCCGTCGTGGTGATGAGCGCCCCTGCCTCGCGCAGGGGACCGGCCACGCGCTCCATAGGCCGGCGCGAAAGGGAGTCGTCGCCGGTCAGCCGCGCGGGAAGGGCGGCGCCGGCGAGGATGCCCATGAGCAGGCGCATCGTCGTTCCCGAGTTGAGACAGTCGACGGTGCCCGGTTGATGGAGACGCGCAGGAGCGTCCAGCGTGACGTCGGCGCCCTCGCCGTCGATGCGCGCGCCGAGGCGGCGGACGGCCTCGCGCGTGGCCTCGAGATCGGCTCCGGTGTTGAGATTCGAGAGATGTACGCGGCCGCGCGTCAGCGCTCCGATCAGCAGGGCGCGATGCGAGATCGACTTGTCTGGGGCGACGCGCAATGCGCCGCGCAACGGCCCGGGACGGAAGCGGGTAGCGGACGCGGATGACATCCCACGGGCATTCGCGTCCCGAGCAGGCTGCGCCTATGAGGTACAAACCGCGCCGAGTGGCGCGGAACACTTCCAACCAATAGGGGTCCCCGCCGAGCCTGCGAGGTACAAACCGCGCCGAGTGGCGCGGAACACTTCCAACCAATAGGGGTCCCCGCCGAGCCTGCGAGGTACAAACCGCGCCGAGTGGCGCGGAACACTTCCAACCAATAGGGATCCCCGCCGAGCCTGCGAGGTACAAACCGCGCCGAGTGGCGCGGAACACTTCCAACCAATAGGGGTCCCCGCCGAGCCTGCGAGGTGGGGATTATGGGGAAGGTGGGACTCGAACCCACACGGAGTCACCCCCGGACGCTTTTGAGGCGTCTGCGTCTACCGGTTCCGCCACTTCCCCGTCGCCACCGATTGTAGCACGTGACGCAACCCTGCACCGAGCACCTGGGAACGCGGGAACTCCTCGACGCGGCGGGCGCCGCAGACCCGCTCGTAGAACGCTTCGGGGCCCACCGCGCCGATCAAGGCGTGAGTGCATTCTTGGTTTTTGAGCGACTGCAGGGCCAAGAGGCACAGCAGCGAGCCGAGCCCGCGCCGGCGCTCGCCCTCCGCCACCCCCGCCGGTCCGAAGATGCCCACACCGGGCTCGTTGCGCCACTTCCGCAGCCATGGGAAATCCAAGCGGCAGTCGTAGGCGGCGAAGCCGAGCTCGTTGCCGTCCCAGTCGGTAGCGAACCAGGCGTACCCCGTGGCGACCTCGTCGGCCCACAGGCCGCCGAAGGTGCGGCGTAGCCATGCGCGTTGCGAAGGCGTGGCGCCCTGGCGTTCGTGCAGCACGACGCCGCGGTCCAGCGTCTCGCGATAGAGCGCGGGCGGCACGCGCGACCAGAGTTGGTCGTCCAAGTCCACCAGCATGTTGATCATCGTCACGCCGCTCATCGCGCCTCCCAACGCCAGGCGTTCCACGTCGGAGAGAAGCCGCTGGGCGCGAAGTTGCGCAGGCGGTCGCGATACGCGTAGACGTACGTAGGGTTGAAGAGGTAGATGACCGGCACGTCGTGGGCCACGATCTCTTGGATGCGCTCGTAGTCGCGCTTGCGCGCAACCTGATCGTAGGTGCTCAGCGCGTCGCGTTCCAGGGCGTCGACGCGCCGATTGCAGTAGCGCATGTAGTTCGACGGTCCGTTGCACGTGAGCATGACGCTGTCGTCGGGATCGGCGCCCATGGGCCACGGCACGTATGCGAGATCGAAATCGCCGGCAGCCAGCAGACCGCCTTCACTCTTGGGGAGGAAGAGCTGGGCATTGGAGACGGACTTGATCTGCACATCGACGCCTACAGCGCGCAGATCGAGCTGAATCGCCGTGGCAGCGCGCACGCCGGTGGTGCTCTCGGGAAATTGCACGTACGTCAACGTGAGCGGCTTGCCGTCTCTGCTGCGGATGCCGTCTGACCCGCGGTGCCAGCCCGCCTTCTCCAGCAGACGGGAGGCCGCGGCCGGATCGTACGCGGGCAGCTTGGCGTGTGGATCGTAGGCCCAGGAGAGTTGCGGCTGGTCGCTGTCGGTGACGGGGTAGCGCCCCAAGGTGATCTTCTTGCTGATCGTGGCGCGGTCGATGGCTGCAGCCAGCGCGCGGCGTACGCGGATATCGTCGAGCGGCGCATGGGTGAGGTTGATCGCCACTCCCGCCACCAAGGCCAAGGGCGCGAAAGCATACCGCAGACCGCTCACGCCGGCGAGCGCGGGCTGCTGCGCGGGCGCGATGAGATTCCAGTCGCTCGCACCGGCCTGCAGCATCGTGAAGTTCGTCCCGGGATCGGGGACGATGCGCACGACTAGCTGCTTGATCCTCGGCGCGCCGCGCCAGTAGTGCTCGTTCGCGATGTAGGTAAGGCGGTCGCCACGGCGCCACGATTGCAGAACGTACGGGCCGTCACAGACCGGGGAGGCACTGAAGGGCGCATGGAGCAACGGGCCAAGCGGAGCCAACACGTGTGCCGGAAGCACGTACTCCGGTACACTGCCGTAGGAGAAGAGGGTCTCTACGGCCGGAGCCCAGCGGTGGCGCAGATGGAAGACCACCGTCCGCGCATCGAGGGCCGTAGCGCTATCGATGAGACCGTAGCCGGCACGCGAGCGAACGGGGTTGCGCGGATCCATGATCGCGTGCAACGTGAAGACCACATCGCGCGAAGTAACCGCTACGCCGTCTTGCCACCTCACCCCAGGGCGTAGGCGGTAGGTGATGCTCTGTCCGTCCCGCGAGATGCCGCCGTTGGCGCGCGTGGGGATCTCGCGCAAGAGCTCCGGGATGCGCCTGCCGTTGGGATCGATATCGAAGAACGGCTCGAAGCACAGGCGCGCCACCTCTTGGTCGACGGAGGCGGCATCCTGCACGGCGAAGAGCGGATCGAGGCTGGTGGGATCGGCGGCGAGGTTGAAATGCACCACGCCGGCCTCCGTGCGCGGCGTTGCCTGCGAGCTGCAGCCGGTGAGAAGCGCGAAAGCACATGCCGCGCAGAGCAACGGGGCGAGGAGGCGCATCGCACCCCCCATTCGCTCCGCTGCGGGCGTTCTCCGTGCGGCGGTGTCGTGCTACGCGGTGCGGCGGATCATGCGGACGATCCAGAGGAGAATCACCGCTCCGATGATGGAGACGATGATCGACCAGATGAATCCACCGCTGGCGGCCGCGCCGAAGAGCGTGACCACCCACCCACCGATGACGGCGCCGATCATGCCGACGATGATGTCGGTGAGCCAGCCGCCGCCGACGGCCGACGGAACGATCGTGCGCGCCACTGCGCCCGCGATCAAACCGATGATGAGCCAGACGATCAGGTGCATAGTCTGCGGTCCCCTCCCTTCGCTTGGGCATCTTATCTCCCGAGGGAGGAGACCGCAAACCTATGCCGGGCGCCCGCTTGCACTAGCGCTTCTTGGCGATCGACTTGGCCTGCACGAAGAGCAACAAGTAGTCGTGGCCGCCGGCCTTCGAGTCGGTTCCCGACATGTTGAAGCCGCCGAACGGATGAACGCCTACGAGCGCCCCCGTGCACTTGCGGTTCATGTAGAGATTACCCACGTGGAACTCGCGTACACCGCGCTCCAGTTTCTCTGGATCGCTCGAGTAGAGAGCGCCGGTGAGGCCGTACTTCGTGCCGTTGGCGATGGCCAAGGCATCATCGAAGTCGCGCGCTTTGATGAACGCAAGGACGGGGCCGAAGACCTCTTCCTGTGCCAGCGTCTTCTCCGGTGTCACGTTCTCCACCACCGTCGGCTGGATGAAGTAGCCCGCGAGCTCGGCGGGTTTGCCGCCTGCGGCCACGCGGCCGCCTTCCTCGACGGCGCGCGCGATGGCCTTCTGGATGCGCTGGTAGGCCTTCTCGTTGACGACTGGGCCGACGTCGACGCTCGCGTTCTCCGCGGGGTTGCCGATCTGGAGCTTGGCTACACGCTCCAGTACTTTGGCTTTGAGGGCTTCGTAGATGGGCTCCTCGACGATCGCGCGCGAGGCGGCGGAGCACTTCTGCCCCGAGAAGCCGAAGGCGGAGGCAACGATACCGTCCGCGGCGGCATCGAGATCGCCGTCCTTTGCCACGACGACCGCGTCTTTCCCACCCATCTCGGCGACGACGCGCTTGATCCAGATCTGACCCTCGCGTGGCTTGGCGGCTACTTCGTTGATGTGGAGACCGACGGCCATCGAGCCCGTGAAGGAGATGAAGCGCGTACGCGAATGCTCCACGAGATGCTCGCCGACTTCGGCACCGCCGGGCAGGAAGTTCACCACCCCCGGCGGGAGCCCCAGCTCGATGAGCAGATCGACGAAGCGTGCCGCGATGATCGTGCTGTCGGGGGAGGGCTTCAGCACCACGGTGTTGCCGGTGACGATGGCCGCTGTCGTCATGCCCGCCATGATCGCCAGCGGAAAGTTCCACGGCGGAAGGACCACGCCGACGCCTAGCGGCAGGTACTCGAGCCAATTCTCTTCGGGCAGCGGGCTGGGCACCGCGGGCTGACGTCCGCTCAGGCGCAACGCCTCGCGCGCGTAGAACTCGAGGAAGTCGATGGCCTCGGCGGTGTCGGCATCGGCCTCGACCCACGGCTTGCCGACCTCCACGATCATGGAGGCATTGAAGTCGTCCTTGCGCGCCCGCATCGCCGCGGCGGCGCGGAAGAGCAGGCCGGCTCGCTCCTCCCACGCCACGTGACTCCAACTCGCGAATGCGTTCTCGGCCTCGGCGATGGCTCTATCGGCCAACTGCGGCGTCGCTTCGAAGTACCATCCAGCGTGACGGTCTGGGTCGGCTGGCGTTATCGAGGGTACGGCCGGCTCGGGCGTGAGGCGCTCGGCGCCGATGATGATCGGATAGCGCTGCTCGCTCTGTGTGAGAAAGCGCTCGATGGCGGCGGCCTGCGCAGCGCGCTCGGCGGGATCGGCGAACGTCCGAACGGCCTCATTGCGAAAGGGTGGGTGCGTCTTCTCGAGCACGGTTGCCATGGTCGGGGAATCCTCCTTCAGTCAGACTCGGGAGTTTTGCGCCGGGGACGCGGCGAACCTCCGCGCGATGCACACGAGGCCTTCCGACCTGCAGCGTCTGCTCGCGCTCTCCGGGACCGTTGTCGTCGAGGAGATCGAGAGCACGGCGCTGGCTGGTAATGCCTTGGGCGACCCCAGTCGTCGCCCGCTCCCCGTCTACCTTCCGCCCGGTTACGATCCCGAGGGAAGCCGCCGCTATCCCACGCTGTACTGCTTGCACGGCTTCACGGGCTCGGCGGCCGCGCTCGCCGCCGCGCGGGTCTGGTCGCTCAATCCGATCCAGTGGCTCGACCGGCTGATCGCCGAGAGGCGGGTACCGCCGGCGATCCTCGTGTTGATCGACGGCTTGACGCGTTACGGCGGGAGCCAGTACGTCAACAGCGCGCTCAACGGCAACTATGCGGACTACGTGGTGCGCGACGTCGTCGGCTTCGTCGACCGTACGTTTCGTACGGTCGCGCGCCCGGAGGGGCGCGGGCTCTTCGGCAAGTCGAGCGGCGGCTTCGGCACGCTGCATCTCGTCATGGAGCACCCGGGCCACTTCGCGGCGGCCGCCTCGCAGAGCGGCGATGCCTACTTCCAATACTGCTACCTTCCCGACTTCGTGAAGGTGCAGCGCGCGCTCGAGCGCTCCGGCGGGCTGGCGAACTTCGTTGCCGCCTTCGACGCGGAGAAGAAGAAGAGCGACGGTTCGGTCGACGTGATGAACGTCATCGGAATGGCTGCGGCGTACTCACCGCGCCGCGATGCGCGGGAACCCTTCGACTTCGAGTTTCCGTTCGATCTGCGTACGGGACGTTTGCGCGAGGAGATCTGGGCGCGATGGCTGCGGTTCGATCCGGCGCTGGTCTGCGGTGAGCGGATCGCCGAGCTTCGTGCGCTGCGCGCGCTCTACGTCGACTGCGGGAGGCGCGATCAGTACGCCCTCGATCTCGGTGCGCGCATCTTGGTGGAGTGCCTGCGCGAGCATGGAGTCGCTGTCCAGCACGAGGAGTTCGACGACGACCACATGAGCGTGCTCTACCGCCACGAACAGGTCTATCCCGCACTGCTGGAGAGGTTGGAGAGAGAATGAATCGCAGGACCATGCTCGCCGCGATGGGCGCCGGCGCGCTCTACGCGCTGCCGGCGCTGCCCGCACTCGCCGACGGTGGTCGTACGATCGCGACGGACGGCTTCACATTCGTCGTGCCCGCAGGATGGCGCGAGGCGAAGGCCGGCCGCGGTGCAAACTCCGTCACGCACATCGGGCTCTGGGTCCAAGGGAGCTACGCCGATCAAGCGTTCATCGCTCTCGACGAAGACCTCGACCCCGGGAGCACGCTCGCCGCGTTTGCGCTGGTGACCGAGAACGACATGCGTTCGCGGCTCTCCAAGGTCTTCGTCGACGCGCGCGACAAGCTGCAGATGCCCAACGGCATGCCAGGGCTGCGCATGAAGGTCGAGTACCTCGTCGGCGACTCCGATACGCTCTACCAGCAGTACGTCTGGCTCATCTACGACGGTCAGATCGGCATCTCGCTGGCCGTTGGCGGCCGTGTCGGGCGCCTCGACCTCGACGAAGCGACGAAGATCGCCTCATCGCTAACCGTGGTGTGGCGCGGCGACGGTCCCCCGCCTCCACCGTAGCGGTCCCGCACGCTTTGCGATAGGCGTGATGAGGAGGTTCTCGCTAGGTGCGTAGGGTTCGGATGATGACCTCAGCTGCCCGGTGCAGCGCCGGATGCGAGCCGCTCAACGGCTCCGGAGGCGAGGCCAACGTCAATCCGCCGATGTCCCAGAGCGCGTAGATAGCTCTCCGCAGAACGGTTTCTATTTCTTCGGCGGGACCAGTGAAGGAGCGCCGCAGTGGGCGGCCATCGGGGCGCTGGCGAATCAGTCGGCGGGCCATGCGCTGGGATTCATCAACCCCAAGCTCTACGCGATCGGCGCCAACGCCGGAGCGTACGCCTCGTCATTCCACGACGTCACGGCCGGCGACAACCGGTTCGGCGGTCCAGGCTTCTCGGCGGGCTCCGGATACGACATACCGACGGGCTTGGGGACGCCGAACGTGGCGAACCTGATCGGCCAGTTGCGCTGATCGGCGGCGCTAGGTAGCAAGTGTCGCTCTGGCGCCTCATAAGGGAGAGCGACGAGCCTAGCCGCTAGGTCGCTCGCCTCCCGATTTCCCTCCGAGTGAAAATATTCTCACACTATCTTGTTTATTGTTGGCTATTATGTTAACAATTTAGCCAACTCTTGAAGCGCTCGAACCGCAATCCGGCGCCTTATAGCCAGAGGAGCTTTTGCGTGAGGGAATCCGATCATTCTAAGAGTGCGGGGGGACGGTTGCTAAGCCCAGCCGGCCGCGCAAACGACCGGCGCGTGGCCGACGAGGACTACGCCTCCCGCCTGCGCGAGGCGATCACCGGTGGCCAGTTCTTGCCCAACGAGCGGCTTATCGAGAACGATCTCGCGGAGCTCTTGGGCACCAATCGGGCCAACGTGCGCACCGCGCTCGCGCGGCTGGAGCAGGAAGGTTTGGTCGTGCGGGAGCGCAATCGGGGCGCGCATGTGCGCCTGATCTCCCACGAGGAGGCGATCGAGATCGTCGAGGCCAGAGCCGTCCTCGAAGGCCTGACGGCGCGATACGCGGCCCTGAACGCCACCGACGAAGAGATCGCCGAGCTGCGTGGGATCATGCAGGAGCTCAAAGGCTACTACGAAGCCGGCGGCCTGCTGCAATACGCTAACGTCAATGTGCGCCTGCACCAGACCATCGTTCGCATGTCGCGCCATGCCATGGCCGCCAAGCTCATCGGCATGCTCAAGTCCCAGAGCGTCAGCTTTCAGTACCGTTCGATCCTCGCGCCGGGGCGTGCGGAGTGCTCGCTGAAGGAGCACACCGACATCCTCGAGGCCATCGCGGCCAGAGATCCGGAGCGGGCCGAGCAGACGATGCGCGCCCACCTCGACCACGCCGTCGAGGCCCTTTGCCGCGTCATCGAGAGCGGACACGGCACCTGGCATCACCGGAGAACGGGCTAGTGCACGTTCTCATCACCGGCGGGCGGGGCTTCCTCGGAGCGCGCCTGGCGCGTCGCTTGCGCGAGGCCGGCCATCGCGTCACGCTTTTCGACACGCATCAGGCGCAAGCGCGCGCGGACGTATCCGGCATGGAGACCGTGACCGGCGATATCTGCGACTTCCACGCGGTCCTCGACGCCGTCGACGCGGCCAGTCCCGACGTCATCGTCCATGCCGCCGCGATCGTGGGCGGGGTCCTCTCGATGGAACAGCCAGCGGCGACCGTGCACGTCAACGTCGCAGGCACCGTGCACGTGCTCGAAGCGATGAGGCTGCGGGGCGTGCCCCGTGCCTTCATGATCAGCTCCGAGGAGTGCTACGGCTCGTTTGGCTACGAGCCGGCCGACGAAGCGCACCCCTTGGTGCCGGCGACGCCGTACGGCATTACCAAGGTGGCCGCCGAATGGTACACGGGCTACTACCGGCGCCGCTTCGGCGTCGAGATGGTCAACGTGCGGACCTCTTGGGTCTACGGTGCCGGCATGCCGCGCCTGCGCTTCGAGACCAAGCTCATCCTCGACGCGTTGACGACGGGTGTCGCCCTGTCCGAAACGGGCGCCGACCATCGCATCGACTACACGCACGTCGACGACTTCGTCGACGGCTTGCTGCGTCTGATCGAAGCGCCGCGGCTCGACCACCAGGCGTACAACATCAGCAGCGGGCGCGCAGTCCGCCTCGGCGATCTGGCAGAGCTCATCGCCGCAAACATACCGGGGGCCCGCATCGAGGTGGGGAACGGGCTGCTCGAGTTTGCTCCCGGCTTCCCGGCTCCCGTCAAAGGGGCGCTCAGCATCGAGCGTGCACGGCGAGAGGTCGGCTACCAACCACGCATCTCGCTCGAGGAAGGTATGCGTCGATATGTCGACGACCTGCGCCGCGCCTCGAGCGTCGTCTCATGAAACATCCATAGACCCAATGCAACGCCCTGTGCGGAGGAGGTTTGAACGGGATGGCACCACGAGACACTGGAACACTCCGTCGAAGAGTCACGACGGCGTGGCTCGCACTCATCGGAACGCTCGCGATTTCCATGGGTGCGGCACCGCTGAAGGCGGCTGCGGCCGATACCTCGCCCATCGCGGTGGGGCTCTCGATCACGGAGACCGGGCCTTTTGCGGCCCCGGCGCTCTTCGAGCTGCGCGGCTATCAGCTGGCGGTCGAGGAGATCAATAGCCACGGCGGCGTCCTGGGGCGGCAGCTCAAGCTCGTCTCGTACGACGATCAAGGGAATCCGTCGACCGCGGTTCAGCTCTATCAGAAGCTCATCACCAGCGATCACGTCGACCTGCTGCTCGGCCCCTACGAGGCCGACCTCGTAGCCGCCGTGGCGCCGCTGGTCACGCGCGCGAAGATGGTGATGCCCGCGCTCGGCGCGAACGTCGAGCCGTATCAGGGGCAATTCCCCTACCTGGTTCAGGCTATCACCCAGACGCCGCAGTACATGGTGCCCGTCATCGACTTGGCGGCGGCCAAGGGCTACAAGACGATGGCGCTCTTGATTCAAGAGACCCAGTTCCCCGAAGAGCTGGCGCGCGGCATTGAAGACGAAGCTCGCGCCAAGGGCATCAAGGTCGTCTTCAAGGAGTCGTACCCGCCCAGCACCACCGACTTCGGACCACTCGTGTTGAAGGCGGCCGCCGCGCATCCCGACGTGATCGTCGGAGCCACGTACCTGATCGACGCCGAGGGGATCGTGCGCGCGGCCAAGGCTCAGAACATCAACGCCAAGATGTTCGCGTTCAGCATCGGACCGGTCGAGCCGCAGTTCAACACGGCGCTGGGATCAGCCGCGCAAGGCGTGCTCGGCACCACGCTGTGGTTCCCCACGCTGAAGACGCCCGGTAATGCGGCATTCGTGAGCGCGTTCAAGGCGAAGTTCGGCATGATGCCGGATTACCACGCCGCAGTGGCATACTCGGCCGTCATAGCGCTCACCAGCGCGGTCAAGAAAGTGGGGAGTCTCGATCAGGGCAAGATCCGCGACGAGCTCCACAACTTCTCGTTGCAGACGGTCTGCGGACCGTTCAAACTGAGCCCAACCGGGCTCCAAGTGGGCTACTCGTCGTACGTCCTCCAATGGCAAGACGGCAAGCAGATACTGGTCTGGCCGAAGGAGTTCTCTGACGCCGCGGCCCAGTTGCCGCACCCCGCCTGGAAGTAACCGGATCGACGACGTACCGCAATGCTTCACGACTACGCGCTTCTGATCGTTACTGGTCTGCTATGGGGAGGTGTCTACCTCCTCATGGCAGAGGGACTCAATCTCATCTACGGCGTGATGAAGGTGGTGAACCTTGCCCACGGCGACTTCATCGTCGCCGGCGGCCTGGTGGCGTTCTCGCTCTTCGCGGCCTACCATCTGTCACCGATAGTGGCGTTCCCGGTTGCGGCGCTGCTGTTGTTCGCCGTGGGGCTTGCGGTACAATCCGGCATCCTCGAACGTCTGGCAGCCCGCGGCGGGAACGCGGAGCTGCGAACGCTGCTGGCGACCTTCGGCCTCTCGTACATCGTCTCCAACCTTGCGCTGCTCCTCTGGGGCGGTCAGGTGCAGTCCCTACCATTTCTCCAGAGCTCGATCGCGATCGGGGACCTGCCGATTCCTGAGAATCTGCTTGTCTGCTCGATCGTCGCATGCCTCTTGGCCGGCGCCGTGCACTTCTGGCTGACGAAGACTGTCTCGGGGAAGGCACTGCGCGCGACGTCGCAGTCGGAACTGGGCGCCGCCAGCTGCGGTTTGAATATTCGCATGATCCGCATCGTCAGCTTCGCGATGGGCTCCGCGATGGCCGGAGCCGCGGGCGCGCTGACGATTCCGCTGATTCCCTTCCAAGCCAGCAGCGGCTCCTACCTCACCGTACAGGCGTTCACCGTGATCGCGCTCGGCGGATTGGGAAACTACGTCGGCGCGGTTCTCGCTGCGGCAACCCTGGGGCTTGCCGAAGCCTTTGCCAGCTTCTTCCTAGGGTCCAACGCCGCCGCAGCAGTGGTCTACCTGCTCTTCATCGCAGTCTTGATCTTCCGCCCCCAAGGCCTGCTGGGAAAGGCGGGTCGCGTATGAAGCGGATGCGGGGCGTCGAGTTGATGGCGTTCGCCGCGGTGCTGGCCGTCGCGGTGGCCATCGCCTTCAACGGCAGCGGCTATGCCGTGCAAGTGCTCACGTCGACGGCGATCTTCATCGTCTTGGCGTGCGGCTGGAACATCATCAGCGGGCTCACCGGGTACGTTTCATTCGGGCAGGTCGCGTTCTTCGGCCTCGGGGCATACCTAGCCGCGGGCCTGATCGTGAACCTGCACGTCCCATGGTATGCCGCGGCCGCGCTCGCCGGGTTGGGCGCCGCCGTCGTCGCGGCCCCGCTCGGCGCGATCATGCTGCGGCTGCAAGGAATTTTCTTTGCGCTGGGCATGTTCGGCCTCGCGCGCATCGGTCAGATCGCCGCGACGAGCATGGGCGCCACCGGAGGCGCGATGGGCGAATCCGTCCCGACCACCGGCAACGCGCTCGAGACGACGTTGACCATCCTCGGGCTGGCATGCGGCGCGGTGCTGCTGACCCACCTGCTCATGGGCTCGCGCCTCGGCTTGCAGCTGATGGCCGTTCGCGACGACGAGGCTGCCGCCAAAGGCGCCGGCGTCCATGCGGATGCGGTCAAGGTCGCGGCGTTCTGCATCAGCGGCTGCCTGGCGGGTCTGGCCGGAGCGCTCTACGTCTGGAACATCGCCTACGTCGACCCCACCAGCGCGTTCAACGGAACGATCGAGTTGCAGACGATCTTGATGGTGCTGGTCGGCGGCATCGGATCGACCTGGGGGCCGGTCATCGGCGCGATCCTCATCTCGCTGCTAGGGCAGGTGCTGTGGGCCCGGTTCCCCATGCAAGAGCAGATCATCCTCGGGGCGATCACGATTCTGGTGGTCATCGTTGCGCCAGGCGGTCTTGTCTCTATCGTGAACCGGTTCGGCTGGCTGCAGCGGCGCCCCGTGTGGTCGCCGCCGCCTGCTCCGGGCGTCCCGCCCGGGACTCGGCCTCCGCTCGGCGCTGCCTTCGGCAAAGGGCGCAATGCGCGGTTGCGCGGCGAGCACCTGCGCAAGCAGTTCGGCGGCGTTGTGGCCGTTGGCGACGTCAACCTCACCACGGAGGAGGGAAGCATTCTCGCCATTATCGGTCCAAACGGCGCGGGAAAGAGCACGCTCTTCGACCTGCTGTCCGGCTTCGCGCGCCCTACCGAAGGGAAGGTCTACTTCGGCGACCGCGAGCTGACCGGCATCAAGCCCCACATCGTCGCGCGCTCCGGAATCGCGCGCACGTTTCAAACCAGTCGCGTCTTTCCATCGCTCACCGTCTGGGAGACGGTGCTGCTGGCGTCGTCGAGCCTCAACCGCTCGCGGCGTGTCGCCGCAGCCGAAACGGCAAGGATCCTCTCCCAAGTCGGGCTGCTCGATCAGTGGGCCTCCCTTCCCGAGCGCCTCTCGCCGGGTCAGCAGCGCCTCTT
The DNA here is from genome assembly GCA_004297985.1 of bacterium. Lineage (GTDB taxonomy): Bacteria > Vulcanimicrobiota > Vulcanimicrobiia > Vulcanimicrobiales > SCRA01 > SCRA01. The sequence continues at coordinate 16,598 of SCRA01000053.1, read as the reverse complement.
GGAGATCGCTCGTGCGCTGGCGCTGCATCCGCGGGTTCTCCTCTTGGACGAAGCGATGGCGGGCATGACGCCGCAGGAGATCGGGCGCGTGCATGCCGTCTTGGCGGAGGTGGTGAGACAGGGATGCTCCATCGTTGCGATCGAGCACGTCTTGCCGGCGATTGCGCCCCTTGCCTCGCGGGTGCAGGTGTTGGATTTCGGTAAGACAATCGCGGAGGGCCCGCCGGCGCTGGTGTTTCGCGACCCGGATGTCGTTGAGGCATACTTGGGAGTCGGTGAGCAGGCGGCCGTCGATGCCGGGATCTGAGATGCTGCGCTTGGAGAATGTGTGCGCGGGATACAAGCAGCTTCCGATTCTCCACGACGTCAACTTGAGCGTCGGCGAAGGGGAGGCGGTGGCGGTGATCGGCGCCAACGGCGCCGGCAAGACGACGCTGCTGCGGGTCATCATGGGGCAGATCGCGGCGACGCGCGGCGAGGTCCGCTTCAACGGCCGGCCGCTCACCGGGCTCTCGACCTACCATCGCGCGAGACTTGGGATCGGCTACGCACCGGAGCGCCGGGAGCTCTTCGCGGAGATGCGCGTCGACGAGAATCTGGAGATGGGGGCGTTCGACTCCCCGGCCTCCGAGCGCGCCGCCCGGATCGAGCGCATCTTCGAGATCTTCCCCAAGCTCGAGCGATTGCGGGCGACGCCCTGCCGCCTGCTCTCCGGGGGAGAGCAGCAGATGGTGGCGATCGCGCGAGCCCTCATGGGCAAACCGCGGCTGCTGCTGCTCGACGAGCCCTCTACCGGATTGGCGCCGAAGGTGGTCGGCGAGCTGTATGCGGCGCTCTCGCGATTCCACGCCGACGGCCTCACGATCTTGGTGGTCGAGCAGAACGCGCGCGCCGCGCTGCAATTCGCGCAGCGCGCCTGCGTAGTTGAAGACGGCCGCATGACCGTCTCGGGGCCGGCGGCGGACCTGCTCTCGGACACGCGTCTGGTCGAGGCGTATGTGGGCCTGGAGGAGGCCGGGTTTCCGCGCCCGGTGGAGCGGCGCAGCCTCAGCGCCGACGTGGTGGTGCTGGGAGGCGGAAACGCCGCGCTCTGCGCGGCGTTATCGGCGCGAGGTCAAGGCGCGAGCGTCCTGCTGTTGGAGAAAGCGCCGTATCACCTGCGCGGCGGCAACACGCGCCATACGCGGGACATCCGCTACACGCATGACTCCGCAAGCGCCTATACGACGGGACGCTATACGGAAGAAGAGTTCATGGAGGACCTTCTGCGCGTGACCGGCGGCGAGACCAACCGAGTCTTGGCCGAGCTCACGCTGCGCGAGTCGGCCAATCTCCCCCCGTGGATGGAACGCCACGGCGTGCATTGGCAGAAGCCGCTGCGCGGCGCGCTGCACCTCTCGCGAACCAACGTCTTCTTCCTGGGTGGCGGAAAGACCCTGATCAACGCCTACTACGACACCGCGCAGCATATGGGCGTCGATGTCCTGTACGACGCAACGGCGCGTGCACTGGAGATCGAGAACGGCACGGTCACGGCGGTCGTCGCGGACATCGCGGGCGTCGAGACACGGGTCTCCTGCCGGGCCGTGGTGGTGGCGACCGGTGGTTTCGAGGCAAACCGCTCCTGGCTGAAGCGCTATTGGGGCGATCCGGCCGACAACTTCATCATCCGCGGCACGCCCCACAACGACGGGATCACCTTAGCCGCTCTGCTTGCGTGCGGAGCGAAGCCCGTGGGCGATCCCAAGGGCGCCCACGCCGTGGCGGTCGATGCGCGATCGCCGCGGTACGACGGCGGCATCATCACCCGTGTCGATGCGATCCCGTTCGGCATCGTCGTCAACAAGCGCGGCCGCCGCTTCTACGACGAGGGGGAGGAGCTCTGGCCGAAGCGCTACGCCATCTGGGGGCGCTTGGTGGCCGAGCAGCCCGATCAGACGGCGTACGCGATCGTCGACTCCAAGGTCGTCGGCCGCTACATCCCATCGGTCTTCCGGCCGCTGCACGCCGACTCGCTGCCGGCGCTGGCTGAGCAGATGGACGTGGACAGGGCGGTCTTCCTCGAGACGGTCGAGCGCTACAACCGCGCGATTGTGAAGGGTGGAGAGTTCAAGCCGGGCGAGCTCGACGACTGCGCCACAAGCGACGAGGTCGTGCCGCGGAAGAGCCATTGGGCGCTTCCCATCGACGCTCCGCCGTTCAAGGCCTATCCGTTGCGGCCGGGCATCACGTTCACGTACTTGGGGGTAACGGTAGACGAGCAGGCGCGCGTGCTCTTGCACGACGGAACGCCGTTCAACAACGTCTACGCTGCCGGAGAGTGCATGTCCGGCAACATACTCTCACGAGGCTACTTGGCCGGTTTCGGCTTGACGATTGGAAGCGTCTTCGGGCGCATCGCGGGAAAGGGAGCCGCAGGGCATGTCCGAGTCTAAGTTAGGCGAAGCGCAACGGCAGTTCGACGTCTGTAACTCCTGCCGCTATTGCGAAAGCATCTGCGCGGTCTTTCCGGCCGCCGAGTTGCGCGACACGTTTAGCCAAGGCGACCTCGCGTATATTTCCAACGTCTGCCACGATTGCCGCGCCTGCCTCGACGCGTGTCAATATGCCCCGCCGCATGAATTCGGCGTGAATATTCCCAAGCTGCTGGCGGAGTCACGGGTCGAATCCTACGAGCGTTACAGCAGGCCGGCCGCCTTCGCGCGTATGCTCCGCAGCAGCGGATGGAGCACGGCGACCGTCGCGCTAGCGGCCATTGCCGCCATCCTCGCCGCGGTTGCCGTCACCATCGGCGTGAGCGTGCTCATCACGGCTCATCAAGGCCCGGGCGCGTTCTACCGCGTTGTCCCCTACGTCGCGATGGTGGCTGGGGGACTGGCGGCGGCGCTCTACGGGCTGGTGATCTCCATCGCCGGCGGACTGGCGTTCTGGAAAGATTCGGGCGAATCGCTGCGTGATCTCCTGGACGTCCGCGCCCATGGACGGGCGATTTGGGAAGCCGTCACGCTGCACTATACCAAGGGCGGGGGCGCCGGCTGCCACTATCCCGAGCGCGCCGCATCGTCGCTGCGCAGCACGTTTCACCAGCTCGTCTTCTGGGGCTTCCTCTCCGACTTCATCGCCACGACGCTTGCGGCGATCTATCAGGATTTTCTGGGGATCATGCCGCCGTTCCGCGTCCTCAGCATTCCCGTGATGTTCGGCATCGTGGGCGGCGTGATGTTGGTGGTGGGCTGCTCCGGGCTCACCGTGCTGAAGGTGAACAGCGACAAAGATCTGGCGGCGGCCGAGATGACGGTCATGGACTACGTCTTCTTGGTGCTCCTGAACTTGGTGGCCATCAGCGGGCTGGCGCTGCTGCTCTTCCGGGGGACGCAGGTCATGGGGTGGCTCCTGGGCATCCACCTGGGTCTGGTTGGCGTGCTCTTCGTGACCGCCCCCTACGGCAAGTTCGTTCACGTGGTCTATCGCTATCTCGCTCTCGTCAAGCACCGCCTCGAGGTCGAGCGCACCTCCTGAAAGGATTCGCCCATGCCTGAAACTCGTCTGCGGCCGACGTCGAAAGGGGCCGCCTACATCGCGGACTTCCTCGTTCGGCAGAAGGTGCCGTACGTGTTTGGGCTCTGTGGCCACGGCATCTTGGGACTGCTGGACGGCCTCGTCGACCGCCACGGCGAGATCACCACCATCTCGGTCCACCATGAGGCCGTCGCGGCGTTCATGGCCGACGCCTATTTTCGTATCGCTCAACGGCCGGCTGCCACGTTTACGTCGTGCGGCCCAGGATCGGCGAACATCGTCGTCGCCATCGCGTCCGCGTTCGCCGATTCCTCGGCGATGCTTAACATCACCGGCAACGTCCCCACGGGCCAGTGGAATCGCGGCCCCTTTCAGGAGAGCGGGCGCTACTTCCAAGGGGACTTCGTGAACGTCGTGCGCCCGTACGTGAAGCGGAGCTTCCAGCCCACGCGGGCGGAGATGCTTCCGCTTGCACTGCGCCAGGCGTTCGCGCTCATGACCAACGGACGTCCGGGGCCAGTCCACATCGACGTACCGCTGAACGTCTTCGTGGAGCCCGTCGACGAAGGCGCCGCCGAGCACGAGGACCACTGGCCTGAGGCGCGCTGGGCGCGCCCCGCGGGCGATCCCGCCGCGATTGTCGAGGCGATGCGCCTGTTGGCCGCGGCGGAGCGCCCCGTGATCGTGGCGGGGCACGGCGTGGAGCTGAGCAACGCCGAGGCGGCGCTGGTGGCATTTGCGGAGGCGATGGCCATTCCCGTGGCCACGACTCCGTTCGGCAAGGGCGTCTTCGATGCGCGCCACGCGCTCAGTCTCGGCCCCACCGGGCGCAACGGCTCCTACATGGCCAACGCCGCCTGCCGCAATGCCGACGTCATCTTGGCGCTGGGGACTCGCTTCGACGACCGCGCCACCAGCGCGTGGCTCCCCGGCTTCACCTACAGCATCCCGCCGGCCAAGCTGATCCATATCGACATTGATGCCAACGAGATCGGCCGGAACTTTCAACCCGCCGTCGCCATCATTGGAGATGCTCGCATCGTGCTGGAGCAGCTTCTGGCTCGCCGGCCGGAGGACGGAAGCCGCCGTGAAGCGTGGCTCAACCGTATCGCGGGTTGGCGGCGGAAATGGGAGGCGGCAACGGAACCGCCGCGCAGTTCCGATGCCGTACCGATGCGCCCCGAGCGCGTAGTCGCCGATCTGCGGCGTGCGGTTCCAGCCGACGGCATCGTGCTGAGCGATGTGGGCGTCCACCACAACTGGCTGGTCGCCGAGTACGACGCCTGGAAAAGCCGCACGCTGCTGCAAACGTGGGGATTCGCATCGATGGGCTTCGGCGTCGGCGGGGCGCTGGGCGCGAAGCTCGCCGCCCCCGACCGCCCCGTAGTGGCCGTCTGCGGCGACGGCGGGTTCGTGATGAACGCCAGTGCCGTGCTGACTGCGGTGGAGTACCAGATCCCCGTCGTTTGGCTGGTCTGGAACAACTTCGGCTACTGCGCCATCCGCGATCAGCAGCTCGGCTACTTCGGCCAGAACCGCGAGCTGGCCACGAGCTTCACTGATACGGGCGGACGACTGTTCAGCGCCGACTACGCGATGATGGCGCGTTCCATGGGCGCGGCCGGTGAGGTGGTGGAGCGGCCCGCGGACTTGGCGCCGCAGCTCGAAGCGGCGATCGCCGCGAACCGCCCAACCGTGCTCGACGTCCGGATCGATCGTGAGATTCGGCCGCTCGCCAGCGGGAGCTGGGACCTGCCGCCCATTCCACATCCCATGCCGAACTTTGGTTGGGGAGAAGACTGATGACGAGCACGACGCAGACGAACGCAGAGGCGCGTGTGGTGAGACTCGAGGAGCTCTCGTGGATCGAGGCCCCCGGCCACCACGGCGCGCTCTCGAAGTTGCTGGTTAACCCGGAGAATGCGGCCACGAAGCACTTCGACTTCCGCATCTCCGTCTATGCCCCCAAGGGGCACGTGGAGCAGCACACGCACGAGACGACCGAGCAGGTCTACTACATCCTGAGCGGCAAGGGGCTGATGACGCTGGGAGAGCGGCGGGTTGTGGTGGAGCCGCACACCGCGATCTACATTCCCCCTAGGGTGCTGCACAGTATCGAGAATACGGGACTCGAGGATCTCGTCTTCGTCGTCGTCTCCGCGCCGCCCCAAGAGATGTCGCGCGTCGATACCAGAGCCCAGGGTTGAAGAAGGCGGTATCGCGATGGTTCGCCACATCTTCTTCGGAAGGGTCAGAGACGGGGTGCCGGACGAGAAGGTGGATCAATTGATCGCGCGGTGGCACGGCATGCCCGCGGCGATCCCAGTGATCCGCGGCTTCACCGCCGGACGTAATGTCGGCCCGGAGGACCGCCGCTTTACGGTGGCCCTCGTTGCGGATTTCGACGATTGGGACGCATGGAAGCACTACATGGTGCATCCCTATCACGATGACATCCGCCAGTCGCTGACCAACCGGATCGTTGAGCCCAGCGAGCGCGCGATGATCCAGATCGAGATTTGAGCATGACGGTCGAAGTCGACACGTTACCCCGGATTCTCTCGCTCATCGACGGCGCGTGGGTGGACGGCGGCGGCTCCCAGCGGCTGCACTCTCCGTACGACGGACGCCCCGCGGTCGACGTCGTGGAGAGCACGCTCGACCAGGTGGATCGGGCCGTTGCCGGCGCGCGCCGCGCCTTCGAGAGCTGGCGCCGCACGCCCGCGTACGAGCGGGCGAAAATTCTGGCGGCGACGGCGCGGCTGATGGGCGAGCGCGAGGCGCAGTTCGTGGACGTGATGTGCCGCGATACCGGCAAGACGGTCCGCGATGGGCGCGCAGAGGTCGCGCGTACCGTCTCGACCATGGAGGTGTCGGCGGAGGAGGCCAAGCGCATCGGCGGCGAGGTGGTGCCGATGGAGCAGGTCCTCGCCGGACTCGGGAAGACGGGCTTCGCGGTTTACGAGCCGATGGGTGTGGTGGCTGGCATTGCGCCCTTTAACGCACCGCTCAACCTCGCGGCGCACAAGCTGGGGCCGGCGCTCGCCGCGGGGGATGCGCTGGTGCTCAAGCCGCATCCGCAGGGCTCGAGCGTGGCCGCTCTACTGGGTGAGATCGCCTTGGAGGCGGGGGTGCCCCCGGGTGTCTTCAACATCGTTCACGGCGGGGTGGAGGTCGGCAACGCTCTCACCACGCATCCCGACGTCGCGCTGATCAACTTCACCGGAAGCGGGCGCGTGGCGGAGCAGATCGTGCGCAACGCCGGGTTGAAGCGGACGATGCTGGAACTGGGCGGCAACGCGCCGACGATCGTTCATAGCGACGCGAACTGGGAGCGGGCGGCGGAGCTGCTGGTGGGCGCGGCCTTCGGCCTCTCGGGTCAGAGTTGCGTCTCCACGCAGCGGATCTACGTCCACGCGTCCATCGAGGAGCGGTTCACCGCCGCGCTGGTGGAGAGAGCCCGCGCGCTGCGCGTCGGCGATCCGCGCGATCCCGAGACCAACGTTGGGCCGCTGAATACGCTCCCCGCCGCCGATCGCATCTGTGCGTGGATCGATGACGCTGTGGCGGCAGGGGCGAGGCTCCACTGCGGCGGACGCCGCGACGGGGTGCTGGTGTGGCCGACGGTGCTGAGCGGCGTGAGCCCGGCGATGAAGGTGGTCTGCGACGAAGTCTTCGGCCCGGTGGTTTCCGTGATCCCGTACGAAGAGATCGGTGAGGCGCTCCGGGCGGCAAATGCCACCCCGTGGGGCCTCAAAGCAGGGATCTTCACGGAGTCCTTGACCCTGGCGATGCGCGCGGCGCGCGAGCTCGAGTACGGCACCGTCAACATCAACGCCCCCTCGCGCTCCCGCACCGACCACGAGCCGTCGGGCGGGGTGAAGGCCAGCGGCTGGGGGCGCGAAGGCCCCCGCTACGCGATCCGCGAGATGAGCAATCTGAAGATGGTGAGCGTGCATCCGTTGTGAGATGGGACGAGGAGTACGACCTCGTGGTGCTGGGCGCGGGCGCAGGCGGCATGACCGCGGCGCTCGTGTCGGCCATCGAGGGTTTGCGCACGCTCGTCGTCGAGCGGAGCGCGTACGTGGGAGGGACCACGGCGCGCTCCTCCGGCAGCGTGTGGATTCCGGACAATCCGCAGCAGCAGGGAATCGGCATCACTGGGGATAGAGAGAGGGCGCTCGAGTACCTGGATGCGCTCGTTGGCGGGCGCGCGGAGCGCGCGTTGCGCGAGGCGTTCGTGGACGCGGGGCCGCGGATGCTGCGCTACCTGCGCGAGCGAACCGATGTCGACTTCACGATCTATCGCCACCACCCCGATTATCGCCAAGAGCTGCCGGGCGCGGCCGAAGGCGGGCGTCCGCTGGAGCCGTTACCGTTCGACGGACGCACCCTGGGCGCAGACTTCGACCTTGTCGGCTGGCCGCTGCCGGAGCTAGTACTCTTCGGCGGCATGATGGTGACGCGGGGTGAAGCGGCGCGCCTGCTGCGAATCGGATCGTGGGATGGGTTTGCCTTGGCGGTGCGTCTCTTTGCCCGCTATATGGCCGACCGCGTGCGATACAAGCGCGGGACGCGGCTGGTGTTGGGGAATGCGCTGGCGGCAAGGCTCTTCAAGAATTTGCTGACGCGCGACGTCCCCATCTGGTTCGATTGCGAGACGTCGAAGCTCGCACGGACCGACGGTCGCGTGGGCGGAGTGATCGTCGAGCACGGGGGCTCGAGCATCGCCGTCCGCGCGAGGCGCGGCGTCGTCTTAGCCGGGGGAGGCTTCCCCGCGAGCGCGCAGCTGCGCGAGCGCTACTTGCCAAAACCGGTAGCGGAGTATACCGCCGCCTTTGAGCGGTGCGCCGGGGAAACGCTGCTCCTGGCGCAGGAGATCGGAGCCTCGTTGGGTCAGCCGGGCGAGGACAACGCGCTCTGGTTCCCGAGTTCGATTACCACGCGCGCCGACGGCTCGACGGCAGTCTACCCGCACATCGTGCTGGATCGAGCCAAGCCTGGGCTGGTGGCTGTGAACTCGGCCGGCCGCCGCTTCGTCGACGAAGCCGTCTCGTATCACGAGTTCACGCGCGCGATGTACCGCTCGCACCGCAGCGTTCCCAGCATCCCCGCGATGCTGGTCTGCGACCGCCGCTTTCTCTCGCGGTACGGCCTAGGCATGATCTGGCCCCGAACGCCGTTGTTCATGCTGAAGCGCTTCCTGGCCGGCGGGTACCTGCACGCGGGCGCCACGATTGAGGAACTGGCACGCAAGATCGGCGTCGACGCCGACGGATTGGCGGCCACGGTACGGGAGCACAACGCCTTCGCGCGCAGCGGCTTCGATCCCGAGTTCAACAAGGGCGGCAACGCCTACGATCGCGGGAACGGTGATCCCGAGCATCGCCCCAACCCCTGCCTGGGCCCGATCGAGGCGCCGCCGTACTACGCGGTGGCGGTGGTGCCGACGCCCCTTGGTACAAGCCTGGGCCTGCGCACGAACGAGCACAGTCAGGTACTCGATGACGCCGGGACTCCTATCGAGGGCCTCTACGCCTGCGGCAACGACATGCACTCGGCCATGGGCGGCGAATATCCGGGGGCGGGTTCGCAGTTGGGGCTTGCGATGACGTTCGGGTACCTCGCCGCGATGCACGCCAGCAACGACAACGAGGAGGCGAGATGAACCGCATCGTCGAGGGTGAGCGTATTCGCAGAGAGGTGCTGGGAGCCGCGTCCGCAGCGGCAACGTGCTCAAGCGGCTCGGCTTTCGCGTCAAGGGGTACGCCCGCGACTATCTCTGTCTCGACAGCGCTTGGCAAGAGGCCGGCTCGGGGTGCAGAGTTAGCGGGCCAGCCTTGGAGATCCAGAATCAGGCGAAGGCCCTTTTCAACAGCGGCCATGGCGCGCGCCGGAAGCGAGCCGATCTTGTCGCCGATCCGTGCGCCGTCTACGGTTCGAATCTGATTGCAGATGACGACGCTATCTTTGCGTGTGCCGGCCATGCCGGCCGCGACGAATACGTTGAGCACATTCCCTGTTGTACCGTGCGCGTCGCCGAGAGGGGCGATGATCGTTGTCGGCGAGGTTTCGTTGGCGGCATCTCGCTGAACGACCACGCAAGGGCGACGCTTCTTGATCTCCGCTCCCGCCGCCGGATCGAGGTCGACTCAAACGATGTCGCCACGTTGATAATGAGGCGGCACTACTCCAGCCCGTCCCGCAGAACGGGCTCGAACCCTCTCGCGAGGCTACGATCGCGTGTGTAGGACGCCGTATGGCGCTCGCGTTGGGGCTATAGCATCGTAAGGAGCGCACGAATGAAGAAGGCGTTTGACAAACCCAAGGCCTTAGGTATATAGTGTGGCCACCGTTCTACGCATAGATGGCTTCCAGGTCAGGATCTATGCCAATGACCACCAGCCGCGTTTCCACGGAGATGGATCATGAACGCTCCCTCAAAGGCGACCCTCACTGACGAAGCCATCGTTGCCGTGCGCGAGAGGACGCGAAGAGCCGACGCCACGGAGCCACGGGCGGTGAAGGGCCGCTATGACCGGAAATCCGACCGCTTGGTGCTCGATCTGCGAAACGGGGTCACGGTCGCTATTCCGCGAGCGCTCCTCCAGGGGTTGGCCGGCGCTGATCCAGCGCTCGTCTCTCAGGTCGAGGTGACTCGTTCTGGCGAGGGGCTGCACTGGGAAGCCTTGGATGTGGACTTTTCTGTCCCAAGCCTCTTGGTTGGCATCTTCGGGACCCGATCGTGGATGTCCAAGCTTGGGCAGGAGGGGGGTCTTGTATCCTCGGCTGCCAAGGCGGCCGCGGCTAAGCGAAACGGCCTCAAGGGTGGGCGCCCCCGCAAGGTTTTGAAGAAGTAGCCAAGCACACCGAGCTGGATCGTGACTCGTAACCTAGCGTTCCATCTCCCGGCGCACGGTGTCCGCCGCCTCCAGCAGCTCTGCGGACCAGAACATCCCGGCGATGGCGATCACCTCACGCACGTCGAGCGCGATGGCCTCGTCGTAGGCGAGCTCGGCACCAGCGGTAACACGCTGGAGCACCGTACCTAGACGCTCGTGAGCCGCGTTTAAAACGACGAGTGGAAAACAACGGCTGCAATAGGCGCGGCCGTCAAAGAACATCGTTGCGGGCCAGCGGACGCAGCATGTGCAAGGCGATGCCGCATCGTCGGCTTCATCCTGAGGGAGGCGTCGGCACCACGCTACGTTTCTCATCTCTTGCGGTCGCGCGGAAAATCGATGCTGGCAGCGTCCACACCGAGTGCTCTCGCAAGTTCCAGTAACCTCGGCCCTGTCGGGACCGTATCCCCGTGATACCAGCGATGCACCGTCGTTGGATCGACTCCCAATCGACGTGCGATCTCGGAGCGATTGCGATCTTTGAGGAGGGTTCGCAGCGTATGCCGCTGCGCTGCATCCATGCAACAACTATATGCGTACGATCCCATCGTGTCAAGGCTTATACGCAACGGGTCTTTGCGTTAACGCAAGAGAACGTTGCACGCCATGTCCAAGCACGGCGTCGCGAAGAGTGCTTCCGTTTCCACCGGGCGTCCTTCGTCGGGCGAGAGCTGGCTTCAAGGCTTGGGGAGCCGCCTCGCCGTGTTGCGCAAACGGCGTAGGCTTTCGCAGCGCCAGCTCGCCGATCGAGCGGCGGTCGACGTCTCGACCGTCTCGCGTCTCGAGTCGGGGCGCCTCAACCCGACCATCACGACGCTGGTGGAGATCGCAAATGTTCTCGAGGTTTCGGTGGACGAGCTCGCGGACCGCGATCCCGACACGTTCACGCGATCGGTGGGCGCGTCCAGCGGCGAGCGTGAACGTGCGATGGAAGCCGACCGCCTTGCGGCGCTCGAGGAGGAGGTGAAGCGATTGCGAAGCCTCCTCGATGAACTGCCCGTACTCGCGCGCAAAGTCAGCCTGCTCGCGGCGAAATTGGCCGCGGGACAGGGCGTGAGACCGTCCCGTCGCAAGAAAGCGTGATGAGCGTGGTGTCCTTCGCATCATGCTTCGAGAGTACGGAACGTGTGTGCCAACTGGTTGGCCGACAGAGTGCTGCCGGCTAGCGGTGCCCCGCCGCCGCCGTAGGCTAGCTGGGAGCGAAAGCGCTCGCGAGCCAATCCTGGAGGAGCCGCGCGCCCTCGGTGAGGCGGGTGCGAGAGACGATGCGCATCACGGCGTCGTCAGCCTCGAGCGGGCGAGATACGTGACTGTTCCGGACTCGTGTTCTGCCACTGGAAGTCGTTGAGGGTGAGAATCATGCCTCGAACGCCATTGGCGTACGTCTGCCAAATATTGCCGACTGCGGAGACGATCCCCGCCGTTCGCATGTCAGAATGAGCTTTGTTCTGATAGACCAGCAGTAAGCCGGGATGATCGGGCTCGGCGTCTGCGAGAACTCGAAAATCTCTGCAGTTGAAGGTCATGAGGACGCGATCTTCTTTGCGAGCGTACGCGAACACGTCAGGGTCGTCAGCGCCGAGGCCAACGGTGTCCTGTGTTCTGGTCACGTCTAGAATACTGAAGTGCGTTACTTGTATGTAAGACATCCTCGTGTTACGCTTGGGACATGGCAGAAACCTTGACTATTCGGCTCGACGAGCGTGACCGCAAGGTTCTCGAAGCAGCGGCCCGCCAGCGGGGCACGGGGCTGAGCGCCTTCGTGCGCGGTCTCGCCGAAGCGGAGGCTAGGCGCTTGCGGCGCGCCGCGATCCGGGCCGAGGGCGAGAAGGTTGTTTCCTATCTCCTGGAGCACCCGGAGGCGCGAACCGAGGTGGAGACTTACGGTCGTCCGCTCGGCGAGCTGCCGTGAGGCGTCCAGCGGCCGGCACGATCGTGCTCGTGGACTGGCGCGCTGGAGCCGTGCCAAGTGAGCCTACCAAGATTCGGTCCGCGGTCGTCGTGGAGGACGACGAACTCTTCCCCGACCGTTACCCGAATACGTTGGTCGTTCCGCTGACGCGGGATGAGGCGCTGGCGTATCCTGCCTTCGCCGAGCGCATCGATCCCACGGATGGTAACGGTGCGGAGGCGACTTCATGGGCGTTGGCGCATCACGTGACCAGCGTGTCGCTCAAGCGCGTTCAAGAAACGTCTTCGCGCATCACGGCAGATCAGTTGACAAATCTCCGCCGCCGCATCGCTCTCGCGTTAGGGCTGTAGCCGACCACCGCTAAGCGTGTAGGCTTCGGACGATCGTCTCAGCGGCCCGCCGGAGCGCGAGGTGCGAGCCGTGCAAGGGCTCGGGAGGCGAGGCTAGTCGCAAACTGCCGACGTCCCACAGCGCGTAGATCGTCCATTGTGGGTGGTAGTAACACCACCAGCTCACGCCGCTCCATCGGTGCCGCGTGAACAATTCGCGTGCCCAGTGCTGCGTGTGCCGGCGATCGCGACTCACGACGTCCGTAGGGCGGAGCCCCATCTCAGCCAGGAGCGCCGTATCGTCGAGGTCGGCGACTGGCGTACCGTCGGCAAGGTCGTATGTAGCCAGAGCGTAGATGGAGCCCTTGGCGGTGACGAGCATCTCCGGCTCCCAAACCGCGAGCCGGCCAAACGTCTCGGCGACGGCTGCTTCGGCGTGGCTGGCGAGATAGAGCTCGTGGTAGAGATCGGCGTTGCCGAGGCGATTGTCGCCGCCCATGGGGACGAACATCGCGCCGCCGGGTTGGTCCACGGCGGCGCTGGGGTCAAACGGGAAGACGCGATAGAACCTCACACGTAGACGCCCCGCTCGAAGGCGGTAAGCGCATTGATGACCGGTGCCGCTCCGTGCATGACGAGCACATCGATCGGTCGGGCTCCGTCGAGTAAGGGCTCCGATCCAACGAGCCAGAGCATCGCTTGACGCGGGCGGAAGATCTGCAGCGCACGATTGAGCACGTCGTGCAGATCGATGATGCGGCGAGCCATCTCGGGACTGATCGGCGTGGCGCGCCTCCATCGGGTGATCATGGCCGGGCTGACATCGAGGAGCCTGCCAAGCTCATTAACGCCGAAGGCGTCGACGAGTCGCGCCAGAAGTTGGCGCACGTCGCTGAGTGCCTGCGGCTTCTTCGGTTGCTTGATGTGCTCGACGAGTGGGCTCCATGGCATCGTACGTCGCCTCCCCTGCCAGCGTACTCGATCCCCTGGCGTTAGTCAACGATTATTGTTGATCTACCTGGCGCCTCTGCGATTGACTTGGCAAGCATATAGCCGTGTGGCTATGTTCATCCGCGCTACGTCGAGAAGTTCGGACCCGAGGCATCGACGATCGGCCCGCCGGAGGGATGGACGCCCGAGAGCACATAGGACCACACGGTCGAGTCTCTGTTTACCGGCAGCTCGCACGGGTAAGAGATCAGAGCAGCCCGCAGTTCCCAAGCTGTCGAGTAGGGAGGCTTGAGATGGCACTCTGGGGTCGTTTCAGTGCTCGGCTTCTGGTACTATGTGCGACGGCGGCGCTGCTCGCCGCATGCTCAGGCGGAGGCGGAAGATCCACAACGCCCGTTGCGCCGACCAACGCCTTGCTCGGCAGTGCTAGCCGTACGATAGCCGCTGCGCGATTTCTAACGGCGCCAGCCGGCGCGCCGAACGGCACGCCGATCATCTACCAGGCCAATCCGCCGCGAAGGCTGGCGTTGGCAAGCGAAGGTCCCGCTGCATTTCCGTTCACGCCCTCGCAATGCGTGACGCAGTTCGGTGTGGCGTGCTACACCCCCGCCGAGATCCGCGCGGGTTACGATGTCCCCGCGGCGCTGGACGGCAGCGGGCAGACGATCGTGATCGTCGACGCGTTTGGCAGCCCGACGATTCGCGAGGATCTCCACATCTTCGATCTGGAGTTCGGACTGCCCGACCCCACGTTGAACATCATCTACCCCATGGGCGCGCCGCCCGTCTTTCCCACGAAGCCTGATAAACAGCACAGCAATCAGCTCGGCTGGGCGTTCGAGACGAGCCTTGATGTCGAATGGTCGCACGCGGTCGCGCCCGGCGCGACCATTGACCTCGTTATCGCGCCGAGTAACTTCGGCAACGCGCTCAACGTGGCGCAGGCCTATGTCGTCGACAACCATCTCGGCAGCGTGATGTCGCTGAGCTTCGGCAGCGCCGAGGGGAGCATCGCCGGCCGCGGCAATAACTTGCAGTTGCTGCAAGCGGATCGCGTGTACCAGGCCGCGCAGGCCGCCGGCATCACGGTCTTCGCGTCCTCTGGCGACAATGGCGCGACGAACGGCTTAGGCTTTGCCAACGCGGGCTTCCCCGCGTCCGATCCACTGGTTACGGCGGTCGGCGGCACGAATCTCTTCCTTGGTGATACCGGGGCGTATCAACACGAGAACGTCTGGAACGACGGTGACGCGTGTGCATTCGGCTGCACCGTTGGACCCTTTGGAGCCACCGGCGGCGCCCCCAGCGTTATCTTCGCCGCCCCAGCGTACCAGCAGGCGCTATCGCACCTCGTGGCTCGGACAACCTCCGACGTCGCGTACAACGCCTCGGTGTATACGTCCGTGCTCGTGTACATTGGGTTCTTCCCACCCAATAGCGGGCAGAACGGGTTCTACTTCTTCGGTGGGACCAGTGAGGGCGCGCCGCAGTGGGCGGCCATCGCTGCGTTGGCGAATCAATCGGCCGGCCACGCAGTGGGCTTCATCAACCCCAAGCTGTATGCGATCGGGGCCAACGCCGGGGAGTATCTCTCGGCGTTCCACGACATTACCGCCGGTGACAACAAGTTCGATGGGCCTGGCTTCTCGGCCGGCTCAGGGTACGACATTCCGACGGGGCTGGGAACGCCGAACGTGGCGAACCTCATAAGTTTCTTGCACTGAGGGCGCGGGTTTGGCGGTGCAGGCTGGATGGGCGGAAACGCTACTCCGCGTCAAATGTCGAGGATGAGGCGGAGGCCCTGATCGATGGCGGCCATGATTGGAGCGGGAAGCGAGCCGATCTTGCCGCTGATTCGTGCCGAGTCAACGGTCCGAATCTGGTTACAGACGACTAGGCTGTCCTTGCTCGTGCCACCGGTGCCAGCTGCGATAAAGACGTTGAGAATATTGCCTTTGGCGCCGCGCGCGCTGCTGATGGGAGCGACGATCGTGGTCGGCGACGTTTCGTTTGCGGCGTCGCGCTGAATGACGACGCATGGGCGGCGCTTGTTGATCTCGGAGCCTGTCGTCGGATTGAGATCGACCCATACGACATCGCCGCGAAGGTAGTGGGGCGGCATCACTCCAGACCATCTCCGAGCGTCGATTCGAACTTCTTGGCGAGACGGATATCGCGCTCGGCGGTGGTCGAGCAGATGCGACGTATCTCGGCGTCTTCGCGCTGCCGCTTGATGCGGGCGGCAGCATCGAGGGCGGCGCGTATCATGAAGGCCGTCCGGTTATGGTCGGCCACTTCATCGATTGCGGCCAGGTCGGCGTCCGGGATGAGCATGGATATCTTGGGCATACTCGAAGTATACCAAATCTGGACCCTATTTATCCATCCAGATGATCCATATCGTCCGAGAGCGGTGCCAACAACCGAGAGGAGAGGACATGGACCGCATTGCCGAGGGAAACCGCATTCGTAGAGAGGTGCTGGGCGCGGCGTACGTGGATCGAGGCAAGGCCGCAGCCGACGCCTTCATGCAGCACTTCATCGACTTCACGACGGAGCATTGCTGGGGTAACGTCTGGGTACGTCCCGGCTTGAGCCTGAAGACGCGCAGTATGCTCAACATCGCGATGTTGAGTGCGATGGCGCGTTGGCACGAGCTGGAAGTGCACGTGCGCGGGGCGCTGAACAACGGAGCGGCTGTTCGAGCAGCGGGGGCGGATCGTGGCGTCGGGGCAGAACGGGGCGCAGTACCTGTACGAGGCGCTCGATCTCGCGGCGCGTGGAAAGGTGCGGGTGATGGAAGAGTGCTACCCCATCGATCAAGCCGCCGAAGCGTACGAACGCGTCGCCACCGGCAAGGCGCGCTTCCGCGCCGTGCTGGTCATGTGACGCGCGTACGGCCGAGTTCGCGCTTCACCTCCGCTAGGGTGCTGCGGCTAACGCCATAGGTGCGGGCGTACTGCGGAAGGCGCGCCACGGCTCCAA
>SCRA01000052.1 GCA_004297985.1 bacterium | reverse complement strand
GGCAAGCCGTGCCGCTGGACGGCAACGACGCCCACTGGAATCGGAGCGACATGGCCACGCTCGGCAAGATCACACTCTCCGATTTCGAGATGATGCCGGTGGGGCCCGTCACCCACTACTGATGCGTAACGCGTCTTAGCTCTCTCAGCTCCGAGCCGTAGAAGCGCGCCGCCGAGAGCGTCTCGTAGTGATCGCGCACGTAGCGTTCGAGCGTATCGCAACCGAAGTCGATGTTCAACGCGCGGCAGTATTGGCCGGTGACCAGCCAGAGCGTGCGGTGATCCCCTGGAATGCGTGCGAGCTGTGCCGCGATCTGCGCGCCGTCGTGGAGCACGAAGCGATCGACGTTGTAGGTGCGAAAGTCGACCGCAACCGGGATCGCGACGATGGGGTTGGGCCCGCGGTAGTAGTACGCTAGCGGCACGGCATTCTCGGCCTCGAAGACGAGAATGGGCTGACCGGGCCGCTCGCGCGCCTCGAGATAAGAGGTCAGCCGCGTCCAGTCGCCCGCCTTCGCCATGGGGCGGTAGGTTGAGACGAGGGTGACGGCGCTCGAGGCGAGGATAAGGAGGCCAACGGCCGCAACGGCGCGCCCGCGCGCCGGCTCGCGGAAGATCGTCAACGCCGCGAACGCCGTCATCACGGTGGGGACGAATAGCGAGGCGGCGTGGCGGTTGAGGATGTGCTCGCCGGCGGCGAAGATGACGAGCGAGAAGAGCACGAACGCCGGAGCGAGCATGAGCCCGATCAGCAGATTCGTCTTCGCGCCCGCGTAGCGGCGAGCCGCGAAGCCCCCTGCCAGCGCCGCGATGATGAGTGCCGCGTAGAGAGCTTTGTGGTGAGGAATCACGGTCAGCGGAACGACGTACTGCAGCAGGATCTCCGCCAGCGTCGTTGCCGGAACCAGCGGTGTGTGGGGAGCAACGAACGATCCGCGAAAGTTGGCGAGTTGCGCGGGGAGCACGCGCAGCATCGGCACGAAGGCGAGCATCGCGACGACCCCGATGGCGACGTACGTTCCTAGCGCACGCCAGCGCCGGCGGAGAACAAGCACGAGGCCCTGCGCGACGATCAAGGCGAGCAAGTAGTATTGCGTATAGGCGGATATGATGCATAAGGCTGCGTACGCAAGCTGATGTCCCCTCGAAGGCCGGCGGATGAGGAAGGCATCGTAGAAGGTGAGGAGCAGCAAGGTAGAGAGCAGGATCACCAAAGCGTAGAGCCGGATCTCCAGCGCTGCCCAGATCAAGAACGGGTTGAAGGCGACGGCGAGCATGATCCATGCCGGCTGCACGTCCGGAAGGTAGCGCTGCAAGAGCTTGGGGAGCACGTAGACGACGCCCGCCGCGCAGAGAACGGAGAAGAGGCGCGCTACGAAGTACGAAGAGCTCACCGCGCGCCAGAGCACCATCAGCGCGAAATAGAGCGGCGCGTTCTGCTCGAAGAAGATCGCTTGGTGGATAGCGTGGCGTAAGCTTCCCGCCGTCGAAGCCAGGGTGTACGCGTCGTCCTGCCAGACATTGAGAACGTACGCCAGCGGCACCGTGATCGCGAGCTGGGCGACGACCATCACGAACGTGAGCGTGGCCACGCGTGGCTGGTTGCGCGCCTGGGTGGCCAAACCGTCGGCGATCGTCGTGCGTTCGGACACCTCCAGAGTTTAACAGGTCAGGCGCTCGCGAACAACGCACGTCAAGCCTATGCTCGCTCGCGCCGCAGGAGAGTGGGTGCGATTGGAGCATTGGACCCGCGCGCACGCGCGACACCGCGCGTATACTCATGGGGGATGAGAACGCCGTGGTTCTTCGTCGTCGCGCTGGTTTTCTCGTTGCTCGTGGCATTCGAGCTTCAACGTGGCGGGTTGGAGCAGGGAAGTTTTAAAGCGTTCTACTGCGCGGGGTCCGCGGTGGCAAGCGGTGCGAGCCCGTATCTCGTCGAACCGTTGCGCTCCTGCTACCACCGCGCCGACACGACGACGCATATCTCGCCAAGCGGCGTCGAGCCGGCGCCACTGCCGGGCTATGCGCTGGCGCCGTTCGCCGCGCTCTCATCGCTACCAGTGTACACTGCGCAACTACTCTTCACGGTGCTCCTTATCGCGGCGCTGATCATCTCGGCGTGGCTGATCGGCAGCCTCACGCGCATGCCGCACGCCGTCGTGCTGCTAGGTCTGCTCCCGTTGGGCTACCTCAATATCGCCTATGGTGAGATCCCGCCCCTGCTGGTGGCCGCGCTTGCCGGCGCGGGGTACCTCCTTGCCCGGGGACGGTGGGCATGGGCCTCTGTCGTGGCGGCGGGATCGATGATCGAGCCGCATGTCGGACTGGCGGCGTGTCTGGCGATGTTCCTGTTTGCTCCCCGCTGTCGGCTGCCGCTGCTGCTGTGCGGCGTTGGATTGGCAGCGTTGAGCATCGCTACGCTCGGCGTTGCGGAGAACATCGCCTATCTCGGTGCCGTTCTTCCGTCGCAAGCGGCCGCGGAGCTAGCCGCCAACGATCAGTACAGCCTCAGCCGGATACTCTCGATCGCCGGCGTGCAGGACCGTACCGCATTGCTGCTCGGCTCGCTCTCATATGTCGTGATGCTGGTGCTCGGCATCGTGCTGGCGCGCGGACTCGCACGAGGGCTGAGGGCGCCGGAACTCGTGGCGTGGTTTCCCGCGGCGGCGGTGCTCTTAGGCGGTACGTTCGTCCACGACGTCCAAATGATGGCGGCGCTTCCGGCGGCGTTCGCTCTCGTATCGCGAGGCAGGCGCCTGAAGTCGATCGTCTATGGCTCGCTCGCTGCGCTCGCCTTCGTATGGACGCTCTCCGGCGGCCGGCTCATGATCCTGCTCTCGATCGCCGCCTTTGTCGCCATCGTGGCTACGGGTCTGGGAGGTACGCCGCGCCGGAGGCTAGCGATCGTGCTCCCCGTGACATTGGCCGTCGTCGGCGCGCTGTTCGCCGTGCAGCCCCCCGTGGGGCCGCGTACCCACGCTGCAGCAGACCCGGCGCTCCGGGCGCTCCCCTCGCCACCGAATGCGCTTGCCTCGGCGAACTGGGGCGCCTACTTGCGCGCGACACCGCCTTTGAGCACGCCGTCGTGGGGTGTCGAGCTCGTGAAACTCCCGACGTGGGCGGCACTCATCGCCCTTGTGATAGTCGCTTTCAGGCAGTCGCCCAGGGGGAGACAGCCGACGTAACATGATGCGATGATCGTGACTGCCGAGGATGCGGGAGCATGCCTCGTCTGCTCCGGTCGCTCCGCGGTATCGCTCGTCTGCTCCCAAACGAGCTCAGGCTGCCGTACCCCGGCGCGGACCTGCATTGGGCCGTCTACCGGAAGGTTCGTCCGTCTAATGCCCGGTGATCAGCCGTGCCCCCGTCGCGATGACGGTCGCGGCAGGAATGAGCGCGAACTGGGAGAGGAGCATGCCGGCGATCGTGGTCAGCGAGAGGTAGGCGACGAGGGATCGTACGTCGTCCATGGGTCGCTCGCCACGCGCCGCCTCGTCGGTGATGATCGCCGATCCCGGATCGACGACCAGGGTGTAGGAGATCATCGCGATCCCGTTGATCAAGCCGCTCGAGAGCAGCGCGGTGCGTGCGGCGGACGGGTCCAGGACGCTTGCGTAGGCGGCGGCGATGACGCCGATCGCGTAGACGCCGGTGACCACGATATTGAAGAAGAGTAAGTCTTTCGGCACGTTATGCAGTGAGAGACGCCGCAGTGAACCGATCGAGGGGCGTTTGATCGACCGGGCGATCGCGACTCCGGTACGCGGCAGGAAGAGACGCAGGAGCGCCTTCGGAACCGAGCGTGTACGCTCGAATGCGCCGATGCCGCGCAGGAAGAGCATCAGGAATGTCGGGAGGAGCGCTGTGCCGATCGCGGCGCCCAAGGTGCCGGCGAAGACGATCGAGCGGAGCTGCCACTCGAAGGTCGCCACCGCGGAGATCCGCAGGACACCCTGGGCCAGCGCCGCGTGGTCGGAGAGCGAGCCCAGGATCGGTGTATAGAAGAGGGACGCCATTCGGCTGACCGTGACGAAGAGGTTGAAGAGGGAGATGGCCGTGGCAACCCGCCCCGAGAGCGCCCCGGCGAGTCGAGCCGCATAGGCACCGATGAGCACGCACTGGACGAAGCAGTTCAGCAGCACCGCCGCTAGGAGTTGCCAGGAGAGAAAGTGGACGGGGGCGCTCATCCCTCAGGATCGTGACAAATCCCAGAGGGGGCCGATAGAGGCGAAGTGCCCGCCATCCCTCGGCGATGGGCCCGATGGAACGGCAAGTCAGGGGGAAGCCTGCCTAGCAGGCGCGCCTCCGGGGCCTTGTCACGGCCGAAAAGGCGGTGATATACTAGGCGGGCTCTCCGAGCGGGTTACCCCGCAACGGCCTCCGCTTGCGCGGAGGGAGCTCTTGCCCGGTCCGCTGCGGCCGGGTCGTCCGGGGTCAATAGGCACCGGCGTCCGAAGGAGTACCAGTCAGTCTTGGCAACCGCGTATGAAATCTGCTACATCCTGCGCCCGACCCTCGAAGAAGGAGACGTCGAGACGCGAGTAACCCAATTCGCCGAGCAGGTCACGAAGAATGGCGGCTCGGTCGGTAACGTCGAGCGCATGGGTAAGCGCCGCCTTGCGTACGAGATCGACGATCTCCGCGAAGGGTATTACGTCGTGATGAATTTCGCGTCGGATGCGGCCAATGCGAAGGAGCTGGAGCGCCAGATGAAGCTCTCCGAAGACGTGTTGCGCTCGATGGTCATTCGTACCGACGCGTAGGCCCACGCAGACCCCCGATCCCGCGAGAGCCCATCCGGCGGTGCGATCGTGTCGCCGCCGACGCTCGAGGAGAGGAGAGAACGATGGCCGGTAGTTTCAA
>SCRA01000051.1 GCA_004297985.1 bacterium | reverse complement strand
TGAAGCACGCGGCGGAAGAGCATGCTGCGGGGCATGCGACATCCCTCCCTCGGGGCCGCGCGTCGCGGCGCTCTCCTGCGCCGCTCCTACTGCCCTCGCGCGCGCTCTCGCCATCCTGGCCCCGCGCGCGCCTCGGAGCCCCCTTGGGAGAGACGTCGCACGCCCCGCAGCGACGCGTTCAGCAAGCTGCCGCGTGCTTCAAACGCACGTGGGGTGGGCTCATGGTGCTCTGCGCCGGCGTTGCGTTGCTCGTCGTGCTGGGCGGATGCACGAAAGTGGAGACCGGCGCGAGCGGCGGGCTGCACCCGTGGACGATTCCCGGAACGATGCGCTGGGCCGACGGCGAGGAGCCGGATAACCTCAATCCCATGCTCTCAACCGAGCTGCTCGTAAACGACCTCTCGGCGTTCACGATGGGCTATTTCTTCCACTTTGGCCCGCACGGCGAGCCGGTGCCCGATCTCTGCGTGGAGGTGCCGACGCAGGCCAACGGCGACATCTCCGCCGATGGGCGCACGATGCGCTTCAAGCTGCGCCACGGCGTCGTCTGGTCCGACGGCGCACCCTTCACCTCGCGGGACGTCGCCTTCAGCGTGCGCGCGATCCAGAACCCGCGCAACAACGTGCTGACACGCGTGGGCTGGGATCTCATCGAGCGCGTGGAGACGCCGGACCCGTATACCGTCGTCTTTCACCTGCGCAAGCCCTACGCGCCGTTCGTGGACAAGTTCTTCACGCCGGTCGGCAACCCCGCGATTCTACCCGAGCACCTCCTGGCGAAGTACGCGGATCTCAACCACGTCGCTTACAACCAGCTCCCCGTAGGTCTGGGGCCCTTCGTCTACACGGCGTGGCGGCGCGGCAACGAGGTGGAGATGGCGGCCAACCCGCGCTACTGGGGCGGCGCGCCGGGCTTGAAGCACGTGATCTTCAAGATCATCCCGGATGCGAATACCGTGCTGACGCAGGTACGCACCCACGAGCTGGACGTCGATGTCCGCGTTCCATCGAACGAGGTGCCGCAGGTGCGCTCGCTGCCGGACGTGCGTACGGTCTCCATCGTCTCCAACAGCTTCCGCCACCTGGACTTCAACCTCGCGCGGCCGGCCTTGCGGGACCTGCGCGTGCGTCAAGCAGTCGCCCATGCCGTCGACCGCGAGGCGATCTGGGCGAAGGTCTACCATCGCGTAGGCGTCGTCGGAGACTCCCCCTTTCCTAGCAGCAGTTGGGCGTATGCGCAGCACCTGCGCGGTTACGGCTACGATCTGGGCGCTGCTGCGCGGCTGCTGGACGCGGCGGGGTGGCGCATGGGGAGCGACGGCCTGCGCCGCAAAGACGGCAAAACGTTGCGCTTGGAGCTCGCCGGGAACACGGGCAATCCACTCCTCGACTCCACCGTGCTGATCATCGAGTCGTCGTTCAAACGGCTCGGGATCGCCCTCGACTACAAGCGCTATCCCACACCGCTGCTCTTCGGCTCCTACGCGGCCGGCGGCATCGTCGCAACGGGGAAGTACGACCTCACGATCTACGCGTGGCAGCTCCAGCCCGATCCCGATCTCTCGAATCTTCTTGCGTGCAAAAGCGTGCCGCCCTACGGCCAGAACTACGTGCGCTACTGCAATCCTGCTTTCGATCGTCTCCAGGAAGATGCGGACACGCACTACGATCGGGCACGGCGCAGGAGCGATCTTGTCGAAGAGCAGCACATCCTCGCTCACGACGTGCCGTGGATCGTGATCTCCAACATCGAGGAAGTCTTCGCCGCCAATCCCGATCTCAAGGGGCTGGCGCCGGACCTCGACGAGACGTTCTGGAACGCCGCGCATCTCTCGACGTAGCGGCCACAGCGATGGCCAACAGCGCACAGCCCAGCAGCGGGAGCGCGCGCAGCGTGATCCACAGCGGATCCGCATGCATCAGTCCCGAGGCCTCTTGCTCCCGCGCCCACACGGCGGCAGCATCCAATCCGGCCGGCACGTGAAAGGCGTGGGGCAGCGCGAAGGGCCAAAGCGGCACCGGATGCGCGGCGGCCAGCGGCACCAGCACGATGGCCGCCAGCGTCGGAGCGGCGAGCCATAGCGCGCGGCGCGAAGGATGGAGTGCGGCGATCGTGCAGGCCGCCGCGGCGCCAAGCAAGAGATCCTCGCTGCGCGAGGCCGGCTGCTGTGCGAGGTCCAGCCAGTCCACTGCGACGAGCGCCGTGCCCAGGGCCCCGAGCAACGTACCGCGCACGCGCCATGAGCGCAGCGCGAAGGCGGCGGGCAGCAGCACGACGATCAAATCGTGGTGGTGAAAGAAGGGTAGGGCAAAGGGCGAGAGCGCGCAGGCGAACGCTACGCCGGCGGGCGGTTCGAGACGCGGAGCGAGCGCGATGATGAGCGTAACGGCCGCAATCGGGCCGGCGTAGGCCAGGATGTTGAAGAGCGACGGCGCGTGGGATACGCCGCCGGCCAGCAGCGAGGGGAGCGAGAACTGGATTGCGTCGTTGCGTTCCGCCGCACCGTGCCGTGCCAGCATCGCCAGGTAGCTGGGGAGGCCCCCGCCGAGGTACCCCAGGGTCGCCGCGGTAGCCGCGGCTGCCAGCGCGCCGGCGAGCGCGTAGGCGGCGAGCGTCGAGCGCCGGAGGCCCGCCAGCGCCGCCAAGGTGAGGTTGGGCTGGAGGGCGCTGCAGGCCAGCGCGATGCCGCTCCAAGGGCGCGGCAGCATGAGCAGTGCCAGAGCGAGGAGACTGAAGGAGAGCCCGGCCAACTGGCCCAGCGCAAGCGTAGCGGTGAGCGGGGAGAACGTCAGCGCGGCTAGAGCGGCGAGCGATCCCTCGCGCGGGCTCCATCCCGCCGCGGCGAACGATGCCCAGGTGCCAAGGGCACAGCAGACGGTGAGCATGGCCAGCCACAGCAGGCGAGCGTGCTCATATGGCAGGCGCGCCAGGGCGGCGAAGAGCGGTACGACCGCCGGGGGCGAGACGAACGGCAGGAGCTCCTCGCGCTCGGTGTCGACGCCGGGGACCTCACGTTCGGCCACCCAAAGCGCGGCGCCGCTGTAGGGCGAGCGCCCGGCCAGCGCCGCGCGCCCCGCCGCCCAGTAGGCCTCGAAGTCGCGCGTGGTAACACCGGGCTCGCGCGCGGGGTGGGGGATGGCGGCGACCGCGGCGAGCACGAGCACGGCGGCCAGCATCGTTAGGAACCGGCTGGACGCGAGCTCGAAGGATATCCGACTCACGCTGTGTAGCCTAGGCGTGAAGGGAAAACTTTCACCATGCAAGATCACCCAACGAGCACGGGGGGTCGCCCCTGATGCCACAGCGCGTGCTCATTCTCGGCGGTGGATTCGGCGGCATCAGCGTCGCCCGCACGCTTGAGCGACTCGGAGAACCGGTCGACGTCACGCTGGTCAGCAGGGACAATTATGGGCTCTTTACCCCGATGCTCCCCGAAGTCTCCACCGGCGGCATCGAGACGCGCCACATCGTACAGCCGATTCGTGCCGAGCTGCGCAAGACGCGCTTCGTGTTGGGTGAGATCGAGCGCATCGATCTCGAGCGCAAGCGCGTCTTGGTTCACCATCCGCTGCTGGGCGTGCCCTCGTTGCTCTCGTACGATCACTTGGTCCTTTCGCTCGGCGCGGCTGCCCACACGTTCGGATTGCCGGGAGTCGAGGAGCGAGCCGTGCAGTTGAAGACGCTCGACGACGGCATTCGCCTGCGCAACGAGCTGATCCGCATGTTCGAACTGGCCGAGGTCGCCGCGGACGAGGACGAGCGTCGGCGTCTCCTCTGCTTCACGATCGTGGGGGGCGGCTTCACGGGCGTCGAGGCGGCAGGCGAAGTGCAGGAGTTCGTCGACTCGGTGGCTTCGTTCTACCCCGGCCTGCGGGCGAGCTGGGTGCGCGTGATCCTCCTCGAGGGCGGTTCGCACCTCTTGCCGGAGCTGCCGGAGCCGTTCGGCGTTTCGGCGAGCGCGATGCTCAAGCATCGTGGCGTCGAGGTCGTCACGGGAGACCAAGTTGCCTGTGCCGACGCGTTAGGGATCCTGCTGAAGTCCGGGCGGCACATCGACTGCCAGCTCATCGTCTGGAGCGCCGGGGCACGCCCCTCGCAGCAAGTGCGCGATCTGCCGGTCGAGCATGCGCGCAACGGTGCCGTCATCGTCAACGGCGACCTCTCGGTCCCCGGCTTTCCCGGAGTCTGGGCGCTGGGCGATTGCGCACAGATTCCGAAACCGGAAGGCGGCTGGTATCCGCCGACGGCTCAACACGCCATCCGTCAGGCGCCCCTGCTGGCACGCAATATTGCGGCCGCCATCCGCGGCCGCGCGACGAAAGCGTTCGTCTACCGTTCGCTGGGCATGATGGCCTCGCTCGGGCATCGTCAAGGCGTGGCGGAGATCTTCCGCGGGCGCATGCTGACGGGCTTCCCGGCCTGGTTCCTCTGGCGGTCGTACTACCTATTTCAGCTCCCCGGTCTCGACCGCAAGCTGCGCGTGGCGATGGACTGGACGTTGAACCTGCTCTTTCGCCGTGATATCGCGCGTCTGCGCATCTCCGGTGAGCTCTCAGCCGGTAGGGAGGGGGTGCGGACGGAAGAGAAACCCCTGCCCACGTAACGCTGCCAGGGAGGGAGCCATGGAGTTTCGTGAGCCGGTTGATCAACTGATCCACGATCCCCGCGAGTTCACCAAGCACGTGAGCTTCGCGGACCCTCGCGAGCTGCGGATCTACGACGACACGCTGCGCGACGGCGAGCAGATGCCCGGCATCTGCTACACCCCCGAGCAGAAGCTCGAGATCGCCCAGCGGCTCTCCGACATCGGCGTGCACATCATGGACGTGGGCTTCCCTGCCGCGTCGAAAGGCGACCAGCGTACCCTGCAACTGGTAGCGCAGGCCAAGCGCCGCGGCGATCTCCGCAGCGACTTGGAGCTGGTGGTGATGTGCCGCAGCAACCCGAAGGACATCGACGTCACCATCGGAGCGCTCGAGGATGTCGGCATCGCGCCGCGCGAGGTGACCTTCTTCGTCTTCACCAGCGGCAGCGATCTGCACCTCAAGTACAAGATCGGCAAGACGCTCCTCGCCCGCGCGGGCAAGCCGGAGTCCCAATGGCTCGATCTCCCCGTCGCCTGGTATCGTGAAGAGAATATCAAGATGCAGTGCGATGCCATCCGCCATGCGCGTGCCAAGGGCGTGGAGCGGGTGGAGTTCGGCGGCGAGGACGGCAGCCGCGGGGAGGTCGACTACTTCATCGAGCTCTTCAAGCGCGGCTTGGAAGCCGGCGCCGTTCGCCCGGCCTGGCCGGATACCGTCGGCACGCTGACGCCGGAGGCGACGCGCTGGTACTGCTCGCGCATCGTCGAGGCGATGGGCCCAGGCGTCACGCTCCTCAACCACTTTCACAATGACTACGGTCTGGCGGCGATCAACTGCATCACCTCGCTCGCCTGCGGCTTCAAGGCCTTCACGGTGACGGCCAACGGCTACGGCGAGCGGGCCGGTAATGTACCCCTGCACCAGGTGATGACGGCGCTGCGCGTCCTCTACGGGGTGGAGATCCCCGGCTTCAAGTACGAGAAGCTGCGCGAGCTGGCACGCTTCATGGAGGAGATGAGCGGCGTACCGATGCAGGTACACGAGCCCATCGTCGGCATGAACGTCTTCACCCACGAGAGCGGCATTCACACGCAGGGCATGCTGATCGACCGCCGGATCTACGAGGCCGTCCCGGCCGAGCTGGTTGGTGCCGAGATGGCCTTCGTCTACGGTAAGCACTCCGGTGCCGCGCTTGTGGAGCATGCGCTGCGCAAACACGAGGCGCGCTTGGCACAGGAAGGCGTCTCCTGCAGCCACGAGCTGGCCTTGCGCGTCACCGAGGAAGTCAAGCGCGTGCGCGAGGAGCGGGCCGAGCGGCGCGAGGCCGCTGCGCTGATCCTCTGTCATCGTGCCGCCCTGGCAGGCCTGGGCGTCAGCGAAGACGAGGTCGTCGAGATAGCCACGGCGCTCGGCCGCCCCGTCCGCGCGGCCGGCGCGTGAGGCCGCGGCGCCTTCCCATAGCACTCCAAGGAAAGACTGCTAGACTGGAGACTATGCGCATCGCCTTCCGCCTCTTCGCCGTTGCGGCGCTCAGTGGGTTGCTCTCTGCATGCGGCCATAGGACCAGCGAGCGCGCGGCACCACCGCCCCCCTCAGTACAGGTTGTGACGGCGGTAGAGCGCGATGTCACGCCGGTCAGCGAGCTCGGCGGATTGATCGCGCCCCATCAGAGCGTGGGGCTGACCAGCGATCTCACAGAGTCGGCGGACGCCGTCCTGGTTACCGAGGGCGACTTTGTCCACAAGGGACAGGTACTCGCGAGGCTCGACACCGCCGATTTGGAGGCCAACTTGCAGGCGGCCGAGCGCAACTATGCGTCGGCCCAGGCCAAGGCCATGCAGACCGACTACCAGGCGAACCTATCGATCGCCCAAGGCGGCAATCAGGTGACGAGCGCGCAGGCGGCAGTGTTGCAGGCTGAGCACACTCTTGCCCAAGATACGAGCATGCTGGGCAGCGACGAGCAGCTCCTCGAGCAGGGGTACATCGCGCAGCAGCAGGTCGATCAGCAGCGCACGATGGCGCGAAACGATCAGCAGGCCGTGAACAGCGCGCGAGCCGCCCTTGCCTCGGCGCAGGCCAACGCTCAGACCAACGGTACGCAACAGCAGGGCCTGCAAGCGGCCAACATTGCAGCGGCACGCGCCGCTGCCGCCCAAGCCCGGGCCCAAGCCGACCAGATCCGAGTGCAGATCGCCAAGGCGACGATCGTCTCGCCTATAGACGGCGTGATCGTCAATCGCAATCTCAACCCTGGTGAGTATCCAGGGAACCGTCAAATCTTCACGCTCCAGGAGATCGATCACGTCTACGCGACGCTCTCCGCCTTCGCCGCACAGGTCGTTGATGTACGTCAGGGGGCGCCGGTCATCCTCACCGCCAACGCTCTGCGTGGAACGCCGTTCAGCGGGCAGGTCGTGGCGCTGCTCTCGCCGACGCAGCCCAACAGCAGCGGTTTCGTCGTGAAGGTCGACGTACCAAATCCCGACCAGCGGCTGCGCCCGGGAATGGCGGTGCTCGGGCGCGTCAGCAGCCCGTCCGTGCGCGGCGTTGCCGTGCCGGCGGCGGCCTTCTTGGATGACAACAACGACAGCGTGATGATCGTCCAAAACGGCGTCACGAAGTTACAGCATGTCAAGGAGAGAGCAAGCGATGGGAGCTACGCCGTCGTCACCGGTCTGCCGGCCGGCAGCGCGGTGGTCAGCGACGGCTCGCTGGGCCTCACCGATGGCCAGAAGGTGGTCCTCCGCTAATGTGGCTGACCAGGCTCTTCGTTCAGCGTCCAGCTCTCGTCTTCGTGATGCTCGCATTCGTGACGATTGCGGGCTTGATCTCGTATAGGACGTTGGTCCAGCAGCAGACGCCGAATGTCGACCTGCCGACGGTCACTATCACGGTAACGTACCCCGGCGCCTCACCCACGGAGATGCGCGATAACATCGTGCGCCCCATCGAAGACCAGCTAGCCGGCGCCCCCGACCTCAACGTGATCAACTCAACGGTTCAACTGGGGCGCGCCAATATCTCCGCCATCTTCAACCTGGGCGCGAGCACGATCGTCTCGTTGCAGGAAGTGGAGCGGCGTCTCCAAGCGGCGCAGTCGCGGTTGCCTAATGACCTGACGACGCCGACGGTCCAGACCTTCGATCCCAGTGAGCCCACGGTTGTCTTTCTCGGAGTGACCGCTAGGAGCTATTCGAAGGCCGGCCTCTCGCAACTGATCCAGAACAGTATCATTCCCGCGGTCGAACAGGCTCCCGGCGTCGCCAACGTCAACGCCTACGGTACCGTGACGCCGGCAATCGAGGTGACGATCAACCCGGTTTCGCTGTTGGCGAACAACCTCACGTTGAACGACGTTGTCAACACGATCGGCAGCAACAACCAGCGCCTCCCGGGGGGCATCGTCTATCAGCCGACGCGCGAGACGACGGTGGACATTCGCGGTGACGTCCAGACGCCGGAGCAGGTGACGAACCTCCCGCTTCAAGCCGCCTCCGGCCTTGCCGCGTCGGGTGGCGCGAGCTCGCCCGTGAGCACCGCCGGTCCGCTCAATCCGTGGAGCCTTGCTCCTGGCGCGCTGCGAATCGGAGACGTCGCCTCGATAACCGACGGCTACGAGACGCAACGCGTCTACTCGTACGTCAACGGCAAGACCGAAATGTATCTGGCGGTGCAGAAGGCCACTGAAGCCAACGAGGTCGATACCGCCAAGAACGTCATCGCCGCCATTCCGCGGCTGGAAGCTCAGTTCCCCGGTATCCACTTCGCGGTCATCCACCTGTCGGCGAAATACACCGAGCAGCAGATCGACGCCGTCTTCCGCACGTTGCTCGAAGGCGTCGTCCTCACGAGCTTGGTGCTGATGTTGTTCCTGGGCTCGTGGCGCGCCGCGATCGTCGTGCTCATCGCGATTCCGACGTCGTTGCTCATCACCCTCACGGTGATGAAGCTGGCAAACTTCACGATCGATACGGTTTCTCTGTTGGCGATGACGCTCGTCATCGGTATCCTTGTCGACGACTCGATCGTCGTCTTGGAGAACATCGAGCGCCATTACAAGAACGGCGATCCTCCCCTGCACGCCGCCATCAACGGGCGATCGGAGATCGGCCTTGCCGCCATCGTCATCACGATGGTCGACGTGGTAGTCTTCCTGCCCATCGCCTTCCTGCCGGGCGTCGTGGGTAAGTTCCTTGTGGAGTTCGGGTTGGTGGTGGTTGTCGCCACGCTCACGTCCCTGTGGACCTCGTTCACCGTCACGCCGACGCTGGCGGGACGCTGGTCACTGAAGAGCAAGTGGAGGCCCTGGGCGCCTATCCGCGCCTTCGAGCGTGGTTTCCAGCGTGCGCGTATGTGGTATGCCGAGAAGCTGCTTCCGGCGGGCTTGAGGCATCCTTGGCTCGTGGTGGGGGTATCCGTTGTTTCGCTCGTGGGCGCGCTCTCGTTGATCCCGCTCGGCACCGTTGGCTTCGAGTTCATCCCGTCACAGGATCGCGGTGAGCTCTACGTGCAGGTGACCTATCCCACCGGCACGCCGCTCGAGAAGACCAACGATGCGGTGCAGCGCCTCGGCGATCTCGTCAATACCATCCCTGACGTCGACGTCGCCACCGAGACCGCGGGCGCATACTCCTCGCCGTTTGGCGGCTTCATCCAGCAAGGCGCTGTCGGGCAGATCCACGTCTTTCTCAAGGACGACCGCAAGCGCAGCACCAACGACTGGGTGCAGTGGCTACGCCAGCGGGCTCCGGCAGTGGCCGCGGGAGCCGAGCTCGTCGTCATTCCCGCGGGCAGCTCGGGCGGCGGTAACGCGCAGCCGTTGGATTACCTGGTGACGAGCCTCCAAGGTGACCCGGCGCCGTATGCGGCCAAGGTCGAACAGGCTCTCAAGGATACGACCGGTTCGGCCAACGTGACCAGCTCGGCGGAGACGCTCTCGCCGCAGGTGGAGGTCATCTTCGACCGTCGTGCGGCACAGACGCTCAACGTCAGCATCGGCACCGCCTCACAGGCGATTCGTGCTGCCTTCGGAGGGGCGCTGGCAACGCAGTTCGAGTCGCCTGACGGACTCAAGAACGTGCAGGTCATCTATCCGCTTTCGAATCAGACCAGCCTGAAGGAGGTCCTGGCGATACCGATTCGCACGAACAACGGGACGATCATTCACGTCGGCGACGTAGCGCATCTGAACTGGGCTCCTGCCCCGCCGGTCATTACGCGCGTGAACCGCCAGTCGGTCATTCACATCACGGGCAACGTGGCTCCGGGCGTCGCGCAGTCGAACGTGGAGAAAGCCTTCCAGCAACGGCTGGCACAGCTCCGCCTGCCGGCCTACGTCTCCGTGCACGCCAACCCCAACGGTAACCAGCAGAACACCAGGGATACGGTCATCGGTCTGGCAGCCGCGCTCATGCTCTCGTTCGCCTTGGTGTACCTGCTGATGACGGCGCTCTACAACGGATACATGACGCCGTTCATCATCATGTTCTCCGTTCCGGTTGCAACGGTGGGGGCGCTCGGTGCTCTTGCGCTGGCGCACAAAACGTTGAATCTGTTCTCGCTCATCGGCACCATTATGCTCGTTGGGCTGGTGACGAAAAACGGCATCCTGCTCGTTGACTTCGCCAATATTCTGCGCGAGCGCGGCTACGGAAAGGCGGCCGCGATCATGGAGAGCGCACGTATTCGGTTCCGCCCGATCGTGATGACGACCGTCTCGATGATCGCCGGTATGTCGCCGCTGGCATTCGCTCTCGTGCCCGGCATGGAGACACGCCAAGGGTTGGGCATCGTGGTGATCGGCGGTCTGGCAAGCTCGCTCTTGCTAACGCTTGTGCTGGTGCCTGTGGTCTACGTGTGGCTTGCGCCGGAGCGGTACGATTCGGGCCACGGTCTCGAGGAGGAGGAGAGGCGCGTTCCCGGCCTCGAGCTGGAGCGCGGCGGGATGCGCCAACCGCTGCCCACGGAGTAGAGGCGCACGCCGCAGACGGGTTCTCCGGGCTCAGGTGACTCTTCAGGCAGGCTCCTAGTCTGCTCGTGCCGCTCCGCGGTAGCTCCCCAACAGGCGGCCCGTACCGATGTCCCCCAACGCGTCGAGCGCCGCCTCGGCGCGTGGAGCGTCGGCATCGACTTCAAGGTAGAAGGCGTAGCGCCACGGCTGCGCGGGGATCGGCCGGGAGAGCAGCATCCGCAGATTGATTCCCTGTTCCGCGAAGAGGCCGAGCGCGGCGTGAAGCGAGCCTGCACGGTTGGCCAGCTCCAAGCGCAGCGCGGAGCGGTCGCGCTCCGGCCCAGCGAGCTCCTGTGCCAGCGGTTCGCGTGCGCCCAGCAGAAAGCGCGTCGAGTTTCCCGGATCGTCTTGGATGTCGGCCAGCAGGAGCTGCGCGTCGTAGCGCTCTGCGGCCAGCGGACCGGCGATGGCCGCGTCGGCGGCGATGGAGCCGTCGAGCAGCGCGCGCACTGCGCCGGCGGTGTCCACCGCCTGCAGCGTCTTCCAGTGGTGCTGCGCGATCGCTCGGCGGCACTGCTCCAGCGCTACCGGATGGGAGGCCACCGTCCGCACGTGCGCAAGGGTCGTGCCGTGTGGTGCGATCAAGCATTGGCGCACGTGAACGATGGTCTCCCCGCAGAGGCGCAACGGTGAGTCGCCGATCAGATCGTAAGAGCGCACCACCGAGCCGTAGATCGTATTCTCCACGGGCAACAACACGGCGTCAGCGGCGCCGT
Source organism: bacterium (assembly GCA_004297985.1). GTDB lineage: Bacteria > Vulcanimicrobiota > Vulcanimicrobiia > Vulcanimicrobiales > SCRA01 > SCRA01. Next base: position 24,149 of record SCRA01000051.1, on the reverse strand, counting down.
TGACGGCCGCGGTCACGGCCTCGTCGAAGCTGGGGTAGCCGCAGCTCTCGGCGCCCGGCAGCAACCGCCGTGCCGCTTCGTCGCTGAAGGCTCCCGGCTCACCTTGATAGGCGACACGCATCACGGGTTGGCTGCGGCGCCCAGCGTCTGCAGAGCGGCGCGAGCGTCTTTCGCTCGCGGATCGCTCGGGGCGGCATCGAGCACGCGCTTGTACGCGGTGATGGCGCGATCACGCTGCCCGAGTGCCTGCGCCGCGGTACCCTCGCCGTAGAGGGCCTCTGCGTTCGATGGCTGGAGGCGCGCGGCACGTGCAAAGCCCTCCTCGGCCTTGGCGTACATCCCAGCCTGCAGCTCCAGCTTGCCCAGGCCCATCAGCGCCTCGACGTCATTGGGGTTCCGCTCGAGCTGCGTGCGGTAGCGCTGGACCTCGGCCATCACGGGCCCCGGGGGGGCGCCGGCCGGCTCGCCCGCAGCTTCGGGGCCGTCTTCGATCGGCGCCCCCCGCACGGGTCCGGAGCCGCTCTGCACGGTGACCGTCTGCGGGAGCTGGGCCGCCTTGGTATCGGATCCGCCCATGGCCGAAGTAGGAGCGTTTGCCTGCTGGAGGGCGTTGCGCCCGAAGGCGGCACCCTCTTGCGAGCTGGAGATTTTGAAGAAGTAGCCGAGCGACCCTAAGAAGAGTGCGGCGACGACGATGAAGATCGGAACGGCCAAGCGGGAGGGAAGTCCCGCGGCGGTCCGTGGCGTCTGGTTCATGATTCCTTACAGCGTTCCGCGCTTGGCCTGCTCTTGTTCGATGGCTACGAAGAGAGCCTTGAAGTTGCCCTTGCCGAAGGAGAGGCTGCCCTTACGCTGGATGATCTCGAAGAAGAGCGTTGGACGATCTTGCAGCGGCTTGGTAAAGAGCTGAAGCATGTAGCCGCGGTCGTCGCGGTCGACGAGGATGCGTAATTCGCGTAGCACATCGATGGCCTCGTCGATCTTGCCGACGCGCCCCTCGAGCTGGTCGTAATAGGCATCGGGGGCTTCGAGGAACTCCACGCCGTTGGCGCGCAACGCTCGGATCGTCGAGACGATGTCGCTGGTATGAAGCGCTAGATGCTGCACCCCGGCGCCGTGGTAGAAGTCGAGGTACTCCTCGATCTGCGATTTTCTGAGGCCCTGCGCCGGCTCATTGATGGGAAATTTGACGGCGTGGCGCGCATCGGACATCACCTTCGACTTCAGCGCCGTGTACTCGGTCGAGATGTCCTTGTCATCGAACGAGACGAGCTGGGTAAAGTGGAAGACGCGCGCATAGTAGTCGGCCCAAACGTCCATCTCGTGCCAACCGACGTTGCCCACGCAGTGGTCGATGTGGTGCAGCGCAGGATACTCTTGGGAGCCCGCGGCGACGCGCTGCTCCACGAAGCCGGGCAGGAAGGGGCCGCGGTATTCGTCGCGCTCCACGAAGGTGTGGATCGTGTCGCCGTACGTGGCAACCGAGGCGAGCGTGGCGCTGCCGAACGCATCGTTCTGCGTCCGAGGCTCACGGACGGGGCGGGCGCCGCGCTCCACCGCCAGACTGAAGGCTGCCCCGGCATCGGCGACACAAAGAGCGATGTCGCGCACACCGTCACCGTGGAGGGCCACATGGTGCGTGATCTCGTGATCCGGCTGGAGGGAGCTCGTGATCACGAATCGTAGGCGATTCTGCTCGAGCACGTAGGAAGCGCGGTCGCGCATCCCCGTCTCGGGTCCCGCGTAGGCGATCTGCTCGAAACCGAAGGCGGTGCGGTAGAAGTGCGCGGCTTGCTTGGCGTTGCCGACGTAGAACTCGACGTAATCCCAATCCGGGCGGTCGAGTGCCGTCTGCGGGGCGGTGGAGGCCGTGGTGGTCATCGTGCCGGAACCTTCGGAAGCTGCGAGGGGCGGTCCTGGGGAGGGAGGGCAGACCACCGCACGGCGGGAACGCTGCCGCGCCGATGGATCAGTCCCTACCCGACGAGGCCGAGCTCCAACTGCTCTTCGCTCGCCTGAACCTGCAGCACTTCGGCGGTGGGATCCCGCCCTATCGCATCGCCTACAATCCGCGCTTCTCGACGGTGGCGGGGCGCATCATCCACAAGCCGCCGCTGATCGAGCTCTCGACCAAGCACTTCCGCCGATATCCCGAGCGCTTGGAGGAGACGCTGCTCCACGAGATGATCCATGCGTGGCTCGATGCCAGAGGATTGGACTCGGGGCATACGCCGGCATTCAAAAAGAAGATGCGCGAACTTGGAATCGCCAGCATTTACCACGAGATGGGACGCGTCGAGGAAAGGCCGAGCGGGCGGCGCTACATCCTCAAGTGTCCGCACTGCGCGACGGAGCTGTTGCGCCGCCGGCGCCCGCCGGTTCGCATCTCCTGCGGCCGATGCAGCCGGCGCTCGTTCGATCCGCGCTTCCAGTTGCGCGTCTACGAAGTGATCGGCGTTCGCGACCTGGCGGGGCCGGATGCTCCGGAGCTTTCCGCGCCGGTCTAGACGCCCTGCTAGCACGCGGCGGTAGACCGTTTCACTGAAGGACGGCTGTGTGATGCCCGCCAAGGTACATGCGTGCGCCTTTCTGCCAAGACCGTCTACGCCGCCCGGGCGCTTCTCGAGCTTGCGTTAGCGCCGGGAGACGGCGAACCGACGCGCATCGAGGATATCGCGCGGGCGCAGGGCATCCCGGAGCGATTTCTGCCGCAGATCCTGCTGGCGTTGAAGTCGGCGGGCCTGGTTGCAAGCCGGCGAGGAAGCCAAGGCGGCTACCTCTTGGCGCGTTCCGCCTCCGCCATCACGCTGGCCGACGTCGTGCGCCGTTTCGATCGTGAGCTGCTCGAGGGCGCCCCCCCCGATTCCTCGCGCGAGCGCGATATCGTGGAGGAGGCGCTCGGACGCGTGGGGAGCGTGCTCGAGGAGGCGCTCGAAGGGGTCACGTTCGCCGATCTCGTCGATCGCCAGCGTGCCGCCCACTCCGTCCTACACTACGTCATCTGAAGACGAAGACGGCCGGCGCTACTGCACGCGGCCGATGTAGCGGCGATCGCGGGTATCGATGCGAATGACGTCACCCGGGTTCACGAAGAGTGGAACGTTGACCGTGGCTCCGGTCTCGAGGAGGGCGGGCTTGGTCGCCCCCGTCGCTGTGTCGCCCTTGAAGCCAGGCTCGGTCTCCTTGACTTCCAGCTCCACGTGTGCCGGCAGGTCGGCGCCGATGGGCACCGCTTCGTGGAACTGCACTTGGATCTTCATGCCGTCTTTGAGGAAGTCGGCGGGACCGCCGATGAGATCGCGCTGGAGCGTGATGTTCTCGTAGCTCTCGAGGTCCATGAAGTGGTAGCCGTCCGCATCGTTGTAGAGCATTTGCATCTCGCGGTTGTCGACCGTGGCGCGCTCCAGCTTCTCGCCGGCGCGGAACGTGCGCTCGAGGGTCTGCCCCGTCTTCACGTTCTTGAGCTTGGTGCGCACGAAGGCCGCGCCTTTGCCGGGCTTGACGTGGAGGAACTCCACGACGGTCCAGAGCTGGCCATCGATGGTAATGGTCACGCCGTTGCGAAAGTCGTTGCTAGAGATCATGTAGTGTACAGCAGCTCCATGTGCGGCAAAACCCCCGGCCATTCGCAGGGCACCGCGGTTGCCCCTCTCGGGCAGCATGGTGCCGCACTCTGCTAGTGAGCGGTGTGGCGCTTGAAGAGCGCGTTCTCGCGGCCGTGGAGCAGTCGGTCGACGTTTTCGCGATGGCGCCAGAGCGCGAGCACGAACGCCACGCTGCCGAATGCGGCGAAGGCCGGCTCGCGGGTCACGATCCACAACGCGAGAGGTTGCGCGAGGTTCAGCAGGAGTGACCCCAGGCTGGCGTACCCCGTGAGAAGGACGGCGACGACCCAGACGCCGATGCAGCCCAGCGCCGCGAGCCAGGAGAGGGCGATCAACGCGCCGAGCCCGGTGGCCACTCCCTTCCCCCCGCGCCCCCGCAGGAAGAGCGAGTAGTTGTGGCCGAGGATCGCCGCCAAGGCGATCGCGACGCTTCCCCAGGGTCCCGCTCCGAAGTGCAGGGCGAGCGCCGTCGGCACGTACCCTTTGAGGGCATCTCCCACCAAGACCAGGGCGGCGGCCCACTTCGGGAGAGCACGGAAGGCATTGGCGGCCCCAATGTTCCCGCTGCCCTGCGCGCGCAAGTCGATGCCGAAGAATCCGCGGCCCACGACGATGCCGAAGGGGATCGAGCCGACGAGAAACGCGGCGGCCACGCCCAAGAGGATCACGTCGCCTCCGCCCTGCCGCGCTCGCGGAAGTGCAGGGTGATCGGCGCACCTTCGAAGCCAAAGTGTTGACGGATCACGTTCTCCAGAAATCGCTGATACGAGAAGTGGACGAGCTCCGGATCGTTCGCGATGAGCACGAACCCCGGTGGATTGTCGTACGGCTGCGAGGCGTAGAGCACCTTGAGCCGGCGCCCCTTGACCGGTGGCGGCGGATGGGCCAGCATGGCATCGCGTAGAACCTCGTTCAACTGCGGCGTGGGGACGCGCCGGCGTAGGTTCTCCGCCACACGATCGACCATCGGCAGAAGCTTCCCGAGGCCGCGCTTGGTGAGCGCGGAGAGAAAGACCACCGGCGCGTACGGGGCAAAGCCCAGTTGCTGGTGGAGGATCTCCGTGAGCTCTCCCTGTCCGTATCCGCCCTGCTCGAGGGCAAGATCCCATTTGTTGACGACCAGAATCAGCCCTTTGCGCTCCTCGATGGCGATGCCGGCTAGGCGGCGGTCCTGCGCTAGGATGCCCTTCATCGCATCGATCAGCAGCAGGGCGATCTGACTGCGCGAGATCGCGGCCAGCGAACGCAGGCTGGAGTAGTACTCGATGGAGTCGCGCTTGTCGACGTGGCGACGGATGCCCGCCGTGTCGATCAGGCGGAGCCGGCGGCCGTCACGCTCGACGACTTCGTCGATGGCGTCGCGCGTGGTGCCCGGAACGGTAGAGACGATGGAGCGCTCCTGGCCCACCAGTGCGTTGAGGAGTGAGGACTTCCCGACGTTGGGTTGGCCGATGATGGCGATCGCCAACTCGCCCTCAGCGGGCGCTTCCAACTCTGCGGGCAGGCGTGCCACGACGGCGTCGAGCAGGTCCCCCGTACCCTCGCCGTGGATGGCCGAGACGCCGATGGGGTCGCCGAAGCCCAAGCGCGCGAACTCCGCGGTCGCCGACTGCCGAGCGGCAGGTGACTCCACTTTGTTGGCCACGAAGATCACGTGGCGCCTGGCGCGCCGCAGGATGAGCGCCACCTCGTCGTCGAGCGGGTTATAGCCCTCGCGCCCGTCGGCGACGAAGATCACCACATCGGCCACTTGGGCCGCCGCCTCGGCTTGGCGCCGCGCGTTGGCGCGGATGCGCGTCGGCTCGTCCGTGGCCTCCTTACGCAGATCGACGCCGGCCTCGATGCCCCCGGTGTCGACAAGGGTGAAGTAACGCCCGAGCCACTCGGCCACCGCGTAGAGGCGGTCGCGCGTGACGCCGGGGGTGTCCTCCACGATCGCCAGGCGCTGGCCGACCAGGCGATTGAACAGGGCGCTCTTCCCGACGTTGGGTCGCCCGACGATGGCCACGGTAGGATACATAGCCGCACCCGATTCGCCGTTGGAGGGGGCCAACCTATGGCGCGGGGGGCAGGGCGCACGACGAACCCGAAGGGTGGCTCGATGCGCTCCCTCCTCGTATGTTGCCTTTTGCTCGCCGCATTGACCGCTCCGGCAGCCGCCGATCGCGGGCGCGGGGCGATCTTCATCTCCAGTCTACCCAGCGGCGCCGATATCTGGCTCGACGGGACCTTCGTCGGCGAGAGTCCCATCCTGGTCTCCGCCGTGCCCCCCGGACACCACGTCATCTCCGTGAGCAAGGCGGGCTTCACCGTACAGGACGTGGGGGTCGATGTCGGCAGCTCGGACGAGCCGCTGATGGAGTCGGTGCACCTGGCAGCGACGACCAGTGCCCTTCGCCAGACCGGGAGCCTCGCGATCCGCTCCGACATCGTGGGGGGCGTCGTCTACCTCGACGGAGTCTCGATCGGCAGGCTCCCCGTGGTCTCGCGCCGCCTGGCGGCCGGGAGCCATCGCGTGGAAGTACGTGCCAAGGGCGATTCCGTTGCTCGCGACGTCGACGTCTACCCCGACACCGAGACCGTAGTGGTCCTGCACGCCGCGTCGAGCGCCGCTCCGGTCGTCCTCGCTCCTGTCGACGGCTACCTTCCCGACGACGCCTTCACGCTGGTTGGCGGGAAGCTGGTGATCCGCTACGGCGGCCACAAAGTCGTCGGCCACCTCGATCAGCGAAACTACGCCGTCGACGATCAACCGCGCCGCTACGACGCCGCCCCCACGGTGGTTGAAGGCCGTCTCTACCTTCCGCTGGCCCTCTTGCAGTGGCTTGTCGCAGAGAGTAAGAAGTAACCGCGCCATGCCTTCGATCTACATTCAAACCTTTGGCTGCCAGATGAACGAGGCCGACTCCGAGCGCGTACTGCGCGGGGCCCTGGCACTCGGCTACCGCGCCGCGGAGAGGCCCGAAGACGCCAGCGTCTTGGTACTCAACACGTGCACCGTGCGCGATAATGCCGAGATGCGGGCCTACGGGCGCATCGGCCAGTGGAAGGCACTCAAGGCGCAGGACCCCGAGGTGCGCCTCGTGGTCATGGGGTGCTTAGCCGAACAAGACCGCGACGTGATGCCGGGCAAGGTGCCCTACGTCGATGCGATCTTCGGCACGCGTGAGATCGACGCCGTCATAGCGCGGCTGGCGGAGTGGCGCGACAACTTCGTCGGCGACGACGACGGAAGCGAAAATCGGCTGGCCGCTCTGGAGGGGTACGGCGCGGTCCTGCACGAGGACGCCGAGGTCGACCCACGCTGGCGCAACCTGCGTGCCTTCGTCACCGTTCAGCAGGGCTGTTCGTACTACTGCACGTTCTGCATCGTGCCAATGGTGCGCGGCCGCTTCGAAGATCGCACCGCGGAGGCGGTGATGGCCGACGTGCGCGAGCGGCTCGACCGCGGCGCGCGCGAGATCATGCTGGTCGGGCAGACCGTCAACCACTACCATTGCCCGCAGACGGGGGCGCGCTTCGCCGACCTCCTGGAGATGGTGGCCGCCCAGGAGCGGGTGGAGCGCCTGACCTTCATCAGCCCGCATCCCAACGATTTCGACGAGCATACGTTCCAGGTGATGGGCGCCATCGGCAAGCTGAACAAGCGGCTCCATCTGCCGTTGCAGTCGGCTTCAAACGTCATGCTCAAACGTATGAACCGCAAATATACGATCGAGCGCTACCGCGAGAAGGTGGCGACGTTCCGCGCGCATTATCCCGATTGGGCGTTGACCACGGACCTCATCGTAGGCTTCCCCGGCGAGAGCGAGGAGATGTTCGGAGAGACCCTCGCCTACGTCAACGAGGGGACGTTTCAGAACGGCTACACGTTCATCTACTCGCCGCGGCGCGGGACGCAGGCGGCGGCGTGGAGCGATCTGTTCGTCGACCCCGCCGTGGCGGGCGAGCGACTGCGGCGAGTGGCCGAAGCGCAGGATCGCATGACGCGCGCCTACCATCAGTCGCTGGTCGGCACGACGCAGCGCGCATTGATCGTCGGGCCCTCCAAGAAAGATCGCACCCGATACGCCGCCAAAATCGGCCAGAACGTCACGGTCATCGTGCCCAAGCAGCATCTCGACGGGCCATGGCTCGACGTGCGCATCGACAAGGCCTATACGTGGGGGACGTTGGGAACGGTGCAGGGGACGGCTGTGCATGCCGGCATGCCGGCCACGCCGGTGGCCCGCCTGCTCCCGCCGCTCGAGCGCGGCGGCGCGCCTGACGAAGGCCCGGTGGTGCTCGACATCGTCGCACGCGAGGCATTGGCCTCACCCCAGTGACGACGAAAGAGAATCGCCGCTCTCCCCTCTTCGAGCAGTACTTCGGTATCAAGGCGCGCTACCCGGAGGCGGTCCTCCTCATGCGTGTCGGCGACTTCTACGAAGCCTACGGCGAGGACGCGGAGACGATCGCTCGCGCCTTGCAGATCGCCCTGACCTCCAAGGAGTCCGGCGGCGGCGAGCGCGTGGCCATGGCCGGCGTGCCGTATCACGCGCTTGACGGCTATCTCGTCAAGCTCGTACGTCAGCGCCGCGTCGTTGCGCTGGCGGAGCAGTTGGAGGCCCCGGTTCCAAACAAGCTGACGCGGCGCGACGTGGTTCGAGTGGTGACGCCGGGGACGTTGCTGGAGGAGTCGCTGCTGCCCTCCTCCGCCAACAACTTCTTGACGGCCGTCGCCATGCTGGGCGAGGCACTGGCGGTAGCCCACGCCGATGTCTCCACCGGCGAGCTGGCCGTGACGGCGTTCGCCGGTGACTCGGCGCAGGAGGATGCGCTGGCGGAGCTGGCGCGCCTGTCTCCCGCCGAGGCCGTACTCGATATTCCGCTCGATCAGCGCGAGCCGTTCGCCCAGGTCGTAGAACAGCAGGGGGCGCGCGTGGCGCAGCTCGGCATCGGTGCCGTCGACGGGCGCCGCCGCGAGCCGTTGGCGGGCTTCTCGCTCGAGGAGTCGGCGGCGATGCACCGCGCGCTCGACGCGCTCTACGCCTTCACTGCGCGCAGTTGTCTGGGCGGTGCCGAGGCGCTGCGCGCGCCGCGGACCTATCGCGCACAGACGTTCATGGTCATCGATCCCGCTTCGCGGCGGAACCTCGAGCTGACCAAGGCCCTGGGCTCCAATCCGAAGGCGACCCTCTTGGCGGCGGTGGACCGCTGCCGGACGGGGATGGGTTCGCGGCTCTTGGCGCGCTGGCTGTTGGCACCGCTGGTGGAACGGGACCGCATCGTCGAGCGCCAAGCCGCAGTGGCGGCGCTGGTCGAGGAGTACCCACGCCGAGCCGCGCTGCAGGAGCACCTGGAGCATTGCTACGACCTGGAGCGCCTGGCGCAGCGACTGCGCGTGCGGCGCGCAGGACCGCGCGACCTCGCCGCGCTCATGCGCACGCTCGAGATGCTCGAGCCCGTGCGCGCGCGGGCGGAGGTGCCGGCACTCGCCGGGACGGCGCGGCGTATCGAGCGTTTCGACGATCTGCAACGCGATCTCGCGCAGACCCTCGAGGAAGAGCCGCCGGCCAATCTCGCGGACGGCGGAGTGATTCGCCCGCAGGCCAGCGAGGAGCTGGCGGAGTGCGTGGCCCTGCGCACGGGGGCGCGCGAACGCATCGCTGCGCTGGAGGAGCGCGAACGCGCGCGCACCGGCATCAAGTCGCTGAAGGTCAAGTATACCAACGCCTTCGGCTACGCCATCGAGATCAGTGCCGCCCACGCCGGCACCGCCCCCGGGGACTACATTCGCAAGCAGACGCTGACCAACGGGCAGCGCTTCACCACGCCGGAGCTCAAGGAGCTGGAGGTGGCGATCTCGTCCGCGCACTCGCGGCAACTGCGTCTGGAGGAAGCGCTCTACGCACAGCTCGTGGAGCGCGTCGCCGCGCACGCGGAGCGCTTGATGGCCTCGGCGGAGGCGCTGGCTCATCTGGACGTCTACGCCTCGCTGGCCCAGGCTGCGGGCGAGCGCGGCTACGTGCGCCCGCGTATCCGCGAGGAGTCGTGCATGGCGATCGTCGACGGGCGCCATCCGGTAGTCGAAGTCTTGCTCGGCGAGCGCTTCGTCCCCAACGACTTGCGCATCGACGAGGGCGAGCATCGCTTCCTGATCCTCACGGGGCCCAACATGGGCGGGAAGTCGACGTTCTTGCGGCAGGCGGCGCTGCTGACCATCCTCGCCCAGATCGGTTCGTACGTGCCGGCGCGTCAGGCGGAGATCGGCGTCGTCGACCGCATCTTCACCCGCATAGGCGCCGGCGACGATCTGGCCAGCGGCCAATCCACGTTCTACTTGGAGATGGCGGAGGCTGCACACATTCTACGCCGCTGCACCCCGCGTTCGCTGGTGGTGGTAGACGAGATCGGCCGCGGCACGGGGACGGTGGACGGTCTGGCCATCGCGCAGGCGATCTGCGAGTACCTGCTAGGCATGGAGTCGGAGACGCCGATCGTCCTGTTCGCCACGCACTTTCACGAGCTGGTCGAGCTGGCCGGCGAATGGCCGCGCGTGGCGAACTATCACGTTACCGCCATCGAGCACCCGCAGCGCGGCGGGGAACCGGTCTTTTCGCACCGCGTCCTGCCGGGGTCGACGGACCGTTCCTTCGGCATCGAGGTGGCGCGCATGGCGGGGCTGCCGCCTAGCGTGGTGGAGCGCGCGCGATCGTTGGCCGACGAGCTGCTGGGCCGCACGCCGCTGGAGCGCGCGGTCCCGCTGCGCAAGAACTTGGCGCGTGAGCGCGCCGACGTGCCGCGCCGCCAACTGGACCTCTTTTGATGAGCATCCATGGCTTGCATGAATGCGCTCCCGGAGGGACTTTTGAAGAAGAGGGTTCCCGCGAACGGAGCGCAGCGGAGTGAGTGGGATGAGCATCCATGTCCTCGATCCGGAGACGATCGGACAGATTGCCGCGGGCGAGATCATCGAGCGACCCGTCTCCGTGGTGAAGGAGCTGGTCGAGAACAGCCTCGATGCGGGTGCGCACCGCGTTCGCGTCGATGTGGAAGGCGGAGGTCTCGGCGCGATCACCGTCGGCGACGACGGTGCAGGCATCCTCCCGGAGGAGCTGCCGCTCGCGCTGCGCCGCCACGCGACATCGAAGCTCGGCGGGGCCGGCGACCTCTTCCGCATCGAAAGTCTGGGCTTCCGTGGAGAAGGCCTGGCCTCCATCGCCGCCGTCTGCCGCACCGTGCTGCTCTCGCGTCGCGCGGGGTCGGAGATCGGCGCGCGTGTGACCGCCGAAGGCGAGAGCATCGGTGCCGTGGAGCCTGCGGCGGCGCCCGTGGGCACGCGTGTCGAGGCGCGCGATATCTTCCACGCGCTCCCCGTGCGCCGCGAGTATCTGCGCTCGCCGGGAGCGGAGTTCGCGCGCATCTCGGCGTGGCTCTCCGCGCTGGCCGTGGCCTACCCCCACGTCGCATTCACGCTGACGCACGACGGGCGGACGATCTGGAGCCTCCCGCCCGCGGCCCAGGCGGAGCACCGCCTGGCGCAGCTCTTCGGTCCAGCGGCGGCGGAACGCATGCTGCCCATCGCAGCGGAGGGAGCGGGGCTGCGCGTGCGCGGCTACGTCTCCCCGCCTAGCGACGACAAAGCCAACCGTTCCTCGCAGTATCTCTTCGTCAATCGTCGCCTCCTGCACTCTGCACAGATGGCCGCCGCGTGGACGCAGGCCTACAAGAGCGCGCTCATGACAGGGCGCTATCCGTACGGCGCAGTGATGCTGGATGTCGATCCGCGCGAAGTTGACGTCAACGTACACCCAACCAAGTCCGACGTACGCTTCCGCCGTCAGGCGCTGGCCTTCGATCTCACCAGACGTGCCATTGCGTCGGCGCTCGAGCGCCACGCGGCCCGGCGCCTGGAGCAGACGGTGCTCTCGCCTTTGCCGCAGCACAGCCTCGCTCCCGGCGTCGTGGTCATCGATCGGCGTGATCCCGCTGCGCCGCCGGCCGATCTCGCTCTGCGACTGGCGGAGTTGCGTGCGGCCGCCGTCCAGGGAACGGGGAACGAGGCACGCTCCCTGCGCGTGGTGCTCCAGCTTGCCAATACCTTCATCGTGGCCAGCGACGGACAGGATCTGCTGGTGATCGATCAGCATGCTGCTCACGAGCGCGTCAACTACGAGCGCATCGCCGAGCGCGCCAGCCGTGGCGACGATCCGGTGCGCGAGCCGCTGCTGCTCCCCCAGATCTTCGAAGTCTCCCACGGCGAGGCGGCGGCTCTTATGGAGCTGCTGCCGCAGTTGGAGAGCGCCGGCTTCACGATCGAGCCCTTCGGAGAGCGCGCCTTTCGCCTGGAGGCCACGCCGCTGGACTTTCGCGTGCGCGCATTCGATCTGCGTGCCTTCCTCGACGACGTGCTCGAGGAGCGCGCCGATGGAACCTTCAGCGCGCAGTCGCTGTGGGCGTCGCTGGCCTGCAAGTCCTCCGTGCGTGCCGGTGAGGCGCTGCAGGTGGCCGAGATGGAGGAGCTGCTGCGCCGTCTCTTTGTCTGCGGCGATCCCATGCATTGCGCCCATGGCCGGCCGACGGTGCTGCGATGGAGCGAGAGCGAGCTGGCGCGCCTCTTCAAACGATGAGCGACGGCGTGCTCCTGTTGATGGGACCCACGGCCTCCGGGAAGACGGCGCTGGCCGTCGAGTTGGCGCGGCGCTTTGGGGCCGAGATCGTTTCGGCAGACTCGCGGCAGGTCTATCGTGGGATGGCCGTGGGCACGGCGCAGCCCGATGGCGCTCAGCTTGCTCGTGCCGCGCACCATCTGTTGGCGTTCCTCGAACCGGAGGAGCGCTACAGTGCGGCGCGCTTCGTGCGTGAAGCCACGATCTGTCTCGACGAAATCGCGGCGCGTGGGCGGCGTGCAATCGTGGTAGGCGGCACCGGCTTCTATCTGCGCGCGCTTAGCGGGGAGATGGCGCTGGCCGACGTCGCGTTCGACGAATCGCTGCGCGCGCGGCTGCGCGAGGAGAGCCGCCTCCATCCGCAGGAGGTGCTCCATGCTTGGCTCTTGGCACGTGATGCGCTGCGCGCCGCCGCCGTACCCGTGGCCGACCGCTATCGTACGCTGCGCGCCCTGGAAGTAGCGCTCTCGCGCGGGAGCGCACCGCAGAGAGCGCTGCCCACGCTGGCGGCGCGCGGCGAGCGCGTGCTGAAAGTCGCATTGGCGATCGATCGCAAGGTGCTGGCCGGCCGCATTCGTGAGCGGGTGCGTGCAATGATCGACGGCGGCTTGTTGGCGGAGGCGGAATCCTTGGATGGGCGTGACGCCCCGGCTGCCGATGCGGTGGGCTATCCGCAGGCGCTGGCGTATCTGCGCGGCATGTGCACGCGCGCAGAGCTCGAGGAGGCACTGACGCGCGCCACGCTTCGTTACGCCAAGCGGCAGATGACGTGGCTGCGTCGCGAGCCGGCGTTGTGCTGGGTCACATCCGGTGCGGGGGCACTTGCCGAGCTCGAGCGCTCGGCAAGGGAATCCCTAGGCTGGACGTGAACGCTGTCATGCCATGCCCGCACCGTCGCGTCCGCCCCAGCTCCAGGACGCCTATCTCGCCGAGATCAAGCGGCAAGGTATGGTCGTCACGATCTATCTCGTGAACGGCTTCCAACTGCGCGGATCCGTGCTCGGCTTCGATGCCTTCACGATCGTCCTCGAGTATGAGAGTAAGCCGCATCTGGTCTACAAGCATGCCGTCTCTACTATCTCCCCGCAGGGCGTGCTTTCGCTGAAGCTGGCAGTGGAGACGCCGGAGAACGGGGAGCCCACACGACCGTGAGCCTACGCGTTGCCGTTGCAAAGATGCACGGCGCGCGCAACGACTTCGTTTTGATCGACGAGCGCGCCCCACGCATCACCGACTATCCCTCGTTCGCCCGTTGGATCTGCGACCGCCGTGGCGGCATCGGCGGGGACGGGCTCTTGATCGTGCTCCCGTCGCGGGGTGAGGACGCGCGCATGCGCATCTTCAATGCCGACGGCAGCGAGGCCGAGATGTGCGGCAACGGAATGCGTTGCTTCGTGCGCTGGCTGTACGAGCGGGGCGGACTGCGTCGCGAGCGCATGACGATCGAGACGGCCGCCGGGACGATCGCCTGTGCCGTTCTCTCCGATGACCCCCTCCATTTCGTGGTGGAGGTGCGCGTCACCGAGCCGACCTTCCCCCCAGCTGACGGCGCCGGCGGCGTGGCCGTTTCGACGGGCAACCCGCATCGCGTGCATTTCGTGGAGGCCGTGGAGGGCTACGATCTTGCGGGCCTCGCCGGACCCGCGCCGCAGGTCAACGTGCACATTGCGCAAGTGCTTGCGGAGCACGCGTTACGCGTGCGCCACTTCGAGCGCGGCGTCGGCGAGACGCCCGCGTGCGGGACCGGCATCGCCGCCTCCGCGGCCGCTGCCATGCGCGCGGGGCACGCGCGCAGTCCCGTGCGCGTCGAGGTGCCGGGCGGCACCGTCGAGGTCGTATGGGACGAGCACGGTCTGGTCATCCGCGGCGAGGCTGCCTACGTCTTCGATACCGAGGTCGACGCGCCACAGGCTGCCGGAAGCGCACGCTGATGTCCTATGGTCTCCCGTACGCCGACCGGCGCGGCCGCATCTTCTTCGACGAACAGGCGCGCGCACTGGCCGAAGGCGGCGTGTTGCGAGAGCCGCGCCGCGAGGAGTTGATCCCTTTGCCCGCCGGCTCCGTGGCGGCGATGCTCCCTGAGCGCGCCCCGCTGGTGGGGACGGTCGCGCATCCGCGCCCCTACGGCAAAGGTGGCTACGCGGCCGTTGGCGTGCTGCTCCCCTCGGGCTATACGCGCCTGCTCCTGCCGGCCTACCGCGCCGCCGCCGCAGCCCCAGCGCTCCCGCTCTTCGGCTACACGTTCGCCTGCGTCGTGGACGACGAGCTGTACGTGGCGGCCGCGAAGACCGACGAGGGCGAGACGTGGAAGCCGCGCTTCTTCGAAGGTGACGAGCTCGAGACGGCGATCGAGCAGCGCATCGAAATCGACCCGGAAAACGGCGTCTTGGGACAAGTCGCGCTCTGCTCGCGCGAGTACGGGTGCTTCACTGCGCAGAACGTCTTCTTCGAGTGCGGCGAGGCTGCGATCCCCGTCTCGCCCGCCTGCAATGCACGCTGCCTCGGCTGCATCTCCCAACAGGAGCCGGATAGTCCATTCCCTTCTCCGCAGACGCGCATCTCGCGCGCCGCCGACGTCGACGAGATCGTGCGCGTCGCGCTCCACCACCTGGCGAAGGACCCCGGCGCCGTCGTCTCGTTCGGCCAAGGGTGCGAGGGCGAGCCGTTGATGCGCTACCGCACGATCGTCGCAGCGATCCGCGAGATCCGCGCGCAGACCGCCGCGGGGACGCTCAACCTCAATACCAACGGCAGCCTGCCCGAGAAGCTCCAAGAGATGATCGACGCCGGGCTCCAGGCAGTGCGCGTGAGCCTCAACTCGTTCAGGCCCGAGGTCTACGCGGCGTATTATCGCCCCGACCGTTACGGGTTGAGTGACGTCCTCGATTCGATCCGCCGTGCCTGTACGGCAGGTTTGCGCGTCTCGCTGAATCTGCTCACCTTCCCCGGCGTCACCGACGAAGACGCGGAGCTCGACGCGATGGAGCGCTTTCTGCGCGAGGTACACGTGGAGATGGTGCAGACGCGCACCCTGAACATCGATCCCGCCGTGTACCGCCAAGCGGTCGGCGCACCCTTGGCGCCGCGCGGCATGCTGGAGGCGTTGGCGCGCATTCGTGCAGCCGGGTCGCTGGTCGGCAACTTCACCCACCAAGTGCTGTAATCGAGCCGCTCGCCTTGCGGGTTCGCGCGGAGATGAGGCGAAGTCCCACTTGCCATGACGGGTAGACTTCGCCTGGCCTGGGTGGCGTGTGTCGCGGTCGCAGTGACCCTGCTTGGCCACGCCGCGGCCTATCTCGTTCAAGGACGCGATCTCGCGGACGGACGCCACGCGTACTTCGCGCCCTCACTCGATGTGGCGTCGGCCCTCGCCATTCTCGGTGCAACGCTGCTGGTGGTGCGCGCCGCCGCGGGGCGCGCCGTGCATCCGCCGTCGCTTCCCGCGCTGCCTCACCTGTGGGCAGGCCTCTCCATCGTGCAGGTTGGCGGCTTCGCGCTGCTGGAGCGCCTTGAGGGCCAGACGCCCGACCTCATCGGCTGCGTGGTCGAGGCGTTGACGGCGCTGCTTGTCGCCGTTGCCCTCACGCTCTTCTTCGGGTTGGTCGGGCGCTGCGCGGCCGGTGCGCCCGCGGCCTACCTCCGCCGCTATGGCGACGGGCCCTCGTTGAAGTGGTGCACCAGAACGGGCGTTCGCGTGCCGCTGCAGCCCTTCGCCGCGCGCATGGGTACGCGGCGTTTCAAGCGACCCCCTCCGGCGATCTGACCTCGCCGCGTCCGCGCGGCCTCGTCGCTACCGCCACCGGAGGGAGGTCTTTCACGTGTCTTTTTCGTTTCGCGCATGGTGCGTGGCGCTGCTAGCGCTCATTCCACTCGCCGTACCCAGAACAGCAACGGCGATCCCGGTCTTCGCCAATGGTCAGGGCGTCTCGTGCACGCTCTGCCACACGAGCTTTCCCGGCATGAAGCCGTACGGCATGATGACCATGATGATGAACTTCCAGGACCTCCAGGAGCACATGCAGAGCGGTACCCTTCCGGTTGCGTTGCACGTGGAGATCGACTCGTTTCTGGCCAACAGAGAGCAGAAAGCACAGACCTCCGTCTCCACGCTCTCTGTGCTAGGCGCAGGTTTCATCGGCCCCCACGTGACCTGGTATGCGGAGCAGCCGATCGTCGACACGGGAGAGCCGGGCGTGACGGAGCAGATGTGGCTCTCGTGGAACGGCCTCTTTCACGGTACCAACTCGATCCAGGTCGGCAAGTACCACACGCCGTTCCCGTTCATGCCGGCACACGGCTTCACGATCGGCGACTATCTCTTGGCCACGCAGACCTCGGGGCAGAACGGCTTTGCGCCCAACGACTCCCATTGGGGAGTCGCCTTCAACGGGATGTCGAACGAGTTCATGTACAATCTTTCGTGGCTGACGGGCGACGTGGGAGCCGGTGACGCTCTCGACTACAACTCCGCTACGTCGCCGCGCGTCCTCGACGCCAACCTTGCCTACGGCGGCATGGACCTGCCTTATACGATCGGCGTGGTGGCCATGAAGGGCAGCGCGCCGTTGCGCGACGCGGCGGGTGGCGCGGCAGGCCAGGACGCCTTCACGCGCGAGGGGATCTACTACTCCTACCAGCGGCCGACGTTCCAGATCCAGACGATGTACTACCACGGTCACGACGCTCAGCCGGATCTCGGCACCACAAATCTGCCGCTGAACGGATACTTCGTCGAGTATGAGCGAGACTTTGGCTGGCGCAACCACGTCGTAGTGCGCTACGACGTGGCTGCGAGCGACTCGCTCAATCGTCGGATCACGCTCGACCTCGTGCACCACTTCGCGCCGAATCTCAAGATCACCGGAGAGATGGCGATGGCCCCGGGGGCGGCACCCGTCTTCGGCGTGCGGCTGGGATGGGCCGGGCCGTGGCTCCCAGGGCGCCGCTATACCTTCAACTCCACCGAGGGTATCCACGTGACGCCGATCGGCGCACGCCAAGGAGGCTGAGTCATGCGTTACCTGCGTCTGTTTGCCGGGCTGCTCGCCGTCGCTGCCGCCGTTGCCCTCTCCGTCGTCCATGCGCGTGCCGCCGGCGAGCCCTTCGCCGGGGGCGATGCCGCGCAGGGCGCAAAGCTCGTGCAGGCCTCGGGCTGCGAGGGCTGTCACGGCGCGGGGTTCACCGGTGGCATCGGTCCGGCGCTCGTGGGGATCGAGAAGCGATTGACCGCCGCTCAGGTCGCCGACAAGATCCAGCATCCCAAGGCGCCGATGCCCAATTTCGGCTTCACCGACGCGCAGGCCGCCGATCTGGTCGCCTATCTCTCGGGGCTGGACGGCGGCACGGGGAAGCCGGTCGTAAAGATCGTGCCCGCGGAGCCGACCGATCAGGCGACGGTGCTCGTGACGTTCTCCGGCACGCCGCCGAGCGACGTTCAGGTGGAGGCCGTGATGCGGATGGGGGCGAGGGAGCACGGCACGGGTTGGGTGCCCTTGCAGAAGACCGACGACCCGCACGTCGTTGCGGCCAAGGTCCGCTTCACGATGGGAGGTCCGTGGATCGTGCGCGTGCGCTACGGCAAGGGCGCGGCGATGGACGTACCCGTCACCGTCGATGGATGAGGCCGTGACGTGAGGCGCGGGACATTCATCGCGGGCGGCTTCGCCTTGGCCGGCGGCGCCATGGTCGTGCAGGCCCTGCCCCCGCTGGCTGCGCGGGCCGCCGCGAGCGACGTCGTCGACGTCTCCCTCACGGCGACTCCCTTGACCTTCGCACCGTTTCCGGGCATCTCGTTCCAGGGCTTGGCGTACAACGGCTCGATACCAGGGCCGCTCCTACGCATTCGGTATGGACAACGACTGCGAGCCCGCTATGTCAATCGTACCGGCGAGCCAAGCACGATTCATTGGCATGGGATGATCCTACCCAACGCTATGGACGGCGTGCCCGACGTCACGCAGGTGCCCGTGGCAGACAGCGGCGCGTTTGTTTACGAGTACACCCCCGATCCGCCGGGCACGCGCTGGTATCACAGCCACGCGGGCCATCAGACGCTCCTGGGGCTCTTCGGCATGATCGTCGTCGAGGATCCACGCGACGAGCGCGCCGATCAGGATATCGCGCTGGTCTTCCACGACGTTCCC
This sequence comes from bacterium, assembly GCA_004297985.1. Lineage (GTDB taxonomy): Bacteria > Vulcanimicrobiota > Vulcanimicrobiia > Vulcanimicrobiales > SCRA01 > SCRA01. Next base: position 5,750 of record SCRA01000051.1, on the reverse strand, counting down.
AAGCCGGCCAGCGTGGAGGCGGCGCTCGCCGGAACGAGCACCGCTCCGATGGTCGATCCTCTCGGTTCGCCGGAGCTGCTGGCGATGTCTCCCGATGACAGGATGGGCGACGAGATTGCGTATGCCGCACATTGCATCAACGGTGCCTCCTATCCGAAAGCGTCGCCCATCGTGGTGCAGGTAGGGCAGAGAGTTCGGCTGCGTATTCTCAACGCGAACGTGACGCAGACGCGCTACGTTCGTCTGGCCGGGCATGTACTGCGCGTCACTCACGCCGACGGCAATCCGCTCGCGCAGCCCGTCAACGTGGAGGCGCTCCGCGTCGGGGTCGCCGAGCGCTACGACGCGTGGGTTGAGTTTACGAAACCGGGAGCGTGGCTCTTGCAGGGCCTCTCGGCGGATCCGATGGCCTTCGAGCAGGCCGTCGTCGTGCATACGCCGGGAATGGAGCATGCCACGCCGCAAGGCTCACCGTCGGCGCTCGAGGGAGTGCGCTACTTCACGTACGAGCTTGCCGGCCTCGCACAGGCAGTGGGGGCGTGGCCAGCCGGCGGGCGCATCGACGTCTCGCGATCCTACGTGCTGGGCGGCGGGCAGTGGGCCTCCGACAGGTGGACGATGAATGGCAGCGCCTGGCCGAATACCGAGAAGATCGCCGTGCGCCGCGGCGATCGGGTGGAAGTGCGCTTCACCAACAAGACCGACATGCACCACCCGATGCACCTCCACGGCCATGTCTTCGAGATCGTGGAGATCAACGGTCATGCGTTACGCCATCCGCTGTTCAAGGACACCTCACTCGTAGATCCGAACGGCGGTACGATGACATGGCGGTTCTCCGCAACGTCTCCGGCGGGGCGATGGCTCCTCCACTGTCATAACGATATCCATATGATGGATGGTATGATGACCGAAGTCGACTACGCCTAGCGACGTGGGGGTAGTGTTGGCGCTGGCCGCCGCGGCGATCTACGGCACCGGTGACTTCTTCGGCGGGCTGAGCAGCAAGCGCAGCGGCGTCTGGGCGGTGGTCGTCACTTCGCAGCTCATCGGCGGCGTCGGCATCTTCGCGGCGGCGCTGCTGAGCCGCGAGGCGCCCCCGCCGGCGCATGCCCTCATCATGGCGGGATTCGGCGGGGTCGCGGGCGGGATCGGTGTTGCGCTGCTCTACCGGGGCCTGGCCATCGGGAGGATGAGCATCGTTGCCCCCGTGACGGGCGTCGTAGCCATTGCGCTTCCGGTTCTGGTCGGCGTGTTGCGCGGAGAGCGCGCGCCGCCGGCGGTGTGGCTTGGCATCGCACTGGCCGTCGCTGCCGTCGTTCTCGTCTCCGCCAGCCCCGACGAGCATCTGCCCGATGGCGGGGTGCGCTTGGGCCGTGGCGGTCTTCCCGAAGCGATCGGCGCGGGCTTGGGCTTCGGCCTGCTCTACGTCTTCTTCGCGGCGCTGGGAACGACGTCGGCACTCTGGCCGACGGTTGCCGCGCGCGGCGCCTCGGTTCCCTTCCTCACCGTTGCCGCGTGGCTGGCGCGCGGGAGCCTGCGCCCTGCGCGCACCTCATTGGCGGCGATCGCCTCGGCCGGCCTCTGCGACGTGAGCGCGAACGTTCTCTACCTGCTCTCGCTGCGTCAGACGCTGCTGGCGGTCGCCGCCGTGGTCACCTCACTCTACCCGGCCAGCACGGTGCTCCTGGCGAGAATCGTCCTCCACGAGCGCCTGGGGCGCATTCAGTGGGCGGGGATTGCCTGCGCGGCCGTCGGCGTAGCGCTGATCGCCGCCCGTTGACCAAAGCATCGGTACCACGGCGCCCCCTCTTGCGCCGAGGCAGCCTTTCGTGCACTCTAGTAGCACCGGAGGCCGCAGTACACGTTTCTTGCGACTCAGGTGAGTCCGTCATTGCATTCGAGCGGCCTCGAAAGGGGGTATCTCGATGGGTGATCCCGGCATATCCCGTGAGTCCTTCGTCAAGGGCGCGGGCATCGCGGCGGCGGCGCTCGGCGCTGGATTTCCCGCCTTCATCCCAAAGCTCGGCGAGGCTGCCGAGACGATCAAGATCGGTCAAGTCGATTCGCTGAGCGGCCCGTATGGGGCCGACGGTCTCAACCAAGTGCGCGGCGCCGATATGGCCGTTGAGGCGTGGAACAAGCGCGGCGGCGTGATGGGGCGCAAGATCGAAAAACTGGTCGAGGACGACCAGACCAATCCTGGCGTCGCCGTCCAGAAGGCGCGCAAGCTCGTCAACGAGGAGCACGTCTCCGCGCTCGTCGGTACGGTGAGCAGTGCCGTCACGCTCTCCGTCAGCGGGGCGGCGGCGTCGATGAGCGTGCCGTTCGTCGACGCAGGGGGCCATACGGACGACGCCGTCGGCAAGGACTGCCATTGGTGCACGTTCATGACCTGTCATACGACCTGGATGATGAGCCATGCCACGGGCTTCTCGATCGCCAAGCTCTTTGGGAAGCGCTGGTATGAGGTCACGCCCGACTACGCCTTCGGTCACTCCATCTCCGCCGGCTACGCCGACGTGGTGCAGAGAGTCGGCGGCACGATCGTCGCCAACGATCTTGCGCCGCTGGGCACCACGGATTTCAGCCCCTATCTCACGAAGATCGAGGCGGCCAAGCCCGACGTCATCATCGTGACCGTCGCCGGTCAGGATTACGTCAACTTCATGAAGCAGGCCGGCTCGTTTGGGCTCCTCCAGAAATTTCCGGTTGCGGGTTGGGCCGCCGAGCTCGAGTCGATTTGGGCGCTGCCGCCGGAGTATCGCGTGGGCTACTGGGGCTGCGAGTGGTACTACAACAGTGATCTCGTCTACACCAAGAAGAACACGCTAGCGGCTGACTTCGTGCGTGAGTGGCGCAAGCGCTTCGGCACGCCGGCTACGGAGCGAAGCTGCTTCGGTTACACGGCGACGGATCGCCTACTCTGGGCGATGAACGAGACCAAGAGCACCGACCCGGTGAAAGTCGCGCGCGCCCTCGAGGGCTCGACCTTCCCGTCGCTTTGGGACGGCGTGCCGTCCTATCGCAAGATCGACCACTCGCTGATCTGGCCGGTCTGGTTCGGCAAGCTGCGTCCCAACGGTACGCCGCAAGACAAGTACGATGTCATGGAGATCGTCGACCGTCAAGAGGGGGAGCGGGTCGCACTCCCGGAGGGCGACGCCGCGCGCGTCTGCCGCCTCAACTACCCATCGTGAGCCTGTTCAGCGTAGATCGAGCTGATAGGTGAGCTCGATTCGGCGGGGCGCCAACGGATAGAGCACCGTGGCGCCCGCGCCGACGATAGGCGCCATGTCCTCGGGCGTCGCGTAGCGGTTGAGCGGCAGCGGATAGCCCTGGCCGATAAGATTACGATCGCCGGAGTGCTGATCGAAGACGTTGCCGGCGATCAGGTGCAGATGACGCCCGCCAAACGGAGTGCCAACGACGGCGTTTGCATAGCTGTACGCCGGAAGGTTCGCCAGGCGTCGAGCGGCACTCCAGCCGATTGGAGGACGCTTACGTCAGCGGCCGCACCATGTAGGTTTGCGCTTCTCAACGAACGCGCCCATGCCTTCCTGGGCATCGGCGGCCAATGCGTTCATCGACATGATCTCCTTGGTATAGGCGTAGGCCTTGGGCTGATCGAGATCGATCTGTGTGTAGAAGGCCGCCTTACCTAAGGCGACAACGAAGCCGCTGGCTTCGGCGATCTTGTTCGCCAGGGCGCGCGTCGCCGAGCGCAGCTCGCTCGCCGGCACGACGCGGTTGACCAAACCCCACTCGGCGGCCGTCGCGGCGGGTACGAGATCGCCGGTGAGCAGCATCTCCATGGCGCGCTTGCGGCCGATGGCGCGCGTCAGCGCCACCATCGGGGTCGAGCAGAAGAGGCCGATGCGCACGCCCGGCGTCGCGAAGCGCGCCTCGGCGGCAGCTATCGCGAGATCACAGGTCGCCACGAGCTGGCAGCCCGCTGCTGTGGCGACGCCGGCAACCTCGGCGATGACGGGTTGTGGGATGCTCTGAATGGTGGTCATCAGCTCCGAGCAGATGTCGAAGATCTCGCGATAGGCGTTGATGTCGCGGTCCAGCATCTCACGGAGGTCGTGGCCGGCGGAGAACGCTACGCCTTCGCCGCGCAGGATCACGGCGCGGATCTCGCGGTCGCCAGCGACGGCGCGCAGCGCCGCGATCAGGTCGAGCATCATCTGCCGCGAGAGCGCGTTGCGCTTTTCAGGGCGATTGAGGGTCATCTCTAGGATGCCGCCCTCACGCGCGAGGGCGAGGTTCTCCGAGGTGGCAATCATGTAGCGTACTCCTTCTCCGTGTGGCCTTATCCTTGTGATCCGATGAGGTTGTCGCGGAGTTGGCCGCGCGCCTCGGGTTTGGCGAGGATCACCATCGTGTCGCCGGTCGCCACGATCGTCTCGCCAGAGGGAATCAATAGTTCGCCATCGCGCTCCAGCGCCACGATCACGCAGTCGTGCGGAAGGCCGATATCCGAGATCGCGCTGCCGCAGGCCGGTGAGCGCTCGGGAATGGAGAGCTTGAGCAACGCGAGGTTTCCCTTGCGCAACGTGATCAGCGGGGCGATGCGCTCGACGTCGATCTCCTGCGCGATCGCGCGCAAGACGATCTCCGTGGCGGGAATCACGGTATCCGTTCCAACCGACTCGAAGATCGCCTCGTTCCTGGGATTGTTGACGCGGGCGATGATGCGCGGCGGCCGTGCGCGTTTGCGCGCGATCAGCACCACCGCGAGATTATCCTCGTCGTCGCCCGTGTCGGCGACCAGCACATCGGCGCGATCGATCCCCGCGCGTTCGAGCACGTCGGGGCGGCAGCCGTCTCCCAGCAGCGCGACGTCGCGCTCGAGGATGCTGGCCATCTCGTGGACCCGGCGCGGCTCGCTCTCGACCACGCACACCTCGTGTCGCTCCTCCAGGAGCGCCTTGGCCAGGTAGGTGCCGACTTTGCCGCCGCCGACGATCAGGATCCTCACCGTCGCGACTCCGTCGGCGTGGCCCCGGAGAGCCGCCGCGCGAACCTCTCGACGGCTTCCGGCGCCACGAACGCGACGACGCGGTCTCCCGCCTCGAGAAGGTCGAAGAGGGTGGGGATGAAGGCGTGCGCGCCCCGCGTCACCGAGCCGATCACCACGCGCCCCGGCTCGGCGAGCTCGCCAACGGTGCGACCGGAGAAGCCCGCGCCGATCTCCGCGCGGATGGCGCGCGGCTCGAGGCGGTCGACGCCCAATGCGTCGCGGATCTGCTTGGCGGCCGTCAAGGTGGGACAGATCGTCTGTATGTCGAGGTCGTCGTACAGCTCGCCGCGTGCGGGGTCGTTGATGCGCGCCACCACATGCAAGATGCCGAAGCGCCGGCGAGCGATCAGCGCGCACATCAAGTTGCGATTGTCGTCCGATGTCACGGCGGCCAGACCGTCGGCGAGCTCCGCACCGGCGCGGCGAAGCACGTCCTCGTCGATACCCGTCCCGACTTCCAGGCGCCCCGTGAAATCGTCGCCCAGGGCGGCGAAGGCCGCGGGATTCTGGTCGAGCATCGTCAGACTCGCCCCTTCGGCCAGGAGCAAGCGTGCCAGCGCAGCTCCCGTGCGCCCGCAGCCGACGATGACATACTCCATGTGGTCAGCGATACGACGGCTGAAGGAAACGCACCTATCCGTGCGAATACCGGGGAGTTTTTGTCGGGGCGTAGCTCAGCTTGGTAGAGCGCTGCGTTCGGGACGCAGAGGTCACAGGTTCAAAT
>SCRA01000050.1 GCA_004297985.1 bacterium | reverse complement strand
GGCAAGCCGTGCCGCTGGACGGCAACGACGCCCACTGGAATCGGAGCGACATGGCCACGCTCGGCAAGATCACACTCTCCGATTTCGAGATGATGCCGGTGGGGCCCGTCACCCACTACTAGGGAGTGTGGGACGGACCTACGAGAGGGCACGCTTGCGCGGGCCCTCTCGATCTCTTTGCGCGCGAGTCGCGCCGATGCCGATTGGCGCGACCGAACCGCGCGAGCGGGTTCGGCAGCGAACGTAGTCGAGCAGGGGGCGCACGGTGAAGCACTCGGCAAGTGCCTCGCAGGCATCGGCCACGATGGCCAACTTGAGCGCCGCGGGCATGTTCATCGCGGGGAAGAAGGCAAGCTCCGGCACCTCGTTCCTGCCGAGAAAGTCGAGCGGGTGGAGCAGGATCGAGGGCTCGGTGTTCGTGAGGCGGCACAGCGTCAGTGCGAAGCGAAAGTAGCGGCGCGCTAGGGATGGCGAGATTGCGCTCAGGTAGAGCACGTAGCTTACGTGAATGGGTATCCGCATGATGGGCATCGTCGTAACCGGGAGCTCGCCGATCGTCCCTTCGCTCGTCCCGACGCAGTGGTATCGGTTGGAAGCGAAGCCGTCACCAAACGAACCGAAGAGCCCTTCACGCTCCCGTAGGGATGCCTTGTCGAGTTTTGCCGTCCTGAAGTAGTACGCACGAGCCAGTGGCCCGATAAACGTCGGCAGCGTCGAGGCATCGTAGGCGTAGCCGCGCCGCGCAAGGATGCGCAGGATCGTCTCCGATCGTGTGAAGCCCGGCCCGCGGAAGCCTAGCGGGCGCCAGCCGGTCACGTCTTCGATGGCTGCCTCCGCGCGGGCGATCTCCTCTTCGATAGCGGCCTCGCTTCGCATGTGCAGCCACGGCTCGTGGTGGTAGGAATGGTTACCGATCTCATGGCCGGCGGCGGCTATGGATGCGATGGCCTCTGCGTTCCTCTCCAATGCGGCGTCCTGCCCAACCACGAAGACCGTGATGCGCAGCCGCCGCTCGGCAAGGAACGCAAGGAAACGCGGCACGACGATATCGAGATATGAGGGGAACGACTCCCAGCCGGAATCGCCGTGCGTCTTCATGTAGGACCATTGGTTATCGAGGTCCAGCGACAGCGTAGCGTTCACGAGGCCTCCGCGTGCGCAACGGTTGGGAACGGGATGACGTCGTCCAGGGCGCTACGGATCGTCTCCCAGCGATTGCGCTCGAGGGCGGCGTAGGCCGCACTGATGGCCTCGACCGAAGCCAAGGCGTCGAGCGGCGTGATGAGCAGCTCTCCGGTACCATTGATCGCATCGCAGAAGTTCTCGATCTGGCTGCGGAAAGCGGAAACCTTGTCGTAGCCGCTCCCGAAGACGTGCCACTCCGGCGAATCGGAGCGATGGTAGCGAGACTCCTTCCAGCCCACGAGTATTGCACCACGGCTGCCGTAGATATGAAGGAAGGTACCTAGCTCCTTGTCGATGCTCCACGAAAGGTCGGTCGTCCCGATAATCCCGCTCGCACTACGGACGAAGAGGCGGACCGTGTCCTCTACCGCCAGCCCTTGGATGCGCTTGGCCTCAAAGATCTGGACATCGGTGAGAGTCCCGAGGAAGTAGCGCAGGATGTCGACGGCGTGCGTCCCGTTGTCGATCAGAACCCCGCCTCCGCTGAGCTTGGCGTCGCTGTTCCAGCGATTCGACATATCCACTCGCGAAGTAAAAGCGTTCTCGATGAGCACGATGTCGCCGATCTCCCCGCTGTGGGCGATCTCGCGAGCACGCCGAACGTCGGCCACGTAGCGGAACTTCGAGGCCATCGTGAAGAGAGACCCGCTCGATGTCGCCGCGGCGAGGATGCGCTTGGCGCTGGGGACGCTGATCGTCAGCGGCTTTTCGCAGAGCACCGCGATCCCGCGATTAAGGCAGTAGACGGCGATCGCCTCGTGCGTGCAGGGCGGTGTACAGATGATGACGGCGTCGAGCTGCTCGGCAGCCGCCATCTCCTCGAAAGAGGCGTACGGCGTGGCGCCAACGCGCCCCGCGAAGGCCATAGACGCGGCGAGATCGACGTCGCAGGCGGCGACCAGCATCCCCCTGTCGAGGCCAGCGAATGCAGCCTCGTACGATTTAGCGATGCCTCCGGTGCCGACGATTCCAAAGCGAAGTGCGCGCAACATTACGATTTCCCCGCTCGGAGCGTTGCGACGGATGTGCGGATGGCCTCGGCAATGAAGCGCACGTCGTCGCTAGTGAACCTATCGTTCCAAGGAATGACCAAGATGCCGTCGAGCGCTTCGAACGTTCCTGGAAAGCGCTCTCGGCTATAGTCGAGTGCCTCTGGGCGTGCCAACGTGAACGGAAAGTGGCTATTGCCGAAGGTACGGTGCTGTTGGAAGACCTCGCACGCGAATGCCGGCTTCTGGATGTAACGCGGCACCGTGAAGATATCGTAGTCGCGGAGAAGCCGAGCGACTCCGGAGACGCCGTCGGGGACCACTTGCGCGTCGACACGGATGCAGTATTTCCAATAGGTGTGGACGCTCTTGGGGGCGACGTATGGAAGGGCAACGCCGGGGATGCCGCACAGCAGGGCGTCGAGTTCGGCGGCCAAGGCGATCCTGCGGCCCACCACACTCTCGAGCCTGTCGAGCTGAGCGACTCCTACGGCGCCGCACAGTTCGGACATGCGCTCGTTCAGGGCGAGGAAGTAGTGATCGGGCTGAGGGTCGCCGTAGCCCCACGCCTTGTTGATGAACAGGAAAATGCGGCGCGCCAGAGCATCGTCGCCGGTCACGACCAGGCCGCCCTCACCGGTGGTGATGTGCTTGCCCTGCTGGAGGCTAAAGGCGCCGATGGCTCCGAGCGTCCCGACAGGATGGCCGTCGTAGCGTGCCATGAAGGCCTGGGCGCAATCCTCGATGATCGGGATGCCCGCCGACCGCGCCAACTCGACGATCGGACCCATCTCGCAAGGGTTTCCGAAGAGATGGGTGACGATGATGGCCTTGGTACGCTGGCTGATGCGCGGCGCGATCGTCTCCGCGGTGACGTTGCACGTTCGAGGGTCGACGTCGGCGAAGACCGGGATCGCTGTCTGGTACATGATGGGAGCGAGGGCCCCCATGTCGGTGATCGCCGTCGTGATGATTTCGTCACCGGGTTCCGGATCGACCGCGGCAACGGCGCAGTGGACCGCCGCTGAGCCCGATGCGCAGGCGAAGGCGTGCTTCACGCCGAGCATGGCCGCGAACCGCTGCTCGAGCGCCTTGACGAATCGCCCCTTGGTGCTGGTCAGCGTTCCGCTCTGGATCGCCTCGCTGACCGCCGCGATCTCCGCCTGGCCGAGATTGCGCCCGGAGGCGTCCTGATCCGATGGCAAGTGGATCTTGCGAATCGTCGTCTCCGTCATCGAGAGGCTCCTTCAGATTCCCTAGTGCGAGAGGCGCTGAGGCGCCTGCGCGCGATCGATGCCTTCCCGAGAAAGACCGTGGTCTGTCCCGCGAGGATCGCGATGCTCGCGTATTGGACCACCAGAACGACGAGAGTGACGGCCGCGAAGGCCGCTGGAGATACGCGCAAGAGCAATAGCACCAGCACCGTCAGAGGCAGTAGTCCCGGGATGAGACCGGGTACGCCGAGCCAGAGCGCGGGCCGATAGGCAAAACCCGTCCGTAAGACGCCCAGCGTGTGCGCGCAGGCACGCCGAATGGTGAGTCGGGCGGTGCCGCGCGTGCGCTCGGGGCTCCATGCCAGGTGTGCCGGGATCTCGATGATCTTGGCGCCCATCCGGAGTGCAGCGAAGATCATCTCGGGATTCACCTCCATGCCGTCGGCGCTCATGTCGAGCGCTTCGATGATGGAGGCGCGGTACGCGCGTACCATGCACGTCAACGTGTGCACGCGCGCATTGGTGGCTAGAGAGAGAAAGCGGTTGGCCTCGCGACTGAGCACGCGCCGCTGCCAGGGCACGTTGGCCACGCTCCCACCAGGCATGTAGGCGGAGGCTAGGACGAGGTCGGCTTCCTGTTCCACGAGCGCCTCTAGCATGCTGATCGCGCATGCGGGGCGGTAGCTTAGGTCGGAATCGAGCGTAACGATGTATGTGCCGCGCGCGCGGGAGAAGGCCGTGCGCAGGGCGGCGCCCAACCCGCGATTGCTCTCGTGGCGAAGGAGAAGCGTATCCGAACGTCCGTCGGCGAACCGGGAGGCAGCCAGGTACGTGCCGTCCGTGCTCCCGTCGTCGACAACGATCAGTTCGAAGTCGTAGCGAGCGCGGTGAGGCTCCAGGCACTCCGCGATCGTCGTGAGATTTGCGGCCAAGGTCGCACCTTCGTTGTACGCGGGAACAACGAGCGATACCAAAGGCAAACGCGCCGGCTCCTCGTCGGACGCCGTTCGAATCCACGCGCTGGCCGTCATGTCTGTCCTGTGGGGAGTGCACCGGCGACCGGGGGTGTGAAGTAGTCGCTGTAGTCGGACCACTGAGTCTGCGTGCGGTTGAGCACCACGCCCACAACGTTGCGGATTCCCAGCGCATCCATCCGCTCGACGGCGTAGCGGGCGGCCCGCTCATCCGTTCCGTTGGCGGAGATCACCAGCGCCGTCGCATCAACCTTCGTGCTGACGATTAGGGCATCGGTAATCGGGACCAGCACGGTGCAATCCACGATGACCGTGTTGTAGGTCTCGCGAGCCGCGGTCAGTAAGCTTTCGAAGTGCGAGGATTGGAGCAGCGAAAACGGCGTTTCGGATAGTGAGCCGCTCGTCAGCGCGTCTAGGCCGCTGGAGACGTGGTGCACCGAGTCGACTAGGACGTGCGTTCCGCGTAGAACGTCGCTCAGCCCAATCTCGTTGGACTCGCCGATGCGTTGATGGAGGGTCGGCCTGCGCATGTCGGCATCGATGAGCAGGACTTTCGGCTGCACGTTGGCGAGGACGCTTGCGAGATGGAAGGCGATCGTCGACTTGCCGTCACCCTTGGAGGGACTGGTGATCGCCAGGGTGCGGATACCCTTCTCCGCTCCGAGGTGTAATGCCGTGCAAAGGTGGAGGAGGGCCTCGAGTGTCATCGAGCGGATCCACGGAAGCTCACGCTGACGATGATGCTCCAGTTCCGGTACTTGCGCAATTACCGAGAGCCCCAAGATGCGCTCGATGTCGCTCTCGTCGCGCAGCCGCCGCTCGAAGGCCTCCACGAGCACGATGAACGTCGTGGCAAGTACCAACCCCAAGAGCACGGCAACGGCGAGATTCACGAGAAGATTCGGCGAGACACTGGCCGCTTCGGCTGTAGCCGCCTGGACAACCGTGACGTTGCTGACAGCAGTCGTCTGTGCGACAAGCGCATCGTTGTACTTCTGTTGAAGCGCGGCGTAGACGTCCGAGGCCAGCTTCGCCTGCTGTTGTAAGCTGGCGATCGCGTTGGTCTGCGCGGGAAGGCTCGCGATGATCGGCGCGTATGCCGACCTCTGCTGACCGAGCTCGCGCAGCTCGGCATCGTCCCCAGCGATGCGCGCCTGGTATCCCGCAGCCTGTCCCTGCAACGCCTGGACGATCGGATTCGGGACTACCGTGACGCCGCTCTCCAGCGATGCCGGAAGTGCCGCGATCTGCCGGTTGAGCGCCTGTCGCTGCTCGGCTAGCGCAATGACCGCCGGGTGCTTGTCCGTATAGCGTTTACGTGCAGCCGCCAGCTGAACGTCGACATCGGCCAGTTCGGAGCGCAACTGAGTCAATGCGGGATTCACCTGTGCCGTCCTGCTGTTGTCGACCGTTGCCGGCAGCGCGGCGAGCTGCCCCTGTACGCTGGCCAGGAGTGCGCGCGCCTCACGCTGGTCGAGCTTCACAGCGTCGGTCTTCGTCTCGAGATCTGCCTTGCGGGCGAGGATGCTCTGCGTCTGGGTGTTGATGTCCAGGATCGCGTGCTTGGACTGGTAGGTAGCCAAGGAGGCCGCGGCATCAGCCTTGCGCCGTTCCGCCGCCGGCATCTCGGCTTTGAGGAAATCGAGAGCCGCCGTCGCCTGGGAGCGCACAAATTCGCGCTGGCGCTCGATAAAGACGGTGGCAAAGTCATTAGCGATTTGCGCCGCCGCATCGCGCCGCCGCCAGCTCGCCGAAACCTCGAGGATCGACGTGTTCACGACCGGCTTGACGTGGACATGACCGAGCAGTGCCCCCGGCGAGACGTTCAGGCCAAGGTCGTCGGAAACCCTCGCGGCGACCCCTTCCTGCTGCAGCAACGCGGCGTACGTCTCCGTCGACTGCGCGCTGGTGGCCACCGCCAACGCATTGAGGATAGGGAGCATCGTGCCGCTATCACGGTTGTTCCCGGCGCTGGGCCCGGAGTTTCCGCCCACGAAGAGTCTGACCGTTGCCGTGTAGCTCTTGGGCATGACCAGGGTAGCGGCCGTCACGAGAGCCACGAAGCCCAGGAAGACCACCAAGAATAAGCGGCGGTTTCGCGCGATCGAGGAGAAGAGCTCTCCGAGATACGCCGCTTCCTGAAAACCGTGCTCGTGATCGTTGTGGCCGCTCGAGGCGTCACCAGTCGAGGGGAGCGCCCGCGCGGCATGACCCGCGATGCGTGTTGTATCGTATCTCATCGTTATAACGTCAATCGTGTGATCAGGAGGAAGAGCGTCTGAAGAGCGCTCGTACGGTCCGTTTTCTTCGACTGCGGCACGTAGACCACGTCACCTTTGTGCAACACCGGGTCGACCGAGAGGTCACCGTTACGCAGCTCACGGTAGAGGTCGTAGTTTGCGGTGTTGCTGCTGCCGTCCGCCATGACGCGCGTCAGGTGAACGTTTGAGAGATCCGCCTGGGCGTTCGTGCTATTGCCCGCTTTGGCCAACGCCATAGAGAGGCGATCACCCTCGCTGACTTGCACGTCACCGGGATGGTCCACCGCACCAAGCACTTGCACGACGAGTGGCCGAGGCCCCTTGACGTAGACGACCGTATCCGAGGCGAGCGGTATGTTCAGGGAGACGTCTCCGCCGACGAGCAATTTGTCGAGCGAAACATCGACGGGGCCCGCTCCATCAAGGCTCACACGTGCGGTTGGGTACTCTCCGTTGGTGGAGCCGAGCCCGCCGGCGGCGGCGATCGCGTCCGTTAGACGGCTCGTCCCGGGCAGCGAATACTTTCCGGGTGTCTTTACGTCTCCGAGCACGAGCACGTTATCGGCGCCTTCCGCAACGACGGCGATCGTCACGGCGGGATCACGCAAGTAAGGGCGTAGCGCCGCGGTCAACTCGCTCGCCGCCTCGCCCACCGTCCTACCGCCCACGGCTAGCTTCCCGATCAGCGGATATGCGACCGATCCATCCGGTGCGACCGTCACCGTCTGACTGAGCGTCTGCTCGCCGAAGACGGAGATTGCCAGTTGGTCGCCCGCGTGCATGCGATAGCTTGCCGCGGGTGCCGCCAATACCGCGTGTCGACTGAAGAGCGCCATGAGAAACAACACTAGGATGAGGATGGATGGCGCTCGCGTTGTCAGCGTAGCCACACGTTGATTATATGACGCGATGCCGGCCCAACAACAAGGGAGCAATGGCCGTGTTCGTAGACTTATCGCCCCCGCGCATGAGAGGTGTATAGGGCTCACGATTCATGCACCATCAAATTTGTGGGTGATGCCAGATAACGTTGCTTTCGGCATAGGTCGAACGGCTCTCACGCCCGTTCTCACGGAGCCTCCTATAATCGATGCACACGAAGTCGAACGCAGCCCGGATTGTCTCGCAGCCAAACGGGTGACTACTCATCGCCATGCAGACACTCGAAACAGTTCTGGACATCGCGCCACCGCTACCCCGAACCAAACAGGCGCCGCCTTCGTACTCCACCGCCTGGATCGTCGTGCTCGTCTTGGCCGACCTCACGATGTTTCTCCTCTCATCGCTCCTGGCAACGGAGATCGGCTTCACGTACTGGTACCACGGACGCTCGCTCGAGCGCGTGCTGGTCGGCGACGCGGTCTTCATCGTGCTCTGGCTGATCATCTTCGAGCGCCTTGGGCTGTATCAGCGCAGTTGTGCACTCTCCGTCAAGGACGAGCTCTACTACACGATCACGGCGCTGGCTCTAGGCGTGCTGCCCCAGCTCACCTTGTTCACGATCGTACCGCCCATCTCGACGTCGCGACTGGTGTTGCTGCTCTCACTGGCCTTCTCGATCGTCAGCGTGGGAGCCACCCGTGCCGCGCTCCATGGGCTGCGTTCGGCGAACATGCTGCGGCGCAGGCGACGGGTGGCGATCATCGGGCGGCGCGACCGTGCGGTCAGAGCCGCGGCGCGGCTTGGATTAGGCGCAAATGCGGAGTCGTTGATCATCGAGGTTGCCGACGTCGATCGCTCCGTAGCCGATGCGCATATGACCAAGGACGTCGACATCGCACGATTACGCTGGTTCGACGAGGCACGCCGGTGGGGCTGCGATACCATCATCATGACGGAGATCGTCCCGTCGAGCATCATGCCTCATCTGCTCGAAGCCGCCGCGCGGGAGCGTATCCTCTTCGCGTTCGCGCCGCCGAGACTAGAGCGGCATGCATACTCGCTCTCGTTGCAGACCGACGGGCAGCAGGTGCTCATCGTGCCCTCGCAGTTGCGAGCCTGTACGCCGCGTGCGCGTCTCATGAAGAGGCTGCTAGACGTGACGGTCGCCGGCATCGCTACCCTGCTGACTGCACCGATCATGCTGGCCGCGGCGCTTGCGGTGTGGTTAGAGAGCGGGTCTCCCGTGATCTTTCGCCAGGAGCGCGTGGGCTTGCAGGGAGAGGTCTTCGAAATTCTCAAATTTCGTTCGATGCGCGTTGATGCGGAGCGCGACACCGGGGCTGTGTGGGCCCGCACCGGAGACGATCGCAAGACACGGATCGGCGCCTTCCTGCGCCGTACGAGTATCGACGAGCTGCCACAGTTGTTCAATGTACTGCGCGGCGAGATGTCGCTGGTGGGACCGCGGCCGGAGCGCCCAATCTTCGTCGAGGCGTTCTGTACAACGCTGCCGCGTTACGACGAGCGTCATCTGGTTCGGCCCGGGATTACGGGCTGGGCACAGATCCACATGAAACGCCTGCTCGATCCCTCGGATGCCGTGGAGAAGCTCAGCTACGACCTCTACTACGTCGAGCAATGGTCCCTCTTTCTCGACGTCTCGGTGCTCCTGCAGACGGCGATCGAGGTGCTCTTCCATCGCGCGGGATAGGGGGACCCGATGAGCCGGCTTCGTGTGCTGCACGTGATCCAGAGCCTAAGAGGCTACGGTGCCGAACGTCAGATCGCGACGTTGCTGCCGCTGTTGCGTAAGGCGGGCGTGGATGCCGCTGCCCTCGCCGTCTACTCGTCAGGGCTAAGTGATGAGGAGAGAGCGGAGCTGGGCTACCCCGTGATCGAGCTCGGTCGGCGAGCGCGTAGTGATTACTCGTTCCCTTTGCGCTTCGTACGAGAGATCAAACGCTTCGCGCCTGACGTCGTGCACACGCACATGCACGTCGGTAAGTACTGGGGACGCATGGCCGCGATGGCGGCCGGGGTCCCGATCGTCGTCCATACGGAGCACAACCCGTGTGACATCCGGCGTTCGCCGCTGGAGCGGCTCATCGACCCAATGCTCAGCGGCAGGACGGCGTGCGTTGTCACATTCCTCGAGGAGCAGCGCGAGGTGCTGGCCAGCGTGGATGGAGTCGCGCCCGGGCGCGTGGCGATCATCCCCAACGGCGTCGCCCCAGTACCGCCCGTAACGGACGAGCAGCGGGTCGAGGGGCGCCGCCTCCTCGGCGTCCGCGACGGCGAATACGCCGCCCTGCTCATCGGGCGCCTGGAGTATCAGAAGAACCAAGCCCTGGCGCTCCGCGCGTTGGCTGCCCTGGCGCCGGAACTGCGGGGGCGTATGCGGCTGGCGCTGCTCGGCGCCGGGAGTGAAGGTGCGACTCTGCGGGCGCTGACGAGCGAGTTGGGGCTCGAGTCGAACGTCGCGTTTCTCGGCTACCGCAGCGATGTGGCGAAACTCCTACCGGGTGCCGATCTCGTCCTGATGACCTCGCGCTTCGAAGGCATGCCGCTCACGCTCATCGAGGCGATGCTCGCGGGAGTACCCATCGTGACGACCCCGTGGATCGGCGCACGAAGCATGCTCGGTGACGGAACGTATGGGGTCGTGACGATAGATGCGGAGCCGCGGAGCGTAGCAGCGGCGGTCGCCTGGATCATGGGGAATGCGGCGCGCCGTGAGGCGGTCGCGGAGCGCGCGCGAGCGTGGGCAGTGCAGGCGTACGACATTCAGCGCATGGCCGAAGCTTATCGGAGTCTCTACGTCAAGCTGGTGGAGAAGCGACCGGTAGCGCTCCCGCAGGCGCAGGTGGCGGCGCTATGAGAATCGCTTACGTCACCTCGCAGTTTCCGTTCGGTCCAGGCGAGGCATTTCTCGAGGCGGAGGCGGCGGCGCTGGCCGAGCTCTGCGAAGAGGTGTTAGTTGTGCCGGCCCGGCCGAAGAGCGTGGAGAATCGGTATCCGGGCTTGCGCGCACGCAGCATCAGGCTGCCGCCCTATGCTCCGCGTACGCTCGTCCTGGCGGCAGGCGAGGCGCTGCGCAGCCCCGTGCGCGCAATGTCGTTGCTCGTGCGGTTGATTGGCTTGCGCTATCGCTTGGCGGCAAAGCTGAAGAATCTCGTCCTCTATCCGAAGGCACTTGCCGTGGCGAGCGTGCTGCGCTCAGAGCGGGTCGAGCATATCCACGCGCATTGGCTCTCGACGCCGTCCACCATCGCCTACCTCGCCTCGGAGTTGACGGGTATTCCGTGGAGTTGTACCGCGCACCGCTTCGACATCTTCGAGGAGAACCTGCTCCCTGCGAAACTGGCGAGCGCGCGTTTCGTGCGTGCGATCTCCGCGCGCAACCGGGCGTTAGTCGTGGCGCGCGGCAACGGTTCCTCGCCGGAGCGCTGCACCGTGCTGCACATGGGCGTCAGCCTTCGCGGCGTCTCCCCGGAACCTAGAGAGCAGACGTGTCTGCGGTTGGTCTGCGCAGCCTCCCTCGTGCCCGTCAAGGGCCATCGCTACCTGATCGAGGCGTTGGCCCGCCTGCGGGATCGCGGCCTCTCGTTCCATTGCGATGTGATCGGCGACGGTCCGCTGCATGGCGCGATCGCGCGGCAGATCACCGAGACGCGCCTCGGGCCATTCGTTCGCTTGCGCGGAAGCGTGCCGCATGAGTCGCTGCTTGCGGAGCTGATGGCGGGAGTCTACGACGTAGCCGTGCTGGCGAGCACGGAGTCCGGCATGGATTTCGAGGGGATCCCCGTTGCCCTCATGGAGGCAATGGCCGCCGGCCTGCCGTGCGTAGCCACCTGCACGGGCAGCATCCCCGAGTTGATCGATGAGGACTGCGGCTCATTGCTCGTCCCGCAGCGCGATGCGCTGGCACTTGCCGCCGCCATCAATGCGTTCGCCGATCCCGCTCGCCGCAGCGCTGCCGGCCACCTGGCGCGGAGGCGCATTGCCCATGCCTTCGATGTGCGTGAAATCACTGAACGGCTCTATCGCATGATGAGCGCCGTATGAAGGTGCTGATGCTCACGCAGTTCTTCCCTCCCGAGTTGTGCGCTGCGAGCAATCGTAACGCGGCGGTAGCGGCGCAGCTTCTGCAGGCGGGACACGACGTTCACGTGTTGACCGGATTCCCAAACTTCCCGACCGGAGTCATCCCAGCCGCCTACCGCGGCAGACTCAGCACCCACGAGCTCGTCGAAGGCATCCGCACCACGCGGCTGTGGACGTTCGCCTCCCCGCGACGGTCCGGTGCGTTGCGCCTCCTCAACTGGGCCTCGCTCGCCGGGTCGGCGTCGCTCTACCTGGTCGCGCCGCGCGAGCCCATGGATGTGCTCTATGTCTCAAGCCCGCCGATCACCCTCGCGATGCCGGCGCTGCTGGGCGCGATGCCGCGTGGGACGCGCCTGGTGGTCGACATACGAGACTCCTACCCTGAGGTGGCTATCCGCATGGGGATGTGGCGGGCCTCCTCGCCGCTCGCGCGCGTCGTGGGCGCCGTCGCGCAGGCACTCTACCACAGGGCGGACTGTGTCGTCGCGGTCACCGAAAGCGTGCGGGAAGAGATTGTGGCGCGCGGCTGCGATCCCGAGAAGATTCTCGTCGCACCCAATGGCTACGACCGCGTCGAGCCGGACGCACGTCCGCCCTTCTCTCGCCGCCGGGGTGAGTTCGTGGCAGTGTTCGTCGGAAACTTCGGACTAGCGGCCGGCGTTGACGTCATCCTGGATGCCGCGGCTCTGCTGCGCGACGACGCGCGGATCCGCATCGTGTTGGTGGGTGACGGCTCGGAGTTCCAGCGCGTGCACGCACGTGCCGGCGCCGAGCGGCTCTCGAACGTGGAATTGTTGGGGGCGCTGAGCCGGCCGGCAGCGATGGCGGCGCTGGGCGCCGCGGATCTCTGTCTCGTCCCGCTCAAGCGAAATCTGGTCGATAGCCTGCCCACGAAGCTCTTCGACGCGCTCTCCGTCGGCTGCCCGGTCCTCGTCAGCGCCGGCGGCGAGGCGCGCCGCTTCGTCGAACGTTCCGGCGGCGGCTGGAGTGTCTCGCCCGAGGAGCCGCAGGCGCTCGCGGCGGCGTTGCGCGCAATTGTCGATGCACCGGCGGAGCGTGCGAAGCGTGCTGCGGTGGGGCGGTCCTATGTCGAGGAACGCTACGCGCGCGCTCGTAGCGCGGCGTCGATCGTCGCTCGTATCGAGGAGCTCGTGGGCCGGCCGTGGGCCGCCGCACAGGATGACGCAGAGAAGGCCAGCGCATGACCGCCGGAGCGCACGTCGCCACGGAACAGCGGTCGCTCGACACCGTACTTGCGCTGATGCCGGAGGCGCGCCGTGCGGCGAGGGCGATGCTGGCGCGCGTCGATCGCATCGCGCCGCTCCCTCCCGACGCGCTGATCGTGGATGTTGGCGCATCCCAAGGACTCTTCGTCACCGCGTGCGCGCGCCTCGGCTACCGCGCCGTGGGCGTCGAGCCGTGGGGCGCTGCGCGCGAGATGGCACGTGAAGTGGCCGCACGGGAGGGCGTTGCGATCGAGATGGTCGAGGGGCTCGCCGAACGCCTCCCGCTTGCTTCCGGGTCGGTGGACGTCGTTCGCGCGAACAGCGTCATCGAGCACGTCGTCGACGTAGAGAGCGCCTTCGCAGAGGCCTTCCGTGTGCTCAAGCCCGGCGGCGTCTTCTGGTTCTCAACCGCGAGCAGCCTCTGCCCTCGCCAAGGCGAGATCCGCGGCTTCCCGGCATTCGGCTGGTATCCCGACGCCGTGAAGCTGCGCGTGATGGCGTGGGCCAAAGAGCATCGCCCAGAGCTGATCGGCGGAACGCAGTTTCCCGCCATCCATTGGTTTACGCCCCCTAAGGCTCGGCGTCTGCTCGAACGCACGGGCTTTTCGGCGATCTACGATCGTTGGGATCTCCGTCTCCCGAGCGAAGGCGGCTGCCTCTACCGGCTGCTCCTGGGAACGGTCCGAAGCTCCCCGCTCACCAAGCTGGCGGCCGACGTGGTGGTCCCGACCTGTTCCTATGCCGCCGTCAGAGCAAGATTGGCAGGATCATGACCGCGATCGATACTGTTGCGCACTCCCTGGATCATTGCTCGCGTCTCAAAGATGCGTTTGCCGCGCGCACGGCGACCGTCGGCGTGGTCGGCGTCGGGTACGTGGGCCTGCCGCTAGCCGTGGAGAAGGCGAAGGTCGGTTTTCACGTGATCGGCTTCGACCGTAGCGCCGAGCGCACGGCGAAGATCAACCGTGGCGAGAACTACATCTCGGACGTGGTCGACGGCGAGCTAACCGAGGCCGTAACGAGTGGCCTTCTCACGGCTACCACCGACTTCACGGCGTTGCCCCGCTGTGATGTGATCATCGTCTGCGTCCCGACGCCGCTGACGGCGAATCAAGATCCCGACATCTCCTACATTCGCAACGTGGGGACCAAAATTGCGCGTACTCTGCGCCCTGGCCAGCTCGTCTGCTTAGAGAGCACGACGTACCCCGGCACAACCGAGGAGGTCTTCTTGCCTCTGCTGGCCGGCAGTGGACTCGTGGTGGGGCAAGATTTCTTCCTCGCCTTCTCTCCAGAGCGCGTCGATCCGGGGAATAAGCGCTATACGACCAAGAACACGAATAAGCTGGTCGGCGGCGTTACCCCGGCCTGTCTCGACGTGGCTAGTAGTTTCTACGAGCAGACGATCCTGACGGTGCTCCGCGTCTCCTCGCCGCGCGTCGCGGAGATGGCCAAAGTGTTCGAAAACACGTTTCGAGCCGTCAACATCGCGCTGGTGAACGAGATGGCCCTCCTGTGCGACCGCATGGACATCAACATCTGGGACGTCATCGACGCAGCGGGAACCAAGCCGTTCGGCATCATGCGATTCGAGCCCGGGCCGGGGGTGGGCGGGCACTGCATTCCCGTCGATCCCTTCTACCTCACCTGGAAGGCGCGCGAGTACGACTTCCACACGCGTTTCATCGAGCTGGCGGGTGAGGTCAACTTGCAGATGCCGTACTTCGTGCGAGAGAAGATCGCGCGGGCACTCGGCGAGCGGCGCGTTGCGCTCTGCGGCGCGCGGTTGCTCGTCATCGGAGTTGCCTACAAGCGAGATATCGCAGACTGTCGGGAGTCTCCCGCGCTGAAGGTCATCGAGTTACTCCAGCGCGACGGCGCAAAGGTTTCCTATCACGACGCATTCGTACCACGCTGCCGTACGCGCAGCGGCGCACTGTACCACTCCGTTCCCCTCAGTGTACAGCGCCTCCGGGAGGCCGATTGCGTCGTAATCCTGACTGATCACTCGGGGATCGATTGGCGCGAGGTCGTACAGGAGTCGAAAGTCGTGGTCGATACGCGCAACTCGACGCTCCATGCGCGCGCCGGCGCAGTGAACGTGGTACTGCTATGAGTATCTCATCCATCCGTCTCGGTGTGGTAGGCGCTGGTCGCTGGGGGGCGAATCTGATCCGTAGCTGCTCCGAGCTTGGAGTACTGCAGATCGTCTGCGATACGGCGCCCACGGCGCTCGACCGCGTGGAGGCGACCTATCCTGGAGTCGCGACCACCACGGACGTGGACTGGCTATTGAAATCGCCCATCCACGGAGTGGTCGTCGCCTCGCCCGCGCATCTCCATGCGTCCCTTGCGCGACGCGCCATCGCCTCTGGTAAGCACGTCTTCGTGGAAAAGCCGCTTGCGCTCACGGTCGCGGATGCGGAGAAGGTCGTCTCCGACGCAGAGCGGGCCGGCGTGGTGTGTTTTATAGGACACGTCTTGCTTTATCACCCGGCCGTACGACGACTGCTCGAGCTGGTGCGCGGCGAGGCGATCGGGCGTGTCGTCCACGCTCGCTCCCGGCGCATGGGGCTGGGCAGGCTGCGCGAGCACGAGAGCGTGTGGTGGAGCTTCGCCCCGCACGACGTAGCGCTCGTACTAGAACTCTTCGGCGAGCCGCCGACGCGCGTGACCGGCGCACAGCATCGTGCCTCGGAGCATCCGCTTGCCGATTTCGCCTACGCGGACGCCAGATTCGGTGGCGGCGGCTCGGCCCACATCGAAGTTTCATGGCTCGATCCCGGCAAATGCTCCCGCTTCGACGTCTTCGGGACGAGGGGAGTGCTCTCGTTCGACGACGGCTCCGCCGGCGGTACGCTGACCTTGACGCGCTGCGCCGTCGAGGCGAGGCCTGGAGGAGGGCGCGCGATCCGCGGTGAGCCGCCGGAAAGTATCCTCGTTTCGGAAGGCGAGCCGCTGCGCTACGAGCTCGAGGCGTTTCTCTCGGCGATCGCAACGGGAGAGCCTACGCTCTCCGGCGGCCGCGCGGCTCTCGAGGTCGTCCGTGTGCTCGCCGCGCTCGACGCCTGTGCCCCTGCTCTAGAAGAGGTTTCCGTCGCGCTATGATCACCAGCGGTAGGCTCTACTTCGTGCATGAATCGTCCTACGTCGATGAGCCGTCTGTTATCGGCGAGGGGACGAGGATTTGGCACTTTTCCCACGTCATGGCGGAGACGATGATCGGCCGCAATTGCAGTATCGGACAGAACGTGCTGATCGCCTCGCGTGTGACCATCGGCGACAACGTCAAGATCCAGAACAACGTCTCGGTCTACGAGGGCGTCGTGCTGGAAGACGATGTTTTCTGCGGGCCGAGCATGGTCTTTACCAACATCGCCACCCCACGCTCGCGCTTTCCCCGCAACCGCCCGGAGGACTATCGCCGGACACTGGTGCGGCGTGGGGCGACGATCGGGGCCAACGCAACCATCGTCTGTGGTGCGACAATCGGAGAGCACGCCTTCGTCGGCGCCGGGGCGGTCGTCACCCGCGACGTTCCGCCGTATGGGCTGGTGTTCGGGAATCCGGCACGCCTCCACGGTTTCGTCTGCGAGTGCGGCACGACACTCAGCGTCGAAGGCGAGCGCGCTCTCTGCCGTGCATGCGGCGGCGCATACGCCGTACGCGACGGGCTCATGGAGAGGGTGGAGGCGCCATGATTCCGATTCTCGACCTAACGGGACAGTACCGCGCTTTGAAGCCGGAGATCGACGCCGCCGTCGCGGAGGTCTTCGCGCATGGGCACTTCATCAACGGCCCGCACGTCCACGCGTTCGAGGCCGAGATCGCCGCGTACCTGGGCGTTCCCCACGCGGTAGCTCTCAACTCCGGTACCGATGCGCTTCATCTTGCGCTGCGAGCCCTGGATATCGGCCCCGGCGACGAAGTCATTACCACGCCGTTCACGTTCGCCGCGACTACGGAGGCGATCGGCATCGTCGGCGCGACCCCCGTCTTCGCCGATATCGACCCCCGGACGTACGCCATCGACCCACAGCAGATCGAGCGGCTCATCGGTCCGCGAACCAAAGCTATTCTTCCGGTCCATCTCTACGGCACCCCCGCCGCGATGGAGGAGATTACCGCCATCGCGCGGCGCCACGGCCTCGCGGTCATCGAGGACTGCGCGCAGTCCATCGGAGCGAGAGTGGGGCGGCAGGCAACGGGCACGATCGGGGAGATTGGCTGCTTCAGCTTCTTTCCGTCGAAGAACCTCGGCGCCTACGGTGACGGCGGCATGCTGGTCACGCACTCGGAGCGCATTGCAGCCCGTGTGCGAGCCCTGCGTGCCCATGGGGGAGCGGTCAAGTACTGTCACGAGGAAATTGGCGTAAACAGCCGCCTCGACGAAGTGCAAGCGGCTATCCTGCGGATCAAACTGCCCCATCTAGATGCTTGGAACGCACGGCGGCGCGCGATCGCGCAACGATACACGGAGCAGTTGCGCCACCTGCCTGCGCTCGAACTTCCGTATTGCGCGCCCGGCAGTCTCCCCGTGTACCATCAGTACACGGTGCGCGTCGACCATCGCGACACACTGCGCGAACTGTTGGACGACGTGGGCATCCAGACGATGGTCTACTACCCTACGCCGCTCCATCTCCAACCGGTGCATGCGTATCTGGGGCTCGGGCGGGGGAGCTTCCCACACGCGGAACGCGCCGCGGCCGAGGTGCTCTCGCTGCCGATCTACCCCGAGCTCGATGTGCCCGACCAAGAGCGTGTCATCGCCGCCATCGCGATGGCGCGCCAGGCCACGGCCGGCGTGTGAGAATCCTCACCGTCGTCGGTGCCCGCCCGCAGTTCATCAAGGCAGCCACGCTGGGGCGAGCTCTCGCCCGCCACGGGATCGAGGAGTGCTCCGTGCATACGGGGCAGCACTACGATGAGGAGATGTCGGGTGTCTTCTACCGGCAGCTCGCGATGGCCCCGCCGGCGTACGCCCTGGATGTAGGATCCGCTCCGCACGGAGCGCAGACCGGCGAGATGATGCGCCGCCTGGAGCCGATCGTCGTGCGTGAAGCTCCTGATTGGGTGCTCGTCTACGGTGACACCAACAGCACCCTGGCGGGGGCGCTGGTCGGCGCCAAGTGCGGCGCGGCTGTGGCGCACGTTGAGGCGGGGCTGCGCTCCTTCAACCGCGCGATGCCGGAGGAGCTCAACCGCATCGTCGCCGACCACGTCGCGGACGTGCACTTCGCCCCCAACGAACAGGCACGTATTCAACTCGAGCGAGAGGGCATCAGTGGAAACGTACACGTCGTCGGCGACCTTATGATCGACCTCGCCCGCGAGGCGCTCACGCTCCTGCCGCCGCGGCCGGACGTCCTCGATCGCTTCGCGCTTGCGTCGAAGGGGTTCGCGCTCGTCACGATCCACCGTGCTGCGAATACCGATGATCCGCAGGCGTTTCGGCGCATTGTCGAAGGTCTGCGCCGCCTTCCGATGCGCGTGATTTTCCCCGCCCATCCGCGCACGCGAACGTTGACGACAGCTTGCGGAGTCGGAGACGGCGACAACATCATGCTCTGCGAGCCGCTCCCCTATCTCGAGATGTTGGCCCTTCAACGCCATGCCCGCAGCATACTCACCGACTCGGGCGGCGTCCAAAAGGAAGCTTTAGTCGTCGGCACGCCCTGTACCACACTGCGCGAGGAAACCGAGTGGGATGAGACGCTGGATTATGGCTGGAACGTCCTGGTAGGCACGGATCCTGCCGCGATCGTTCGGGCCGGCGTGCGCCAACCTCCTACGATCCCTCCTAGCGGGATCTTTGGCGAGACGCTGGGCTGCGCGGAGCGCATCGCTACGGTGCTCGCGCGGCCCGCCGCCGCGCGCTCTCGTTCTGCGCCACGAGCCGGAGCTGTGCCGCCGTCGCGATGACTAGCCAAGCGTATTTGTAGGTGAAGAGACCGATGAACATCGAGACGAAGATGAGCGCGATGAGGGCGGCCTCCATCATCACACGGTCCTCGTAGCGCGGATGGTCGCGGTCGATCACCGCGAGATCGCGAAACGTAGCCACGAAGAACCACGCCAAGAGCACGAGTCCAATGATGCCAAGCTCGACGCCGACTTGTACCAGCAAGTTATGAGGCGGGCTCGACCATCCGTACGGATATCCCTGGGGCGTCTTGAGGTAGTAATCGTCATATGCGGCTGTGAAGTTGCCCATACCGTATCCTGCGAGCCAGCGGTGCCGAAATGCCTCGAAGCCGACGGACCAGATGGATAGACGCCCGGCGCCACCGGTCGCGATGGCTCTGCCGAAGCGCAGCCACATGGACGACTGTACGAAGAACGTCGCCGCGAGTCCGCAGATGACGACGATACCCATCTCGAGACGATAGCGCGTTCGCCACAAGTAGTAGGCGACGATCACGCCCACGCCGAGGAGTGCTTCCCGTGAGGCGCTGAGGGCGATGGCGGCGACCATGAGCGCAATGCCGGCGAAACCCGCCGTCTTGAGCAACAGCCAGCGTGTGCGTAGTGCGAACATCGTCACGATGGCGGTGGGGAAGAGCAGCGCGTCGGCGAACTGGTTCGGATCGATCGTGGCATTGCCCGCCTGAATCACCAGCCGCGCCGTCAAGAGGTTTCCCGCGATATCGAACGGGTTGCCGTAGAACTGGTGGATGCCGTATGCCGCGGCTGCGATGCCGCCGATCGCCGTCGCGCCGAGCAGCCAGCGGAACTCCTGCAGCGTTACGGGGGTTATCGCAAGCGCCGCGTAGAGCAACGCAAGGCTGAGGTACTGCGGAAGAGCGGCAATGGTCTCGGCGCCGCTGACCGTCCAGTACATGCTGGCCAGCGCCCAGCAAAGGAGTGCTACGAGCGCGTACATAGCGTGCGGAGGAAGCGCGATGTGCTTGACGCGCAGGCACCAGAAGACGACCGCGAACCCGGAGAGGATGCCCAAGAGCTTCGTCAACGTGCCGAATGACGAGACGAGCAGCAGGTTGTCGAATGGAACGAGCAACACATAGAGTGCGTAGGGGAAGAGCAACGGGCGCCTGAGGGCGGCGTAGGTAGCCAGCGGTACCGCGACGACCGCGACGGCAAGTGCGATACGTGTCGTCGATCCCTTTGCCAGCAGCAGCGCGCAGAGCAGGATAATCGCAGCCATCGCGAGCGATACGGTATCCACGCGAGTTCGTGCGAGCCGTTTGGCCATGGTGGTATCGTTCCCAATGCCGCTGTATATGTGCGCTGTATTTCTCGAACCGGGATGAAGCGACCAAGCCGTGGTCACAATGTGGGATGAAAGTCCTAACGTGCACAGGGCCCAACTGGCCTATGCCTGAACGCCGCCCGCCGTACCACACGCTCACACGGAAGGCGGCTCATGCCTCTGTCTTGTATCTCACGTTGGATGTGCACCTTGGCACTCTCGTTCGCAACAACAGTCATGGTCAGCGCGTGCGGCGGCGGAGGCGCCAGTGGATCACTGCCCGTCGTCGCGCAACCGGGCTTTGTGGCGCCGCAGCCGAGCGGCGCACCAGGCACCCCTCCCCCCGCTTCGCAATCGCCATCGACACCGCAGCCGTATTCGGCGCCGCCGCCGGCGGCAACGAGCAACGGTGGCGTCGCCACGTTCGCCGGCTGTCCGATCTTCACGGCCGGCGGCTGGTACAACAAGCCGGTAGCAGGGGCGCCGACCGATCCCAACAGCGCCGCCTACATCAACGGTGCGGTGGCCGCCGG
>SCRA01000001.1 GCA_004297985.1 bacterium | reverse complement strand
TCGGGCGTGGGCTCGACGTACTCCATGTGCCGGTCTTCGACGGCGTTTGCGCCGTTGCCCGTACCCGGCTGGAGGCTGCTACGAGTGGAAGCTGTGCGAGGCCGCGACGCGCTTGGCGCCGAGGTAGCGATTGGCCCAGTAGGACTCGGAGAGACTCGAAACCATCACGCCGTGGCTGGAGCTGTGCGCGAAGCGTCCGTCGCCGAGGTAGATGCCGACGTGCGACGCACCCGGGGCGTAGGTCTGGAAGAACACGAGATCGCCGGCCTGAAGGTGACCGGAGGCGACACGCTGACCGACGAGATACTGCGCATCGGCCGTGCGCGGCAGATGGACGCCGATCATCGCGAAGACGTGCTGGACGTAGCCTGAGCAGTCGAAGCCCGAGGCAGTCGTCCCACCCCAGGCGTACGGGACGCCGATGAAGCTCAGTGCGGCGTGAGAGACTTCGCGCGCAAGAGCCGCAGAGCGAGCGAAGAATTTGCCGACGAGCCCGTCGTCGCGATCCGCACCGGCGCGCTTGCTCGCCGTGGGAGCGTCGTCGGTCCATTGGCTGACATCGGCTCCCTCGACCGGGGCCGTTGCCATGCGCGCCGGCGCCGAGGCGTCCTCCTGGAGCAACAGACGTTGACCGGGCTGTAACGCTCCGGTACGGCTACCTTCGAGGTCGTTGTAGCGGGCGAGGCTCTCCGGCGAGATATTGGCTTGGCGGGCGATCGAGTTGAGGGTCTCCCCTGGCTGCACCAGATGCGCCTGCGGCGCGGCTAGAGCAGGGGCGGCCAGCGCGCACACCAAGGCGCCGGCAAACAGCAATGATCGCAAGACCAGTCCTCTTTCCACACCTACGGGGTTAGCTGACGGGTTCGGGCGGAAAGATCGCCCTGGCGCCAAAAGGCGCGTTCACCCCAAAAAACGGGTCCCCCGCTCCGTGACGGTGGGGACCGTCGCGGATTCGGTGTTCTGACGAGCCTGCTTCCCTTGGGGGAGCGCGGCGAGCAAACACACGATGAACTCGGAAGGGGAGCAAGCCCCAGCCTTGTCCCCGGTTTCTCTCCTTTCGGCCAACGTTCCCTTCTTTTATCGGCAGAGCGCGAGCGGATTCGTGCTACAGCTCACCATCGCCGGCGGTCCGGATGGCCGAGGCGATCTCCTCCGCCATGCGCACCACCGCGCCGCGGTCGGGGCCCTCGACCATCACGCGCAGGAGGGGCTCCGTTCCGCTGGGGCGCACCAAGACGCGTCCCTCCGTTCCCAGCGCGCTCTCGACGGCGACGATGCGCCGGCGGACCTCGGCGTGCTCGAGAAGGTCCTTGCGGTGCGTGCGAACGTTGACCAGCACCTGCGGATAGGTCTTCACACACGCGGCCAGGTCTGTCAGACGTCCACCCGAGCGCGCCATCAGCGAGAAGACGGAGACGGCTGTCATCGGCCCGTCGCCGGTGGAGTTGCGGCGCAGATCGATGATGTGGCCCGACTGCTCGCCGCCCAGGGGGTGGCCGCCAGCCTGCATGCGCTCCAGGACGTAGCGATCGCCCACGGCGGTGCGCTCGAGTCGCAGGCCCAGCCCGTCGAGCGCGCGCTCCAATCCGACGTTGGACATCACCGTCGCTACGACGGTCGCCCTGGGCAGGGCCCCTTCGCGCGCCATCTGCGAGGCGAGCATGGCGAGAACCTGATCGCCGTTGACCGCGTGCCCCTCCTCGTCCACGAAGAGCGCGCGATCGGCATCGCCGTCGAAGGCCACGCCGAGGCTCCCGGGGCGCCGGCGAACCTCGCCGATCAGCGGCTCTAGGTGAGTCGCGCCGCAGAGAACGTTGATGCGCGCCCCGTCCGCCTCGCAGTTGATCGGATGCACCACGGCACCCAGACGCCGCAGCGCCTCCGGTCCCATGCGGTAGGCTGCGCCGAAGGCTCCGTCCACCACGATCTCCAAGCCGGTCAGCGGGGACCCGTGGTCCACCAAGTGCTCGAGATAGCGATTCTGCAGCTCCGGAGCGGCCTCGACACCGCCGACATCCAGACCCGTGGGGCGCGGCCCGCTGTCGGCGGCGATGTCCGACTCGATCTCCGCCTCGAGCGCATCCGAGAGCTTGAAGCCGTCGGCGCCGAAGAGTTTAATGCCGTTATCGGCGATGGGATTGTGTGAGGCGGAGATCATGGCTCCGGCTGCGGCACCGGAGAGGCGCGTGATCAGCGCGACGGCGGGCGTGGGAAGCACGCCGAGCAAGAGAACATCGCGCCCGGCCGAGCATATGCCGGCCACCAATGCCGCTTCGAGCATCGGCCCGGATATGCGCGTGTCGCGTCCCACCACGATCGGACGGCCGGCACCGACTTCATGCGCGAGCACGACGGCGGCGGCACGGCCCACGCGAAACGCCAGCTCCGGCGTGAGGTCGGCGTTGGCTACCCCGCGCACGCCGTCGGTACCGAAGATTCGCTGGTTCTCAGCCACGTTCTCGCCTTCTTCTCCTACTCGCTGATCGAGACGCTCTTGGGAACGGTGACGTGCACGAGGTTTGGCGCGATCGCCACGTCGCCGACCGGGCGTCCCTTGAGATCCAGCGCCACCGGCGCCAACAAGGCATCGAAGCCCGCCGTGAGTCGATCGCCGGGGATCTCTGCGGCGACGATCACGATGCGCGAGACGGCGGCCGCGGCGCCGCGAACGACCACCGTCGTTGGCGCCACGTTGGCGCCGTTCGTGCCGGAGGCCTGCGGCGGCCTCCCACGGTACTGCACGAAGACGGGGAGGCGACGCGAGATCAGCCGGTCGACGGTCACGACCACGGAGGCGGGGCGAACGCGCTCGACGTTCGCGTCACGCGGCCCCACGACGTGCGGCTCGAGGCTGTAGGTACCGGCACCCAGACCATGCAGATCGACGTAGACCACGAACTCCTTCGCGGAGGGCGCATCGAACGGTCCATGATCCCCACCGACGACAACCGTCACCGCCTGCGCAGCGGGCTCGGCGACCATCCCCGCCGCGACGTTGCGCAGCGTGACCGGAACCTCGACCTGCTGGGTGATGCCGGTGCGCACACCGAGATTGGCACCGTACGTGAGATAGGCCCAGGCCAAGATCGCCAGGGTCAGCGAGAGCGCCTTGAGGCCAAGATTGCGCCGAAAGAAGCCGCCGATCATCCGCGCGTGCTCTCGGCGCGCTCAACGCGAAGGCGCTGGCGCAGCGCGGCCACTACCCCTTCCATGCGGTTGCGCGCCGGCGCCGTGGCATGGATGCAGGCGCGCAGCACTTTGCGCAGGCGTTCTTCCTCGTCGAGCTCGCGCGAGAGGCGCCCGCCGCGCGCCACCGCGATGTTCCCCGTCTCCTCCGAGACGACCAGCGCGATAGCATCCGTCTGCTCGGTGAGGCCGATGGCCGCGCGGTGGCGCGTCCCGAGACGGCGATCGAGCCACATCGCCTCGGTCAGCGGAAGAAAGCAACCCGCGGCCACGATGCGGTCACCGCGTACGATCACCGCACCGTCGTGCAGCGGGGCGCGCGGTGTGAAGAGCGTGAGCAGGAGCTCCGGGGTCAGCTTCGCGTCGAGCACGGTACCGCTTTCCACAAACTCCTGGAGGCCGCTTTGCTGCTCGATCACCACAAGCGCGCCGATCTCGCTGCGCGAGAGGATCGTCGCCGCGCGGGCCAATGCCTCCACGACCCGCTCGAGATCCACGCCCTCGCCGGCACCGTCCTTTGCCACGTGGAAGAACTCGCCACGTCCGATGCGCTCGAGCGCGCGGCGTAACTCCGGCTGGAAGACGATCGGCAAGGTAACCGCCGTGCCGAGTACCAGATACTGCAAGAGGGTCTTGAGCACCACCAACTGCAGCATGTTGGCGGTGGCCATGACGGCGATCAGGGTCAGCAAGCCCAGCATGATCTGCACGGCGCGCGTGCCGCGGATCAACAAGAGCAGGTAGTAGATGAGCGTGCTTGTGGCCAGGACGTCGAGCGCGGCAAGCACCCAGGACGGCAGATGCAGCATCAGAGCCGCGCCTCGAGGACGTCGTGAGCGGAGATGGGTGCCCCCAGACCATCGGCGGCGATGCCAACTACCGTACGCAGATCGATGGGCGAGAGAAGTCGTACCGCGCAGCCTGAGCCCGTAGGCGCCAGTTCCAGGCCGATCAAATCGCGCACGACGGCGTAAGGCGTCCGCTCCGTGGCCACGCGCAACATCAGCAGGCCGTTGCGCCGCTCCAGGCACACGCCGTCCGGTGCGCCGCGCCCGCCTAGTGCCGCCTCCAGCAGCGCCGATCCCCGCACGGCGCTCGGCTCCAGGGAGACGTACATCGCGGGTGGCCGATCGAAGTGCACCACGCAGTCCAAGATGCGTTCCGCCGCGTGTTCGTCGAGCGCGCCGGCCACGACGGCGAATGTGCAAGCGACGGTGGATGCGGCGCGCCACGCGCGAAGCGTACCGCCGCCGCGCTCGCACCACGCGGCGAAGGCTTCACGCATCTCATCGTCGAGTGCCCGCTCCGCGCGCACTCCCGTCAACGCATCCATCGCGCCGCCATCTTCCTCGCCGCAGGCCGAGCGTTCCTGGGCCGCGAACGCCGACGGCCGATGAGGCAGAGCAAGCACCGGGCCCTACGCGACGCGGGCCCCGTGCAGTCGGCCGTGGTCGTTTCGCGGGGCCGCAACCGCGCGTGGGTAGCCGTGGAGGACGACGGTGCCCTGTTGCTCTGCGACTATCCCTCGTTAGACGAGTTGCCCGTCGTGGGCGACAGCGTGCTGGTCCGCTCCGTCGACGGTGCGGCAGGCGAGGGCATCATCGTGGAGGTACTGCCGCGCGTACAGACGATCACGCGCACCACTGCCGGCGGCGAGCGCAAGACGATGGCCGCCAACGTCGACCTGCTGGTCATCGTTGCCGCGCTCGCACGCCCCGAGCTGCGCTACGGCTTTATCGACCGTGCTGTGGCGTTCGCCGAGCACCAGGAGATCACGCCGCTGGTAGCCCTGACCAAGGCCGACCTCGTCGATCCCACCGTCGTAGCGCAGACTCTCGCGCTCTACCGCGATCGTTTGCGCTACGACGTGATCGTCCTCAGCACGGTCGATCACCGCGGCGTCGCGGAACTGGCGGAGCGGATCGCGGGCCGGCGCGCCTTGATGCTGGGGCAGAGCGGCGTCGGGAAGTC
Organism: bacterium; assembly: GCA_004297985.1. Classification (GTDB taxonomy): domain Bacteria; phylum Vulcanimicrobiota; class Vulcanimicrobiia; order Vulcanimicrobiales; family SCRA01; genus SCRA01. The sequence goes on along the minus strand of SCRA01000001.1, from coordinate 46,977 downwards.
CTCGCTCTTCAAGGTGCTTGGAGCCGACCGCGGCGCGCGCGTGGGCGAAGTCAACGAGCGCACGGGCAGGGGGCGGCAGACGACGACGAGCTCGCGCCTCGCCTACCTAGGCCACGGCTTTCTCATCGACACGCCCGGCGTGCGCGAGTTCTCGCTGGCCGACCTGGACCCACGCGATCTGGCCGCCTGCTTCCGGGACCTGGCTTCGCATCTCGGAGCGTGCCGCTTCCCCGACTGCCGCCATCTGGAGGAGCCCTCCTGCGCCGTCAGGGCCGCCGTGGAGAACGGGGAGATCGCCGCCACCCGCTACGCCAGCTACCGGCGAGCCCTGGAGCAGGCCAGCGGCTCCCTCTTGAGCGATTGACCGCCCCTGGCACGTTGTGCTATGATGCGGCGGTCGTTTTTCCATAGGAGTCGTCCGTGCCGAACATCAAAGCCGCCATCAAGTGGGTTCGCCAGTCGGAGAAGCGCCGGGTGCGCAACCTCTCCACCAAGACCCGCTTGAAGACGCTGTACAAGAAGGCGCTCGCCGCGGCGGGTGACGCGAACTTCGCGCACACCGTGGAGTCCGCGTTCGACAAGGCGGCCAACAAGGGAATCATCCACCCCAACAAGGCTGCCCGCAAGAAGTCGCGTCTCGCGCGTGCCCTGCGGAAAGCAACCGCCGCCTAGGCGGTATCGCCTCGCGCGCCCTCACTTTGCGAACCGCGGAGCCTCAAGGCCCCGCGGTTTCTTGTTTGGAGTGTCAGGACAGGCAACCGGCGCTGTGAATCGAACGTGGCCGGAGCCGGCGTTTTGCAAGTAACGGTCCGTACGGAGGTTGGAAATGCCGCCCCGCGGGTTCGGGAGGTCGTCGCTCGGCTGAGGGCCGCGGGGTACGAGGTCGCTCGCCGCGGAAGAGGAGATCACACGATCTGTAGGCATCCGCAAACCGGAGACACGGTGGCCGATCAGGTCAACTCAACCAGGAGTGTAGTTTTTAGTAAAACTTCGGGAGATCAGCACTGGAGGATATCGTGAAAACGATCGGGTGCGCGACTCTGGTTCTGGTTTTCGTCTTGCAGTCAAGCGCGGCAGGCACGGCGCAAACGCCAACGCTCCCCCAGCCTGCAGTTGCTGTGCTGACATTTTTCGACGGGATCAACCGTGGTGACGCCGCCGCCGCGGCGGACGCGTTTGCCGAGAACGGCGTCTTTATCGGTGCAGCTGCTCAAGGTCTATGCTCTCTTCAGGCGCCTTGCTTCGGGCGCGACAAGATTCGCGAAGATATGGAGGTTCTTTTCAAGTCTCCGCACCTCTGTGAGACCGTTACAGCCATCCAGGTGAATGGGACCATAGTCACGGGTCGCGTTGAGGCTCGAAACGACAATCTCCGAGCCAGCGGAGTCGAGCACGTTGCACTTGCCTTCATGGCGCAGGTCCTTGAGAACAAGATTGCAGTCGATCTTCATCGGTCCGATCTCGCCGATTCTGAAACCGCGAAAAACTCAGCGATCCTTGCGGGCAAGCAACCGAAAGGAACGCCGATCACGGTACTGCCGCCATGCCGCACGTACGCCCCGGGAAGCTAGGGCAGAGTCTATCTGGCTAAAAGCCTACAGGCTCCTAGGGGTCGACATTGACCACCACGCGCGCGGCGCGGTCGGTGCGCGCGAACGTGAGGATGCGCTCGCGGATGAAGGCGCGCAGCTCGCGCGGCTGCTCGCTCTTGCAGGCGATCCGCCAGCGCCACTCGTCGTTGACGCGCTCAACGGGGTAGGGGGCGGGCCCCAGCACCTCGGCCACTTCGGACTGGCGCAGCCGCTCCGCGTACCCACGCGCCGTCCGCTCGACGTGTCCGCGACTGCGCCCGATCACGCCCAAGTAGAGCAGCGTGGAATAGGGGGGATAGCGGAGCGCCTCACGCTCGGCCAGCTCCCGCCGCGCGAAAGCCTCGTAGTTCTGCGCCACGGCGAGCGCGATCGCCGGGTGCTCCGGCGCGTAGGTCTGCACGATCACTTCGCCGGGGCGCGCGCGCCCACTGCGTCCCGCCACCTGCACCAAGAGCGAGAAGGTGCGCTCGGAGGCACGAAAGTCCTGACGGTGGAGCCCGATGTCCGCAGCGACGACGCCCACTAACGTCACCAACGGGTAGTCGAGTCCCTTGGCGATCATCTGCGTTCCCACCAGTACGTCGCCTTCGCGCTCGAAGCTGCTCAAGATGCGCGCGTGATCTCCCAAACGCGTCGTGGTGTCGGAGTCCATGCGTCCCACGCGCGCCTGCGGAAAGAGGCGGCGCACCTCTTCTTCCACCCGTTGGGTACCCACGCCGAACTCACGAAAGATCGCGCTGCTGCAGTTGCCGCAGCGCGTCGGGACCGGTGCCTGGAGATCGCAGTAGTGACAGCGCAGCAGCGCGTCGGCACGGTGCAGGGCCAGCGAGACGCTGCAGCGCGTACACTCCGGCACCCAGCCGCACTCGCGGCAGAGCAGGAACCCGGCCGAGCCGCGCCGGTTGACGAAGAGCACGCTCTTCTCCCCCGCCTTCAGGCGTTGCTCGAGCGCATCCAGCAGAGCCGTGGAGAAGATACGCCGGTTGCCGCTGCGCAGCTCTTCCGCCATGTCGACGACGCGCACCGCGGGGAGCGGGAGCCCCGTCGCACGATGCGGGAGGCGCAATAACGCCGCGCGCCCCGTCCGCGCGTCGTGCCAGCGCTCCAGCGAGGGTGTGGCGCTGCCGAAGATCAACACGGCACCGTTGCGCCGCGCGCGCTCGCGCGCCACGTCGGCCGTGACGTAGCGGGGCGTCGTGTCCTGCTTGTAGCTGGTTTCGTGCTCCTCGTCGACGGCGATCAGCCCCACGTTCTCCAGTGGAGCGAAGACCGCCGATCGCGCCCCTACCACCACGTCGATCTCGCTACGCCAGCACGCCTGCCAGGCTTCGAAGCGCTCGCGGTCGGAGAGGGCACTATGGAAGACGGCCACCCGCCCGCCAAAGCGCTCCGTGAAGCGCGCCGCCGTCTGCGGAGTGAGCGAGATCTCCGGCACCAGCACGATCGCGCGGCGCCCGCGCTCAAGCGCGGCGGCGATCGCATCGAGGTAGATCAGCGTCTTCCCCGAGCCGGTGATGCCGAAGAGCAGGAACTCGCCGCCCTGCTCGAGCGCACTCGTGACGGCGTTCAGCGCATGCCGCTGCTCGGGCGTTGGCACGACGGTGCTCGTTGCCCCGCCATGTGCGCGTGGGCCGCGTTGTGCCTCGCGCGTCTGCTCCACCAGCACGCCGGCAGCCACGGCGCGCGCCACGACCTCGCCGCTGTAGCCGGCAAGAAGCGCTTCGCTACGGCGCAGCTCGCCACGCTCGCGCACGAGCTCCAACAAGGTCTTGGCCTTGGGGCCACGCGGATCGACGGCCCCGGGAAGGAGCCAGCGCTCGCGGCGCGCACGCACGCTCTGGTGTCCGAAGGTACGCCGGCGCACGAGATCGCCGCTGCGCTGCAGGGCCTGCAGGTATTCCAGCAGACGCGGGGTATCGGCGATGCGCCGCGCCTCCGGATGGTGCAGGAGACGGCGTGGCGTCCACCCGTCGCCCAGCTCCTCCCAAATCAGGCGCAGCAGGCGTTCCGGGACGCTGCGGTAGCGCTCCGGTCGCGGGCGCTCGCACGTGCGGTAGAGGCGATCGACGGCGCGCGGCACGGCACCGGCGAAGGTAACGGCGCCCAGCGCCTCGGCCAGCGTGCAGAGATAGCGATCGGCCAGGAACTCGGCGAGGGCGAGCCCCTCTTCGTTGAAAGCGCGCGGCGCCTCCGTTCGCGCCAGCGGCTTCAAGCGCGGCTCCTGCTGTTCATCGGCGGTGCGCGGTGCGCCGACGACGTAACCGTAGACGCTGCGCGAGCCCAGCGGGACCCGCACCACCTCGCCGACCGCGGGCGCCTCGCCGTCGGTGAGCGCGTACGTCAGACGCCGGTCGAAGCGGCTGGTCTGCACGTCGACCAGAACGTCTACCGCGTACAGCGCTCCACCGCCCCGCGTACCATCGCGTCATCGAGTTCGACGCCGCTCACCACGTCGCCCAGTGCGCGCGGCAGAACGAACCTCAGGCGTCCCTCCCGGCGCTTCTTGTCCACGCGCATCGCGGCCAGCACGCCGTCGACGTCGAGGCCGGGATACGACGTGGGAAGCTCCAGTGCCCGCAGGAGGGCAACGACCCGGCGCTGGTCACCCTCCGGCCACGGCCCCCAACTCCGCGCCGCGATCCCCGCCGCGCGCAGGCCGACGGCTACGGCGCTCCCATGCGAGAGCGCGTAGTGCGAGACGCGTTCGAAGGCGTGCGCGAAGGTATGCCCGAGGTTGAGCAGCTCGCGATCGCCATGTTCGAGACGGTCGCGCGCGACCACCGCCGCTTTCACGCGCACGTTGCGCTCGATCAGCTCCGCCCATGGCCAGCGCTCGAACGGCTCGCTTGCCCAGTGCTCGAGTTGGGCGAAAGTCTCCTCGCCGTCGAGGACGGCGTGCTTCACCATCTCTCCAAGACCCTCGCGGATCTGCGCCGGCGGCAGCGTCTCCAACGTTCGCACGTCGGAGACGACGGCCACGGGATCGGCGAAGGCGCCCGCGAGGTTCTTCCCCGCCGGCAGATCGACGGCCGTCTTGCCGCCTATGGCCGCGTCGACCATCGCCACGAGCGAGGTCGGCACGTTGAGGAACGGCACGCCGCGCATGAAGGTGGCGGCGGCGAAGCCGAAGAGATCGCCGGCGACGCCGCCGCCCACTCCGACGACTAACGTCCCGCGATCGACTTCCAGCTCGGCCAGCGCGTCGTAGACGGCGCCGAGCGTCGCTAAGGTCTTGCGCTCCTCGCCCAGCACGAAGGTGCGCAACGGCGCCTCGCCGCCGAAGCCCGCCGCGGCACGGCGCGCATGGCTCTCCACGTTGGCGTCGGCCAGCACGACGGCACGGCGATAGCCTCGCTCGCGCGCAATGGCGGCGACGCGATCGAGCGCCTTCGCGCCGACAACGATGGGATAGCCCAACACCGGCTCGCCGCTCACGACCTCACTCCCGCGTACCATGCGCACACGCGCTTCGCGACCGCCGCCGGATCACCGCCGGCGCCGACGCTCAGATGGGCGCGCGCGTAGAGCGGATCGCGCGCGCGCATCAGCTCCTCGACACCCTCGCGCGTGGGTGCCGTGCCCAAGAGCGGGCGCACGCGGTCGCCGGCACGCGCCAGCACGTGCTCGGGAGCTACCCGCAGCCAAACCACGCGGCCGCGCGCCAGGATCGCCTCTGCGGCTCCGGGCTGGGCGAAGGCGCCGCCACCCAGCGCCACCACGCCTTCGCGCTGCAGCACGGCGTCGACGACTTCGCGCTCGATGCGCCGGAACTCCACTTCGCCGCGTGCCGTGAAAAGCTCGTCGATGGGTGCGTGGAGGCGCTCGATCTCATCATCGGTATCCACGAACGGCAAGCCAAGGCGCTGCGCGCAGAGGCGCCCCACGGTGCTCTTCCCGGCACACATGAAGCCTATCAGGACCAGCGGCGTCACGAGAGCGCGACGTTGGGGAAGATCCCCGCGGCGGCCTCCTGCGAACGGCGGAAGTTGTCGAGCACCTCCTCCATCGAGTCGCCGCCATACTTGTCGAGGAAGGGCGCGACCAGGGCGAGCGCCACCATCGCCTCGCCGACGATCGAGCCGGCGGGAACCACGCAGACGTCGCTGCGCACGATGGCGGCCGGGGCGGTCTGGCCTTCATGCAGGTTGACGGAGGGGAGCGCCTTCATCAGCGTGGGAATCGGCTTCACGGAGACGCGCACGATGATGTCCTGGCCGTTGGACATGCCCCCCTCGATGCCGCCGGCGCGGTTGGAGCCGCGCACGAGCTGGCCTTGGTCGATGGCGAACGTGTCATGCGCCTGCGAGCCCGGTGTGGCGGCGACGGCCGCCCCCGCGCCGATCTCCACGGCGCGTACCGTCTGCATCCCCATGACGCTTCCGGCGATCACGCCGTCGAGGCGCTCCGCCGGCTGTCGGTTCGAGCCGATGCCCACCGGCATGCCTGTGACGCGTACTTCGAATTGGCCGCCCAGGGTATCGCCGGAGGCCTTGGCCGCATCGATCTCAGCGATCATGCGTGCACCGGCCGCCTCGTCCGGGCAGCGCACGTCGGAGGCGTCGACGACTTCGGGCGCCGGGAACTCTTCGCACACGGGAGCCTCGACGGGCCCGATGCGCGTGACGTAGGAAGCGATGCGCGCCCCGAAGCGCTCGAGCAGCTGCGCGCAGATGGCGCCAAGCGCCACGCGCAACGCCGTCTCGCGGGCGCTGGCGCGCTCGAGCACGTTGCGCAGATCGCGGTGACGGAACTTCAACGCGCCGGCGAAATCGGCGTGCCCCGGGCGCGGGTTGGTAATGGGCTTGCCGGCGCCGGTGAGCGGATCCATGAGGGCGCGCACGTTCTCGAAGTCGCGATTGCGCACCATCACGCAGAGCGGCGAGCCCAGCGTGGTGCCGCCGCGCAGGCCTGCAAGGAACTCGATGGCGTCCTTCTCGATCTTCATGCGCCCGCCGCGGCCGTAGCCGCCTTGGCGGCGCGCCAGCGCTGCGTTGATGCGATCGACGTCGAGGCGCAGCCCCGCGGGGATGCCGTCGAGGATGCCGACCAGTGCCGGGCCGTGCGACTCGCCGGCCGTTAAGTAGCGAAACATGTTGGAGTCCTACCGCGTGGTGTAGAGATCATCGGCGGGGCCGATGCCGGCGGCGGAGCCCGCTTTGCCGAGTGCGCCGTCGAGCTCGCGGCCAAGGGTGCCGCGCAGCGCGTGCGCGACCATGGCGAAGTCCGCTTGGAGCGAGAGCACAGGCTCGCGAAATGTCTCCGGGCGGTTACGCTCGATCAACAGATGCGAGAGCCAGGCCGGGGCATAACCGGCGGCTAGCGCCGCCGCAAGCAAGGCCGGGCGGCGCAAAGCCACGGCATACACCGCGATGCCGACGCCGACGAGCATCCCGGCGACGTGGACGGTGCGCGTGCTTGGGTTGGCATGTGCCCGAAGATACCGAGGCCAGAACTCCTCGAACTGCATGGCTGGCGTTTCGACGCGGCGCGCATGTCTCCCCGCCGCCGGCTGCGCGGCGGGCACAGCCCTTACTCCACGATGTGCGGGCTGATGACGAAGATGACTTCATCGCGCCGCTCGTGGGCGCTGCGGTTTCGGAAGAGACCGCCGAAGACGGGCACGTCCCCCAGCACGGGTACCTTGGAGACGGTTTGCGAGTCGATCTCCTCCAGCATGCCGCCCAGGACGATCGCCTCGCCTTTGCGCACGCGCAGAACCGCATCGATCTTGCGGTTGCCGATGATAGGATAGTTGCCCACGCCCGCGTTGCCGATCACCGTGCTGTACTCCGGATGGAGTTCCGCGACGATCGTGCCGCCGGCGCCGATCGTGGGCGTGAGGCGCAGCTTCACGCCGATGTCCAGATACTGCACGCTCACTTGCCCCGTACGCAAGTCGATCTGTGTCAAGGGATAGGTCTCGCCCACCAGCAACGAGGCTTCGTGGTTGTTGAGCACCGTGATCTTCGGCTCTGCCAGCACGCGAGCTTGCGCCGTGGAGACCAGTGCGCCGATGCGCGCGTCGAGCGCGGCGCCGGCGGCGGTGAAGGCGCGCCCATTGGTCGTCGAGAGGTCGATCTGCCCCGGCGAGAAGGCCCCTGCGCCAAGCGATCCCCAGAGCACGCCGATGTTCTGGGTGCGGTCGCGCGGGGTCACGTCGAGCACGCGCACGTCGAAGGTGACTTGCGGCGCTGGAACGTCGAGCGCGGAGAGCAAGGCGCGCGCACGGGCCGCCAAGAGCGGGCCGCCCGACACCACGACGGCGTTCTGCCGGTCGTCGGCAAGGTAGCTTCCATCGGGGAGCATGCCCTTGAGCTGCGTGGTGACTTCGCTGGGGCGCAGGTACTTCAGCGGAATCGCGCTTGCCGTGCCCAGTGCACCTCCGCCCCCGACCACCGCCACGTCCAACGTCGCCGCCAGGTGCCGCGCACGCTCCACCACGCCGTGCGCGCCCTCGACCACCAGCGTCCCGCTTCTCCCATCGGGAACAACGACCGTTCCCACGGGCAGCGCTGCGCGCAAGCCCGCAGCCACGTCCACCGGATGGGCGTTCTCCAAACGCAGGACGGCCGTCTCCAACCCGCCGCCGTCGTCGCCGTAGGCGCGATTCATCGCCTCCACGCCGCCGACGACGATCACGTCGCCATCGCGATGGATCGCCAGACCGCCTGCGCTCGCGACCGCGTCCAAGGCACGCTCGAGCGTCACCCCATGCAAGCGCAGCGAGAGGCGCACGCGTGGAAGACTGGCGTCGGCAACGAGGTTCGCTCCCGACTCCACCGCCAAGAGGCGCAGGACGTCGACGGCTTCGGCATCGTGCACGTCGAGATCGATCCGATTGCCGTGCGGCACGCCTGCGCGCGAAGGCGCGACGATCGCGAACAAGAGCAGCAGCGCGAGCGCACCGCACACGCTGCGAATCACAGGCGTTCCTCCACGCGCAGCGTCAACTCGGCGCCGGCGCGCACCAGGTGAGCGGTACCCGCGGAGATCACCGCAACGCGCCACGCTCCGGCCGGATCGCCCTCATGCGCCAGGACCGTTCCCCCGCCGATGTCGAGCAGCGCTACGGAGCGCTCGCCCACGACGACGGCGCGCAAGATGGGCAGAGCCGCCGGGGTGCCGTTATGCGGCGCGGATTGCGTTGGGGGCGGCGGCGGCGGCTCGTCGCCCCTCGCGCCGGGGGGAGGCGCGAAGGGATCGCGCCCGAGCGGCGGGGAGACGAACGCGCGCGCGGTGTCGAGCTGAGTCGACGGCCGGCGCGCGGAGATGGCGGCGGCAGCACGCGCGGGCCGTGGCGCACCGTCGCTCGCGATCAGGCTTGCGGCAATCAACAGAACGCATCCCGGCGCAAGGGCGATCGCGACCTGCAGCGGTCGCTTCACGCTCCGCCCTCGTGCCGATGCGGCGTCGAAAAGATCAGCACGGCGCGTGTCTCCAGCGCGTCCGTTCTCTCGCCGTGCACGGGCTCGACTGCGATGCGCTCCACCTCCACGATGCCCGGCATATCGGCGAGTGCACCGAGCCAGCCGCCGACGGCGCGCCATCCGCCGCGTAGACGCACCTCGGCGGCACGGCGCGTGAAATCTCCCACGGGTGCGCGGCCGTGCGTGGCGTCCTCCACTGGATGGACGGCCAGCAGCGTCAGCCCCCGGCGCTGCGCCGCACGCTCGACGTTCCCGAGCCAGGCACCGGCGTCGTGCCGCCGATGGTGGGCTAGACGCGCCGTCAGACGTGCGCGGCGCGCACGCAAGGCGGCGAGGTCACCGAGTTGGCGATATGCCACCGCGATCGCGCGCCGGTTGCTTGCGATCTGCTGGGCGAAAGCGTGCACCCGCCAGAGGGAGTGCACGAGATCGACGGATGCGAACAGTACCGCCGTCGCGAGGAGGGCGACGGCGGCGGGCGCGAGCGAACGAGAAACAGCGGAACGACTCACATCGCCGGAGTGCCCCGCCGCCCGCTCTCTAGACGGCTAGGACACTAACTGCGGTAGCGCAGGAACGCCGGCACCTCGATGTCGTCCATGTTGAGCGGTGCAATCTTCTCGAACGGCGTCTCCCCGGCGGTGAAGGCAATACCGTTGCGACGCGTGCGGGCACCGAAGCCCGCAGCGAGCACCGTGATGCGCACGCGCTCGCCGAGCTCGGGGTCGACCGTGGCGCCGAAGATGATGTTCGCCTCCGAGTCGACCGCTCGCGCGATCATCTCGGCCGCTTCGTTCACTTCGTACATCGAGAGATCGGGGCCGCCGGTAACGTTGAAGATCACGCCGCGCGCGCCTTCGATCGTGGTCTCGAGTAACGGCGAGGCGATGGCCTTCTGCGCGGCGTCAGCGGCGCGGTGCTCGCCGGAGCCCATGCCGATGCCCATCATCGCGGAGCCTGCCTCCGTCATGATCGCCTTGACGTCGGCGAAGTCGAGGTTGATGAGCCCCGGCTGCGTGATCAGGTCGCTGATGCCCTGAATGCCCTGGCGCAGGATGTCGTCGGCGTAACCGAAGGCCTCCTGCAGCGGCGTGCGCTTCTCGATGATCTGCATCAAACGCTCGTTGGGGATGGTGATCAGCGTGTCGACCTTGCTCTCCAGCTCGGCGATGGCGCGCTCGGCCACCTGCATGCGCTTGCGCCCCTCGAAGGCGAAGGGCTTGGTCACGACGGCGATGGTCAGCGCGCCGGACTCGCGAGCGATCTCGGCGGCCACCGGCGCGGCGCCCGAGCCCGTCCCGCCGCCCATGCCCGCCGTAATGAAGACGAGGTCGGCCCCGTCGATCACCATGGCCAGGTCCTCGCGAGATTCGTCGGCGGCTTGACGCCCCGTATCGGGATTGGCGCCGGCGCCCAGGCCGCGCGTCAACCCGTTGCCGATCTGAATACGGTTCTCCGTGCGACAGCCCTTGAGCGCCTGCACGTCGGTATTGATGGCGAAGAACTCAACGCCTTGGAGCCCGGCGTCGATCATGCGGTTGACCGCATTGGAGCCACCACCGCCCAGACCGATCACTTTGATCGTCGCGGCATGATCGGGAACGTAACGCTTGCTTTCAGCCATCGATTCCTCCGGGGTGAGCGTAAGCTCGAGTTGCGGGTCCATTCACGACCACAGGTCGGAGAGCCAGGCGGAGATACGCGAGATGAAGCTAGCACCGTTGCGGCGCGCCGCGCGCGGTGCCTGCTCCGAATTGGGTCCAAAGATCACCAGGCCCACGGCCGTCGCGTAGGCGGGGTTGCGCACCGACTCGGTGAGGCCGCCGACGTTCTGCGGAACGCCGACGCGCACGGGGAGTCCAAAGAACTCCTGCGCCGCCGCGTCCAAATCGGGGAGCAGGGCGCCTCCGCCGGTAAGCACGACTTCGCCGAGGATGAGGTCGCGCGGAGCATGCTCTACCAGCTCGCGCTTAATCAGGCGGAAGAGCTCCTGCACGCGCGGGCCGATGATGCCGCGCAGCTCGCCGATGGTGGCCGACCGCGTGGCGCGCCCGTCGAGCATCTTCACTTCGATGGGCGTCTCATCGCGCTCGCTGCGCACGAACGAGGCGGTACCGTACATGCGCTTGATCTGCTCGGCCTCGGCGAGCGTCGTCTTGAGGCCCACCGCAATGTCGTTGGTCAGGATGTTGCCGCCCACCGGGATCGCGGCGGAATGCACCACGCCGCCGCCCGCGTAGACTGCGACGTCCGTGGTGCCGCCGCCGATATCCAGCAGGACCACGCCGATGTGGCGCTCCTCGGGGAGCAGGGTCGCGGCGCAACTGGCCAAAGGCTCGAAGACCACGCCGCGCGTCTCGAGGCCCGCGCGGTGGACGCACTTGAGGACGTTGGCCAAGAACGTGGAGCCGGCGGTGACGATGTGCGTATCCACTTCCAAACGCTGGCCGGCCATGCCCACGGGATCCATGACGCCGTCCTGGCCGTCGATGGCGTACGAGCGCGGCAAGGCATGGAGGATCTGGCGGTTGGCGTCGAGATCGATGATCTTCGAAGCCTCGACCACGCGTGTAACGTCGGCGGCTACGACTTCGCGGTCCTCGCCGGAGACGGCTACGACACCGTGGTTGTTGCGGCTCTTGACATGCTCGCCGGTAACGCCGACGTAGACGCCTGTGATATTGACTCCGGCCATGCGCTCGGCCTTTTCGCACGCGGACTCGATCGACTTCACGGTCTGATCGAGATCCGTCACCACGCCCTTGCGCAGGCCGCTGCTGGGGGCCTCGCCGACGCCGATGATCTCCAGGCCCTCGGGGCCGTAGGATGCGACGACGGCGCAGGTCTTGGTGGTCCCCACGTCGAGCCCGGCTATCGTCTCCTGTTTGGGCATCCGCGCGTCTGCTCTCCTCGCCGGCCGTAGCTGGTTCCGGTTTCGCCGCTCCTTCCTGCGGGAGGGAGAGACTCCCTTGTGGACAAACGGTGGAAAACCACGAAATATAGGGCAGCGCACGTATTGCCTCCCCTAGATATTGTGGCAAGCAGGCAGGCGCTAGACCCTACCGCAGCCCTGAAACTCGCCACTCGAAGAACGGGTATCCAAGAGTATCATGTACGACTACGCCGCAAACGCCGCCGTTCGGACCCGCGCCCTGCTGGGTCAGGTCCTGATCATCACCGCCGGGGCGCTGGCCGTGGCCGGGATCACGGCCTACGCCGTGCCGGCCCCGCCGCCGGTTATCTACTTCGGCTCGCTGCTGCTCTCGTTCGCGCTGATCTTCGCCGTGCAGATGACGCGCGCCAATGCCTCGCTCTCGCTGGGGCTCTTCTATCTCTTCGCCATCGCCGACGGCGTCTGGCTGGGGCCGATCATCGCACGCTACACCGCCATTATCGGCTCCGCGCAAGTTGGCGAAGCGGCACTGACCGCCGGGGTCGGTATGGGACTGCTCGGCGCGCTGGTCTATACCTCCACCTTCGACTTCCGGCGCCTCTCGGGAATTGCCTTCGGCGCGCTGATCGCTTTGGTGATCGTGGGGATCGCCGGCGCCTTCCTCCACTTCATGGCCCCCAGCACGTACGCGTGGTGGACGCTCGCGGTCTTCGCGCTGCTGACGCTGGTGGACTTCGCGCGCGTGCGCGCCGCGGCGCCTTACGACACGCCGGTCACACTATCGCTCTCGATCTACCTGGACTTCGTGAACATCTTTATCGCCCTGCTTCAGCTCTTCGCCAACGCGAGCGGCTCACGCCGCAACGACTAGCGCTCCTCAGCGCGTTGTGCGGTGCGCCTCGTGGTGACGCCGCGCCCGGTTTCATCCCTCTCGCCGGGCGCCAATGCGCCACGAGGCACGATATACGTGGATCCCTATACGATCGCCGTTCCCGACTCCGTGCTCGCCGATCTGCATGCGCGCCTGGAGGCGGCGCGCCTCCCGGATGCGGTCCTGGATGCCGGGTGGGAGTACGGCTCGAGCCTGGACTACATGCGCGAGCTCGTCGCCTACTGGAAGGGCGCCTACGACTGGCGCGCGCGGGAGCGGTATCTCAATTCGTTCCCGCACGAGCTCGCCACGATCGACGGCTACGACATCCACTTCGTGCACGCGCGGGGAAAGGGGCCCTCCCCGCTGCCCCTGATCATGACGCATGGCTGGCCGAGCAGCTTCACGGAGATGTTGGCGATCATACCGTTGCTCACCGATCCGGCTTCCGCCGGCGGTGATCCACGGGACGCGTTCGACGTGATCGTTCCGTCGGTTCCTGGCTACGGGTTCTCGTCACGCCCAACGGCGCGCGGCTTCGTGCCGGCACATACGCTCTGGGCCAAACTGATGACCGAGCACCTGGGCTATACAAGATTCGTCGCCGAAGGCGGCGATATCGGTGCTGGCATCACCACCCGGATCGCACGCTTGCATCCCGACGTGGTGCATGGGATCTGTCTGCTCGCCGTGACGGACCCCTATCTCGGGCCAGGATCGGCGCCGCTGACGAGTGCGGAACGCGCCTACCAGGACGGCGTCGCCGAGTGGGACCGTACCGAAGGCGGATATCAGCTTGAGCAGGCGACGAAGCCGCAGACGCTCGCGTACGGGCTCAACGACTCGCCGGTAGGCCTCGCGGCCTGGATCGTCGAGAAGTTCCGCTCATGGAGCGATTGCGGGGGAGACGTGGAGCGACGCTTCACGAGAGACGAACTGCTCGACAACGTCATGATCTACTGGACGACGCAGACGATCGCTTCCTCCGTGCGATACTACTACGAAGGCGCGCGTCATGCACCCCCCATGCGAGAAGGCGAACGCGTGGAGAAGCCGACCGCCGCGTTGCTCTTCCCTGCGGATCTGGTCTCCCCGCCGCCCCGCGAATGGATCGAGCGCAGCTATAATCTGCAGCAGTACACCCTCATGCCCAAGGGCGGGCACTTCGCGGCGCACGAAGAGCCGGCGCTGCTGGCTGAGGCGATCAGAGGCTTCTGCCGCCGTTTTAGATCGTAGCCCGGTCGTTGGATGGGGTCTAGCGGGCGCGGCGCAGGCGACCGATGATGATGCGCCGCATGATCGCGATGTTGTTGAAGATACGCGCACCGAAGACGATCACCGCGGCAAGGTAGAGCTCCACGCCGAGGCGGTCGCCCGCGTACGTCAAAAGGCCGGCGAGGATCGTGTTGGCGACGAAGCCCGAGAAGAACACCGTCGGATCGTAGGTGTCCTCGAGGCCGGCTCGCAAGCCGCCTAGCGCCGAGTCGAAAGCGGCCAGCAGCGCGACGCCCAGGTACTTCACGTACGCGCTGGGGACTTGGCCCGGCAACGCGAAGCCCAACCAGACGCCGATCGCCACCCCGAACGCGGGGAGCAGGAGGCTCAGCACTAACCTCATGCTACCGCGCCGCCTTGGCGTAGTGGAACGTCGCAAGCGCCGGATAGGCCGGCACGATGAGCGAGGAGGCGGCGGCTACCCGCACCTGCACTCCGCTCTGGATCTGCGGCCCCATCGCGTCGAGCACTCCTCCAGGCATCTGTAATGCGCCGGCCATCGGCTTGGTGGGGCCGATCGCGCTGATCTGATACGGCGGCGAGATGCGCTCCTGATTCACCAGGATGACCGGGCCCACGCAGCGGATCGGCGTACCCGTCACGTAGCGCTGGCCGTTGATGGCGATCGCCTCCGCTCCGGAGGCCCACAGCTCGTTGACGATCTCGCGCAGGTTGTAGTCGTGGACGAGCTTGTACTGCGCATCGACCGGCCCCGCAGCAGGCTTCGGAGAGTCGGTCAGCGTCACGGTCAGCCCGGGTCCCGTCAGGGCCACCAGACCCGCGGCGGCTTTGAAGTGCTGCAGCTCGCCGCGCGCCACGCGCGAGAGTGAACGCCCCGCCGTCGCCTGGCGCTCGTAGCGGTCGAGCTCGCCACGCTGAACTTCGATCGTCGAGCGCAGGCGCGCGTCGACGGAATCCTGCTGCTTCAGCAGCGCCGCGAGCGTCCCGGTGCTCTGGTTGGCGAGCGGAAACCCTTGACTGGCCTGCGTGCGAAAGAGCATCGAGACGATGACGCCTAGCACCACGCCGACCAGGGCCAGCGAGAGCTGCCACGAGAGGCGCAGGTGAGCCGGCTTAGGGGGGACGGATGCGAGCGTTGCCATGTTATCGGTAGACGACCACGGGTGTCTTCGGTGCGCGCAGGTCCAGCGCTGCCACGCTGGTGACTCGGCGCCCGAGTCGAGCGATGATGGGATTCACCAGGCTCGCCTTGTGTGAGAGATCGGAATCGTCTCCGAAGTCGAGCCTGAGTCGAGTATACGTCACCGCAACCAGTTCGCCAAGCGTTGTGACGTCGAGTTCGCGCACATGCACACCGCTCGCCGCCAAGGTCTGCACGTCGCCGACGACGCGCGGGAAGTCGGCACTGCTGGGCGCGATCCCGCGCACGCGCGGATACGGCCACGCAGCGCTATCGTTGCGCTCCAGGACGTGTCCGGTGGCGTCCACCAATGCAAAGGCGGCGCCCCCGTCCGAGGGGAGGGAGACCACGGCCACCGGCAGGCGTTCGGTAATCTCGATGTGCAAGGCGGCCGGCAGCGTACGCGACAAGCGAGCATGGGCCACCCAAGGCAGGACCTCTACGCGATGGCGTACCGGGGCCAAGGCGAGCAGCCAGAGGTTGCGGTCGCGCGGCACCGCCGCCGCGTCCGCGACCTCGCCCGCGGTGAGGTGGTCGTTGCCGGTGACGATCAGCCGCTGGAGGTCGAAGCCCGGCCACGCGGCCAACCGGTAACCTCCGTAGGCGGCTAGCGCTGCGAGTACCGCGAGCACCAGCGAGGCGGCTTTGAGCCGCGCGCGCAACGGCGCGCGACGGCGGCGGGGCGGCTTCACGGCACGGCGTACTCGCGCAATGCTTGGCTGACGCCGTGTCCGCTCACCGGGTGCACGACGGCGCCTGCGAGGGCCTTCAGCTCGGGCGGTGCCGAACCCATGGCCACGCCGAAGCCCGCTGCGCCCAACAGCGGCACGTCGTTCCAGGAGTCACCCACGGCGATCGTGGAGACGGGGTCGACGCGCAGCTCCGCCACGAGACGGCGCAGAGCATCGCCCTTGTTGGCCTTTGGGCTGAGTACCTCGACGAACTCCGGCTGGCTGCGTGTGATATACAGCTCTGGGTAACGCTCGGCCAGGCTGCGCGCATAGGCTCCCATGCGGGCCGGATCACCGACGGCCACGACCTTCGTCGAGGGGCGGGTGATCGCCTCACCCAGCGAGGGTACCAGCACCGGCTCCACGGCGGCGATATCGGTATAGATACGCGACCAGCGGTTGACGCTCTGCACGAAGAGGCGGTCGTCGAAATATGCCTGCGCATGGAAGCCGTCCGCGAGCATCTGCTCCACCACGCTGCGCGCCTGCTCGGCGGGGACGGGTTCCTCCCAGAGGCACGCCAGCGTGGTCACGTCGTAGCAGGCGGCACCTTGGTAACATACCAAGGGCCCTTCGAGCTCCAACTCTTGCGCGAAGCGCACGCTGGAGGCGAACATCCGCCCCGTGAAGAGCACCACGCGGCTCCCTGCCGCGCGCGCCGCGGCGATGGCCGCCTTATCGGGTCCGGCCAGCGTCAGACGCGCGTCGACGAGCGTTCCGTCGATGTCGAGCGCGATGAGCTGCGGAGGCTTGGCATAGGGCGGCCCTGCGTTCACTCGCGCCCCTCGCCGGCGGCGCGGATACGGGCGGAGCGCGCGTGGGCGCGCAATCCCTCGAAATCGGCCAGTGCCGCCAGCGGCACGGCATCGTGCGCCATGCGCCTGCGGCTGTAGGCAACCACCGAGACGGTGCGCGTGAAGTCGGCCACGCGCAAGCCCGAGGCGTAGCGCGCTGCACCGCTGGTCGGGAGCACGTGGTTCGAGCCGGCCAGATAGTCGCCGGCGGCCACCGGCGTCCAATCGCCCAGAAAGATTGCGCCGGCGTTGCGGAAGCACCCGAGCAGACGCCACGGATCGCCCGTCTGCACGCTGAGATGCTCGGGGGCAAAGCGGTTGGCGACTTCGATGGCTTGATCGAGGCTATCGCAGTCGACCAGCCACGCGCCGTCGCGCAGCGAGGCCTCCAAGACTTCGTCACGCCCTGTTTCGCGCGCGAACGAACCCTCCAAGAGCGCTGCGACGGCATTCAGCAGCGCGCGCGAGGGTGAGGCGGCCACCACACGCGCGCGGGGGTCGTGCTCCGCCTGCGCCAGCAGCTCGCCCGCCACGAACTCCGGGCGCGCGCGCTCGTCGGCCACCACCAGCACCTCCGAGGGCCCGGCGAGGCTGTCGATGCCGACGGTGCCGTAGACTT
Organism: bacterium; assembly: GCA_004297985.1. Taxonomy (GTDB): domain Bacteria; phylum Vulcanimicrobiota; class Vulcanimicrobiia; order Vulcanimicrobiales; family SCRA01; genus SCRA01. Next base: position 29,634 of record SCRA01000001.1, on the reverse strand, counting down.
GGCGCTTGGCCTCCGTCACGTAGACGTTGCCGGGGCCGACGATCTTCTCCACCGGCGCGATCGCCTGCGTTCCATAGGCCAGCGCCGCGATCGCCTGCGCGCCCCCTACGGCATGCACCTCGGTGATCCACGGGCAGAGCGCGCAGGCGAAGAGCACGGCATCGCTCAGGCGCCCGCTGCGGCCGGGCGGCGAGCAGACGACGATCTCGGCCACGCCCGCCACGTGCGCCGGGATCGAGTTCATCAGCACCGACGAGGAGAGCACGGCGGAGCCGCCGGGCACGTAGAGCCCGACGCGCCGCAACGGCTCGACGAGCCAGCCGCTGACGCTGCCGTCGCCCTCCGGCTGAAGCTGCGATTGCACGCGCTGGCGCTCGTGGAAGGTCACGATGCGCGCGCGCGCCAGCTCGAAGGCTGAGGCGACCTCGGGCGAGACCAGTCGTTTAGCCTCCTCGTACGGCGGCACGCTCACGCGCGTTCCGCCGGCGAGCTCCGCGCCGTCGAAGCGGCGCGTGTACTCCGCCAGCGCCGCATCGCCGCGCTCGCGCACGGCATCGACGATCGACCGCACGGCGGCCACGGCTTGGGCCGGCGGCTCCCAGCCGCGCGCGTAGAGTCCCGCGGCAGCCGCCTCATTCGCGGTTATACGTCGCATTGCAGACGCTCCAGCAGCGCGGTGACTTCTTCGTATTTCGCGCGGAAGCGCACGGGATTGACCACGAAGCGCGCCGTTGAGGGCGCTATCTCGTCCACGATCACCAAATCATGTTCGGCCAGCGTACGCCCCGTGGCCACCAAGTCGACGATGAGATCGGCCAGACCAACGACCGGGGAGATCTCGACGCTCCCGTGGAGCGGGATGATCTGCACCGGCAGGTCACGTTCGGCGAAGTAGCTCTCCGCCGAACGCACGAACTTACTGGCCACGCGGCAGAACGTGGGCAACGGCCGCCCTTGATGGAACCCGGAGGCTCGCGGCCCCGCCACCACCAGACGGCAGTAGCCGAAGTTCAGGTCGGCGAGCTCAGAGACGCTGCGTTCCGTCTCCCAGAGTACATCGGCACCCACGACACCGCAGTCGGCGGCGCCGAACTCGACATACGTAGGCACGTCACTGGGCCGCAGCAGCAGAAAGCGTGCGCCGCTCTCGGGGTCGTCGAGGACCAGCCTGCGCCCCACGTCCTCCGGTAAGCGGAGCCCGGCATTGGCGAGTCGCCGACGCGACTCGTCGAGGAGCGTCCCCTTGGGGACGGCGATCGTCAGGCTCATGCCAACCCATCCCTCGCGCCGGCGGCCAGGACCTCTTCCACGGGGCAGCGGCTTCCGTCGAGCACCTCGATGCAGATCCCAGCAACGACGATACGCGGGATGGCGCGCACACGCGCCTCGGCGAGCAGCGTCGCCTCCTCGGATCCCCCGAGCGCGCGCAGCACGCGTGCCCCGCGCTCGCGCAGCGCACGCGCCACTCGGTCGTCGCCTGCCACGAGGTACTGCGCGGCTGCATCCTCGGCGGCTGGTATACCGCCGCGCCGCTCGAGGGCAATCAAGAGCCGCTCCACGCCCACCGTCCAACCCACGGCCGGGGCCTGAAAGCCGAAGTTTCCTAGAAGGCCGTCGTAGCGGCCGCCGCCCAGTAGGGAGAAGCCCAGCTCCGGGACGTACGCCTCGAAGACCAAGCCCGTGTAGTATTCGAAGTCGCGCAGCAGCGCGAAGTCGATGGCGATGCGGTGGCCCATGGAGATGCTGGCTGCGCGCGCAAGGATGGCGCGAAGCCGCGCGATGCCGCCGTCGACGCGCGGATGCGGAACGTAACGCAGCAGGCGCTCCAACACCTCCTCGCCGCCGCGCAGCAGTGCCAGCTCGGGAAGGACTTGCACGCTCGGCGTGCCGTGGGCAGCGCAGAACGCGCGCAGCGCAACGAGATTGCGGCGCCCCAACAGCCCCTTGACCACGCGCGCCTCGTGCGGCTCCAGCCCCACTTCGCGCAGCACGGCATCGACGATCGCCGCATGGTTGACGTCGATGTGGGCGTCGGGCAGGCCCGCGGCATCGAGCGCCTCGAGCGCCGAGAGCATGATCTCGACGTCGGCCTCCACGGAGCCATTGCCGATCAGCTCGACGCCGGCTTGCGTGAACTCGCGCATGCGCCCTTCTTGCGGCTCCTCGTAGCGGTAGACGGGGGCGATGTAGCAGAGGCGCAACGGCATCGGCGCACCGCGCAATCGCGTAGAGACCAAACGAGCGATGGGCGTGGTCATCTCCGGGCGCAGCGCCATGGTGGTGCCGCGGCGATCCGTGAAGCGGAAGCTCTCCTCGCCCAGCGCCTTGCCCAAGCCCGCCTCGATGACATCGAACCGCTCGAAGCTCGGCGTGGCGGCCTCCCGATAGCCGAAGTGCGCGAAGACACCGCGCAGCGAGGCCTCCAGAGCGCGTTTGGCCGCAAGCTCCTCGGGCAGCCAGTCCCGAGTCCCCGCGGGTAGCCTCATCGCGATGGCACACCTCCTTCATCTGCCGCGCCTTCGCGCATGGCTTCGGCGCCGAAGATCTGCTCGAGCGCATCACGCACTTGCGGGGCGCCGCTGATGCCCGCGGGGAGACGCTTGACGTGGACGCCGTGGTGGAGGACCAGCGGGACCTCACCGGGCCACTCAGCCGCCAGCGCGCGCAGGCGATCGATCTGCGCCTTGGTAGCCACATGCAGATGCCAGCCGCGCATACTCTGCGCGACACCATGGTATTCGAAAGGCGTGGCTTCGTTGAGGTGGATCGTCACCTCCAGCGGTGTCTCCTCTTCGCCTTCCGCCTGCGCGGCGCCGCGCGCCTCTCGGACACGCAGACGCCCCTTGACGATCACGACGTTGTCGTGCTCGAAGAGGTGCTGCACGGCGGGATAAACCTTGGGGAAGACCACGACTTCCACGGAGCCCGTGGTGTCCTCGATGCGCGCGATCAGCATCTGCTGCTGCTGCTTGGTGAGCACTTTACGCAGCTCGACGATGATGCCGCCCACGGAGACGAACTCGTCGTCCTCGCACTGCTGGAGCTCGCGGATCGAGCGTCCCGTGCGTGCGTAGAGCGCCTGCGCCGCCTCCGCCAGCGGATGGCCGGAGAGATAGAGCCCTAAGTGCTCCTTCTCCCACGCCAGCGCCTCCGACTGCGGCGGCGGGGGGAGCTCGCGCAGCGCATGTTTCACGGCGGCGCCGCCGCTCGTGGATTCCAGCGCGCCGAACAGCGAGGCCTGGCCCAGCTCGCGGTCACGCGCGGCGCGCCCGGCGGAAGACAGCGCGCCTTCCACGGCGTCGAGCTGCTGCGCGCGGTTGCCGGGCAGCGAGTCGAGCGCGCCGGCTTTGACCAACGCCTCGAGAACGCGCTTGTTGAGCTGTTTGATATCGACGCGCGCGGCAAGATCGAAGATGTCGGCGAACGGGCCGCTCTCCTCGCGGCCCACGATGATCGCGCGCACGGCCGACTCCCCCACGCCCTTGATGGCGCTCAGACCGAAGCGGATCGCCGCACCGTCCGCCGAGAAGTCGGACTGCGAGACGTTGACGTCCGGCGGGAGGACGTCGATGCCTAGCGCCCGCGACTCCTCGATGTACTCGACGAGCTTCTCCGTCTTGTCGCGCACGGAGGAGGCCAGAGCTGCCATGTACTGCTGGGGAAAGTTCGCCTTGAGGTAGGCCGTCTGATAGGCGATGAGCCCGTAGCAGACGCTGTGCGACTTGTTGAAGCCGTATCCGGCAAAGGGCTCGATGAAGCCGAAGATCTTCTCCGCCAACGCTTCGTCGATGCCGTTGGCCATGCAGCCATCGACGAACTTCTTGCGGTACTTGGGGACCTTGTCGACCTGCTTCTTCCCCATGACCTTGCGCAGCTCGTCGGCCTGTCCCATGGTAAAGCCGGCCAACTCGCGGGCGATCTGCATCACCTGCTCTTGGTAGACGGCAACGCCGTAGGTCTCCGCGAGAATCGGTTCGAGCTTGGGATGAAGGTAGGTCGGCTTCTTCTTCCCGTGCTTCCCTGCGATGAAGTCCGGAATCCAGTCCATCGGCCCGGGGCGATAGAGCGCGTTCATCGCCACCAGATCGTCCAAGCTGCTGGGCCGAAGCTCCATCAGATAGCGGCGCATGCCGTCGGATTCGAATTGAAAGACGCCCGTCGTGCGCCCTTGCGAGAGCAGAGCGAACGTCTTGGGGTCCTCCAAGGTGATGGTCTCGAGATCGAAGACTGGATCGACGGTGCGCCGGATCTCCTCGACGGCGTTCTGCATCACCGTCAAGTTGCGCAGGCCCAAGAAATCCATCTTGAGCAGGCCGATCTTCTCGATCCAGCCCATCGAGTATTGCGTGTTGACGTCACCTTCGCCCAATTTGATGAGCGGGGCATACTGCGTGAGCGGCTCTTTGCCGATCACCACCCCGGCGGCGTGCGTCGAGGCATGGCGTGCCAGACCCTCGATGGAGCGGGCGGTGTCGAGCAACTGGCGCACCTGCGGCGAGTTGTCGTACATCATCCGCAGCTCGGGGATCTGCTCGAGCGACTGCGCGATGGAGAGCCCGCCAGGGCCGCTGGGAATCAGCTTGGCGACCTTGTCGACATCGGGAAGCGGCACGGCCAGCGCGCGGCCGGCGTCGCGCACAGCGGCCCTAGCCAGCATCGTTCCGAAGGTGACGATCTGCGCCACGCGCTCCTTGCCGTACTTCTCCTCTACGTAGCGGATGACTTCGTCGCGGCGCTCGACGCAGAAGTCGGTATCGATATCCGGCATCGAGATGCGGTCGGGGTTCAGGAAGCGCTCGAAGATCAGCGAGAAGCGGATGGGATCGACGTTGGAGATGCGCAGGCAGTACGAGACGAGCGAACCCGCCGCGGAGCCGCGCCCCGGCCCCACCGGGATGCCGTGGTCGCGCGCGTACTTGATGAAGTCCCAGACGATCAGGAAGTACGAAGCGAAGCCCATCTTGACGATGACCCCCAGCTCGTACTCCAGCCGCTCGCGCAGCTCGCGATCGCCGGCGGCACGCTGGGCGCCGTAGCGCTCCGCCAAGCCCGTCTCGCAGAGTTCCCGCAGGTAGGCTTGGGGGGTCTTCTCCGGCTCCGGCACCGGATAGACCGGCAGGTGGAAGATCCTCTCCGGGATCTTGATGTCGATGCGCTTCGCGATCTCCACCGTGTTGTCGCAGGCGTCCGGGAGATCGGCGAAGAGCTCGCGCATCTCCTGCGGCGTCTTGATGTAGAACTGATCGGAGAAGAACTTCAGGCGCTGGGTATCGGAGACGGTCTTCCCGGTGCCGATGCAGAGCAGGACGTCGTGTGCGGGTGCGTCGGCACGGTTGAGGTAGTGCGAATCGTTGGTAGCCACCAGCGGCAGGTCCAGCTCACGCGCAATGGAGACCAGCCCGCGGTTGATCTCGTCCTCCTCCGGCATGCCGTGGCGCATCACCTCGATGTAGAAGCGGTCACCCAGGATCTCATGGTAGACCTTGGCGTTCTCGAGGGCCGTCGCCCGGTCGTTCTTGAGCAGCGGCGCGGCGACTAAGCCGCTCATGCAGCCGGAGAGCACGATCAGACCGTCGTTGTGCTGCTCAAGCAGATCGAGGTCGATGCGCGGCTTGTAGTAGTAGCCTTCCAGGAAGCCGGCCGAGATCAGCGTCACCAGATTCTTATAGCCGGTGTGGTCGGCCGCGAGCAGGGTCACGTGCGCCTCGTTGCGCACGCTGCGATCCTTGCGCCCGCGCGGCGCCAGGTAGGCCTCGCAGCCGATGATGGGAACGATGCCGTGATCCTTGGCGGCGTAGTAGAACTCCATCGCCCCGAACATCACGCCGTGGTCGGTCAAGGCGATCCCCGGGGCACCCTCCTCCACCGTGCGGCGGCAGAGGTCCTCGATGCGGCAAGCGCCATCGAGGAGGGAGTACTCGCTGTGGACATGGAGATGGACGAAACTCACGGCGGCCTATATTACCACGCCGCCGCCGCACAGCCCTGGGCTAGCGGCCGTTACGTTGGAACTTGATCGGGAGACGCAGGTTGAACTGGATGTTCGGCGCGTCGCCCGTGACACCTAATTGCGCACGCGCAGGGCTTCGAGCGCGATCACGTCGGCGCTGTTGACGACGCGTCGCGCAACCTTGCTTCGCGTTCTCTCGCGCGCGCCAGCCGCTGCAAGCACCACGCCGCTCGCGGAGTTGTTCACCGTCGCGGCTGCGCCGACGAGCCGTTAGCTCCTGCCGAGATGTACCATTAGGCACGATTCGTGCTGGGGCCGAGCCCCTGGACCGTTTGCAGCAGAGTGGTCTGCGTGGACGTCAGCATCGTTGCGTTGACCTGCACTTGCACTCTCGTCGTGTTGACGATCGTGGCGCGGATTACTCACGATCTGCGTACTCTGCAGCAGGCCGCCCCCCCGAAATCCCTTACCGTAGCCTTACGTTATCCGGAGGCACCGATTGTTCGCGAGCCGAATCGGGCGGGCAGGGCAGGCATGGGGCAGCATGGAGGGACTCCGCTGAACGACGCATCGAGTATCCGCGAGGACGCGCTTCGACGCGAGCTGGAGTCCGTTCGAGAGCACCTAACCATGGTCGAAGCCGAACGAGACGAGCTTGCGCGGCAGAACAGCGAACTCTTCATTCTTCAGCAAGTCTTCTCCGCCATCAACTCCACCATCGAGCTGGACGACATTCTCTCGATGGTGATGCGCGGCATTCGCGAAGCGCTTGGCTACCAGCGCGTCGTACTGCTGGACGTGGAAGGTGCGATCGTGACCCCGCGCATGGCGACCGAGCCCGATGGCAGGGTCACTCAATTTCCCCGCCCCCAAATGCTCGATCTCGAGCCGAGCTCCCCGCTTCTGGCCGTGGCCACCGGCGAGTTCGAGCTCTTCGTGGCCCAGACCAGCCTCCCGCCGCTGACCGATGGCAGCACCTTCTGCCTCGTGCCCCTGGTAGCACGCGAGGCGATCCGCGGCGTCATCTTCGTCGACGGGCTGGACAAGGAGATCACCGACGACTCGGTACGGGTACTGCTCGACTTCGCCTCGCAGGCGGCGATGGCCGTCGAGTCGGCCCGCCTCTTTCAGGAGACCAAGCGGCTCGCTATGGTCGACCATCTGACGGGTCTAGCTAATGCCCGCCGCCTCCACGACCGGATGGAGCACGCGCTGGCGGTCGCCAAGCGGCACAGTCAGCCGCTCTGCTTCGTGATCATGGACCTCGACGACCTCAAGCGGATCAACGATTCCCGCGGCCACGCGGCGGGCGATGCCGCCCTGCGCACGTTCGCCGAGACGCTCAAGGCAACGGCGCGCGCGAGCGATATCGTGGCTCGTTACGCCGGCGACGAGTTCGTCCTGGTCATGCCTCAGACTCGCGCCAAAGCCGGCATGCGCGCCGTGGAGCGCGTGCTGGCGGCACTCAACGCCCGGGGTATCGGCGCCTCGGCGGGTCTCGCCGTCTACCCCGTCAACGCCGCAGACGAGCAAGGGCTCTTTCTGGCGGCCGACGGCGCACTCTACCGTGCCAAAGTTGGGGGGAAGAATCGTTGCGCCGTCGCACTGCCCGTCGGATGATCCGACCGCGCCTCGCGGCCCTCGCCGCCCTGCTTGCGCTCACGCTCCCGGCCCTCCCCCTACGGGCGAGTGCCACGGCCCAGCACGCCCTCCACGCCGCCGATCCGGTGCGAGCGGTCCAGGTGCTCGTGGTCGGGGGGACGCCGGCGGGAATCGCCGCCGCTGTGGCCGCCGCCCGTAAGGGTCTGCGTGTAGAGCTGGTCTGCGACCGCCCCTACCTCGGCGGCGTGCTCACCGGCGCCATGATGGACCAGTGGGATCTCAATAAGTCTCCCGACGGCGCGCGCATCGAAGGGGGTATCTTCCGTGAGATCTACGAGCAGTTGGGCGAGGCCTTCGATCCGCAAGCCGCTGAGGCGGCCTTCCTGCGCCTGGTCGACTCGTATCCCGAGATCACGCTTCGTCTGGACACGGCGGCGCTCTCCGCCGACGTCACCGGGAACCCGCTCGATCGACGCGTCACCGAGGTCACCTTCGGCGATCAGCGCAGCGGAGCGCGCTTCTCGCTTCGCGCTCCAATCGTGATCGACGCTACCGACGGGGGGGATCTCGCGGCGTTGGCGGGTGCACGCTACGACGTGGGGCGTCAGGACACCGGGCTCGACACGAAGATGCAGGCGGCGACCCTGATGTTCGCCGTCGACGGCGTGGACTGGCACACGGCGGCACGCTCCTACGACGAGGAGCGCTACGGTACGGGAGGCGTCACCGAGAAGAAGCTGTGGGGCTATACGCGCCTCCTGCGCTCCTATGAGCCGCTTTCGCCCCGCGTCATCGCGCGCGATCTCAACTTAGGGCGCGAGCCAAGCGGACGCGTCACCGTCAATGCCGTCGACGTGGTGGGCGTCGACGGTCGTGACCCCCAGTCGGTGGCCGAGGGCACGGCGATCGCGCGCGCCGAAATCCTTCACCTGATGCCGTTCCTGCGCGAGCGCGTCCCAGGCTTCGCGCACGCGCGCCTCGCGGCGTTCGCCGATGACCTCTACATTCGCGAGACGCGCCACGTGTTGGGGCTGACGATGCTCACTGCCGACGACATCTGGCATGGCCGCATCCCGTACGACACCATCGGCCTGGCCTCATACCCACTGGACATTCATCCCACGTACATCGGGGAGCCGCCCGCCTACGCACCCGTGCGCCACGTCTACGGCGTCCCGTTTCGCGCGATGGTGCCGTACGGCTTCGACAACTTGCTGGTAGCCGGTCCGGCGATCTCGGCGACGCACGTGGCCGCCGGCAGCGCGCGGATCATTCCCACCACCGTCGAGGAGGGCGAGGCGGCCGGCATCGCTGCCGCGCTGGCCCTGCACCACGACGTCGATTTCTCGAAGATTGCCTTGCGCATCAGGTTGATGCGCCGGCTGCGCACGGCGCTGGTGCAGGCGGGCGCGGTGATCGACGTTGCGCGCCGCTAGCGCTCCGAATTAGCTCACGAGAATCGGTGCAGCGCGCGGACCGTCGATCGGCACCAACAGCTTCGTGGCGAACTCGGAGGCCGTGGCGAAGACGGTGCGCTTGGAGCGTACCGTCAAGCGCAGGTATGGGACGCCCTGACGCATCATGTAGCCTTCCAGGCGGTACTGCACGGGCGCGACGCCGCTCGAGCGCGGTTGATCGAGCCGCCCCGCGCGGACGAGCAACTCGACCACGCGCCGCTGAACGAGGTAGGGTACCAGCATGTCGCGCTGGCTGCTGGTCAGCGTGTTCCCCGTCGCGAAGGCGTTGCCGTCTTTCTCGCCCTCGGCGGAGGCCTGCATGATGTGCTCCCAGTCCGCGTCGTTGATGGCGGTAAACTTCAAGCCGTAGCGATAGTGCCGCCGTCCGCGATACAAGACCGTGTCGCGCCAGCGGACGACGCCGGAGACGGGCACGGGGCGCTCTCCGATCAGGACCGCCGCGTTCAACAGCTCGCTGCCCTGGGGCAACGGCTCTTGCGTCAACAGGCAGAAGCCGCCCCCGCTGAAGTCGAGGCCGACAGCCGGGACGCGCACCTCCTGCGTGGGAAAATAGACCGCTTGAAAGGGCTTGCGCAGGCGCGCGAAACGCCGGCGATTGTGGACCGGCTCACGATTGGGGCGGCCGTTTCCCGACCTATGGCGCACGAGCCGCACGGCCTCCTGACTGCGATCAAAGCACCACTGCGGCCGCGTACTTGGCGCGCCCGCGCGCGTAGGCCTTCTTCAACGCCTCGAGCGTTGCGGATTCGAGGCGCAGGCCCGCCGCCGGCCCGCCGTGCAGCGCATCCTCGAACAGGCGCGCGGGCAGCACATCGTCCTCTGGCCGCCATCCCAAGCGCGCGTTGATCGAGCGCTTACGCGCCCAGCTCTCGGCAGCGACGGCGCGCAGGTTCGCCGCATCCCAGGTACCGCCGACGGCGGCCGCGAGCAGCTCCGCAGCCTCGCTCCAGAAATCGTCGAAGCAGTCGCGCACGAACTTGCACAGCAGCAGCGTGTCCCATGCCGCGGCATAATCCTCTTGGTCGATGCAGGCCCGCGCGCGCTCGTCCGGCGTGTACGATGCCGTAGGGCGGCGCAGATCGAGATCGTAGGTCGCCGCCCTGTTGTGGCACGCACCGCGCGTGCAGACGGCCAACCCCAACGCATACGTGGGTAGACCACGCGGCTCGTACCCGGGCATCTCCAAGCCCTTGCAATGCATGGCGAAGCGTTCGCTCCCGCCGCCTACCTCGGCGGCAGCGGCGCGTACCCCGCGTGCCAACAGCGCGCCGAAGCCTTCGGCGGCTGCGATGGCATCGATCAACGCCAGCATCGCGCGCGCATCGCCGAAGCGCGCGTCGATGCCCACGCGCCGCGCGCTCAAGATGCCGCGCTCGACGCACTCCATCGTCCAGGCGATGACGCCGCCGGTGGAGATGGTATCGAGACCGTAGCGATCGCAGCGATCGACGGCGTCGAGCACAGCATCGAGGTCGTCGACGCCGCAGTTGGGGCCGAACGCCCAGGTCGACTCGTACTCGCTGGCGGCGGCGTGGCGGCGATCGCCGTCGCGCCGCACGTAGCGGTGCTCGCACTGCACGGGACAGTTCGCGCAGCCGGCACGATACTCGACGTAGCTCTCGGGCGACTCGCGCGCGCGCTCCGGCGTCACGCGCTCCGTGCCCTCGAAGCGGGCCGCGCTGAAGTTGCGCGTGGGGAGCAGGCCCATGCGATCGAGAACGCGCATGTTGGCGCCCGTGCCCAACACCCGGTACTTCGCCGTCTTTGGCCCCAGCGCGCGCTCGCGCAGGCGGCGCGCCAGACGCATCATCGCCTCGGGATCGGCTACGGGAACCTCGCCGCCTCCGCGCAGTACGATCGCTTTGAGCGCCTTGGCGCCGAAAACGGCGCCGGCGCCGCCGCGCCCCGCTTGGCGCCCGTCGTTCTCAACGACGGAAAAGCGCACGAGGCGTTCCCCAGCGGGCCCGATGGCGCAGACGCGCGCACGCACGTCGCCGAGCTCGCGGCGCAGTGCACGGGCCGCCGCGTCCGCCGAGGTCCCCGCTAGCGCCGTCGCATCACGGAACTCGACGCTTCGCTCGTCGATGACCAGTGCGGTGAGCCCCTCGGCACGACCGCGGATTACCAGCGCCGCCAAACCCATGCGGCGCAGTGCCGCCGACCAGTGGCTCGAGGAGAGCGTATCGTTGATCAAGCCTGTCAGCGGCGAAACCGTGGCCAACGCGTGTTTCGTGGCCGCGGGTACGGGCGACCCAGCGAAGGGGCCTGCCGCGAAGCACAGCGGGTTCTCCCCGCCGAGCGGGTCGAGCGGCCCGGCAACCCGCTCGTCAAGAAGGCGGACCGCTAGCGCGGTGCCCCCAGGCGCCGCGTCGAAGACGGCGTCCGCAAGGCGGCTGCGCGACCACGTCCGCTCGCTGAGGTCGATCTCCAGCAGATCACGCGGCAGGCGCGGCGTCACCGCACGCTATCCCCCTGAGGCCAGCACAAGCAGACAGGGATGGTCGTTGTCGCTCACCGCATCCCCGGAGGCGACGGCGCCGCGCCCGTCCAGTAAGATGTAGTTCGGGGCGATCGGCGTGCCGTCGGCCTCCAATACCGCCCCGACCAGCGCGGGGGCGAGGCGCACCGCCTCGCGCAAGAGTGCTCCAACCGTCGCCGCCGACTCCGCGGGGATATCGAGAACGCCCTTGCCAACGAGGTAGCGAGCCATACCGTAGAGCTCGAGACGCACCGATCGATCTGCACCCATTATGTTCCACACAGCGAGAAGTTTATGTTTATGGAAGTTCGCCGGGGAGATCGCTTTCACTGCATCGAACTTTCGGCCTTGCTGCAAGTCGTTCTTCAGGGGGCATCATCGTATGGCAACCAGGAAGGACACACTCGGATCCGGGGCCGGTCTTCAACAGCTCTTCGACCGTGCCGCTCATGTCTTGCGCGAGCGCGTCGGCATATTGCCCAATCCCATGAGCAAGCGTTCGCGCGAGTTGCGCCCTCGCACTGCGGATGCCAAGGTCACGCCGAGCGTCTGCCCTTACTGCGCCGTAGGCTGCGCCACGCTCGTCTACCATCGCGGCAACACGATCATCGACATCGAGGGCAATCCCGCCTCACCCATCAACGGCGGAACGCTCTGCCCAAAGGGGGCGGCAACGTTTCAGCTCCACGTCAACCCCGCACGCTGGAAGACCTGTAAATACCGCGCGCCGGGAGCCACCGAATGGCAAGATGTCTCGCTGGACTGGGCGATGGAGCGCATCGCGCAACGCGTCAAGGAGACGCGCGATGCAACGTTTCAAGAGGAAGACGAGCAAGGGCGACGCGTCAACCGCACGATGGCTCTGGCATCGCTGGGCGGCGCCACCCTGGATAACGAAGAGAACTACCTCATGGCCAAGCTCTTCAGGAGCCTTGGCATGCCCTTCGTCGAGAACCAGGCGCGAATATGACATAGCTCGACGGTGCCTGGTCTAGGCACCTCCTTCGGCCGCGGCGGCGCGACCACGTTCTTGATGGATCTTCAGAACTCCGACCTCATCGTGATCCAGGGCAGCAACTTCGCCGAGTGCCATCCCGTAGGGTTTCGCTTCGTGATGAAGGCGAAAGCCAAAGGCGCGAAAGTCGTTCACGTCGATCCCCGTTTCACGCGCACCAGCGCCATGGCGGACCTGCACGTACCGATCCGCTCTGGGACGGACATCGCGTTCTTGGGCGGCCTGATCAATTACGTGCTGGAGCACGAGCGATACTTCAAGGAGTACGTTCTCAGCTATACCAACGCGTCATTCATCGTCAACGATGACTACCGTGACAGTGAGGACCTCGACGGCGTCTTCAGCGGCTTGGACGCCGATAGCGGCACCTACGACCTGTCGACCTGGCGCTACGAACTGGAGCCCGGCGGCGAGAATGACGCGCCGCGCCCCAAGCGCGACCCCACGCTGCAGAACCCGCATTGCGTGCTCAACATCATGCGCCGCCATTACGCGCGCTATACGCCCGAGATGGTAGAACGCATCTGCGGCTCGCCCAAGGAGAAATTCCTGGAGCTGGCCGAGTTGCTGTGCACCAATAGCGGCCGCGAGAAGACAGCGGTCTTCTGCTATGCCATGGGGTGGACGCAGCACAGCGTGGGCGTGCAGAACATCCGCGCCGGCGGCATTCTGCAGTCGTTGCTGGGCAACATGGGGCGCCCGGGCGGCGGTGTGATGGCGCTGCGCGGCCATGCCTCGATCCAAGGCTCGACGGACAACGCTACGCTCTACGATCTCTTTCCGGGATACTTGAAGGCGCCCACGCTCGAGAAAGGCGAGTCCGATTTCGTGACGTGGTGTAAGCACCAGACCCCGCGCACGGGCTGGTGGAACAACTTCCCCAAGTACGCCGTCTCGTTCATGAAAGCGTGGTACGGTGACGCGGCCACCGCGGAGAACGACTGGGCCTATGACTACTTACCGAAGAACACCGGCGACCATTCGCATATGCCGATGTTCGTGAGCATGAAGGACGGCACGGTGCGCGGCATGCTGCTCTTCGGCCAGAACCCCGCCGTCGGCGGACAGAATGCCGAGTTCCAGCGCAACGCGATGGCCAAGCTCGATTGGCTGGTGGTACGCGACATCTTTGAGATCGAGTCGGCCGCGTTCTGGAAGCGCGAGGGCGTGGATCCCAAGCAGATCCCCACGGAAGTCTTCTTCATGCCCTGCGCCTGCATCGCCGAGAAAGCTGGGACGTTAACCAACACGATGCGCTTGGTTCAGTTTCACGAGAAGGCTGTCGACCCGCCCGGCGACTGCCGCAGTGACCTCGGCTTCGTCTATCAATTGGGCAAGCGCCTCAAGGAGCTCTACGCCTCGTCCACGCAGCGGCGCGATCGCCCGATCCTCGACATGACCTGGGACTACGACCACCCCGATGCGCACGAGCGCGCATTGGGCGACCCGGACGTCGAGGCGGTGATGCGCGAGATGAACGGTTATCGCACCGACACGGGCGAGCAACTCAGGGGCTTTGCGGAGTGCAAGGACGATGGATCGACCGCCTGCGGCTGCTGGATCTACTCCGGCATGTATCCAGCGCCTGAGGAGAACTTGACACGCCGCCGCAAGGGCGATCAGTGGGTTTCCCTGGAGTGGGCTTGGTCGTGGCCCTCGAACCGCCGTCAAATCTACAATCGCGCCTCGGCCGACCCCGAGGGCAAGCCATGGAGCGAGCGCAAGAAGTACGTCTGGTGGGACGAGGCGCAGAACAAGTGGGTGGGCTACGACGTGCCCGACTTCCCGCTCACGAAAGCTCCTAGCACGCCCGCGAACGCCAAAGGCAGCGGGGTCGATGCGCACGACGGCGCCTCGCCCTTCATCATGAACCCTGATGGCGTGGCTCAGCTCTTCGCGCCGACAGGGACGGTCGACGCACCGATGCCCACGCACTACGAACCTAAAGAGTCCCCCGTCGGCAACGCACTCTATCCTCACGCACAGTACAATCCCGTGCTCAAGCAGTGGCGCCGTCGCGACAACCCGTACCACGATATCGGTGATCCGCGCTATCCGTACGTCATCACCACGTACCGCCTCACCGAGCACCACTTGAGCGGCGCGATGTCGCGCTGGCTGCCGTGGCTGGCCGAGCTGCAGCCGGAGCTCTTCTGTGAGATCTCGCCGGAGCTTGCCGTGGAGCGCGGCATCCGCAACGGGGAGTGGGTGACGATCGAGACGGCGCGCGCGGAGGTTGAGGCGAAGGCCTTGGTCACCGGGCGCATGCAGCCGATCCGCCTGGGCAAAGGGCGCTTTGTGCATCAAATTGGACTTCCGTGGCACTGGGGGACGCAAGGCGTGGTCACAGGCGATACGCCGAACGACCTACCGCCCATGGTGGCCGATCCCAACGTCTCGATCCACGAAGGCAAGGCCTTCACTTGCAACATCCGCCCCGGGCGCCGCAGTGCTGCCCATCCTTTCGCGGCCGACGACGACGTGCCGCTGGGGCAGCGCAACCCGCTGGGCACGCCGACGCGCCCGGGCGCGGTTGAAACCGCGTCCGGCTCGGAAGCCATCTCCACCGAGATCGTGTCGGCCGAGACGATCATGGCAGCCTCCCGGGTCACGCAACGACACGAGGATCAACGATGACGATGGAGCGCAGCACGGTGAGCGACTCTGCACAACCCGGGGCGAGTGCGCCGGAACCTTCAAAGCATCGGGGCCCCCACGAACGGAGCGCTGTACGGTGAGCGAATCGGTACAACCCGGGGCGAGTGCCCCGGAACCTTCAAAGTATCGGGGCCCCCACGAATGGAGCGCAGCGGAATGAACATACAACCCGGGGCGAGTGCCCCGGAACCTTCAAAGTATCGGGGCCCCCACGAATGGAGCGCAGCGGAATGAGTGGGGAAGAGATGGGCTTCTTCACCGACGTCACGCTTTGCATCGGCTGCAAGGCGTGCGAGGTGGCCTGCAAGCAGTGGAACCAACTGCCTTCCGACGGCTACGCTTTCTCAGGCAACTCCTACGACAACACGGGGCGGCTGTCGGCCTCGACGTGGCGCCACGTGGACTTCGTCGAGCAGTTCGATCGCATCAACCCAGCCGAGTCGCGCTGGGTGATGATGTCCGACGTCTGCAAGCACTGCACGCACGCCGGCTGCATGGAAGCCTGCCCCACCGGGGCCATCATTCGCAACGAGTTCGGCGCCGTCTACGTGCAGCCTGACATCTGCAACGGCTGCGGCTACTGCGTCCCAGCATGCCCCTTCGGCGTCGTCGCCATTCAGGAAGAGCAAGGCGTCGCACAGAAGTGCACGCTCTGCTACGACCGCATGAAGGACGGCATCGAGCCCGCCTGCGCGAAGGCCTGCCCCACCGACTCGATCCAGTTCGGGCCCGTCGAGAAGCTCAAGGAACGCGCGAAACGGCGCACCGAGGAGCTCTTGGCACGTAACGTTCCGGCGCGGCTCTACGGGGTCGACGAGGACACCTCCGTCGGCGATCTCAACGCCTTCTTCCTCATCACCGACCGTCCCGAAGTCTTCAACCTGCCGCCTAAGCCCGTGCTCCCCTCGACCTACCAGCCCGTGGCCTATCTCAGCGGCTTCCTGGCCACAGCGGCGCTGGCGGTCGTGGCGATGCAGGCGTTCAGGAGCCGTTGATGGCCGATACCGCGCACGGCGACATCGCGCAGATCACTCCCGACGCCGTCGCGGCGAGTCTGGCGCGCGGCGACGGCGGCTTCGGCCGCCAGCAGCGCTCGTACTACGACCATCCCGTGCTGCGCGGCGCGCACTGGCGCTGGGAGATCATCTGGTACTTCTACGTCGGCGGGCTGATGAGCGGGAGCGCGATCCTAGCCGCGGCGGCCGACACCTTCGGCGACGACGATGACCGCAGCGTGGTGCGCAACGGGCGCTGGCTGGCGCTGGTGGGCGCGGCCGTCAGCCCCGTGCTGCTCATCAAGGACCTGGGCCGCCCTGACCGCTTTCTGCACATGATGCGCATCCTCAAGCTGAAGTCGCCGATGTCGGTGGGCGTCTGGTCGCTCATCACCTTCTCCGCCTTCTCGGGTATCGCTGCGCTCGAGGAGCTGCGCGGGCGCGTACCGTGGCTGCTCGGGGGACTGTTGCCACGCGGTCTGCGTAATCTCGTGCACGCCCTGGCCGCCGCCTTCACCGGCTCATACACCGGCGTGCTGATCGCCGCCACCGCCGTCCCCGTCTGGAACATCGGGCGCCGCCAGATTCCGGCGATCTTCGTCTGCTCCGCCGTCGCCACGGCCTGCGCCGCACAAGCAGCGTTGCTGGCACTAGGCAATGGCTCGGCCAAGACCATCACCAAGCTGGAGCGGATCGAGTTCGTCGCTGCACTGACCGAGGGCGCGCTCCTGGTCGACTACGCCTCGTCGGCGGGCGAGACCGGGCAGGTGCTCTTCGGCGGCGAGACGGGGCAGCGTCTACGCGCGAACACGCTGATCGGCGGCATCGCCGTTCCGGCTCTGCTCAACCTCGCCAGCCTCTTCGTCAAGCCCAACCACGCCGCCAAACGACACGTTGTCAAGACGCTGGTCGCCGCGGGCCTCACGCTCTACGGCGGATACGTCTTGCGGAAGTCCCTGATCGAAGCGGGCAGGGCCTCGGCCGATGACCCGCGTGCCGCCTTACGTCAACCGGAGTAACACGGAGGACATCGCATGTCATCGACTGCTGCGACGCCGAACCGATGGTGGATGGCGATCTCGGGTGCCATCGTGAACATGACCATCGGAACGGTCTATGCGTGGAGCGTCCACGTCAAGCCTCTCGAAACGATCTTCGGCTGGAACGCAACGACGACGTCGTGGGCGTTCGCACTCGCCATCTTCTTCCTGGGCGTCGGCGCCGTGATCGGCGGCCGCTGGCAGGACCGCGCGGGCCCCCGCACCGTGACCATCGCGGGCGTGATCTTCTGGTCGGTGGGGAACATCCTCGCCGGGCTAGGTACCGGAGCGTTGAATTGGCCCTGGCTCTACCTCACCTACGGCGTCATCGGCGGACTCGGCCTCGGAATGGTCTACATCTCCGCCGTCACTATGGTGACCAAGTGGTTCCCCGATCGCCGCGGCTTTGCCAGCGGTTTCGTGGTGATGGGTTTCGGTCTGGGCGCCTTCGTCTTCGCGCGCCCGGTCTTGCAGCCGCTGATTCGCCACGTTGGTGTGCTGCACACGTTCCTCTACGCGGGGATCATCTACCTGATCATCGGTCTGATCTTCGCATCGCTCCTGCGCAACCCGCCGGAGGGCTACACCGTCCCCGGCTGGACGCCGTCGGCGGTGCAGACCGCCAAGTCCTCGGGATACGATTTCACGCCTGAGGAGATGTTCGGGCGCTGGCAGTTCTATGCGATCTGGGGCATGCTGTTCCTCAACGTCACCGCTGGGATCTTCGTGATCTCGCAGGCGGCGCCGATGGGCGTCGAGCTCGCCGGCATGACGCCGGTAGCGGCGGCCGGCCTGGTCAGCATCATGTCGATCTTCAACGGCATCGGCCGTTGGTTCTGGGGCACCGTCAGCGATCGCATCGGCCGCCGCTGGGCGTACGGGCTGATCTACGGCGTACAGGTGGTGGTCTTCTTGGTGCTCAACGTCACGGGCCACTCACCCGCCGCCTTCTTGGTGCTCTTCTCGATCGTGCTCCTCTGCTACGGCGGAGGCTTTGGAACCATGCCCTCATTCACGGCCGACTACTTCGGCGTGAAGTATATGGGCGTCAACTACGGCTGGGTGCTTACGGCCTGGGGCGTCGCGGGCCTCGCCGGCCCGCTCTTCGGCAGCCGCATCCGCGATCTCACCGGCTCCTATCACGGAGCGCTGGTGCCCATCGCGATCATGCTGCTGCTCTCGATCATTCTGCCGCTGATCACCCGGCCTCCGCAGAAGGCCCTCGGCGTGAAGGGGGCGGTGACCGCCTCATAATCTACACGAAGCACGACGCGAAGAACCAAGAATGTGGGGGCGCCGTCGAGAAGCGGCGCCCTTCGCGTTCGAGTGGAGAAGGACGCTTCCCCTCACGCAAAGAACGCGCCGGGCCCTTCTGCAGGAGGCTTAGCGGTTGAATCTTCGACTCTCGCTCGTCCTCGCCGTCGGGATCGGCGGCGCGGCCGGCTCGATGTTGCGCTACGTGGTCTCCGTCGCGATGACGCAGCGCATCGGTCCTGGCTTTCCTTGGGCTACGCTCTTCATCAACGTTACGGGGAGCTTCATCCTTGCGTTGATTGCGGAGTTGTCGACCACGCGCGTGATCGCGCTCAGTCCCGCCGCCCGCGTCCTGCTGACGGTGGGCTTCGTGGGGGGCTACACCACGTTCTCGACCTTCACCAACGAAGCACTGGCGCTCGCCGGTGAGCGCGCGCTGATGGCGTCGTTCGTCTACACGTTAGCGAGCCTCACAGGGGGCCTGGCCGCCGCCTACCTCGGGCTGGTCGCCGCGCGGCTGGTAGAGGTCATTCGATGAGCGCGGCTCGCCTCGTGCGCGTCTACGTGAGCGAGGGTGAGCGCCTCCACGGCCGACCCCTGTACCGCGCGATCGTCGAGCGTCTGGCCGCCGACGGATTCGCCGGCTGCGTCGTCTTCAAGGGTATCGAAGGTTACGGATCGCACTCCGGCCTGCGCACCACGCGCATCTTCGAGCTCTCTCAAGATCTGCCCGTGGTGATTGAAGTCGTCCAGGAGGAGGCGCGCACCACCGCGCTCCTCGCCCTGCTCGACGAGCTGATGACCGAGGGGCTGGTGACCAGCGAGCGCCTCGAGCTCGTAGGAAGGTAGCCCATGAAGCAGAGCGGCATCGGACGGCTCCTGCGGGTCTTCGTCGATGAGAACGATCGCTGGTACGGGCAGCCGCTCTACACCGCGATCGTTGAAACGCTGCGCCGCAACGGCGCGGCCGGGGCCACCGTCTTTCGCGGGGTTGAGGGCTTCGGTACCCACCGTGAGCTCCATCAAGCGCGCATCTTCTCGCTGATGCCCAACCTGCCGATCCTCATCGAGGTCGTCGACAGCGAGGAGCGCATCGACGCACTCATCCCAATGATCGAGGAGATGGTGAGCGAAGGACTCGTAACGCTGGAGCGCGTTGAGTTCTTCCGTTACTCCCGCGAACCCGGCTAGACGCTACAGCGCGGCGTTTGGCATACGGATTTCGCCCATGCGCTCGATGCCGTAGCCGCCGAGGGCCGCGACGGTACGTGGCAGCTCCGGCCCGCGCAGCACCTCGAGCAACGCCTGGAAGGGCTCCTCTTCGAGACGCGAAGCCGTGGTCGCCAGCTCGTAACGCTCGTCGGCGATCGGTACGAAGCCGCACCCCAACGCCTGCGCCGCCGCGAGAATCCCCAGGCCGCAGTCGGCGGCACCGCTGCGCACCAGCGCGGCAACGGCGGTGTGGGTAAATTCGATGCGCTCGTATCCGTCGATAGCCGCAGGCTCCAGGTTCGCCTTGGCAAGCAGATAGTCGAGCAAGATGCGCGTCCCCGAGTCGCGCTGACGATTGACGAAGCGCGCGCGCTCTCGAGCAACATCGGCGATCGAGGTCAGGTGCAGCGGATTGCCGGGCGTGACGATCAGACCTTGCGAACGGTCGACGAAGCCGATCAGCGCGACGCGCTCACCCGTACAGTAGCGCGCGACGGCGGCGTCGTTGAAGGTGCCGGTACCCGGATCGAGGACGTGCGTCCCGGCAAGATGACAGGCACGGCGTTTGAGCGAGACCAGACCGGCGATCGAGCCGATGTTGGAGGAGACCAGATCGTATCCGCGGGCGCGCAGCGCCGCGCTCAACGCGTCCAGCGCGACGTCGTGCGAGCCCGCGGCAAGCAGGGTACGCTCGATGCGCCCGCGCGAACGCAACAGCAGCGCAGGGGCACACTCTCCCTCATGGTAACCCTCGCTCTCGCGCGGCGAGAGCAGCAGCGCGTTCGCCCGCGCCAGCGAGGTGATCACCGCCGCGCCGCGTTTGAGCGGCAACGCCGTCAGCACGCCTTCGATGGGCGCTACGACGGCACGCACGTACTCCTCCTCGCCGAGCGGCGAGAAGAGCTTCCGCGCTAAGCGTACCTCGACGCGCTCCCCCTCGCTGCTGCCGCGTCCGCCGAGGCGCTCCAGTAGCGGGCGCAGGAAGAGCTCGGCGCAGAGCGCGGCACTCACGGGATACCCCGGGATACCGAGTATGGGCTTCCCATGCGCTGCGCCCAGGATCAGCGGATGCCCCGGGCGGATCGCCACGCCGTGCACCACGACTTCACCACGCTCGGCGATGACGCGCGCCGTGAAGTCCTCGCGTCCGGCGCTGGAGCCGGCATTCACCACCACCACGTCGCAGCCGGCGAGCGCGACGTCGAGCGCGACGGCCAGTGCCGCGCGATCGTCGGGGACCCGCGCCGTGACGACGGGGATTCCGCCCCAGGCCTCGACGCACGCCGCCAGCAGGACCGCGTTGGAGTCGAGAATCTCACCGGGGCGCGGCGCGTCCGTCTCCGGCGCCACCAGCTCGCTGCCGGTCGTGATCACGGCGACGCGCGGGCGCCGTACCACGTCCAGCCGCGCAATGCCGGCGGCACTGAGCGCCGCCAGGTCGACGGGGCGCAAACGATCGCCGGCGGCTACCACCAGCTCGGTGGCCACGAGGTCCTCGCCGATCGGGCGCACGTGCTCCCACGGAGCCACGGGGGCGCGCAGGGCCAGCTCTCCGCAGGCTAGGCTCTCCACGACCTCCGCCATCACCACGGCGTCGCAGCCCGCAGGGAGGGGGTCGCCGGTGTCGACGCTCGTCGCCTCCGTCCCAAGACGCAGGCGCACAGGAGAGGCCTCGCTGGCCCCCGCCGTGCGCGACGCCAAGACTGCGATGCCGTCCATGGCGCAGGCGTGGTAGTGAGGCGAGGAGAGACGCGCTGGGACGTGCGCGGCGGCGACACGGTCGAGCGCCTCGGCCGGCGCAATGCTCTCGCCGGGCAGCGGCCCCGTGTAGCCCACGCGTTCCAACAATGCCTCAAACCGCACGCGCGCCTCGTCCAGCGGCACATCGCGGAGGTACAGACTCCGCTCGCTCTCGCTCACCAGGCGTAGATCTCTACGAGCTCGCCGGCGCGCAGGCCGCCGGCATCGCGTGGGACGCGCAGTATCCCGTCGGAACGCACCAGCGAGAAGATGAGATTCGACTTCGCGAAGGTGGGCTGGGCGTCCGTCGTGCCGCCGGCGCCGAGCATCAGGGTTACTGGCACGTAGTCCTCGCGCCCGCTGCGCGAGGGAACGTTTTTCGTCAGGCGTGCGGCGCGCGCCGCCGCTCCGAGGCCGCCGACGGAGACCGGTTGGCCGAGCAGCAGACGAATCGCCGGCACCACCAGCCGCCAGCAGAGCACAGCGGCCGAGACGGGGTTGCCGGGGAGGCCGAAAACTGGGCGCCCCGCTACGCAGGCGACGATGGTAGGCTTACCCGGCTTCACCGCGATTCCGTGGAGCAAGATGCCAGGCTCGCCCAGGCGCGCTAGAGCGCGCGCGGTGGTATCGCGTGCGCTGACCGACGAGCCGGCAGTCACGACAAGCGCGTCGCTCTGCGCCAATGCCGCCGCAGCAGCGGCGAAGAGCCGGTGCTCGTCGTCCTCCACGATGCCGTAGTGGCGGGCCTGCGCGCCCGCCTCGCCGAGCATGGCGCAGATCAGTGCGCCGTTGACGTCACGGATTTCACCCGCGCGCGGCTGCACGCCGGGGGCCACCAACTCGTCGCCGGTGGAGATGACCGCTACGCGCGGCGGCGCCGCCACCGGTACGTCGACCACACCCAAGGCTGCCAGGCCGCCGATATCGATCGGACGCAGGCGATGTCCCGCCGCCAAGGCGAGATCGCCCGGGGCGAGGTCCTCGGCCGCCTGGATGACGTCCTCGCCGCAGGCGACCGAAGCCAGCACCTCGACGTCACCACTCTCCAGCAGATTGGTCTCCTCGACCATCACCACGGCGTCGGCACCGCGCGGCAGCGCAGCGCCCGTGTGAATCCGCGCGCAGGTGCCGGCGGCCAGCGCAAACGCCGGCAGCATGCCCATCAGCGCCTCACCCGCCAGCCGAAGGTAGATCGGCGAGCTCTCCGAGGCGCCATGGGTCTCACGTGCGCACACGGCGTAGCCATCCATGGCACTGCGCGCAAACGGGGGTAGCGGTTCGGAGGCCACGATCTCGCGCGCCAACGTGCGCCCAACCGCCCGCTCGAGCGGCACGCTCTCGATACGTGCCACGGACGCCAGAACGGCGCGTAGGCGCTCGAAGGCATCATCCGGAGAGACCACCGTGAAAAGCTCGGACATGGCGCGGTACGACTTCGCGGCGAGAGGCGCGGGCTCCGGCGTAGTCGTAGAAGGCTGGCCATGAAGTCCTCGCTTCCGACGGATCACCCGCTGGTCGGTATCATCATGGGCAGCCGCTCCGATCTCTCGACGATGGAGGCGGCCGGCGCCGTCCTCGACGAGTTCGGCGTCCCCTACGAGCTGCGCATCGTCTCCGCCCACCGCACCCCGGACCTCATGTACGAGTACGCTGCCGGCGCCCGTGCCCGGGGCTTGCAGGTCATCATCGCAGGGGCCGGAGGCGCGGCGCATCTGCCGGGGATGACCGCCGCCAAGACGACGCTGCCGGTGATCGGCGTTCCCGTCACCTCGAAGGCTCTCAAGGGACTGGACTCTCTGCTCTCCATCGTCCAGATGCCGGGAGGCGTGCCGGTAGCCACGGTCGCCATCGGCAATGCCAAGAACGCCGCGCTGTTGGCGATCCGCATGCTGGCCGGTACCTATCCGATCCTGCACGAAGCGCTCGAGGCCTACGCGCGACGCCTGGCCGCGGATGCTGTAGCGCTGCCCGAGGAGCGCGCGTGAGGGCGATCTCGCCGACGGCTACCTTAGGCATCCTCGGCGGCGGGCAGTTGGGGCGGATGCTTGCCCTCGAAGCCAAACGCATGGGCTACTCCGTGGCGGTCCTGGATCCCACGCCGAACTCCCCCTGCGGTCAGATCGCCGACCAGCAGATCGTGGCCCCGTACGCCGATCTCGACGCGGTGCGCCGTCTGGGATCTCTCAGCGACGTGGTGACCTACGAGTTCGAGAACGTCGACGTACGCGCCGTGGAGCTGATGGAGCGGGCCGGCGTACGTATTCGCCCGGGCAGCCACGCGCTGCGCATCACCCAGCATCGCCTGCGTGAGAAGCGCTTCCTCACCGAGCAGAACATCCCCGTGACGCCCTTCGCGGCGGTGGAGAACGCGGAGGACCTCGCGGCGGCCGCTGAGCGGCTGGGGCTTCCCGGTGTCATCAAGACCGCCTCCGGAGGCTACGATGGCAAGGGTCAGGCCGTGGTGCGTACGCGCGCCGAGGCGGAAGAGGCCTTCGCCGCACTGCGCGGCCGCGAGCTGATCTGGGAGCGCTTTGTACCATTCGTACACGAGCTGGGAATCATCTGCGCGCGCAGCGAGAGCGGGGCGATGGTGACCTATCCCGTCACCCGCAATATCCACGAAGAGAACATTCTCGCCTTCTCGATCGCGCCGGCTGACGTTCCCGCGCCCGTAGCCGCGCGGGCCCGCGAGATCGCTGAGCGGATCGCCGTGGGCCTCGATTTTGTGGGCACGTTCTGCGTGGAGTTCTTCCTGCTCTCCAACGGGGAGCTGTTGGTCAACGAGATCGCGCCGCGCCCGCACAACAGCGGCCACTACACGATCGACGCCTGCACGCTCTCGCAGTTCGAGGCCCAACTGCGCGCGGTTTGCGATTTGCCGCTCCCGCCACCCCGGATGACCAGCAGCGCGGTGATGGTGAACATCTTGGGCGACGGCACGGGCGATCACCTGATGGGCGTCCCGGAGCTGCTCTCCGATCCCGCCGTCGCGCTCCACCTGTACGGCAAGAGGCACGCCGTGGCGCGCCGCAAGATGGGACACTTCACGTTGCTGCGCGAGCCGAGCGCCGCCACGGCCGCACTGCTGGAGACGGCACGGGAGGCGCGCACGCGCCTCTCGTGGGGAACGAAGGTACTGGTCTAGCCTACTCGCCCTGCGCCGCCGAGAAACCGTTCTTCCCGTCGAAGGTGCAGAGGTTCTCCGTCTTGATGAAGTCGAGGCCGGCGGCAGCGATGCGCCCAAGCAGATCGACGATCTGCCGGTGATCGACGCCGGCCGCGCCGCCGTTGGCCAGATAACGGCAGGTCCAGTGGTCGCTGCAGAAGGTGTCGGGGAAACCACCGGGCCACACCTTCGTGCCGCGGTTGGTGATCATGTACAGATCGAGCTCGCCGCCCGGGATCTCCTTCATCTTCTCACCGAGGGCACCGGGCGTGCCGGTCCAATCGAGGAAGACGTCGACGCCCACGGTGACCTTCGTCTCCGGCGCCTTGGCGGCGCGCGGCTTGCGCGCCTCTTGCGCACGCTCCGTGTTGTAGGTAACGGGCTTGAGTGTCTGCGGCGCCTGGCCCAGACGCGTGATCACTGCCTTCGCAAACTCCTTGGTGCCGACTTTCTGCTTGCTGACGCCGTCCTTGTAGATGTCATAGGTGTGGATGCCGTCCTCGATCGTCTTCAGCCAAGCATTGTGTACACGCTGCGCGATGTCGGGCTGGCCGATGTGCACCAGCATCAGCAGAGCGCCGAAGAGCAGGCCCGAGGGATTGGCCAGGTTCTGCCCCGCGCGGCGCGGCGCCGAGCCGTGGATAGCCTCGAACATCGCGAAGTTGTCGCCGATGTTGGCGGAGCCGGCAAGGCCGACGGAGCCGGCGATCTGCGCCGCCACGTCGGAGAGCACGTCACCATAGAGATTGGGGAGAACGATGACGTCGAAGACCTCCGGCGTATCGGCCAACTTGGCGGCGCCGATGTCCACGATCCAGTGCTCCTTCTGGATCTCCGGATACTCTTCGCCGATCTCTTCGAAGACCCGATGGAAGAGCCCATCGGTGATCTTCATGATGTTGTCCTTGGTAAAGCACGTCACTTTCTTGCGGTTGTGACGCACAGCGTACTCGAAGGCGTAGCGCACGATGCGCTCCGTCCCAGGACGCGAGATGAGCTTCAGGCACTGCGTGACCTGCTGCGTCTGGCGATGCTCGATGCCGCCGTAGACGTCTTCCTCGTTCTCGCGCACGATCACCACGTCCATGTTGGGATGCTTGGTCGCGATGAAGGGGTTGTAGGAGACGCAGGGCCGCACGTTCGCGTAGAGACCGAGCACCTTGCGCGTGGTGACGTTGAGGCTCTTGAAGCCGCCGCCTTGAGGCGTGGTGATCGGTGCCTTCAGAAAGACCTTCGTCGAGCGCAACGAGTCCCACGAGGAGGGTTCGATGCCGGCGGAGATGCCCTTGGTATACACCTTCTCGCCGATCTCGATGACCTGTGGGGAGATGGAGGCGCCGGCCGCTTGGATGATGTCGAGCGTCGCCTGCATGATCTCGGGGCCGATGCCGTCGCCGTACGCGACGGTGATCGGAATTGCCTGTGCCATACTCACCTTTCCACACGGAGACGCCGCGCCGAGAGGCGCGGCGGGGGGGCGTTTCGGCCCCATTCGCGGTGAGTCCTATCGTACAGGCGGGACAGAAGGCACGCGCAAGGGTAACGGGTAATTGTGAACCCGTCGGACGGGTCTTTCATAACCCGAGATGATGTACGTCCAACGCGTAGGAGTATCTGAATGCTAACCGTGCCTGGAGATTCGAAGACTACGGTCCGCGCCGAACTGGAGTCGCTGGGACTGCGCGGCCTGGGAGCCGTCGCCGTGAACCTGCCCAGCGCGGCGCTCTACGAGGAGTCACTGCGGCGCGGCGAAGGCAAGGCCGCCCAGGGCGGCCCGCTCGTGGTACTGACGGGGCGCCACACGGGGCGCTCGGCACAGGACAAGTTCTTCGTCCGAGAAGCGGCATCCGAGAAGCACATCGACTGGGAAGCCAATAAGCCGATGGCGCCGGAGGTCTTCGATCGCCTCTACGACCGCGTCTGCGAATACCTGCGCGGCCAAGACGTCTTCGTACTCAACTGCTTCGTCGGCGCCGATCCCACCTATCGCATGCCGGTGCGCATCGTCTCGCAATACGCTTGGCATTCACTGTTCTGCCGCAACCTCTTCATCGACGACGACGAGGCGCTGAACGAGACGCCCGAGTTCACGGTGCTCTGCGCGCCGAAGTTCGCGGCCGACCCGGCGCGCGATGGGACGCGCTCCGAGACCTTCATCATCATCAACTTCGAGCGCCGCCTCGTGCTGATCGGCGGAACTGAGTACGCCGGCGAGATGAAGAAGTCGGTCTTCACGATCATGAACTACCTGCTGCCGCTGCGCGGCGTGCTCTCGATGCACTGCTCGGCGAACATTGGCAAAGACGGCGACAGCGCGATCTTCTTCGGCCTCTCGGGCACCGGAAAAACAACCCTTTCCGCCGATCCCGAGCGTCAGCTCGTCGGTGACGACGAGACCGGCTGGAGCGATCGCGGCGTCTTCAACTTCGAGGGCGGCTGCTACGCAAAGGTGATCCGCCTCTCCGCGACGGCGGAGCCGGAGATCTACGCGGCCTCGCACCGCTTCGGCACGGTGCTCGAGAACGTGGTGATGGACAACGAGACGCGTCTGCTGGATCTCGAGAGCGAGAAGCATACCGAGAACACGCGCTCGGCATACCCGCTGACCTTTATCCCGAACACCGCGCCCGGCTCGATAGGCGGCCATCCCCGCAACGTGATCCTGCTGACGGCCGACGCTTTCGGCGTCCTGCCGCCCATCGCGCGCCTCTCGCGCGCGCAGGCGATGTACCACTTCCTCTCGGGCTTCACGTCGAAGCTGGCCGGCACGGAGAAAGGGCTGGGCAAGGATCCCGAGGCGACCTTTAGTGCCTGCTTCGGTGCGCCGTTCATGGTGCACCACCCAACGGTCTACTCGAAGCTGTTGGGTAACAAGGTGGCGAAGCACGGCGCGGAGTGCTGGCTGATCAACACCGGCTGGAACGGCGGACCATACGGCGTAGGCAAGCGCATGAGCCTAGCCTACACTCGCGCAATGGTGCGTGCGGCGCTCTACGGCACGCTGGCCAACGTCGAGTACGAGACGGAGCCGTTCTTTGGCCTCTCGATTCCCAAGACCGTCCCCGGCGTGCCAAGTGAGCTGCTCGACCCGCGTCACACGTGGGTCGACAAAGCCGCCTACGATGCGCAGGCCCACAAGCTGGCAACGCTCTTTGCGGAGAACTTCAAGCGCTTCGCGAGCCACGCCGATCCCGCGACGATCGCCGCGGCCATCACGCCACAGCGCTAGGAGACTCTTGTGGAAGAGATGCCCCGTTCAGCCCTACCGCCCAGCGTGGAGTCCGTGGAGCGTGCGCTGCGCGCGTTGGGCTCTGAGGCCGAAATCGTGATGCTCGAATTTCGCGGCCGCACGGCGCAAGAGGCCGCCGACGCCGTCGGCTGTGAGTTGGCTCGCATCGCCAAGTCGCTGATCTTCGTCGGCGCGCAGAGCGGGCGCCCCGTCCTGGCCTTGGTCTCCGGCTCGCGGCGCGCCGATCTCGAGGCGCTGGCCGCCACCTTTGGCGAGTCCGTGCGCCAGGCAAATGCCGACGAGGTGCGCACCATCACGGGCTACGCCATCGGAGGCGTTCCGCCCGTGGGCTATCCGCAAGACGTGGAGAGCTTCATCGACGAGAGCCTACTCGAGTTCGAAACCGTGTGGGCCGCCGCCGGTCACCCCCATTCTGTCTTCGAGATCGAGTCGCGCGAACTGGTGCGTGTGACCGGCGCAATGGCTGGCCCGTACGGCATTTAGCTTCGTACGGAATCTCGCTCGTGACGAGCACGGGTATTCTCGCTCATCTGCCGCCTCCTACGCGACGAATGGCAGCGAAGCCTCCGGTGCCGGAGGCTTCGCTGCGTTCCCCTGATCACGAACAACCCGACGACCACCCGGGCCGGGACTTCGTGAACGATCCTGCGACTGCTGGGTCTTACTTGTAGTGCGCGCCGCCGTTGATCTCGGCCTTGGTCACCGCGCCCTGGGAGACATTCCACTTCTTGAGGATCTTCGCATACTCACCGCTGTCGATCACCCCCTGGAGTCCCGCCTGGATCGCTTTCACCAGCTCGGGCTGGTCGGTGCGGATCCCAATACCGTACGGGCTGACGTCGAACTGGCTGCCGGCAACTTCGTACGCGTTGCCCGCAGCCTCAGAGGACGCCAGGTAGGCCGCCACCGGGAAGTCCGTCAGGTGGGCTACGCTGCGACCGATCTTCAACTGCTCGAAGGCGCCGCTATCGGAGTCGAACTCCAGCAGGCTGATCGCCGGCTTGCCCTTGGCTACGCAGTCCTGCGACGCGGCCTTGAGCTGGCGGTCCTCCGACGTGGCGAGCTCCACATCTACGGACTTCCCGCAGAGGTCCGCGATCCCGTGGATGCTCTCGTGGTTGCCCTTCTTCACCAGGATGGAGCTGCCGGCTAGAAAGTAGTCGACGTAGGCCACACGCTTCTCGCGCTCGGGAGTATCGCTCATCGCCGTGACGATGATGTCGAAGCGCCCCGCGTACAGAGCCGGAACGATGCCGGCGAAGGGCGTGTCGGTCCACGTCATCTTCACGCCCAGTCTCTTGCCAACCGCCTGCATCAGGTCGTACTCGAAGCCCACGACCTTGCGTGAGCCCGCCGGATAGAACTCCGCCGGCGGATAGTTGATGTGGGAGCCTACACGGATCACTCCGGCCTTGACGACGCTTGCGGGAAGTGCGATCTTCGCGTTACCGGTCGCCGCCACGGCTGGGACCGCGATCGCCGCTGCCATCACGAGCGCCGTCGCCACCGCCGCGGCCCGCGTTCCGATGGAACGAAGCAGTTGCATATGAATCCTAACCTCCGCTACTAAAGTAGTGCGCTTTGAAGATTCACGTCACTTGCGCTACGGGCACCGGAACTCCTGTGTTACAGATGATTCCGGGACACTCGTCCCGGTTCATACAAGAAGCCCGCTGGTGCACGGCCGGCGGGCTTCTTCCGATCATTCTGGCGCTGTCCTACTCTCCGGGGGCCCTGCGGCCCGCGTACCATCGGCGCTGGTGGTCTTTACTGCCGTGTTCGGGATGGGAACGGG
>SCRA01000005.1 GCA_004297985.1 bacterium | reverse complement strand
GTTCCGAGATTCCGTGGGCGCACCATGGACATTCCTTTCCGACCAGCGGCGCGTGGTTCAGAAGGACCTCGATATCCAGGAGTACACCGACGCCCACCACGATCCGATGATTCCTCACACCCTCGTGCTCGAGCCCAATCTAGTGATCTACAAGATCTACAACGGTTACTGGTTCTGGGGGCGTCCATCGACTGCGGAGCTGTGGCAAGATCTGCGGGAGGTGACCCGCAAGGCCCGCCCCGACTGGGATCTCTCGGCGCCGGGCCTGCGCGAAGACTGGAACGGCGAGAAGGCGCTGCATTTTCCCTATAAGAGCGGCCGCACCGCGAACCTCTAGCTAGGGGCGCGCGATGAGCTGATGGTGCGCCGTCACGCCTACCGATCCGCGCTGGATGCCGTGGTCCTTGCCGTCGCTATGATATACCAGGAGCACAGCGTTGGCGTGCGTTACCGCGCCCGGCGCGGTCAGCACGATCGTAGCGGTACCGTCGGCCGCGGAGGTAAACGAGTTGCGCGTTCCCGTGCCGTCGAGCGGCGAGAAACTGACGCCTTCGGGGGCGAAGTGATTCTCGAACAGGCTGTAGCGCCCGTTGGGAATGAGACGGACAAATCGTGCCGCGACATGCGTGCCGCCGCCTTCCGGCGCGAGATTCACGGAACCCTGCGCCGCCGCCCAGGTCTGGAGCGTAAAGCCCAGCGGAGTCCCATTCGCCGCGAAGAGAGCGCTCCCCGGTGGATCCATGAGCTGCGCGGGCCGCAAGCCGCTCGCGTGGGTGATATTCTGAGGGCCGACCCCGCCCGGCGCGCCGTCTTCCTCAACGAACACCTGGGGATCGACGAGCGTGGGCTGCTTCGCCTCCAACGAGAAGAACGCAGCGTGGAGGACGAAGGAAAGGGAGTTCGCCGTCTGGGCGGATGCTGGACGTGCGGCCGCGAGGAGCGGCGTCGCCAACATGCCTGCGAGGAACATGGGACGAGAGAGCGTTCGGCTATCCATCGAGAACGATCCTTTCGAGTACGCCACATCGTAGCACAGGCCCGCAGTAAGCTTTCTTACATTCTCAAGACGCTTATCACGCCGTCGCTTTCGTTGACGGTTACTCGCGCCGGAAACAAGGGCGTGTGGGCCTGTGGACGGAGACCGCACGCGTCGACGCAATATTGCGACGTGGCATCTCGGCGCCGACCCGAGCCAATATCGCGCACTCGGGACCTTCGTCGGGAACGGTTGTCTCTAGCTCGCGCAGAAAACGGTCGAATGCCTTGAGCTCGCGAATGCGCTTGGCAACGGCAAGCCGTCTCTCCCGCAGCATATCGCGCACGTGGCCACAAGGCTGTTCACCGTTTCGCAGGAGCTCGACGATCTCGCGGACCTGATCGAGAGGCAGGCCCAGCATCTGGGCTCGGCGGATCGTGAGCATGGTCTCCAGCGAGCGGTCATCGAACGTGCGGTATCCGGAGGCGGTGCGCTGCGCATTGATGAGTCCGAGCCGCTCGTAGTAGCGGACGGCCTTCGGTGTCACGCCGGCTCGCCGAGCGAGTTCACCGACATACATCATGCGGCGCTCTCCTGGGCTTCGTAGCCAAGGCGCGTGAGCGCCTCAAGAAGTCGACTGACGTTCACCTTGGCCTCATCGAATGAAACATGGGCCTCGCCTGCCTCATGCCGCACGTCGGCTTCGAGCACGCCGTCGAGCGCGCGTAGCCCATTGGGAATCGCGTTCGCGCAGTTGCCGCAGTGCATGCCTTTGATGCCCAAGTGCACCTTCTTCAAACTTTTCATGCCTTTCAACCGATCTATACGACTGTTTTCAGCGGACTCGCGGGTTGCGCCACAGCGCTCGCGGCCGTACGTACGTCGACATTAGTGTAAACGTTGCCCTGAGGGTAAGGTCAAGGTCCCCCCTTGACCTTGCCCTCAGGGTCAAGGTGTAGACTGGCGCCGTGATGAGGACAACGCCTTCCCACTCTCGAGATCCAAGCGGACCGGAGGTCGCCGTGCGCCCCGATCGGTCGCAGACCAAGGTTGCCAAGCCGTCCGCGGACGCGAAGCCGGCTCGGGCGCAGATCGGAATCGGCGGCATGCAGTGCTCGTTCTGCCGACAAAGCGTGGAGCGGGCGCTCCAGCAACTTCCTGGTATCTCGAGCGCCGCCGTCAATCTCGCGCACGAAGAGGCGCTCATCGAGTACGACGGGGAGCCTGCAACATACGGCCGGGTCAGCGATCTCCTGCGCTCTCTCGGCTACTCGATACGTGATCCCAACAAGCTTCGCGCGTTTGAGGAGGAAGAGCACGAGCTCGATGCCGAGCGGCGCAGGCTCTTGCTGGCCGTACTCATCAGCGGCGCAGGGCTGATCATGATGATCGGTGAGTGGGCCCACGCGCCGATCAGCCCGTCCTGGGAGATCGCCTGGATGGCCGCACTTTCGGGCGTCGTCGTCTTCGCGGCGGGCGTGAAGTTTCTGCGCATGGCCTTTGCTGCTGTGCGCCGCGGCATCCTCAATCAACACGTGCTGCTCAGCTTCGGAGCCTTGGGCGGGTACACCGCCGGCCTCATCGGCATCTTCGACCGCGCGCTACCGGCGGCAGATTTTTTCGGCGCGGCTGCGTTCCTGATGACGTATCACACGCTCAGCAGCTTCGTGGCTGGCCTCGTGCGCACGCGTGCCTCGCAGGCCGTACGCAAAGTGCTGGAGCTGCAGCCGGATACGGCGCGCGTCGTTCGCGACGGACAAGAGCTGGAAGTGCCCGTCGATCAAATCGCGGTTGGCGAGCAGGTCCGGGTACGGGTCGGCGAGCGCATCCCACTCGATGGTGAAGTTCTCGAGGGTATCGCCTCAATCGATGAGTCGATGGTCACGGGCGAGCCGCTTCCGGTCACCAAACGGCCGGGGACAAGCGTCATCGGGGGCTCCATCGATACCGATGGCGCGCTGCTCATTGCGGTGACTACGCTCGCTGCGCAGAGCTTCGTCGCCCGGGTGGCGCGTGAGGTCGAGGCGGCCAAGGCTCTCAAACCCGCGATCTTGGTCCTGGTCGAACGCATCCTGCTCATCTACGTCCCCACCGTCCTCACGGTCGCAGCGGCAGCTCTGCTCGGATGGATCGTGTACGGCATGATGCACGGCGGAATCGACTGGACGCGTGTCGCGTTCGCGACGCTTTCCGTCCTGGTCATGGGCTATCCGTGCGCGCTTGGCATGGCGACGCCTTTAGCGATGATCCGCGGCGGAGGCGAAGCCGCGCAACGTGGCATCTTGATGCGCAGCGCCGAGTCGTTCCAAGTGCTCAAAGATACTCAGCTCGTGGTCTTCGACAAAACCGGCACGCTCACCGTGGGCAAGCCCAAAGTCATCGGCACCGCCTCTCCTGAGGCGCTGCACCTGGCGGCCTCACTCGAGCGTTACTCGCGTCACACGCTTGCCGAGGCGATCGTCAACCATGCACGCGAGAGCGGCGTCGAGCTTGCCGAGCCTACGGACTTCCATGAAGCCGCAGGCCGCGGCGTGGAGGGCAGTCTCAACGGCGAGCACGTGCTTGTGGGAAGCCTGCGTTTTCTCGGAGGGCAAGGGGTTAGCGTGCCGTCCGCCGCGGCCGGAGAGCTGCCGCCGGCCGCGACCGTGGTCGGCGTCGCTCGCGGCAAGCAATTCATCGGAAGCATCGCGCTTGGCGACGAACCGCGTCCGGAGGCCAAAGCCGTCATTGCTCGCCTGTGCTCCCAGGGCATCGAGTGCGTGATGATCACCGGCGACAACGAGCGCGCCGCCCAAGCTGTGGCAGCGAGCGTTGGCATCCAACGCGTGATCGCTCATGCTCTGCCGCACGAGAAGGCAGAGCGCGTGCGTGACCTGCAACGCGAGGGCGTGCGCGTAGCCATGGTCGGCGATGGCATCAACGACGCCCCCGCCCTCATGCAGGCGGACGTCGGCATCGCCATGGGTGCCGGTACCGATATCGCAATCGAATCAGCCGATGTGGTCGTGATGGCACATTCGCTGTACGCGGTTCCCGACGTTCTCGACATCGCCAAGCGTAGCTACGCCAAGACCGTCCAGAACTTGTCGTTAGCCTTCGCCTTCAACGGCCTTGGCATCCCGCTGGCAGCGAGCGGCTTGCTTTACCCCGTGTGGGCGATGCTGGCCATGGCCGCCAGCGTCACGACCGTGTTGTTCAACTCCTTCGCCGGACGGCTCGCCAAAGGAACGGTGTCATGAAGAACGATGTCTCCCCGTTCACCATCGTCGCGATCACGTCGATTGCGACGTTCCTCTCGAACCTGAGCGCCGGCATCGTGAACGTGCCCTTGCCGAAGATCGTGCAGGCCTTCCACGGCGGAAGCTTCGATCTGGTCTACGTGGTCATCTCATACCTCGTGCCATACGCGGTCGTCATGCCGGTCGTCGGGAAACTGGGAGATGCATGCGGTCATCGGCGCATCTTCCTCTGGGGGCTGGGCCTTTATGCGCTCACGTCAGCGTTCGCGGGATACGCGCCGAATATCGCCAGCCTCGTCGCGCTGCATACGCTGCAGGGCCTCGGCGGCGGCATCATCTTGGTCTCGATCGTCTTCATCAGCGCGCAGATCCGCGAACGAACGGGCCTAGCGTTGGGAACTTGGCGGGCGGCGCTGCTCTCCGGCACGGTGGCCGGCCCGGTGGTCGGCGGCTACCTCAGTGCGTACTGGGGCTGGCCTTCAATCTTCTGGGTTACTGCTCCAATCGCCGCGCTGGTATGGATTTGGAGCGCCTTCGCCTTGGAAGAGCTTCCGCGTAGCGGCGAGGGCCGCTTCGATTGGGTGGGGTCGCTCTCGTTCGTAGTCGCCTTTTCGGCGCTCGTGGTCGCGCTTGCCGCTTCGGGCTCAGCGATGGATACGATGGCATCCGGCCTCTCCAAGGCGATCGGCGCGACGATGGGCACGATGGCGCTGATGCTCTACGGACTGTTCATCGTCGGTCTCGCGGTCCTTTGGTTCAATCAGCGCACCGAGAAGCAACCGCTCTTCGATATGAGCCTGTACCGCATTCGTCCGTTCGTCCTGGGCAATGTCGGCACGTTCCTGGTCTGCGTCGGCATGTTCTCGGCGATGATGTTCGTTCCGCTCGAGCTTCAGTACGTGGGCGGCTACAGTGCCTTGCAAGCCTCTAACGCGCTCTTGCCATTGGCGGTCACAGCGATCGTCGTCGGTGTCTGGGGCGGTTGGCTCACCGACCGCCTCGGCGAGGTGACCCCGTGGGTCATGGGCTTCACGATCATGGTCGCGGGTTTCATCTTGCTCGCGCTGTTGGGCCCGTCGATCTCGCCGCTCGCGCTGACCACGATCATGGTGATCGAAGGCATCGGCATGGCGCTCCCCTTGGCGCCTACGGCGGTGTCCGCACTCACGCACGTGCCGGAGGGGTCGGCGGGTGAAGCCGGCGGTCTCTTCAACTTCGCGCACAACATGGGGCGTGCGGTCTCGCTCGGCGTCTTCGGCGCCATGTTGCAGGTGACGAAGCCCGCGAGCTACACGCTAATCTTCCTGGTCACCGCCGCCGCGATGGTAGTCGGCGTCACCCTCGTCGTTGGACTCATCCGTCAACGCGTGGCAGTCCAGTACTGAGGAGAGACACATGAAGCCCAGAAGTTGGCAACGCGTGCTGCGCCGCGGTAGGCGTGTGTGGCGCGATCGCCTGCTCGATCTCGATGTTTGCCGTCCCGCTTGGTATCGTAGGTGCCGGTATCGCTGCCGGGGCCAAGGGCGCAAGATCTATGCAGAATATGGGTGGGATGGAGTGGCCCAGTCTGCTCACCCAGTACGGCCCAGAGTTGCTCGTCGCCTCTGTCGTCCTCACGACTCTTGCAGTGGCGTTTCGCAGGTCGCTCCTGGGGGCGCTAACGGCGATCGGCGGCGGCGTCATTCTGTACTACGGGATGTATATGCAGACGAACGTGTCGATCATGGCGGCATTAACCATCATTGGCCTAACACTGCTGTTGCTTTCCATGCTCGGTTTGCGGCAGCGCTCAGACGACGTCCCGTAAGATGCTATACGGCACGCCAGCTCGCGCGTTCGGGCGTCTTACGAATGCACCACCGATTCCCACGTACGAGATTTGAACGCATCGTCCACCTCGGTCGCGAAGAGGTGATTGGAATAGTTGCTGGCACCGCAGATAACCGGCGACGGCATCACGCGGTGCTGGAGAACGCAGGTATGCCATGAGGCCGATCGTCACTCGCTTCTTAGCCCGCAAGCGTGGGAGACGCCAACTCGGCCAAGGCGCTACGGCAAAGGACGCGAACGTTCCGCCGCTTCACGGAAACGATGCCGCTATCTCGCCAGCAGCCCAAGATACGCGCAACCGTCTGGCGGACCGTCCCGCTTACCTCCGCAAGCTCATCCTGGGTCAATCCACTGACGATGCCGTTCGTATCGTCGGCAAGACGCAGCATGACGGTTGCCAACCGTTGCTCCGCCGTGAACGCCGCCATCTCTTCCAATCGCCCTTCAAGGGTAGACAAGCGGCGCCCCAAGAGATCGAGCAAGCGCAGCGCAACGTCCGGCCGTTGTTGGATCAGGCGCTCCAACGCACCCTTGCTCACCGTGCAAAGCACGCTCTTCTCAACGGTTTCGGCGAACTCTCCGTCGATGCGCTGGCCAAACGCGCCCATCGATCCGAATACCGTGGGCGACGTCAGGTCCATCAAGGGAATCTTCTGTCCCGAACGCGTGAGCCGATAGAGACGCACGCTGCCTTTCTTGAGCACATAGAGTGCCTCGCCCACGTCCGATGGATCATGAAACAACGTCTTGGCCGGAATCTCTCGATGCTTCACCTCGCGGAACAACTCTAGCAGCTCGTTTGCCGCCAACCCACGGAAGAGCGGCACTCCCTCCAAGAGCTGCAGCGCCTCGGCTCGCGTTATGCCGGGCCTCCGGTGTTCCTCGCTCATCTTCCCTCCTTGCTCTGTCTCTCACGGCATGCTGACCGTGCCCTCGGTCTTCAACCATAGCGGATCCGCGCGACGCCTGAGTGTCGCGCCCGCGACAGTCCGCGTGTGGTCGTCCGGCTAGAGTGGGGCCGTAAGGAGACCTATCCATGAGTACGGAACACAACGCGGACGGCTCCGGTGGCAGCCGGATCGACCGCCGCACGATCTTAGCGGGCACGGCGGCCGCCATGGCTGCATCGCTCACCGCCGTCACCACCCGCGCTGCCCAAGCAACTGAAGATCCCTATGCGGATCCGCCGAAGCCGGGTCTTCCGAGGACGGATGTTCAACTCGAGGCGCGTCACGCGGCGCTCGTGATCATCGACCCGCAGATCGATTTTCTCAGCCCCAAGGGCGTCGCCTGGGGCGTGGTCGGTGAGAGCGTCACGCAGCACGGAACCGTACGCAACATCGGCCGGCTGCTGTTCGCCGCGAAGCAGGTGGGAGTGCCGGTGGCCGTATCGCCGCACTATTACTACCCGTACGACCATCGTTGGCAGTTCGGCGGCCCACTCGAAGTGCTGATGCACAGCATTCATATGTTCGACCGCACGAGTCCGCTGTCGCTGGGCGGTTTCGAAGGCTCGGGCGCGGACTTCATGCCGGAATACAAACCATACCTGCTCGACGGTCAAACGATCATCGCCTCCCCACACAAGGTCTATGGTCCGGAGTCCAACGATCTCGCATTGCAGCTTCGCAAGCGCGGCGTACAGCAAGTAGTCCTCGCAGGGATGTCCGCGAATCTGTGCGTTGAATCGCACCTCCGCGAGCTGACCGAACAGGGCTTTGAAGTCGCCGTCGTCCGCG
The DNA here is from genome assembly GCA_004297985.1 of bacterium. GTDB lineage: Bacteria > Vulcanimicrobiota > Vulcanimicrobiia > Vulcanimicrobiales > SCRA01 > SCRA01. The sequence goes on along the minus strand of SCRA01000005.1, from coordinate 53,064 downwards.
ATGCCACGGCGGCAGCCAAGGTTCCGGAAGGCGACGGCTATCTGGCCGCCATCATCAACTTTCGCTATATTGCCGATGCGCTGTGGACCACCGACGAGGCAGTCCGAAGGCTTACCCGCGCACAGTAGCGGCTACTCGAGTCCACAAAAGGGAGCACAACAGACCATGTCGATTTTCAAGCTCGTCGAGGAACCAGCGGCCAGTCCGAAGGTCCAGGAGACATACGAGAAGATCAAGGCCCGCTACGGGGGCGTGATTCCCGCCGTCTACAAGGCCTTCGCCAACGACCCGGAGTACCTGGCTTCGCTCAACGACCACATCGTGCGCGTGATGGCGCCCCGCAGAATCGACGCGAAGACGAAAGAGGTCATCGCGTTTGTCGTCGCGGCGATGAACGGCTGCGACTTCTGCTCGCACGCTCACGCCGCCGGCTTGCGCCGTTTCGGGTACGACGATGAGGCGATCGCCGAGATCCTGGGAACGACCGCTCTTTGGTCGGAGGTGACCCGCTTCAACATCGGAGCGCGAGTGAGCTGGCCCAAGGACGTCGAATAACTGCCCATGAAGCTACGTCCAGCCGTCGTCGCGTTCGACATCATCGAGACCGTGTTCTCCCTCGAGTCCCTGCGAGGACGGCTGGAGGCGGCCGGCGTGCCGGGCGGCGCGCTCGACCTGTGGTTCGCCCAGGTCCTGCGCGACGCGTTCGCCCTCGACGCCACGGACGTCTACGTGCCGTTCAAAGACGTCGCCTCCGGAGCTCTCGAGCACCTCTTCGCCCAGCATCGCGTTCCCGCCGATCACGCGCGCGTCGGCCACGTGCTGGCCGGGTTCGCCGAGCTGGCGCCGCACGCCGACGCCGAGGAAGCCTTCCACACGCTGCAGCAGAACGGCGTGCGTATCGTGGCGCTCACCAACGGCAACGCCCAGAACACGCAGACCCTCTTGCAACGTGCGGGCCTGGACGGGATGGTGGAGCGCGTGATCTCCGTGGAGGAGATTCGCCGTTGGAAACCGCGGCGCGAGGTCTATCTCCACGCTGCCGCGAGCGCGAAGGTCGACCCCTCGCGCATGGCGTTGGTCGCGGCGCACGCGTGGGACATCCACGGGGCGGGACGCGCAGGGCTGACGACCGCTTACGTCAGCCGCGGCCTGCCGTATCCGCCCGCCATGCTGGCGCCCGATGTGACGGGGAAGACGCTGTTCGATGCGGCCTTGGCGCTCACACGGCTCGACGCGTAGCGGTCCCGACGATCGCGTGCAGCACGCGCTCGAGCGCACCGGGCTGAAGGCGCTCGGGGTGCGGAACGACGAGATAGCGCTCTTGATCGTAGGTGATCAAACCGGCGCGCTGCAAGCGGCCGAGTTCCACCGTACAGGTTTCCCGTGACGTTCCGACGAGGTTGGCCAGCTCTTGGTGCGAGAGGCGCAGAGCGATCCGCTTGCCGCCGCCCGTGAGGTCCTCCCCATGCTCTTCGAGCAGGTGCTGGATGACCGCCGCCAAGCGCCCTTTGACGCTCGCGTAGGTCATCCCGGCGATGCGCGTCTCGGCTTCCGTTCGCCGGCGCGCGATCTCGCGCGCGACCATCATGGTGAGCTGCGGCCGGTGGATCATGAGCTGCGTGAAATCCTCGATGGAGGCGGCGCAAACGTGCGCCTGATCCAGCGCCTCGGCGAACGTGGAACGGCGCATCTCCTCGAAGAGCGCCAGCTCTCCGAAGACGTCGCCCGGGCCGAGCACGGCGAGCGAGATCTCTTTGCCGTCTTCGGTCAACCGATAGAGGCGGACGTGGCCCACTTTGAGCAGGTAGACGGCATCGCCGAGGTCGCCTTCGCCGAAGATCAGGCGCTTGGGAGCATAGTCGTACTCGTGAAAGAGATGCGCCATGTGCTCGATCTCCGCCAGCGGTACCCCTTTGAATAAGCGGCTCTGCTCCAGATACCAGACCTTGTTCGGCATGCTCACTCCTTGCCCGCTAAGGGAGGCAACAATACGTCGTAGCCTCCCGATGTCCGGCGTGCCGACAACGCGCGTGCCGTTCGGAAAGATCACCGTCGGCGTCGCGGCCACCTGGTGGCCGCACGTCGAGGCCTGTTCGACGTCTCTCACTACCACTTCGAACCCCGGAGGCTCCTGTGCGACGCGTTGGAGCCGCTCCAGAGCCAGGGGAGAGAACGGACAGTCGCGTGCGACATAGAGAATGAGCTCCATCGACCCCAAGGGTAGGCGCGTGGCGAACGCGCCCGCCGTAAGCGAGCTTACATAGGCGCGCTTGACATATAACACGATATCATGATATTTAATCTCCATGGGCACCGCCAAGCTTCGTCCTGCAGCAGCGGAGGCACGTGAAGACGTCGCCGATCTCGTGTACGCCAAGTTCATGAGCGGCTTTGCCGACCCCACGCGCTTACGCATCATACGCTTTCTGCTGGACGGGCCGCGAGCGGTGGGTGAGATCGTCGCCTATCTCGGCATGTCGCAAAGCCGCGTCAGCAACCACTTGGCCTGTCTGCGGTGGTGCGGCTACGTGGATACGGAACGCCGTGGGCGAACGGTCCTCTACCGGCTGACCGACCGCCGAATCCGCAAGATCCTCCAGCTTGCACAAGCGGTGGTGGCGGACAACGCCTCGCACATCGCCGCGTGCACCCGGCTCCCGGCTGTGGGGGAGCCATCGTGAAGGCGGGGGGCATCCTGGACGGAGCCGTCGTCGCACTCGCCGTGCTCGCGGCCGCCACGTGCTGCCTGGGCCCACTGCTGCTCGCTAGCGGTCTCTTGGTCGGGCTCGGCACGATAAGCGCGTACGGTACACGCATCGCGGTGCCCGCGATCGCGGCTCTCGTCTTCTGCGGCGCCGCTGCAACGTGGCTCGTATGGCGCACGCGCCGTAGGTGCTCTCCCGCGGCGCGGTCAGCTTGGCCCGTGCAGCGCCACCCGCTCGACCCGTAGCGATGCTCCCAATGCAACGATTGATCCTGGCCCTGACCACGACGTTTTCCCGCCCGGCGCTTGCGCGAACGCTGGTGATCGTGTTGGTGTTGGGCAGCCTGATCTCGTTTTTCTACGTCGTCGCGCTGCCCGCCGGGACGCTCGGTGCTCTTTCATTCGCCGCTCTGCGCTTTCTTACGCCGTGGCAGGTACTGGCGTCTGTGCTTCTGGGCTATGGCTTCGCCCTCGTGATCGCGATGAATGCGGCGGCCGCCGGCGGTAACGGCGGGCTACGCAAAGGGGCGGGGGCGCTGGGTATCGGCGGCTTGGTCGCTAGCCTGCTCCCCAGCAGTCTCTGCTGCACGCCCGTGATTCCGCTCGTCTTGGCGGCACTCGGCGTCTCGGCACCGACGATCTTCCGTACGAGCGGCGTCTTCCAGGCGTTCTTCGCCCTGCACGCTGCGGCGTTCGTCTCCGTGTCGATCGGCTTGGTGTTGCTCTCGGTCTGGCTTGCCGCTTACAACTTCACGTCTGGCTGCGCGCTCGCGGCGGAGAAACGATGACCATGACCAATCTCATAAGCCGCCGGCTGCACGCGTGCTGCCTCGTGTTCGCCGGTATGCTCCTGGCCCTAGCGGTCTGGTTCCCGCAATCCGCCGCCGCGTCGGGCGATCTCTCCGTGGGCGCTTCCGTGCCGCCGTTCAGCTATCGCTTGATCGACGGTAAGGTTCTGACGCCCGCGGCGCTTCGTGGCCGCCCCTACGTCCTGTGGCTGATGGCTACCTGGTGCTCCTCCTGCCAAGGCGGCACCGCCGTCGTGGCACAACATATCGCCGAACTGCGCGCGCGCGGCATCAGCGTCGTCCAGTTGGAAGTCGCACAGGACCTCGGGTATCCGGGCCCTCCGCTGGCCGCGTTTCGCAAAGCCGCCGGGATGGCGGCCGCGTCGCCCAATTGGTACTGGGGCGAGGCCACCGAAGCGCAGACGCGCGCGCTCGACCCGCACGCGTACCCGGACCTCTATTACCTCGTCGACGCGCGGGGACGAATCGTTGGCACCGACGGCGCTCCAGCCGCGACCTGGTCCCGAATCGCCACCTTTGCCGCGCATCCGTAACAACAAGAAGGACAACAACGTGGATCGTTACGACCTGATCGTCATCGGGGCGGGGATGGGTGGCGTCTCGACCGCCTTCACCGCCGCCGAACAAGGCATGCGCGTTGCGCTGGTGGAGCGCGCGAAGATCGGCGGCACCTGAATGAACGTGGGGTGCATCCCCACCAAGGCCCTGGTCAGGACCGCCGAACTGATCCACCTGGCGCGCCGCCCGGAGAACGCCGCCTTCGGCTTCTCCGTGCACGGCGTGAGCGTCGACTTTCCGCAGGTGATCGCACGCAAGGACGCGGTGGTGGCCGATGTGGTCGGCCGCCTGACGCACTCGCTCGAACATGCCGAGCACCTCGATCTCATTCGCGGAGAGGCGCGTTTCGCGGACGCCCGCACGATCGCTCTCGACGACGGGCGCCAACTCTCCGCGGCTTCGGTCATCGTGGCCACGGGCTCTCGCCCCGTGACGCCGGCGATCCCCGGCGCGCGAGAGGCCGGCTATCTCACCAACGCCTCGATCATGGAGCTCCCGCGACTGCCGCGCCGCTTGGTGGTCGTCGGCGCGGGGCCGATCGGCATGGAGTTCGCGCAGATGTTCGCACGCTTCGGCAGTGCGGTCACGGTGCTCTTCCGCGGCGATCGAGTGCTGCCGCACGAGGATCCCGATATCGGTGCCGCGCTCACGGCGTACCTGGCCCGGGAGGGGCTGGAGATGGTGCCGCGCGCGAACGTGTTGCGCATGGAGCGAGGGCAGACCGGCGACGGAGACGCACCGCGCATCGTGATTGCGACGGTCGACGGACGCGAGCGGCGCTTCCCCGCCGACGAAGTGCTCTTGGCCATCGGGCGCGAGCCCAACGCCGCGGCGCTGGACGTTGCGCACGCCGGGATCGCGACGACTGCCGCCGGGTGGATCGACGTCGATCCCACCATGCGCACGAGCGCGGACGGAGTCTTCGCGATCGGCGACGCGATCGGCCACACCAGCGGCAGCCAGTTCTACACGCACGTCGCGGTCACGGAGGGCGGCATCGCCGCGCGCAACGCGAGCAGCGGGGCAAGCGAGCGCTTCGACCCCACGGTGATTCCCGGCGCGGTCTTCACCGAGCCCGAAGTCGCCCGCGTGGGGCTGACCGAGGCGGAGGCGCGCGCCAGCGGCTTCGATCCGGCCGTGGCCACCTATCCCTTCGCCAAGATCGGCCGGGCCCGGGCGATGGGAGAGCGCGACGGCATCATCAAGGTGCTGGCCGACAAAACCAGCGGCGCCATCCTCGGCGCGCATCTCTTCGGCCCGAACGCCGGCGAGATCGTGCACGTGGTGGCGACCGCGATGGCCACGAAGAGCCGCTCTCCGCAACCGATCCTCGACGCCGTCTTCATTCATCCCACGCTTGCCGAGGGCGTGCAGTCCGCCTTCGAGGAGCTGCTTACCGACCTCCCTGCGCGCATGGCACATTGAGCGGCGCGGCGCGCTGCTCCGCTCTTTTTTCCTGGTAGGGATCAGACCGACACGGCTGCGGGCCGCTCGTTGGCGAGTCGAATCTCCACGACGGCGCCGGCGTTACCTTGACGCACGTTGACTTCCGCATGTAAGGCCAACGACAAGACGCTCACCACGCGCAGCCCTAAACCGCTGCCGGCGCCGTCCTCCAATGCAGAGCGGATGCGCGTGCTGGCCTCTGCGCCCGCGGCATCCTCGACGAAAACACCAGCATGCCCGCCATCCACTCGTGTTCCGACACGTACGCGGCCGCCGGGAGACGTCGCTTGTAGCGCGTTCACGACGAGGTTGGCAAGAACTCGGCGCAACCGTCTCTCGTCCGTGCGCACGAGGGCACTTCCACTCCCTGCAAACTCGAGTGCGATGCCCTTTCGCGCCGCCAGGTCGGCATATGCGTCACGAACGCTCGCGGCAGCGCGCTCGACATCGACATCGTCGAACGAGAGACGGATGCGGCCTACCTCGACAGCGGCGACGTCGCGCAGATCCGCGAGCGTCTCCTCGAGCGCCTCGAGGTCCGTGAGGAGGCGGCTAGTCGTCTGCGCATTCGATGGATCGATCAAGCCATCGCGGACGCCCTCGAGCGTCCCGCGCATCGCCGTCATCGGATGAGCAAGGTCGTGTGCGACGCCGGCAACGAGCTCGCGCTCGATTTGTTGCGCGCGATGGAGTTGCCGCGCCATGCGATTGGCGCTCTCTGCGATGGCGCGGAGCTCTGCGGGCCCGCGAGAGGCGATCGTCGTCGTGAGATGCCCCTGAGCGAACCGGTCGAGGCCGCGGCGGAGGGTGACCACCGAACGCGAAAGATCCAAGCCAACCAGCCAGGCGATGAGACAGCCGACGACGATGGAGATGGTCATCCAGAGCATCAGCGCCCGATCGGCCGCGGCAAGGATATGTTGGATATCCGGCCCCCAACCCATCATCCGCTGCATCATCAGGAAATGCTGTGCAAAGGGTTCGAGCGAGCGAGAGATAGCTGCGCGCGTTGCCAATCCTGCCACGACCATCCCGGCAGCCATGACCGAGGCGCAAGCCAAGCCAACTCGTCCGGCGAGCGTCATCGTTCCTCTCGCATCACGTAGCCGACGCCCACGACCGTCTCGATCAGCGGCGGCGTCGCGCCGGCGGCGCGGAGTTTCTTACGGATGTTCTTCACGTGGGAGTCGATCGTCCGCTCCGATGTGTCGAGATCCAGGTCGAGCAGGGTGGCAAGCTCTCTGCGGGTGTAGACCCGGCCGGGAGAGAGCGCCAGCCGCTCGAGAAGAGCATACTCCGTGGAGGTGAGAGATACGCCCATACCGGCCACTCGGGCGAGGCGTGCCTCGCGGTCGAGCTCGACACTCCTCCGCAAGCGCAGGCGCGGCGATCCCCGCCGCCGCAGGACGACGCCAACCCGGCGTATCAGCTCTGGCACGCTGAACGGCTTGACCACGTAGTCGTCAGCTCCAAGGTCGAATCCCGTCAGCCGGTCCAGCTCCTCGGCCCGCGCGGTAAGCATCAGAAAGGGCACTCCCAGTCGGCCTAGCTTGCCGGCCAAGGCATCGCCAGCCACACCAGGCAGCCCACGATCGAGTAATACGGCATCCGGAGCCGACGTTTCGATGGCCTTCGTCGCCTCCGCAACCGAGCGGGTCCAGTCAAATTTCCACCGTTCACGGCTGGCGTAGGGCGCGATCGCATCATACACAGACGGATCGTCCTCGACCAAGAGCACGTGCGGCATGAGGCGCGGGTTCGCGTGCTCGCCACAGTGTTCCCGTTACCTCCATACCGTTTCCATAACCACACGCTAGGATGGGAGCATGATGAAAGCAACAGTTCGTCTGATCGCGGTGATCGCCGCGCTCTTGGGGATCATGGCCACGGTTGGATTCGCGCGGGAAGCGAGCGCCGAGCCCACACCTACTCCCGCCGCGTCTTCGCAGCCGATGCACCGTATGGGTAACAGCACGGGCACCGGCATGGGGAGCGGTATGACGGAGATGATGATGGGTGGTGATCCCGTGGACACATGCGTCAAGATGAACCACGCGATGGACTCCTCGATGTCCGGACAGACGGCATCCCCGTCGCCGATGCGCTCAGCGGAACCTGGTTCTTCCGGCAAGTAGAGGCTGCTTCGCAGGGCACCATTTCGCTACCGCGGCACGATGGGCGAATGACTAATGACGCATTGAGCGTCGCGGCGCGTGCGTCTCCGTCATCCACGCAAGCGTGGCCAGCGCCGAGAGCAGCAACAGCAACGCTAGCGCGAGGAATGCACCGTCGGGATGCAGGCGACCGGCGACGACCCCGACCACGACGCCGCCAACGGCGTATCCGCCGTCTCGCCAGAGGCGATAGACGCCGAGCGCCGTGCCACGCGAGGGGGGATCGGCAACGTCGCTGACGGCGGCGAGCAAGACGGGGTAGAGCAGCGCGGTGCCGAGGCCCATGGTGAACGCCGCCGCGATCCAGGTCAGCTCGGCGTGCGCGACGGCGGCCTCGAGCAGCCCCGCGCCGTTCAGGACCAGGCCCGCAACGATCAGCGGCTTACGCCCGGCGTGATCGGAGAGCCATCCGGCGAACAACTGCGCGCTGCCCCACGAGAGCGCGTAGAGGCCGGCCACGAGCCCGACGACGCCAACGCGATAGCCCTGCGCCGCCATGGCGATCGGCACGAGCGCCCAGACCGCCGTGTCGCTGAACTTGTTGGCGAATCCGGCCTGGCTGCAGGCGCGCAAGGTGGCGTTCCGCCAAGTCACGAGCGCAAAGACGTGACGAAGACTCGGCCTGGCAGCGTCCGCGTCGTGACCACCGAGCGATGCTTCGAGCCGTACGTGCGGGGTCGTCTCACGGATAGCGGCCACCAGCAGCAGGCCGATCAATGCGACGGCGCCGGCAAAGATGAACGGAACGGGACGCAGGCCGTACGATGCGGCCAAAGCGCCGGTGATCGCGCTTGCGAGCGCGACGCCGAGGTAGCCGGAGAACTCGTTGACGCCGAGGGCGAGGCCGCGCTGGCGCGGGCCGACGAGATCGATCTTGCTGGTCACCGTCATAGACCAGGCGAAGCCCTGGTTTGCCCCGAGCAACAGGTTGGCTGCGATCACCCATCCCCACGACGGAGCGGCCAGCAACATCCACGGGACCGGAACGCCGCAGAGCCATCCGAGAAGCAAGACGGGGCGCCGGCCCCAGCGGTCGGCGAGCCGCCCGGCGACGAGGTTGAGCGGACCCTTGACGAGGCCGAAGGCGACGATGAACGCAAGGAGCACGCTGAGCGAGCCGACGGCGAAGCTCTGCCGGCCCAGCAGAGGAACGACGGTGCGCTCGCTGCCAACCACCATCCCGACGAAGACGTTGTCGAGGGCGAGCAACGCGAACTGCCACGCGTTCGGGCCCAGGCCGAGACGCACGTCACGGGCCGTGCCGGCGCGGGCGGCCATCGCTATGCGCTCTCGCCAGAAACCACGGGCCATCCTCGCAGGCGCCAGTCAGGGGGTCCGAGCCGCAGACGCCGCGCACGGTAACCCTGCTCTCGCAGCAGCGCCACCGCCTCGTCCGCGAAGGCGCAATACGGCCCTCGGCAGTACGCCAAGATCTCGCAGTCGCGCGGGAATCCTAGGCAAGCTCCGGCAGCGCGGAGCCGCTCGACCGGGAGCGCGCGAGCCCCAGGGAGATGGCCAGCACGATACTCTTCGACCGGGCGCACGTCGAGCAGGACGACCGCACCCTTGGCGACGAGATCGAGAAACGTTTCGGCCTCTGCCGGATCCTCGATCGACTCACGCTTGCCGAGGTAGCGCTCGGCGATCGACTCGACGTCGGTGAGGCGCTCTTCGGCGACATCGCGAATGGCCTGCCAAAGGCGCACGACATCGAGCCCCGCTACCGCGTAATAAACGTAGTGGCCTTCTTTGCGCGCTTGCACGAGTCGGGCGCGAAGCAATGCCTGCAGGTGCTGGGAGGCGTTGGCCACCGAGAGCTGCAGCTCGCGCGCGAGATCCTCGACCGAGCGTTCCCGCTGGGCGAGCAGGTCGAGTATCTCCAAGCGCTTGGGGCTGCCAAGCGCGCCGCCGACGCGAGCGAACTCCGCGAAGAGCTCGTCCTTGAAGCGCCGACGCCAGGTCGCGATATTCATATACTCAAGATAATACTTGAATATACCGACCCGATCAAGTCGCCACCTCCCGCCGGTACCGGCCCGTCACGGCTTCTGCGCTACTTGACTTCTTGCATGACCGTGCGACGCAGCAACGACCCGTCGACCTGCGCCGAGATCACAAACGCCCAACGGGTTGCAAACCCGAGGTTCACAGACGCAACGTAACGTCCCGACCCTTTGCGCGTGGCTTGAACCGACGGGCCGTTCATCGACATCCCCGGCATGCTCGTCGCAATCGTGACCTTTGCGTGGTCTACCGGCTGGTGTGAGGCGTTGGTAATCTGGATAACGATCGTCTCATCGCCCAGTCTAGGCGGATTCGGATCAAACGCAACGGCCATGGTCGGGGGTTGCGCGGCCATGCCCGAGAGCGGAATCGACGCCATACCCACGAGCAACATTGCTGCAATGAGGAATACCTTCATGTAAGCCGTAGTCTCCTATCTTCGATGCGATTCAGAACGATGCCGGCGCGTAATCGCCGGCGGCCAGGTGCAGAGCAACCAGCCCGTCTTGGTAGCGGGCATTCGCACGCAACACGTCTTCCCGTGCGCTAGCGACAGTCTTGAGCGCATCGAGCGTTTCCAGCTCGATACCTTTTCCGGCTCGTTCGCGCAATTGCGCGACCTGCCATTCGATGTTAGCATTGCTGAGTTCGGCACGCGCACTTGAAACGTTGCGCTGTGCCGCTTGGAGGTCGCGCACGGCGTCGAGTACGTTGGCCTGCGCCTGCAAACGCGTGCGATTCAACTGAATAGTTGCGCGTTCGACATCCGCATCAGCAAGACGCGCATCCGCCGAGCGTGAGCCCGCGTCGAAAAGGGGTAACGACGCGGTAACGGCGACTTGCGCTCCGCTGGTGCCGAGCGGCGGTTGCGAAATACCGTTGTATGTCTGAGCAGTCGCGGACACCGTAGGGAGGAACTCGCTCCTCGAGCGCCTCCGGCGCTCCTGTGCCGCCGCAAGCGCGCGTTGAGCCGCAACGACGTCGGGCCGCTGGGAGTAGGCGCGCTGCTCCAATGCCGTGACATCCGGCATGAACGTCAGCGACGGTGGAGCGAGCGTGACGGCCGGATTCGATGCAAGATCGACATCCAGCGGCACTTCCAACGCGTGAAGCGCGCGGGCTGCGTCGGCTTTGGCATCCTCTTGTGACTGCTGAGCTTGCGCCAAGGCCGCTTCATCGCGGGCCAGCAGATAGCGGGGTGACTTCCCGGCCACGACTCGCTCATGTGTCAGTGCAAGGTGCGATTGCTGGTCGCGCACGTCGAACCCACGTTGGAGAACAATGGCGGCGGCCAATGCGGCAGCGTCGTAGCGCTTAGCAGCGTCGCCAACCGACTGCGTTACGGCCATTGCGGCGGTCGCACGTGCCGAGGCGGCATCAGCTCCGGCAGCACGCGCTGCGGCCCACGCTTGTGGCGCGACGATCGGCACGGTAGCGCTGAGTGATGTGTACGTCTGACGCGCTGACGGCATCCCCAACTGTACGAGCGTGGAATTCATCGCAGTCTCGCCGACGGACATTTGCGGTAGCGCCTGTGCGCGTATCGACTGTGCTTGAGCCGCCACGGTTTGCGCGTTTAACTGCGCAAGCTGTGTATCGAAACTCCGCTGCGCGCGCTCGACGACTTGCGCTTGAGTCAGGGTGCCGTTCCAAAGCAGTGGCTGCGCAAGCAACGGTTGCGCGGGAACGGTGGCGAATGCCGCAGCGAGGATGGCCCATCTACGCATCCGCAGACTCCACCGCCGCGTTCGTCTGACGACGTAAGACCGCCGTGCGCCACCATTCCGGAAGATCGTCCAGTATGTCATGGAGCACCGGTACAACAAACAGCGTCAGAAGCGTCGAAATGGACAGCCCTCCGATGATCACGGTCGCCAAAGGAGAGTACGCATCGATCCCGGTCTTCGGAAACGCTGCGACAGGTACTAGCACAATGAGGCTGACGATCGTCGTCATCAGGATCGGCTGCAAACGTACCGGGCCCGCGTAGAGAATCGCATCCCTCCGTGACAGACCTTCTTTGCGTTTCCGGATGATCAAATCAAGAAGTAGGATCGCATTGCTGACCGCCATTCCGTTGGCAACGACAATTCCGAGAATGGATACCGTAGAGAAATTTTGATGGGCAAGCAGCAAACCAGCGAGCATGCCTAGCAGTTGGAGTGGGATGGCGAGGAGCATGACTAGGGGCTGCCTGATCGATCGGAACTGGGCTACAAGCAACAGGAAGATGAAGAGCACGGCGATCATCATCGCACTCAGCAGGCGGTTGAAGCTCTGCATCATCTCGGTCATGTCACCGCGCATTTCCATCCCGTAGCCTTTGGGGAACGGTACGGCCGCCAACCCGCGCATGAGAATGTTCATATCGAGATCCATCTCGCCAGGGCCGCCGCGCCGGTAGAAGCCGAGCACGGAAACGCTCGGGCGTAAACCGTCGTGCTCGATTATGGTTGGCCCGAGGCCTCGCTCGATGCGGGCCACGGCGCCGAGCGGTACGGCTTGTCCACTCTTCCCGACGATCTGTACGGCTGAAATGTCCCCGGTACGATCGCGTTGGTCTTTTGCATACCGCACCAGTATCGTATCGTGGCGAACGTTACGCGGATCGAAATACTCCGTCGTCAGTCCGCCATGCAATGCATAGTACGCTTGCGTCTGGACTTCTTGCGGTGTCAGACCGATGTGCGATGCGCGCGTCCGGTCAACGATGATATCCTCTTCGGGTTGGGTGTCCGCCGAACTCGTAGAGACCTCGTATAAGCCGGGGATTTGGCGCGCTTGATCTGCAACCACACCCGCCAGGTGATAGAGCTCTTTGCGGTCCGGACCGTAGATCAGCATCTCTACCGGCGCATCGTTGCTCGCCATGACGTCGGCGCCCATCTCCTTGAGCGCAAGGCGCCGAATGCCGGGGAGCGTTGATTCGGCCTTGGTATAGACGGAATCCATGATCTGCCAAATCGAGCGGCGGCGGTCCTCCTTGGGCGTAAACGTGATCATATACGACGCGTCATTCACGCCGTTCATCGCCGCGCCTGTAACATAGTCGTTGCCGCTCTCCTCGCCGACGGAGGCGGACACTCTTTGAATCTCGGGCTGTTGCAACAACAGCGACTCGAAGCGGCGGCTCGCCGCATTGGCAGCCTCAAACGATGTTCCCGGCGCCATCTCGAGAACTCCGTAAGCTTGTCCAGTGTCGGCAAGCGGCATCATCTCTTGACCGATGAACGGCAAGAGCGATATCCCGATGTACGTCAGCAGCGCCGCGCCGGCAAGCACGATTCCGCGATGGTCAAGACTCCATACCAGTCCACTGCGATAGGATGCATCGACACGAGCAAGAGCCGCTCGCGTGGGCCGTAAGATCCGTGCTACCGCATCGTCGAGGCGCGTACGCACGGGAGAACGCGATCCCGCCGTCTTGAATAGGAAGGCAGCAAGGAGCGGCGTCAAGGTCACGGAGACGATGAGCGAGGCCAGGAGCGCGAAGACGATAGGCCACACGAGCCCGACGAACATGATCTGCGTGATCCCGCCGCTCATAAGTAGCGGAACGACCGCGAGCGCCATCACGCCGGTTGCTGCGGCGATCGGCACAATAACCTCCATCGTGCCGTCGACCGCCGCTCGCACGGGCGACTCGCCCTTGTCGAGTTTCGTATGGACGGAGTGAATAACGACGATCGAGTCGTCAACGAGCCGGCCGATTGCGAGCAGGAGTCCAACCAACGTGGAGCTGTTGATCGAGAGGTTCATCGGTACGAACAGTAACACTGCGAGCGACAGGCACGTCGGGATCGAAGTCATCACGATGAATGTCGCACTGACATCCTCGAGAAAAATAAGCAGGACGATCCCCGCGAGGACGACGCTGACGATCAGTTCTTCCATCATGTTTCGTGTGAGGTCGTGAACAAAGCGCGAGTTATCGTAGGCCCGGCTAACGTGCAGCCCCGGATGGCCGGCCTCGATTTGCGCGAGACGTTGCATGACCGCGTCGATCACCTGCGGTGAGCTCGCATCAGGATTCGCGACCACAGCGAGCTCGACAGCGCTCTTGCCGTTGAAACGGTAGGTGTTGCGTACTTCAGCCGGACCGTCTTGCACGGAAGCGACGTCGCGAAGATAGATCGTCCGGCCGCCGGTCGTTGCAACTGGATAGTCGAGCATGCTCTGCGCGGAGCCGGCACGTTGATCGGCGCGCACGCGCGTCTCGTACGAACCACCGGTTACCACGCCTCCCGAGCGGCTCACATTCTGCGCGTCGATGGCATCCCGAACGTCCAAAATGGAGAGATGGTTGGATGCGAGCGCATCGTGGTTGACGTCGACCTTGATCTGCCGCTCGAGCCCACCGAAAGGAAACGCCACTTGGACGCCGTGTACACCCTTGACGGCATTGACCACATCATTTGCTACGAACTGCCGCAACTGGACGGGGTCCCAGCCATCGGCGGTCACGGCGATCTGTAGGACGGGCGTATTGAGCGGGTCGACCGGAACCACGTAGCTGGGTTTAAGGTTCGCACGGTCGTACGGGAGATCTCCTTCAGCCTGCTTCGTCAATTGTTGGACGTCAACGAGGGCGCGCTGCATGTTCGTCCCATACGGAAACTGAAGCGTGATGATGGAGGTACCTTGTTGCGAAGTGGAGCGAATGTAGCGCACACCTTGCAGGTCCGTCATACGCTCTTCGATCGGCTTGGTGAAATATGTCTCGACTTCTTGCGGCGAATACCCTGGCGTCATCGTGATGACGGAGATCAGCGGACTCTGTACATACGGCATCATACGCGTTGGCAGGAGAAACAGGGCAGCCGCTATGGCCCCGATGACGATGGACAAGAAAGACGCAAAGACCGCATACGGATTGCGCAGGGCCCACGCGGCAACACTTCGTTCCGTCCCAAGGGGCTGCCGCATTACGGCGTAGACTCCGTTATCGGCTGGCCTTCTTCCAGGTCGGAAGCGCCGGTGACGACGACGCGCATGCCGGGTTTGAGACGCCCGGCAACCTGCGCGGTTGTTCCGTCATCCGAGAGTACCGTGATCCCGACACGATGCGCACTCCCGTCGCGATCAACCCATACCGCAGTGTTCGCACCGCCGACAATACTGCCCGACGGTACCGAGAACGCATTCACGTGCGAATGCGAGCGCGGGTACAGGATCACGTTCACGAACCCGCCCGGCTGATAGAAATGGTTGGCATTCGGGACGATGGCCTCGGCAATCGCCGTATGCGTACTCGGATCGACCACCGGCGAGAGCGAAGAGACGCGGGTGCGCAATACCTTGCCGTCGCGCAGCGTGACGTCGACGGGCGTACCGATCTCGACACCCGCGAGATCTTGCTGAGCGAGCTGGGCCTGCACGCGCAGACGATCGACGACGGCCACCTGCAAGAGCGGCGTGCCCGCCAGTACATAGACACCTGGATCAACGAGCCGCTTCATGACGACGGAGTTGGCAGGAACAACCACGTTCGTATAACCGGCAGTCACGGCCTGAGATTGTGCACTCGCCGCCGCCTGCTCCGCCTGTGCTTGTGCCGCACGCACCGTCGCGCCGGCGCCGGCGAGCTTCGCACGCGCCGACGCATAGGCGGAACGAGCGGCAGAGGCCTGCGCACGCTCGTCCTGATACTCTTGAACCGATACCGCCCCTGCGTTCAACAGGGATCGTTCGCGTGAAATCTCGGCATCCCAGTAGCGCAGTTTGTCACGTTGCGCGGCGACGTCGGCCTGCATCGCAGCGACGTCGTCTTGCGCCGACGAACGCTGATTCGACGCCGCTCGTGCGGCGGCTTGCGCGGCTTTCGCGTTATTCTGCAGTTCCGGCTCCTCGAGATGCGCGACGACCGCTCCCGCCGCTAGCCGGTCGCCGGTGTAAGCGTTGAACTCCGTCAGGACGCCCGGCGCACGCGCGACGATGCTTTGTATGAGGTACGGCTGAACATTCCCCGGCGCGTGCACCGTCGCGGTGCCCGCGTCCGCGCCCACGCGCGCAAACGTCACCGGCACGGGAGCCGAGCCGGACACGCTCTGCATCGAGGCCATGTCCATCGAGCCGCTGCCGTAGCGGGCTTGCGCAAACGCGATGCCTACAACGATCAAACCTGCGGCGACGACCAACCCGATTGTCAGCGGTAACCGATTCCGCCATAGGATGCTGCCGCCGACCACGATAACGGCGATCAGCGCCAACGTAGCATTGCGCCAAGCTCCCGAATCGTCTCCGCCGGTGCTCGGATCGGAGCTCATTGAAGTTGTGCTGGCCCCCGGCGCGGAGTTCGAAGACGGGCCCGACGCCTTGCCGACCATAACATCCGCGTTGACCGTGCCCGTGATGCCACCGGAGAACTGTACACGGAGCGTCCACGGTGCGGCCATGCCGAGGTCAACGCTGAAGCGCCATTCATCTTGGCGGCCCGGCACCCGCGATGCCGTACCGCTAGGACCGCCCATGTTCATCGACGGCATGATCGTGCTATAGCGCACGGTGGTGCCGGTCAACGCCGACAGCAGCGCACCAGAAACCTCGACGGTCACCATGTCGGAGCCGACGACGGGCGGATCGGGCGAGACGACCACCGCCACATGCGCATTGCCGAGCTGCGCGACGGTAGGCGCCGCGAACGCGGGCGCCGCGCATAGTGCCAACGCCAACAGCAGAAATGCCCACGAAAAGAGAACGGTACGAATCAAGATACGGGCCTCAACGAGTTACGAATGATTCGACGTCCTCGCATGAAGCTGCGCGCTCCTGCGCGAGCTCTCGGGCAAGGGCGTCTCCGCCTCGCGCATAACTCTAGCGCACCGGTGTGGAGACCGTGTGGAGAGACAACATGTTCACGGCATCTTTATACGGGAGCAGCGCCTCGCGCGAGCACATGCGCCATCGTATCTACGCTGTTGACGACGCGGTCGGCTTCCGCAACGATAAAGGCGCGCGTGTGAGCCTGCTCCGCGGTGCGCGCTTGCTGCCGCGCAGCAGGCTCCTCGGCAAGCGACGCCTGAAGGGCGCCGTAGTCGGCACGCAGATTCGGGATCGGCAGCGCGGGTGCGGAACCGCTTCGGACGGCGGCCGCGAGCTGCGCTACCGCGCCGTCGACGTCGTTCGCGAATCGCCGCAGTTCCGGCCAGCTCACGCCGGATGCCGCTCCCTGCAGATGCGCTTCAAGGACGATCCCACTGTACACGAAGCGGTGCGAGCTCGCGAGAAGACCGAAGAGGTCGTTGATCACGGCGTCGCTTCTCGCCGGCTCGCCGAGCATCCGCTCGATCGATGCTTCCGCGTTGGAGCGCCCGAGCCTGGCCTCCGTGCGGCGGCGCTGCAGGATCGCCGCCTTGGCCGGCGAGTCGAGATAGCCTGCCATCACGGCGGCAAAGTAGCGGCGGTATGCCTCGAGCATGTCGGCCAGCAATCCCGGTGCCTGGGAGCGCTCCCACGTTGGCCATGCCGCATACGCCGCCAGCGCCAGCAGCCCGCCTGCCAGCGTATACACGCCGCGCTCGACGATCGTGGTTTCCGCGCGCTCGCCGGCGAGCGAGAAGAGGAGCACGACCAGCGCCGTGACGGCAACGACGACCAGAGTGTAGTTCGTACGCCCGTAACTTCGAATGACCCAGGTCAACATGCCGATGAGGGCAATCAGCGCGAGACGATCATCCGTTACGGCGAGGATCATGCCGGTTGCGATGATCAGCCCCAGCACGGTGCCGCCCAATCGCGCTAGGCCGCGAGCGAACGTGGAGGCGAACTCCGGCTTGAGCACGATGGCAACCGTCAGTGGAATCCAGTACCCGCGGGGAAGGTGGAGACCGCGAGCCACGGCGTCCGCCACCACGATGCAGACGGCCATGCGCAAGGCATGGCGGCACGCCGCCGAGCGCAAGGTGAGATTCGCACGCAGGGTCAACAGCGGCGAGCGCCAGCGCTGGACGAAGGAGGGCCTTTCCACGCCCTGCGCATCGCCATACGCGCCTACGCCGGCCCCGCCGCCGCTCGCAGCGATCTCGATCGCGGCCCGCAGTTGGCCGGTCAACGCATCCGCGCGTGCGACGATCTCGCGAAGCTGCACGCCTTCGGCCGTGCCGAAACCGCGCGGCGTCGCGAGTTGGCGCCGCCACGAGTCGACCGCATGTTCGGCGCGAGCGATCGATCCGACGGCGCGCGGTGTCTTTCCGCCGGCGGAGCCGAGGCGCGCGGCAAGGGGAGAGCGCCGCTGAGGACGCGCCCAAGAGCTCGTGGAGCGTGTTGGTCACCTCCACGTCGCCCGCGGCACCGAACTGCTCCAGAAGTCCGCCCAAGGTAAGAAGCTCGAGGCGGATGCGCTCGGCTTCGTCCAAGAGGCCCCAGAACGTCTCGATGAGAAACCGCTCGCCCGACGCGGCCATCAGGGCCTCGCGCGCCCGGGCGAAGACCGCGCCAAGAGGCGGTGCAACCGTCGTCGTGGCGGGATGCTCCGCATACTGCGCCAGCTCCCGGTAGACGTCGGCGAGACGTGAGCGTTCGAGCTCGAAACGGCGGAAAGGCCACGGAACGATACTCAACAGCGTCTGCAGCAGACCACCGAGCACGACGAGCCCGGCTTGGCCTGCGGCGAGGCGCGGATCGATCATCCAACCGGCCATGATCAGCATCAAGAGTACGCTCGTCAGCCCGAGCTGAGCCGCCGCTGGACCGAACGCAACCAGAAGCCCACCGGCGAAGCCCCAGAGGCCGGAGAGTCCCACCGCCAGCCAGCCAACCGGACCAACGCTTATGCCGACGAAGACCGAGATCGCCGCTGCAACGGTAGCGAGCAGCATCCCGATTGCTTTGTGGCGCACCGGGACGAGCTGATCGGAGAAGGCGACGTTGAGAGCCCCGATGCTCACCACGAGACCCGCCAGCAGGTGCCCCGTGACATCTCCCCAGAGGAGCGGCACGAGCACGCCGATGGCGTTCCTGACCCCGGTGGCAAGCGAAATCTGCGTGCGGTCGATCTGCACGAGCGTACGCAGGAGCGTGCTCCGGCGAGACGTCATTCGCGCGGAGATTCGGGCCCCTTCTTGAGGAACGGCGCGACGAGGTCAATCGGAACAGGAAAGATGATCGTCGAATTCTGCTCGGTGGCGACTTCCGCGAGCGCCTGCAGGAACCGTAGTTGTAGCGCGACGGGCTGGGTCGCTATCTGCTGTGCCGCGAGAACGAGCTTTTCCGCGGCTTGATATTCACCCTGGGCGTTGATGATCTTGGCACGCCGATCACGTTCGACCTCGGCTTGTCTGGCCATCGCTCGCTTCATCGTCTCCGGCAAAACGACGTCACGGACCTCGACGAGCGTGATCTTGATGCCCCACGGCTCCGAGCCCTCGTCGATGATCTGCTGAAGCTGCAGGTTGATACGGTCGCGCTGACTGAGGAGCTCGTCGAGCTCGTGCTGGCCGAGGACGCTGCGCAGCGTTGTTTGGGCAAGGAGGTACGTCGCTTTCGAGAAGTTTTCGACCTTCACCACGGCGTCCTCTGCGTTTACGACGCGGAAGTACATCACCGCGTCAACGGTAGCCGGGACGTTGTCCCGCGTCATGATCTCCTGCCGCGGAATGTCCAGCGTCACGACGCGCAGGTCGATCCTCACCATGCGATCCACGATCGGGATGAGCAGGACGACGCCCGGCCCTTTGGCAGCGAGCAATCGCCCAAGACGAAAGATCACTGCGCGTTCGTACTCACGTAGGATCTTGACCGCGGACGAGAGCAACACGATCAGCACCAAGATGATGAGGGCTGCCAGGATAACAACGGTCATTCCCCATCCTCCTTCTTCGAGGTCTCCCCTGCTTTGCGCACGGTGAGGCGAAGCCCCTTGACCTGCACCACGCGAACGCGCTGCCCCTGCGAAATGACGCCGTCCGCGCTCTCGGCGCTCCACAGTTCTCCCTGGACAAAGACCATGCCGGCCGGGGCAAGGTCGCTCCGTGCTACCCCGATGGCGTCGCGCAGTCCCTCGCGTCCGGTCTGAACCTTGCGGGTTTGCGCATGGATCCCGGCACCAACGGCAAACGCGAAGAATGCCGCCGTGAGCGCGGCGACCACGAGAATGAGAACGAGTGAGATGCGTAGGAACGGCGCCTGGTGCTCGGTAAGGAGCACTGAGCCGAAGACGAACGCCGCAATCCCCCCCGCGGTCAAGACGCCGTGACTCGGCACCTTGATATCGGCAATGAACAAGATCAAGGCGAAAGCGATCAGCAGCAGCCCCGCGACGTTCACTTCGATCACGGCAAAAGTCGCGAGCGCAAGGATGAGCGCGAGTCCGCCGATCACGCCGGGGAAGACCGAGCCCGGATTGCTCAACTCGAAGATGATCCCGTACATCGCGATCGTCATGAGGATGAACCCAATATTCGGATCACCCAGCAGCAGCAGGAGCCGCTCCGCCGTATTCATGGGGACGTCGACGATGCGAGCGTCCCTGGTCCGGAGCCGGCGCAAGCCAACAGTCGTCCGGACGCTCCGCCCGTCGATCTTCACGAGCAGATCGCGGGGGCTCTCCGCGATGAGGTCCACGACGTGGAGACGGAGCGCCTGTTGGCCGGAGATCGAGACGCTTCGGCGGACCGCTTGCTCTGCCCAAGCCGCGTTGCGTTCCCGTAGGGCCGCGAATCCTCGAATCTCCGCAACGGCGTCGTTGGTGACCTTGGTCATCTCCGTCGAACCCGCACCGCCGAGTCCCATCCCGACGGGATGCGCGGCACCCAGGTGGGTGGTCGGCGCCATCGCAGCGATGTTAGCCGCGTATGTGACAAAAACCCCGGCGGACGCGGCGCGCGCGCCGCTTGGATACACGTACACAACGGTCGGCACCGGCGAGTTGAGGATCGCCTTGGTCATGTCTTGCATGGATTTCAGCAAGCCGCCGGGGGTATCCATCTCGATGACGAGCGCCTGCGCGTTCTGCTGTTCCGCGTACTCGAGGGCTCGGATCACGTAGCGAGCCGTCGCGGGGCCAATGATGCCGTCGAGCTGGGCGACGTCCACGATCGGCGCTGCAGTCTGGGCAACGGGAGCCGCGGCATCGGCAGCGCCCTTCACCGCCGTCCAACAGGCGACAAGCGCCAATCCGGCCATCAGCAGGAACAACAGATGAGCGAGCCGCGCTCCGTTCTGCATGGCGTACCTTTCGCGGCCTCCGGACGCCATCACTCCTGCGATTCGACGCATTGTACGCCGGAAACACGGAACGCCGCTTCGGCCATCCTAGCGTCCACGGCGTCCCGTTCGTAGCGCCAGCCGATAGGGAACGACTGGCGATCGAGGGACACGCTGGGGAGGCGTCCCTCTCCTGTTCGACGTTCCGGCGGAACGTCAATGCTCTATGCTCGCGCTGGGCTAAGGTCGCCGCTAGCCACCGGTCGCAACGGCATGGACGGGCCGGCGGCGCGGGCCTCGAGCAGGGCGGTGCACTGGTCCGCCGACAGTGGCCTGCTCAAGAGAAACCCTTGCAACTCGTCGCAGCCCATCGATTGGAGGAGAACGCTCTGCTCCTCGCGCTCGACCCCCTCGGCGACGACCACGAGGCCGAGGTCGTGCGCGAGCGCGACGATCGAGCGGGTGATGGCCAGGCAGAACGGGTCGCCGGGGAGCTCGGCGACGAAGCTACGGTCGATCTTCACCGCTTGCGCGCGCAACGTCTTGAGGCTGCGAAACGAGCTATAGCCGGTGCCGAAGTCGTCGATCGACACGCGTACTCCCAGCGCCTTCAGTGCGTCCACCGCGGCGAGGACGGTGGGGTCGGCGTCAAGTTGAGTGTGCTCGGTGATCTCGAGCTCGAGCAGGCGGGGCGGGAGAGGCGTCTGCTCGAGCAGGGCGCGAACCTCCTGGACGAAACGCTTGGCACGCAGTTGCACCGGTGAAAGGTTCACGCAGAGCCGAATGTCGCCAAGCCCGGCCCGTTGCCAGCGCTTGGCCTGTTGAAACGCCTCCTGCAGGACGAAGGAACCCAGAGCTTTGATGAGCCCGACCTCCTCGGCAATCGGCACGAACTCTCCGGGCGTGACGACGCCCAGCTCAGCCGACCGCCACCGCACGAGCGCTTCCACGGCGGTAACCCGGGAGCGATCGGCGCACCAGATCGGCTGATAGGCCAGGGAGAGCTGGCGACGCGCTAGAGCGGCGCGCAGCCCGCGTGCAATCGCCGGACGGCGCCGCAGCATCGCCTCCTGGGCGGGCGTGAGCATGCTGCGCTGGCCGGTATCCGCGGCGAACGGTAAGGCCAGGCGCAGGAAGCGCGCGCGATCGCGCTGGCCGAGCTGGAGGGCCTCGGCGACCCGCTGAATGAACGCAAGCGAGAAGCGCCGCTCCCTATGGCCGTTCTCGAAGAGCAGGTACCACTTGGTTGAAACCCCCGCAAGCTCGGCCACGTCCTCGGCACGCAGTCCGGGAAACCGTCGCCTCGCGTGGGTGGGCAGCGCCACGTCCCGCGGCAAGAGGCGGGCTCTGCGAGCGCGCAAGAACTCCCGCAGCAGGCCACGGCGGTAGTCCGTATTCTCATGCTGCACAGAAGGTATATCGGCGCGCCGGCGGCGCTCATCTGCTTTGATAGATGTCTCGATAAGACGTGGTGCGGGATGAGCAAACAGAGCGTGCCCTATCATCCGCGAGGGCTGCCGGCAAGGCGTTGCCCGACGAAGGCGGGCGGGGGCATCGCGCTGAGGCACATGGTGAGATACTAGCGACCGTTGGTACCGGATGGAAGGAACTCGCAGTTCCCGTCAGCCGGGTACTCCCGATAGGCTAAGGCAACGGACGGCTTGAACCCGTTCGGCGAGAACACGGGAGGAGAGACCATCATGGCGTTTGACACCGCGCTTACGACTCTGCTCGAGATCCGCCACCCCATTCTGCTTGCTCCCATGGCCGTCGCCTCAGGGGGAGCGCTTGCCGCCGCCGTCAGCGACGCAGGCGGCCTTGGCTTCATCGGCGTGGGTTACGCCGACGAGCGGTGGATCGAGGCGGAATTCCAGGCGGCTGGGTCGTCGCCGGTGGGTGTCGGTTTCATCACATGGCATCTCCTGCGCGAACCCCATCGTCTCGAGGTGGCCTTGGCGCACAAACCGGCGGCGGTCATCTTCTCCTTCGGCGACTGCTCGCCGTTCATCGACGCGGTCAAACGCGCCGGCGCGAAGGTGCTGATGCAAGTACAGACGCTCGCGGCGGCGAGGGAGGCGGCGCGGCTCGGCGCAGACGCCATCGTGGCGCAGGGCACGGAGGCGGGCGGGCATGGCGGCGGACGCGGCACGCTGCCGCTGGTGGCGGCAGTCGTCGATGCCGTGGCACCGATACCGGTCGTCGCCGCCGGCGGTATCGCCGACGGGCGCGGACTGGCGGCGGCGCTCACCCTCGGTGCCGCGGGCGTGCTGATGGGGACGCGCTTCTATGCCAGCACCGAGGCGCTCGGCCATGCCGAAGCCAAAGCGCGGCTGATCTCCGGAGAGGGCGATGCGACGGTTCGCACGACGGTCTTCGATCGTGTGCGCGGTTACGCGTGGCCAACGCCGTACACGGGCCGCGCTCTGACGAACGATTTCGTGCGAGCGTACCATGGCCGCGAGTCCGAGCTGGACGAGCGTATGGCCGAAGAACGAGAGCGCTACGCCGCTGCCGCGGCTGCCGGCGACCTTGCGACGGCCGTGGTGTGGGCGGGAGAGAACGTCGATCTGATCCATGATATCGCGCCGGCCGGCGAGATCGTTCACCGCGTCGTGGAGCAGGCTCAGCGCGCCATCGCCGCCGCGGCGCTGTCGTTTCATGCGGCTCCGTCCGCGTACCAGGATACTCAAGCCGACTAGGCGGAGACAAAGGGATGGATGAATCAATCGTTTTAACCGAACTTCGTGGCGGTACCGCGTGGGTTACGATCAACAGGCCAGCGAAGCTCAACGCGCTCTCCTCCGCCGTTGTGGCAACCCTGCGAACGACGATGCGTGAACTCGACGCCAACGACGCGGTTCGCGTCATCGTCATTACCGGCGCGGGCACGTCGTTTTCCGTTGGATACGACATCGCGGAAGAAGTTGCGGCCGGCATCAGCCGCGCCGAAGACTGGCACGCCCAACTCTCCCGCAACGTCGATCTTTCGATGGCGGTCTGGGCTTCGACTAAGCCAACGATTGCCGCAGTCGACGGATGGTGCCTCGCTGGTGCCTGCGAGCTAGCGATGGCATGCGACCTGATCGTGGCGACCGAGCGTTCTCGCTTCGGTGAGCCGGAGATTCGCTTCGGATCCGGCCCAGTGACGTTGCTTATGCCCTTCCTGATCGGCCAGAAAAAGACCAACGAGCTTCTGCTTACCGGTGACGTCATCTCGGCTACGGAAGCTGAGCGCATCGGCATGATCAACCGCGTGACCTCTGTCGAGGACTTACAGCGCACCGTCGACCGGCTGGCAAACAAAATAGGCCTGACGCCACCGGTAACGCTTCGTTTAACGAAGATTGCCCTCGTACGTGCCTATGAGGCGATGGGTCTGCGCCAAGCCGTTCATTCAAACCTCGACGTAGCGGCCACGCTCAACTCTGCCTACTCCCCGGAGAAAGTGGAGTTCGGCGAGCGTGTCAAGACGCAAGGGTTACGCGAAGCATTGAACTGGCGCGACTCGCGTTACGGGAAGCTCTAAGACAGCCATGCTCAGCACCATGCAGGACCGGCAGCTCGGGCTGCCACTCCTATTGCGTCACGCCCACCGTGTCAACGGCAAGTCCACCGTCATCAGCCACGGCCGATCCACGAGGCATGTCGCAACATTTGCCATGGTGGCGGAAAGGGCCGGCCGCCTCGGGAGCGCCCTCGAACATCTCGGATACCCACGTGGCACCGTCGTCGGAACATTTGCCGGCTCTACACAGGAGCATCTCGAGGCGTATCTAGGCATTCCGGCAAGCGGGCGCATCCTTCATACGCTCAACGTGAGGCTCCACGACGATCACCTCGAGTACATCGCTCGACATGCCAGCGATGAGATCTTCATCGTCGACGGGCCGAACCTCGAACGCTTCTGTTCCATCGCTCCCAGGCTGCCGGGCATGCGGCTCTTGATCGTCGCAGGCAAGGACGCCCCGGATGTCCCACCGGAGCTGAGCTGCGACGTCGTGCTCTACGAAGAGCTCCTCCTCAATGGCACGCCCGAGATCGATTGGCCAGAGATCGACGAACGCGAAGCCGCCATTATCTGCTACACCGGCGGGACGACGGGGCTCCCCAAGGGCGTGGCCTACAGCCACCGCTCTCTCTGGCTTCAAGCGATGAGCTTGTGTACGGCGAACGCCGTTGGAATGAGCTGTGAGAGCAGGCTTCTGCCGGCTGTCCCGCTCTACCATGTCAACGGATGGGGGCTCCCCTTCGCTGCACTGATGGCCGGTGCCGATCTCATCATGCCGGACCACTCCATGCGCGCCGAACACCTGTTGGCACTCATCGACGAAGAGCCTCCTACCATCGCCGCAGGGGTACCCACCATTTGGTCCGACGTCTTGGACCTGGTGCGCTCCAGGGGCCGGGCAGACCTTGGCGCCGTACGGACCATCTGCTGCGGCGGCGCACAAGTTTCGCAATCCCTTTCAGATGCCTATCGTTCGATGGGCATTCGCATGGTTCAAGCTTGGGGAATGACGGAGACATCATCCGTGTCGGCCGTGGCGACGGTACCCCGGTGGGCGCAATCCGAGGAAGACCGTCTGCACTATCAGGCAAGCCAAGGCCGCGTGGTCTGCGGGCTGGAAGTCCGAGTTGCAAGCCTCGAGGGCGAGGTACTTCCGAGTGACGGAACATCGGTCGGTGAGATCCACATTCGAGGGCCGTGGGTCACCGGACGATATTTGGGCGCCGACGATCAGAGCGAGTTTCAAGACGGTTGGCTGCGGACCGGAGACGTAGGTACCGTCGACGGCGACGGCTACGTCTTTGTGGCCGATCGCGCGAAAGACGCGGTCAAGTCGGGCGGAGAGTGGATACCCTCGCTGGCACTCGAAGAGGCGATACGCAACCACCCTGCCGTTCAAGACGTCGCGGTCGTCGCGATTCCCGACCCGCGGTGGCAAGAACGCCCCGGCGCGGTCGTCGTCTTGCGACCCGGCCACGTCTCGACGTCTGCGGAACTCTCGGAGTGGCTCCGCGACAAGGTTGCACGATGGTGGATTCCCTCGTTATGGATCTTCTCTGATTCCCTGCCGCGCACGGCCGTCGGCAAGATCGACAAAAGGCTCATCCGACAGCTCATCCGAGACGGCGTCTACTCCTGATACCATCGTCGCGTTCCCACGAACGAGCGGCACACGTTTACGCGGAGCGGAAATCCTTGACGTGCTGAACCTTCGAAGCGAGGGTCTGCTCGACGTCGACCCGGTCATCGATCTTGAGCAGGCTTCCCACGCGCGCTGCTCCGCGTTGGTGGCAGCGCCGATGGATCTCGGCGAGCGCCTTGGCGATGGTCTCGACATCTCCCTCGAGATTGGTCGCCATCGGCGTCAACTGATAGTGGATCCCTAGCTCGTCCAACACGTCCAACGCCACCGCGACGTACTCGCGGATGCCCTTTCCCGTATCTGCCGAGATGGTCAAACTCGCTGTCGCCATGTGTTCTTGACGCTCCTTTACACGACACTACAATGTGGACTCCTGCGCATCGTACCATGCGCATCCACACCTACAGATCGATCACGACATCGCTCTGCGGCTGCGAGCAGCAGATGAGCACGTTGCCGTCTGCAGGCGGATCGAGCGGTTCGGGTCGATAGCTTGCCGTTCCAGCCACCAAGCCGCTCTCGCACGTGTGACACACTCCCGTTCTACACGACCACCTCACAGGGACATCGCAGGACTCCGCAAGCTCGAGTAGGCTCTGGAACGCGGGGTCCCATGACACCTCCACCCCGCTACGATCGAAGGTGACTCTCGGGCCCGGCCCCGGCGGCCCGGAGAGGGTATGCGGCGGCCTGTAGGGGACCGCGGCGATGCCAGGCGTCAACGACGGGCCCGGACCGAAGATTTCCGTGTGGAGGCGATCGCCGGAGACACCCCACGCCGCGAGGCCCGCGGTGAGATCCCGCAGAAATGCCTGCGGGCCACAGAGATAATACTGCGCATCACGAGGCACGCGGAGCTGTTCGAAGGAGGCGGCCGACACGTGTCCGGGAGCATCGTAGTCGACGCCGAGTTGGTCGGCTGAAGTAGGTCTACTGTAAACGACCCAGCTTCGGCTATCGGGCAACGCTCGAAGAAGATCGCGTGACTCCTGAGCAAACGGGTGCTCTTCCCCGTTGCGGGCTCCGTGCATCCACCACACGTGTCGTGGTGATCGTGCTGCCGCCAGTGCGTGCAGCATGGCAAGCACCGGGGTCACCCCGATGCCGGCACTGAGCAGAACGACGGGACCGCTACCATGCTCGAG
The DNA here is from genome assembly GCA_004297985.1 of bacterium. Classification (GTDB taxonomy): domain Bacteria; phylum Vulcanimicrobiota; class Vulcanimicrobiia; order Vulcanimicrobiales; family SCRA01; genus SCRA01. The sequence continues at coordinate 25,932 of SCRA01000005.1, read as the reverse complement.
CGTAAACGCTCCCCTAGGGGCGCTCACCTCCAAGGCGTCACCGACGCGCACGCGATCGCAAAGATAGGCACTTCCCAAACCGTCGTCTTCACGTTTCACGCTCACTCGATAGCGATCGGCTTGCGGTGCGCCTGAAAGGGAGAAGCTGCGTAAAAGCGGCGGTGTATCCGAAGTTGGCCGCAGTCGAAGGACGACGAATTGACCGGGAAGCGCGGTGGCCAGGGGCCGGCCGCCGTTGGGCTCCAGGAGCAGGGAGGTGACGCTCTCGCTTTCGCGATCGACGCGAGATACATGTAACGCCCGAAAACCCGGCCAAGCCGGAGGCGGGCCGCTTGCTGGCGCAAGCCCGCGATTCCCCGTCACAACCGTACTGCTCTGCTTCTGCTGAAGCAGCGCGCGAAACGATCCCTGCCAACCGGGACTCAGTGCCGGTATGCGGAGCACGCGCTCGAGTTTTCGATCGGGATGGCCCGGGAGGTAGAGCAACGCACTGACCTCTGAAACGCTCATGCGCTCAGGTCCATCGGCAACTTTGACGACCTCGTCGCCGGCTTGCACTTCGCCCTCATGGAGCACCCGAAAGTAGAAGCCTGGCCTACCGCTCGAGTAGAGGAGTGCCGGCATCCGCGGCTCTGCCATTCTGATGCCGATGCGGTAGCACGTGACGCGCGGTTGGGTCACCTCGAACAGCGCGTCTCCGATCCGATACCGATCGCCGATGCACACCTCGTCATCGGAGAGGCCTTCCACGGTGAAGTTCTCCCCGAATTGGCCGAAGACGAAGTCGTGCCGGCCGAGCCGGCCTTCCCAATACCGGTACGAGTCGATCTGATAGACGAAAATCGCTCGCTGTTCGCCTCCGTGACCGGCAAGGTCACCCTGCCCATCGCCGTCGACATTGAGCCGCCGCACCACGCGCTTGCCCTGCACCGGACTCTTCCACACTGCAGTCCGGACCGTTCGCCCGCGCCATGCGACGTCGCGAGGGAGACCGACACTCACGGCCAACAGCCGCGCCATTGCGTGACCCCCTCTCGGACCAGTGCGGTCAGTCGCCGTTCTCTTTGGGTCCAAGCCAGGCGTCGGCCCAGGCGGCAAGCGCCCGCACTGCCGGCAACAGCGCTTGCCCCTTCTCGGTCAAGTGGTATTCCACGCGCACTGGCGACTCTGGGATCACTCGCCGATCGACGAGACCTTCGCGCTCCATCTCGTTCAGGCGCTGCGCGAGCATCGTGTCGCTGACCCCGGGAATCGTACTGCGAATCTCGGCATAGCGATGCCTGCCGGCCATAATGGCTCGGAGGATCGAGCCGCTCCAGCGCCGGCCAACCAACTGAACCGCTTGATGGTAGTGGGGACAGAACCCAGACAGATCCATCATATCAATCGCAAACCTTTAGTTCCTAAGGGCAACGCTCCTGCGACCGCTGCCTACTAGGGAGCCCGCATCGGCGGGCTCCCTACAGCAGCGCTAGCTATTCCCGCTAGGCCTAGATGCCGGCCATCCAGTCATCACGATCGGGGGTTTCGCTCGGCACTTGGGCGGCGCCGGGATCATCGTAGCCGAAGACCGGCGTACCGAAGTTGAGCGTCCGAAGGTCGGCCACCGTGATCAGGGGCAGCACGCGCTGGGCGCTTTGCGAAATCTGGTTGGCCCCGGCGTTCGCGTTGACCCTATCTTGAAGTTGGATCTGCGGTACCCAGATCGGGGCCACATTCGGCGAAGGCGCCGTCTGCGCGGCAAGAGCCGCCGTGGGGACCGTGAGACCGGCTAGGAGTACGGTTGCCGCTAGGACTTGGAGTGTGTTTTTGACGTTCATTTTCTCGCTTGGCTTGCCAGGCCGGCGTATTCCAAGCTCGCTCATTTGGGCGGCCTTCCGCGCTTCTTCTGGCAATGTTCTTTACTAAGAATCTATTAGTAGCTTAGTACTATGTAGTTACTTTGTCAAATACTGGGCGGCTTCCGTAGACGCGGGATGAGTGGCCTCTGTGCTGTGTGATACGCTGAGAGGTTGCCAGCAACCGGAAGGCTGTTGCGCACCGCAGCAATCGGAGGCTGATTTTCAGATGAAACGCGTGGAGCTGATCGGTTCGCTTGCGGCGGCAGGAGCCGTCGCGACGGCGCGCTCACTGAGGGCCGGCGCTGCCCGCCCGCCCGACCACGTCATCTCAGCCGGCGAGACGTCCTGGGAGGTGCGCCCCGGCCTGACGGTGCGTACGATGGCATACGGGGGAATCGTACCGGCGAAGCTCCTACGGATGCGCGAGGGCAGCCGCCTCACTGTGGAAGTGCGCAACCGCACCGCCGTTCCGCAGTCTATCTCCTGGCACGGCATGGTGGTGCCCGACTGGATCGACGGTCTGGCAACCCCGGACGTCCCGCCGGGCGACGTGCGCACCTACACCTTCACGGCCACGCCCGCCGGCACGCGTCTCTACCACTCCATCCACGGCGGCGGGATGTTCAGCGGCATGTTCGGGCCACTGATCGTCGAGCCGAAGAGAGAGCGCGGCGATTACGACCGCGAGGTCATTCTCGTCCTGCACGAGTTCGAGCACGCCATCCCCACTCAAGGAAGCATGTTCAACGAGCAGCCGCCAGGCTCGTCCACGCTCTCCGCCCCCGCGATGAACATGATGGGCGGAGGGATGATGAGCGGCGGGATGATGGGCGGCGGGATGATGGGCGGCGGCAGGAAAAACATGCTGATCCATCCCGCGCGCTATGCGGCCTACGCCGTGAACGGAAAGGCGCTGGGCGCGGGTGACCCGATCCGCGTCAAGCGCGGCGAGCGCGTACGCTTCCGGGTGATCAACGCCAGCGCGACGCTAACCCATCGCCTGGCGCTTCCCGGGCACCGCTTTCTCGTGACGCATCTCGACGGGAACCCGGTGCCGCGACCGCGCACGCTGGACGCCGTAGAGCTGGGATCCGGTGAGCGCGTCGACGCCCTGGTGACGATGAACGCACCGGGCATCTGGGTTCTCGGCAGCACGGAGGCGGAGGCACGCCGCCTTGGACTCGGCATCGTGATCGCCTACGACGGCGAGCACGGTGAGCCGATCTGGCGTGATGGCGCGCAAGACGCGTTCCGCTACCAAGACTTCGGAGTACCAGGCAACGCCGTGCACGTCGACGGCATCTACGATCTCGTGCTGAGCAAATCGCCCTTCTCACCCGACGCCTGGAGCATCAACGGTCAGATCTATCCCGACACGCCGACCCTGCACGTGCGCCGCCGCGAGCTCTACTTGATCCGCTTCTCTAACAGGTCGATGATAGAACACCCGATGCACATCCTCGGCAACGGATTCGATCTCGTGCGCGTCGATGGCGTGCCAACCTCCGGCATCCGCAAGGACGTCGTCGTCGTGCGTCCGATGATGGGAAGATCCGAGATTCTCTTCCGCGCGGACAACCCGTACGGCGGGAAGTTCCTACTGATGTGCCACAATTGGCAGCACATGAAGGGCGGCCTGACCTCGGTGCTGTCGTACACCTGAGCTCAGACCGGAACCGCTCCAGAGTCGCGTTCTACGCGGCGGCCCGGCAGCATCCGCGTCGAGTTGAGAATGAACGTGAGCTCCGAGGCGACGTGGATGAACGCCGCGAGCAACGGATTGAGGAAGCCCAGCGCCGCTAGCACGATGCCTACGCCGTCGACGGCGAGCGTGCCCACGAAGTTCTGCACGATGATACCGCGCGTTCGCCTAGCGATGCGCAGCGTCTCGACGAATCGTGCGAGATCGTTGCCCAGGAGCACGATATCGGCGCTCTCGCGAGCGACGTCGGTTCCCGATCCCATCGCGATGCCGACGCTCGCCTGCGTCAACGCGGGCGCATCATTGACGCCGTCGCCGAGCATCGCGACCACTCTGCCTTCGCCAACGAGATCGACGATGCGCCGGCGCTTCTCCTCCGGCAACAGATCCGCATCGACCTCGTAGATGCCGAGCTCGCCGGCGACTCTCGAGGCAACCGCGGACGAGTCGCCGGTGAGCAGGATCGTCCGAATCCCCATGTCCTTGATCGCCTGCACGGCAGCCTTGGCCTCCGGCCGGAGCTCGTCCGCGACGGTGATCGCCCCCAGAAGGCGACCGGCTCTGGCGACGAGCAGCTCCGAGGCGCCGTCGCCTGCCGTCTGAAGGTCTAGCGCGAGGCCGCGCTCGGCGAGAAACGCACGGTTGCCGATGCGGATCTCCTCGCCGTCGAGGGTGGCGACCACGCCGCGCCCGGGGGTGTACGCGAACGCTTCCGGCTCGATGGCCTCGAGCCCGGCTGCAGCGGCTCGCGCGAGAACCGCCTTCCCCAGCGGGTGCTCCGAGCGGCGCTCCGCAATCGCCGCCGCTTCGAGCACAGCCTGAACGGAGGCGCCGTCGACCGGCCGGATCTCGCTGACCTCCGGAACGCCGTACGTGACCGTGCCGGTCTTGTCGAGCACGACCGTGTCGATCGCCGCCAACACCTCGAGATAGAGCCCGCCCTTCACGATCGCACCCGCCCTGGCGGCCCGCCCGACCGCACCAAGAATCGCCAACGGCGTTCCCGCGGCGATCCCGCAGGCGCCGGCGACGATGATGACGGATATCGTCGAAGTGATGTCGCGCGTAATGATGTACGTCAGACCCGCGGCGGCGAGAGCGAAGTAGACCAGATACCCGGCCAGCCGGTCGGCGAGTTTCTGGATAGGCGCGCGCGAGCGCTCCGCACGCTCTACCGCGTCGACGATCTTGCCGAAGCTGGTATCCCGCCCAAGCCGCTCCGCGCGAATCTCCAGCGCTCCGGATTGGTTGATCGTTCCCGCGTAGACCGTTGCGCCGGACACCTTCTCAGCCGGCATGGACTCGCCCGTGATGTGCGCCTGGTCGACGAAGGAGTGGCCCGCTATCACCGTTCCGTCGACCGGCACGTGGGCGCCCGGGTTCACGAGCACCGCGTCGCCGACGCGAACCTCATCGGCAAGGATCTCGTGTACGCCATCGGCACGGCGGATCATCGCCGTGCGTGGAAGGAAGTCCAAGAGATCCGCGATGGCATGCCGCCCGCGCGAGACGGTCAACCCTTCGAGAATCTCCGCGGCGAGAACGAACGCGGCGATGACCAGCGCCGTGAAGAACGCGCCGATCGCCAGCGCCGCGACGAGCGCGATCGTCATCGACAGCTCCATCGTCATCTTGCGCTCGAGAAGGTTCTCGAACGCCTCTTTGAAGATGGGATAGCCGCCGATCAGCGTCGCGCCGATGCCGATGACGCTGACGTGCGGGAAGGGCTCCCACACGTGAAACCACACCGCGGCCGCCGCGATGGCGACGAAGGCAACGCGCGCAACGCTCACTTCAAGTACGCCCGGACGACGTCGACCAGCACGTCGGCGGCGTCGGTTTGCGCGGGCGTGGACGGAGCCTGCAGGATGTGCGAGCGCACGTGCTCCTCCATCACTTCAGCCATGAGGCCGTTCATCGCCCCACGCGCCGCCGCGATGAGCTGAAGGGTGGTGGTGCACCCGGCCTCGCTCTCGAGAGCACGCTCGATCGACTCGACTTGGCCGCGGATTCGGCGCACGCGGTTCAGGAGCTTGGCTTTTTCACGGATGGTGTGGCTCATGGCAGTCCGCGCTTCGCCTCGCGACGAACATACCCTACTGGTGTATGCTATGGAGATAGGGCCCCGCGACCAAGCGATTGGCGCTAGCGAACACCCACGGCACGCTCGAGAGTCAACTGCGCCTGGAGCAGGCCAGCATCGCGGCGCTCGCCGCCACGCCGAACGGACGTGAGGGAATCCAGGCCTTCAGCGAGCGGCGGGCGCCGCGCTTCGGCGGTTAGGAATGCGTAGCCGCTGGAGGAATCGGTTTCCCCGACGAGTCGGCCGGATGCGCCGCTCGCGTGGCGATCACCGCATTGTAGACCCAGGCCACGATCGCCCCGCCCAGCGCCGCGATCCCCACGAACCAGATCAATCCGAACAGCCCGAATCCGAAGCCCCAACCCATGTGTCCGTATCCCGGTCCGCCGTACGGACCCCCCATCATGGAGCCCATACCGAACATGAAGGGCATCCCCATCGAGAGCGAGCCGAGCACGGCCAAGGCCGCGAAAGCGACGGCGAGCCCTGGGGGACTCAGCGGCTGGTAGCGTGGTGTCTCGTTCATGTCCATCTCCTCTGTCTTCGCGGCCATCCACAGTGTACCCGGGTTCTGTGCAGGCCAAGTGAAGACTCGAGGAACGCGCCGTGCTCAATAGCCGCGATCGAGGTCGACGACGTTGAGCAGCGGCTCTCCGGCGATGAACCGGCGAAGGTTCGCTAGGATGGGGCCGGCCACGTCTTCCGGACGATTGATCACCAGGTCGACGATGTTTCCACCTCTGCGTCTGCCAGAGCCAGTGCACGGTCGAGGACATCCACGCCCTCGTCGATCTGCTCGCGCGTGATGGTAAGCGGCGGCGTCATCACGATGACGTTGCTCGCCTGGCCAGCCATGACATAGACGCCTTCCTCCATCGCCTTCGCCAGGACGCGATCCTTCACCGTGGGCGACGGCGCTCCGGTCTCGATCAAGCGCTGCTTGGTCGTGCGGTTACGCACCAGTTCCATGCCGACGAAGAGACCCTTGCCGCGCACGTCACCGATCGAGGAATGGCGCGACATCAGCCACTCCGCGCGCTGCAGAAGATACGGACCGACTTCGGCACAGCGCTCCACGAGGTGATCGTCGCGATAGACGGCTATCGCCGCCGACGCGGCGGCGCAGGCCAACGCATGATTGGAATACGTGTGCCCGTGGAGCAACGGGCGCGTATCCCATTGCTTGGCGAGCCCCTCGCGCACGACGGTGGCGCCTAGCGGTACGTAGCCGCCCGTCAGGCCCTTCGCCATAGTCATGATATCCGGGACGATGCCGAAGAGTTCGCTCGCGAACCAGCGGCCGGTGCGCCCGAAGCCCGTCATCACCTCGTCGCAGATCAGCAGGATCCCGTACTTGTCGCACACCTCGCGAAGCTGTTTCAAGTAGTCGTCGGCCGGCACGATCAGCCCGTTCGATCCGGTGATGGGTTCGACGATGATTGCGGCGACGCGATGCGGGCCGTACTGCTGCAAGACGTCCTCCAGCAGACTCACGCAATGCCCGGCACAATCCGTGCAGCGCTCGCCTGGCGGGGCAAACGGACAGCGGTACGGATCGCAGAGCGGCGCGCTCATCACGCCTGGAAGCGCCGGCTCGAAGGGCCAACTGCGGTCGTCACGAGAGAGCGTCATCGCCCCAAACGTCGAGCCGTGGTACGAGCGGTGGCGGGACACGATGAGCGGCCGCCCGGTGAGATCGCGCGCGAACTTCATGGCCGCTTCGTTGGCCTCTGCTCCGCTGGTGGAGAAGAACACTCGATTGAGGTCACCGGGCGTCACCTCGGCGATAGCTTGTGCCGCCTCGGCGCGCGCCGCGGTGACGAACGAGGAGGCCATCACGGGAAGCTCGGCTGCCTGCCGTGCGATCGCATCGACGACGCGCCGTTCCCCGTGACCGAAGTTCGTGAACACGAACTGCGACGTGAGATCTAGGAACCGCTTGCCGTCGGCGTTCCAGAAGTACACCCCCTCGGCGCGCGTGATCGGCAGGCCGCGTGGGCCGCCCTGCTTCTTCCACGGCACCAACACGTGCTGCGCGTCCAGCTCCGAGATCTCTCGTGGGGTCTTCAACCTTGTCTGACTCAGCATGGTCTTCCGTTCCTCTCCGTTGCGGGATCCTGCCCCTCGGGCTCGCCGCCTGCATGCAGCCAACGGGCAACGAGTGCTTGCGTGTCGCCGCCGAAATCCGCTCGGCTTCCTTCCTCCAAAATCATACCCGTGCGCACGACATACACATAGTCTGCGATCTCGAGCGCGCGCCGGATATCTTGATCTACCAAGAGAATCGCCTTGCCGTGCTCGCGTGCGAGCGCTTGGACGCGCCGGTAGATCTCGGCGCTCGTCTTGGGATCGACGCCGGCGGTCGGCTCGTCGATCAAGTAGACGTTGGGGTCCATGAGGAGACTGCGCGCCATCTCCAACTGCCGCTGCTGGCCGCCGGAGAGCTGACCGGCCGGCTGGCGCCGCTTCTCTCCCAACACGGGAAACTGCACGTACGCGCGCTCGATGCGCTCGGCGATCTGATTGCCGCTGAGCCCGCTTCTCCACAGCCCCAGACGCAAGTTGACCGCGACCGAGTGGAAGGGAAAGATGCTGGGATGCTGCGGGAGGTAGCAGATGCCATGACCGAGCATCGTGCGCGGCGCCGCCCCGGTGATCACGCGGCCTCGATACGTGACGCTGCCGCGGATCGGGCGCAGGAAGCCGAAGATCGTCTTCAACAGCGTGGACTTTCCCGTACCGTTTGGGCCAAGCACGCAGGCAATCGTTCCGGGCCACGCCTTCACCGAGATCCCGTTGAGGATCAGGATATCCTCGACGTACCCGGCCACCAGACCCTGAGCCTCGAGGATCGCCTCGCTCATTGCGGCTCAAGCTCCCGTATACGCGTCGATGACGTCGGGGTTGCGCAGCACCTCATCCGGTACGCCGTCGGCGATCTGCCGCCCACGCGCCATGACGACTAGGCGCCGCACCACGCCCCGTACCGCGTCGAGATTGTGATCGACCAGAACGATCGTGTAGCCGCGGCGGCTCAGCTCGGCGATACGCTCGACCAGATCTCCCAGCAGTTTCGGGTGGACGCCGGCAAAGGGCTCATCGAGCAGCAAGACGCGCGGCTCGAGCATCATCGCGCGCCCCAGCTCCAGCAGCTTCTGCTGTCCGCCGGAGAGCGCGCGCGCCTCGCCATGCGCGAGGTGGCTCAGACGCAAGAAGGTCAGTACCTCGGCGGCACGCAGGGCGATCGTGCCGTGCCCGTGAGCGGGCTTGCGCGTCAGGGCCGGGGCCAGCAAGTTCTCGAGCACGGTCATACGGCGAAAGAGCCGCGGAATTTGGAAGGTTCGCGCCACGCCGTGGCCGGCGAAGACGTGCGCCGCCTTGCCGTTCATCACGACGCCGCCGACGCTGATCGTACCGCCGTCCGGGACAAGCGCACCGCTCATGAGGTTGATCAGCGTGGTCTTCCCCGAGCCGTTGGGGCCGATCAAGCCCACCAGCTCGCCGGGCTGTATCGTCAGCGAGATATCGTCGACGGCGTGGATGCCGCCGAAGCGTTTGACCAGCGCATGCGCGTCCACAAGCGTTGCGGCAGCGACCACTTGACTAACCAACGTTCGTCTCCCGTTCGACGGCCGTGGCGGCTGCCTCCGGCTCGACGGCACGAGTCACCGGTTTCCGCCACGAGAGCCGGCTGCCCCGCCCAAGCGCCAGCGTCCACAGACCGTTCTGCGCATAGCGTTGAGTGAGCATGATGAGCAGCCCCAAGACGACGAATCGCATCTGGCCGGTATCGCGCAGTACTTCGGAGAGCACGTAGACGAAGACCGCGCCCACTACCGCGCCGGACAGGCTCTCCACACCTCCCACCACGGCCATCGCGACCACTAGTCCCATCTCGGGAATGGTCACCAGATTCGGCGTCAGGATCCCGACGAAGTGCCCGTAGAAACCGCCGGCAAGGCCGGCGACGGCGCTGGTGATCGCAAAGACGAGGATCTTGTAGAGCGAGGTGTCGATGCCGCATGCCTCGGCGGCGTCCTCGTCTTCGCGCAAGGCGCGCAGAAAGATGCCCACGCGCGAGCGCAGCAGGAAGATCATCGCGCTCAAACTCACCAGCAGCAAGATGAAGCCGGTGTAGTAGTACGGGGTATCCGAACGCCCGGCGAAGAGTCCCGGCACGGAGAGGCCCAGACTGCCGCGCGTGAACTGGTACTCCGCGATCAGTATGAGTTGGAAGATCAACGCGAAGGCCAGCGTGAAGAGCGAGAGGTAGGGGCCACGCATGCGCAGGCAGAGCCATCCGATCGCCGCCCCGACGATCCCCGCCGCCACGAAGCCACAAAGGATCCCGAGCGGCACGGGGACGCGGAGGTCTACCGCAAGCAGTCCCGACGCGTAGCCGCCGATCGCCGCGAAGGCCATATGCCCAAACGAGAACTGTCCGGCGTACCCGGCCAGGAGTGCCCAGCTTGCCGCCAGGATGGCGTAGTACCACGAAACGGAGATCACGTGCAGCCAGTAGCTGTTGAGCAGCGGCGGCAACGCAAGCGCGGCCACGATGGGTACGAGCCACCAGATCTGAACCGGCGAGCGCCGCGGCATGTTCTACTCCATCCGCAGATGCTGGCGGCCGAAGAGGCCGGTCGGCCGCACGAGCAGCGTGATAATGAGCAGCAAGGCGCCGAAGGCGTTGCTGTACGCCAGCGCGCGGTTGGCGTCCGGGTAGAAGCCGACGCCCAGCCCCTCCACGATTCCCAGCAGAATCCCGCCTACGATGCTGCCAGGCACGGAGCCCATGCCGCCCAAGACAACGATCACGAAGGCTTGCACGGAGGGAAGATCGCCCATGGTCGGCGAGAGCGAGAAGATCGGGGCGATCAGCGCACCGGCCCCGCCGGCCAACGCGGCACCCAGGCCGAATGCGATGGCGAACATGCGCTTGGCGTCGATGCCGATGATCGCCGCGGCGTCCCGGCTCTGACTCACGGCATCGAGCGCTTGGCCGATCGACGTACGCTGCATGAAGAGCGAGAGCGCGATGAGCAGCAAGGCGGCAAGTCCCGCCGCCACCAGCCGGTCGTAGGTGATGGTCAGCAAACCGACGTGCACCGCCCCCTCCGCAAATGAGGGCGGGCGCTTGTTGAACGGGCCGAAGACGACGATCGCCGCATTCTCCAGAACCATGAAGAGCGCGAACGTCACGATAATGGCATACTCGTCTTTGCGATCGACCTTGTCGGTGTACAGCGGCGTCAGCATCACGCGCTCGAAGATGACGCCGATGACGAAGGTGGCGGCCATGGCCACCAGCACGGCCAGAATGGGCGGGACGCCCAGGAGCTGGATCGCGTAGTACCCGGCGTACCCGCCCACCATGTAGAGGGCGCCATGCCCGAAGTTCACGATCTTCAGCACGGAGAAGATGATCGTGAGCCCCGCTGCGATCAGGGCATAGATCAGCCCGGTCACCAGGCCGTTGAGCACCTGGAGCAGGAAGTACTCGAACATCGCGCCCCGTTGCCGCTACGCGGTAGGCTTGGCGAAGAGATAGTCGACCGTCGCCCAGTCGCGCGGATAGAGGATGGGCGCATCGTCCGGGCTCTGGTTCAGCTTGTTGTATTGGATCAGCATGACCGGAGCGGCCATGAACTGATGGAATGCCCATGCCGGCTCGTGACTCGTCGAGAACGCATAGGTTCCTCGCGATCCGGTGTACTTCAAGCGCTCCATAGCGGAGATGATGGCCTTATGATCGGTCGATTTGGCTTGCGCGATCGCTGCGGCCAGAACGCCAACGCAGTCATAGGACTCCATCGCCGTTCCCGTCGGCGGGCGCTTGAACTGCTTCTGGAACGCGGTGACGAAGCGCTTGGCAATCGAGTTCAACTTCGTTTTCGGCAGCGCCACGTTTTCGCAGATCAAGTTGACGGCGCACTTGCCGTCGTTCTCCCACAGCTCTTTCTCCAAAGCCGGACCGCCCCCGTTGTAGAGCGCCGTCTGCGCCGTGGGAGCGAAGTTCGAGTTGCAGGCTTCGCGGACGATGTTGTACGCGGACGCTCCGGAGACGATGGCCATGAAGATATCCGGGCGCGGGCTGGTGTTCATGAGCCGCAGGATCTCCGGCGTGACCTCTTGCTGGCTCAGCTCGACGGTGATGACGTTGGTCTTGATATCTTGCTGCTTGAAGATATCGCTGAGCACCTGGACGGCACCCTGCCCGTAGTCCGTCGCCTCCTGCATGATGGCGGCGTTCTTGAAGCCGGCGGCAGTCGCCCATTTGCCGACCATCGTATAGATCAGCGAGTTGGACGGGCAGACGCGGAAGAACTCCGGGAACCCCTGTGCCGTCAGCTTGTCCGTCCATACGTCGGTGCCCAGGAACGGAATGCCGTACTTGTGCGCCACTTGGGATTCAGCCAGGGCTACGGAACTGTGGAACTCGCCGAACACGGCGACCACTTTTTGCGTGGCCAGTAACTGCATCGCGGCGGTGCCTTGGTCCGGCGTCCCTTTGGTATCTTCGTAGAGGACCTTGAGCGGGCGCCCGAGGACTCCGCCTTTCGCGTTGACCTCGTTGATGCCCAATTCTGCCGCCCACTTCATCTCCTGGCCGGCGGCGTAGCTGCCGGGAGGCGAAAGCGGGCCTACCCAACCCAGCAGAATCGGTTCGGCGGCAAGGGCGAACGTGCGCGGCACGGCGACGCTGGTCAACAAACCAGCCCCGCCTGCAAGGACGTGGGAACGCTTGATCGGTCTCATCGATGTGGCCTCCTTTCAAAGCAATGGAGAGGAGAGACCGCCAGGGGAGACAGCTCGGTGCCCTATAGCGTACCCCGTTCCCGTGCCCTACAAGCGGACGCCGCTCGCCCCAATCGGAACATTGCTCCAGCCACAACGGTTAGATGCGGACGCTTCTGAGTCGCAGGGCGTTGCCGATCACGGAGACCGAGCTGAAGGACATCGCGGCCGCCGCGATCATCGGGGAGAGCAGAACGCCGAACGCGGGATAGAGTACGCCGGCAGCGATGGGAATGCCCAAGGCGTTGTAGACGAACGCGAAGGCGAGGTTCTGACGGATGTTCCGCAGCGTCGCCTCGCTCAGGTGGCGCGCACGCACGATGCCGCGCAAATCGCCCTTGACCAAGGTCACGCCCGCGCTCTCCATCGCGACGTCCGTGCCGGTGCCCATGGCGATACCGACCTGGGATTGGGCCAGCGCCGGCGCATCGTTGATGCCGTCTCCGGCCATGGCGACGAATCGCCCTTCGTCTTGGAACCGCTTGACGATCTGCGCCTTCTGATCCGGCAGAACTTCGGCCACGACTTCGTCGATACCAAGACGCTGTGCAACTGCCGCAGCCGTGGTGCGGCTGTCGCCGGTCAACATCACGACGCGTATGCCGGCGGCATGGAGGGCTCGAATCGCCTCGGGCGTCGTCTCCTTGATCGGGTCCGCGACGGCCACGAGCCCCGCCAGCGTGCCGTCGACGGCGACGTACATCGCAGTCTTGCCCTGCGTGCGTAGGCGCTCGGCGTGCGCCGCTGCCTTAGCGACATCGACGCCCAGCGTCTCCATCATGGCGGCATTGCCAAGCGCGACGTTCTGCCGTCCGATGCGGCCGCGCACGCCTTTGCCGGGGACCGACGCGAACTCCGCCACCCGCTCGAGCCCGATATTCCGGCTCAGCGCGCCTTGCACGATCGCCGCCGCCAAGGGATGCTCGCTGCCCCGCTCGAGCGAGGCGGCCAGTCTCAGAGCCGTCGCTTCGTCGAAGCCGTTCAGCGCCGCCACGTCCTGTAGGCGCGGACGCCCCTCCGTCAGGGTGCCCGTCTTGTCGACGACGAGGGTGTCGACGCGCCGCAGCGTCTCGATCGCCTCCGCGTTCTTGAACAGCACGCCGAAGGAGGCTCCCTTGCCGGCGGCCACCATGATCGACATCGGGGTGGCCAGACCCAGCGCACACGGGCAGGCGATGATCAAAACGGAGACGGCGTTGATGATCGCGTACGCCAGCACCGGCTGGGGGCCGGCGAATAGCCAGACGGCGAAGGTGACGGCAGCGACGAGGACGACCACCGGCACGAAGTAGGCGGAGACGACGTCCGCGAGCTTCTGAATGGGAGCACGGCTGCGGCTGGCCGCGCTCACCATCTGCACGATCTGCGCCAGCAGGGTCTCGCTGCCGACGCGGCGCGCCTCCATCACGAACGAGCCGGTGCCGTTCACCGTGGCGCCGATGATCTTGTCCCCGGCGACCTTTTCAACCGGAAGCGGCTCCCCCGAAATCATCGACTCGTCGATGGACGAGGCACCCTCGATGACCACGCCGTCGACGGGAATCTTCTCTCCCGGGCGCACGCGCAGGTTGTCGCCAACATGCACGCTCTCCAGCGGGACGTCTTCTTCTGTGCCGTCGGCGTTGATGCGGCGCGCCGTCTTGGGTGCCAGCGTCAAGAGCGCCTTGATGGCGGCGTTGGTTTGGCTGCGTGCTCGCAGCTCCAGCACCTGGCCGAGCAGGACGAGCGTGGTGATCACCGCCGCCGCTTCGAAGTAGACGCCGACGCCGCGCGAGCCTTCGTGAAACGAGGCGGGGAAGATCCCCGGAGCGACGACCGCCACCACGCTGTACGAGAACGCGACCGCGGTCCCCAACCCGATCAGCGTGAACATGTTGAGGCTGCGCGTCACCACGGAGCGCCAGGCGCGTGCGAAGAACGGCCAGCCTCCCCAGAGCACGACCGGCGCGCTCAGCACGAGCTCGAGCCACGATGAGAATCTGGCGGGGATGGGGCTGGCAAAGCCAGGAACGGCGCCAGCCATGGCGAGCGCGAACTCCGGGATGGTGAACCCCACGCTCACCCAGAGGCGCCTGGTCATGTCGACGAGCTCGGGGTTCTCTTCCTCCGCGGCGCTCACGTGACGAAGCTCGAGCGCCATGCCGCAGATCGGGCATGCGCCGGGCGTGCTGCTCTGCACCTCCGGGTGCATGGGGCACGTGTAGAGCGCTTCACCATGCGGGCGTTCGTCTGCTACGGTCGTTTGCGCATGTTTCACTTCACTCGGAAGTATACATCGTCGCTCTTCGACGATGCTGTAGCGCTCGGCGCAGGCTGCTAGCGAGCGCTTGCCAGTGTGCGAAGCCGTTCGTTTACCCTAGCGCGGTCGCGGGTAGAGAGACGTGACCGCCATCAGTGACATGTGGCGACGCGTTATCGTGAGTGGAGGGCTGACATGGCCACGAAGAAAGTCAGCGCGCCGAAGGGGACCGAGCGAAAGACGAGCACTCGGAAGGCTAATGCCTACGGACCGGAGGCTGAGCAATCGGTGGAGCGCACGATGCACGAGATGGAACAAGGCGATCTCACATCGGGGCGTTCGAGCAAGAAGGTCACGAGCCGAAAGCACGCAATCGCGATCGGACTGAGCCAGGCGCGGAAGTCCGGCGCGAAGGTGCCCCGTAAAGCGCCTCGCAAGGCATCTCGCAAGAAGTAGATTTTGGCATGCAGCGGCGGCGCGGGTGTGCGCCGCCGAAGAGGGAGCGTGATCGAGTGCGTTTTATCGAAGACGTGGAGAAGGTGCGTACGCGCGCCAGGCAACAAGTGAGTGAAGGTGCAGTAACGCCGACACTCCAGACGGACAGTGATCGCAACTGCGCAGTCCTCAACGAGGCGCTTGCGACGGAGCTCATTTGCATCCTACGCTACCAGTTCCACTATCACATGGCCGCCGGCATCCATAGCGCGGCGGTGAAGAGCGAGTTCAAAGAACACTGGACGGCGGAGCAGCATCACGCCGATATGATCGCCGAGCGCATCCGTCAACTCGGCGGCAAGCCCGATTTCGCCCCCGAGGCGCTGCGCAAGAGCCACACCGAGTACAACGAAGGGCACAGCCTCGAAGAGATGATCACGGAGGATCTGGTTGCCGAGCGCATCGTGATCATGACGTACGCCGAGATGATCCGCCATTTCGGTCAGAAGGATCCCACGACGCGCAGGATGCTCGAAGAGATCCTGGCCGACGAGGAGGAGCATGCCGACGACCTGGCCGATCTCCTCTACAGCGTCAACCCATCCTCTGGTAAGCCTACCGAACGCCTAACGGCGACGGAGGCCGTCAAGCCGATCCGGCGTAACGGCGCGCACGCGCGGAAGACTACGCGCCGGAGATAAGGCCCCGGGGTCGAAGCTGCCTCAAGACTCGGGGTAGCCTTCATCGCGGGCTTGCTCCTGGAGATCCTCGGCGTTGTCGACGAGCACCCAGCGGTTCGCGGCGTCGCGCCGCTCCGGCGTGACGTGCTCGGCGAAGTAGCGCGCGACGCCGTCGTCGTCTGCGTCTGCTTTGACGAGTGCCGTGAAAGCCTCCGGCGTCACGCCGCAACGCTCCAGGAAACCCAGCGACACTTCGCAGAAGGCGGTGTAGTCGCCAAGCGTGCCGGCTTGCTCCGCGCGCACCTTGTCGGCCAGCCGCGCGAGCCAGACGAACTGGCCCAACCGTTGGCGGCCGCTTCGCGGGAATTTGGTTCGTAGGTCCGGCGCGATGATCTTGTTCATAACGCGAGGTTCTTTGGAAGGCGCGCTGGGCGATCCTTCGGTTCAGCTCTCGGCACTCGCAGGCGGCGGCATGGTGCGCTTACCGGCAATCACGAGGGCACCGGTCGTGGCCAGAAGCAGGATGCACCACTTCGCACGCGACTTCTGCAGCGCGGGGATGGCCGCGGCGGCGTCGATGGAGATTCCGCCGGGCCCGCTGAAGGCCAGTGCGGTGGCCCCCGCGATGTTCATGAGCGGCAGCTCCGAGCCATTCTTCGACGCGAAGTAGCCGTTCTTCCAGTGAACGGTGGCGATTGCCGTGGTCATGGTGCCGACGATGAGGGCCGGGCCGATAGGGTTGAGAAAGCCAACCGCCGTGAGGAGGCCGCCGCCGAACTCGCCGAAGCCGGCGAGGAGCGCATGCCGCTCGCCGGGCCTCATCCCAAGGCTCTCCATGAACGCGCCCGTTCCCTGCGGGCCTCCGCCGCCGAACCAGCCGAAGAGCTTCTGGGCACCGTGCGAGGCCACGCCCAGCCCCAGCATGAGACGGGGTATCAGCAGACCCAGTCCTGACGACATCTTCTTCACCCTCCGTGAGGTGCTTATTGCCACGCTACGGGCCGGTCAAGCGCGGCGCGCGTGCCAGAGAGGCGGCCGTATCCAGGGCGAGGCCGGATCGATGAGCAATCTGAACCGATGGCAGCCGCGTACTACGCTTAGAGGAGAGATATACATGTCACAGCAGTTCGATTACGTCATCGTGGGCGGTGGAGCCGCGGCCGCGACCGCCGTGGAGGGAATCCGCCAGCACGACGAGCGAGGATCGATCGCCGTCTTCACGCGCGAATGGGCACCGCCGTACCAGCGGCCGCCACTCTCCAAGGAGTTCCTGCAGGCACGCGCAGGAATCGAAAGCGTGCTGATGCAGCCTGCGACGTGGTACATCGAGCGCAACGCCGCCGTTCATGTCGGCACCGAGATCGCGGGAATCCAGCCGGCGGAGCACGCCGTGGTTGCCGGCGACGGCCGCATCGGCTATCGCAAGCTGCTGCTGGCAACGGGGGCGGTGCCGCGCCGCCTGGCGGTGGCAGGGGCCGATCTCGAGGGCGTCTTCACGCTGCGCAGCTATCTCGACGGCGAGTGCCTGCGAGCGGTGCGCGCGTCCGCCAAGCGCATCGTCGTCGTCGGCAGCGGCTTCATCGGCATGGAAGTCGCCGCCTCGTTGCGCTCGGGCGGTGCGGACGTCACGGTGGTCACCGTCGACGAGCAGCTCTACCGTCAGTTCGGTCCAGACGTCTCGGCATTCGCCAAACAGCTCTTCGACCGGCACGGCGTGCAGACGCGCTTCAAGACGACGTTGCGCTCCATCGACGGCGAGGGGCGCGTCGGCGGCGTGACGCTCGACGACGGCACGCGGCTGGAGGCTGACGCGGTGGTCATCGGCATCGGCGTGACACCCGAGACGAGCCTTGCCGACGCGGCCGGCTTGCGCGTCGAGAACGGCATCGTGGTCGACGACCGGCTGCGCAGCTCGGCACCCGACGTCTACGCCGCGGGCGACGTAGCACGCTTCCCTTCGCATCGCGGCGCGCTCACCCGTGTGGAGCACTTCGACCACGCCTACTCCTCCGGCAGCGCCGCCGGCGCGAACATGGCCGGCGCCGATCAGCCCTATCGCTACCTCCCCTTCTTCTGGAGCGATGTCTTCGAGCTGGGCTTCGAGTTCGTAGGCGATGTCGCCGCGGATGCGCGCGTGAGCGCCGGCTCCATCGAGAGCGGCTCGTTCGTCGTGGAGTATCGCGACGGCGCACGGCTGGCCGGTGCCTTGCTGGCGATGCGCTCTGGGGAGGAGCGTGACGCCTATCGCGAACGGATCTCTTCCGGCTCCGCAGGGTAGGGGGATATCGACGCCCCACAGAGGGCATTGCCGCTGGTTCTGCGGACCGCGAGATGCTCTTTCACGAGTATCTCCTGTACAGGAAGCTCGGGATCTTCGATACGCTCCATCAACCTGCGTACGGCGTGTTTGCCCATCTCGGCGTGCGGCGAATGGACCGTCGTCAGTTGAATGAGGCGGGACGACGCGAACGCCATGTCATCGTAACCTACGACCGCGATATCTTCGGGAATGCGCAGCCCCGCGTCGACCATCGCATCCATCGCGCCAAGGGCCATGACATCGTTGCCACAGATCATGGCAGTCGGCAGCGGCGCGCGCGCAAGCACCCGCCTCGCCAACGCATAGCCTGCGCACACGGTCAGATCTCCCTCGACCGACCAACGTGCCGGCATCTCCACCCCGGCGCCGGCGAGTGCTCGCCGTACCCCCTGTGCGCGCAGACGGCTCGCTGAGGACGTTCTGGGTCCGGCTGCCATCGCGAGACAACGATGGCCAAGCTCGAGGAGATGCGTAGCTGCAGCGTATCCGGCAGCCTCCTCGTCGGTTCCGACGAAATCGGCATGGATCCGGCAAATCCTTCGGATCACTTGAACGATTGGCACGCCCGCAGCGTGGATCTGCTCGAGCAGCGCGCGGTCCTCTTCCACGACCGAAGTGAAGATGAGGCCCGCGCAACGCTGATCCAGCAGCGTCTCGACCTGCTGGCGCTGGAGCTCGCCATGCACGCCCGCGTGACTGAGGAACACCTGATAGCCCGCCACAGCAGCCTCGTTCACGACGGCAGCCGCGATCTCCGTATACGTCGGATTGGCGATATCGGCGATCAGCAGACCCAGCACGTGCGCACGCCCTAAGCGCAGTCCACGCGCTAACCGGTTCGGGCGAAAACCCATCTCCTTCGCCAGATCCAACACGCGGCGCCGTGTCTCCTCACCCACTCCGGGGCGTCCGTTGAGGGCATACGAAACCGTGGCGATGGACACGCCAGCACACTTTGCTACATCGAACAACGTTGGCCGCGCGCATTGTTGACCGTCACGCTGTGCCATAGCTCAAGGCGCCTCGAAATTGAAACGTTTAAATAAGCCGCTGAAACGATTCTAGTGACTTTGTTTCGATTCCGCAAGCAGGGGCCTAGGCTTTTTCGCAAATCGCCACGGGTGCAGGTGCGGCTGGTGAGTGCGTTACTTAAATCAACTTAATATCGTTCGCAAACTCATGCCGCCGGCAAAACGCGCATCGATTGCTTGACAGTCGCATCGACGCGGGGGCACAATGGCGAACAGATTCCGCCACGTCTCGATAACCCCAGCCTTCTCGGTCACTTGGAGGTTGATGTCGTGTCCGTTTCGCTCACGCCGCAATTCCCGTCACTGGCTCAACGGATCACACCGCTTCAGCTCTTGCGGCCGGACGGCACGTTGGTCGGCGGTGCCGAGGCGCCCCTAGACGACGTTCGGCTGCAGGATGCGCTGAGACTGATGATGCTCTCACGCGCCGTCGACGACAAGGGCGTCAGCCTGCAGCGGCAGGGACGCTTCGGGACGTTCTCCACCGTCAAGGGGCAGGAGGCTTCGGTCGTCGGATCGGCGGTCGCGTTGGATCCCTCACGCGATTGGGTCGTGCCGCAATATCGTGAGCTTCCCGCGCTTCTCCGTCAGGGGCTTCCGCTCGAGCACTTTATCTTGTACTACCAGGGTCACCCCGCCGGAGGGCGCATCCCCGAGGGAGTACGGCTGCTGCCGATCCAGATCTCCATCGCGGCGCAGCTCCCTCACGCCGTGGGCTTGGCATGGGGCCTTGCCCTGCAAGGCTCGGACGCCGTCGTGTTGGCGTACTTCGGCGACGGTGCATCCTCCGAGGGCGACTTCCACGAGGCCTGCAACCTTGCGGGCGTCGTGAGAGCGCCGGTCATCTTCTTTCTGCAGAACAACGGCTGGGCGATCTCGACTCCGCGTTCGCGTCAGAGTTCGGCCCGAACGTTGGCGGAACGCGCCCCCGGGTATGGTTTCGACGGCGTGGTGGTCGATGGAAACGATCTCTTCGCTGTCTACGCGGCGACTTCGCAAGCGGTCGAACGTGCACGTGCAGGCCGCGGACCGACCTTGATCGAGTCCCAAACCTATCGCTTCGGCGCCCACAATACGGCAGATGACCCCACGCGGTACGGACACGGTGATACTCTATCAGGCTGGATCGAGCGGGATCCCGTAACCAGGGTACAGCGCTACCTCGCCGCGCGAGGACAATGGAGCGACGAGATCGAGGTGCAGGTACGGCACGGCATAGCCGCCACGATCGATGGCGCTCTCGCAGCAGCGCGCAGCGTGCCGCCGCCGGCGGCCGCGGATCTCTTCACGCATACGTATGCGGAGTTGACGCCTAGGCAGGTGCGGCAGCTCCGGCAGCTTTCCACGACTCCCGCGGCCGCAGAGGGACGGTAGGCGCATGCCGGAGATGACGATGATCGAAGCCATTCGCGATGCGCTTCGCGGCGAGATGACGGCTGACGAGCGCGTTGTGCTCGTGGGGCAGGATATCGGACGGTTCGGCGGCGTCTTTCGCGCGACCGACGGTCTGCACGCCGAGTTCGGAGAGCGGCGAGTCTTCGATATGCCGCTGGCCGAAGGCGCCATCATCGGCTCCGCCTTAGGCCTGGCAATCTCCGGATTGCGTCCCGTCGCCGAGATCCAATTCCTCGGGTTCACCCATCAGGCGTTCCATCAGATCGTGTCTCAGGTTGCGCGCATGCGGTATCGCTCGCAGGGCCGGTTTCCCGCGAGTGTGGTCATCCGCGCGCCATTCGGTGGCGGCGTCAAGACTCCTGAGCTCCACGCCGATGCGATCGAGTCCCAGTACGCGCATGTTCCGGGCCTGAAGGTCGTCGCGCCGTCGAGTCCACGTGAGGCGAAGGGCATGCTCCTCACCGCGATGCGCGACCCCGATCCGGTCCTGTTCTGCGAACCGCTCCGCGGCTACCGCTTGATGAAGGAGGACGTGCCGAGCGAGTCCTACACGCTCGATATCGACAAAGTTCGCATCGTTCGCGAAGGTACCGACGTCACGCTGATCGCCTGGAGCGCGGCCGTCGACCTCGCCTCGCGCGCGGCAGATGCCCTCCTGTCGGAGGGTGTTCGCGCCCACGTCGTGGACCTTCGTTCCATCGCGCCCCTCGACGTCGACGGCTTGATCGCCGCGGCGGAGCGCACCGGACGATGCGTCGTGATCCATGAGGCTCCGTTGACGGCAGGCTTCGGCGCCGAAGTAGCAGCGACGATCTCGTGCGAGGCGTTCTACGCCTTGCAGGCTCCGGTCGAGCGCGTCACCGGGCCAGATGCGCCGTTTCCCCTCGCCGGCGCGGAGCAGATCTACTTACCAGACGTGAGCCAAGTCGTGGCGGCCGCCCGCCGGACCCTGGCGGCCTCATGAACGCGACGACGATTCTCGATATCACCCTGCCGGACGTCGGCGAAGGCATCGCGGAGGCGGAGATCATCGAGTGGCTGGCACACGAGGATGAGGCCGTCGCGGAAGACCAGGCCATCGTACTGATCTCGACCGATAAGGCCACGGTGGAGCTGCCCGCGCCGGCCGCCGGCGTCCTGCGCAAGCAACTCGTCGAACCCGGTACCTCTGTCCCCGTTGGCTCCGCCCTGGCGCATCTCGAGGTCTCCGCAGAGGCTGCCGCGGCGCTGCAAGGCGGTGCGGCACCCGCGCACAGCGAGGCGGAGCCGCCGCGGCGCCCCCAGGCGGCGCCCGTCACGCGCCGCTTGGCACAACAGCTCGGGATCGACCTCTCCACGATCACCGGCAGCGGCCCCGATGGCCGCATCCTCGATATCGACGTGCGCCGCGCGGCGGATCTGCAGCGTGCACCGCACGCGCCCGACGAAGAGCGCATGCCGCTGCATAGCGTGCGGCGTGCCATCGCACAGTCTACGACGGCGTCGTGGCAGGCGATCCCGCACATCGTCGAGTTCCGGCAGATCGATGCCGCGGAGCTCGTTCGGGCGCGTGACGCGCTGCGCCCGCGCGCCACACGCGGCGGAACTCACTTGACGTTCCTGCCGTTTTTCGTCCGAGCAGTTGTGCGGTCACTCGAACAGCACGCTCGATTCAACGCATGCCTCGACATCGAGCGCTCCGAGGTCATCTATCGACGAACCTACGACATCGGCATCGCCACCGCGACGGAGGAGGGGTTGATCGTCCCCGTCCTTCGTGATGCCGGGCGGCTCTCGTTGTTCGAGACGGCGGACGCCATACGGGCTCTCTCCGAGCGCGCCCGCAACAGGACGCTTTCGGCCGACGACCTCGCCGGAGGCACCTTCACGATCACCAACTTCGGCAGCTATGGAACGTGGCTCGGGACACCGATCATCCGCTCGCCAGAAGTTGGGATCGCAGGCTTCGGACGCATCGGCGATGCGGTCGTCCCCGTCGACGGAGCGGCTGCCGTCAGGCCAGTCCTCTCAGTCTCCGTAGCAACAGATCACCGCCTGAACGACGGTTTGCATCTAGCCGAGTTCCTAGACACGCTCTCGGAGCTCCTAGCCGACCCTATCCTGCTGCTCGCAGATGCTTCTCGTCAGGAAAGGAGTACCGATTAGAGCCATACGTGGTGTGATCATCACTCGTCAGAGGCCGCAATTCGTTCTCCGCGGCTTCGAAAGGGGTATATCTCGTTGCGTAATTCCGGTATATCTCGTGAATCGTTCGTCAAGGGTGCGGGCGTCGCGGCGGCAGCGCTCGGCGCCGGCTTTCCAGCCTTTATCCCCAGGCTCGGCGAGGCCGCCGAGACGATCAAGATCGGCCAAATCGACTCCCTGAGCGGCCCCTACGGCGCTGCCGGCCTCAATCAAGTACGCGGTGCCGACATGGCTGTCGAGGCGTGGAACAAGCGCGGCGGCGTGATGGGGCGCAAGATCGAGAAACTGGTCGAAGACGATCAGACCAATCCTGGGATCGGCGTCCAAAAGGCGCGCAAGCTCGCCAACGAAGAACGCGTCGCCGCGTTCATCGGCACCGTGAGCAGCGCGGTCACGCTTTCCGTCAGCGGAACGGCCGCGGCGATGAACATACCGTTCGTCGACGCGGGCGGGCATACGGACGACGCTGTCGGCAAGGATTGCCGCTGGTGCACGTTCATGACGTGCCATACCACGTGGATGATGACTCACGCCACGGGCTTCTCGATCGCCAAGCTCTTCGGGAAGCGCTGGTATGAAGTCACGCCCGACTATGCTTTCGGCCACTCCATCGCGGCCGGCTACGCGGATGTCGTGGAGAAAGTCGGCGGCACGATCGTCGCAAACGACCTGGCACCGCTCGGCACCACCGACTTCAGCCCCTATCTGACCAAGATCGAGGCGGCCAAACCCGACGTCATCATCGTCACCGTCTCCAGCCAGGACTACGTCAACTTCATGAAGCAGGCCGGCTCGTTCGGACTCCTCAAGAAGTTCCCCGTCGCAGGCTGGGCAGCCGAGCTCGAGTCGGTCTGGGCTTTGCCGCCCGAGTACCGCGTCGGCTACTACGGCAGCGAGTGGTACTACAACAGCGACCTCGTCTACTCGAAGAAGAACGCACAGGCCAGCAACTTCGTGCGCGAGTGGCGCAAGCGCTACGGCTTTCCCGCGACGGAGCGGAGCTGCTTCGGCTACGTTGCGGCAGACCGCCTGCTCTGGGCGATGAACGAGACCAAGAGCACCGACGCCGAAAAAGTCGCGCGCGCCCTCGAAGGTTCGACCTTCCAGTCCCTCTGGGAAGGGACGCCGTCCTACCGAAAGATCGACCATTCACTCATCTGGCCGGTCTGGTTCGGCAAGCTGCGCCCCAACGGCACGCCTCAGGACAAATTCGACGTCATGGAGATCGTCGACGAGCAGGAAGGCGAAAAGGTCGCGCTCTCCGCGAGCGACGCGGGACGCGTATGCCACCTCAACTACCCGTCCTGAGACGAGTCACCACAAGCTGCAGCCAAGAGTAGGTTGAGCTGCTAGGCACATACGGTATGGCGCAGCGCCGGCGGGACACGCAACGCGGCGTCTGCGCCATGCCGATCGACACCATCGAGAGAGATATATGGGATATTCAATCAACGAGTACGAGAGGCCAGACGCTGCGCTGGTGCAGCGGTTCGTCGACGTGGCGCGCTGTTTCAGCGCCTCTTGCGTCTTCGCGGACGTTCAACGGCGGATGAACGTCATGCATAGCGGCATCAAGCCGATCTTCAAGACGAAACTCGTCGGGCCGGCCCTCACGGTCAAGCTCTCATCGGGCGACCTCGTCGATCCCCTGAAGGCGCTGGAGCTGGGACAGAGCGGTGACGTGATCGTCGTCGATGCCGGTGGCGAGACCGAGACCTCCGTGTGCGGCGGGCTGATGGGCGGCTTGGCGAAGAATCGCGGTATCGCCGGCATGATCATCGACGGCGCCGCCCGCGACACCGATGAGCTGCGCGCCATCGAGTTCCCGGTATTCGTGCGCGCCATCACGGCCCGCGGAACGCATACGATGTTCTCCGGGCGCAAAGACGAACTGTCGATCAACGTCCCGATCACGTGCGGCGGCGTCTTGGTGAATCCCGGCGATATCATCGTCGCCGACGAGATCGGCGTGACGGTGGTTCCGCTTGCCGATGCGGCGGAGGTCGTCGATCTCGCCCGCGAGCAGGCGGAGCGGGAGAGCTTGACGCGAGAATGGGTAGCGCAGGGCAAGACCGTGGAGGATCTGCTGGCGAAGTTCGGGCGGATCTAATTGATTGCCATCGACTGGGGCACGAGCAACTTTCGCGCCTATCGCTTGTCGAGCGATGGCCGCATCCTGGAGACGCGCTCGGCCCCCCTCGGGATCTCGAGCGTCGAGCCAGGGCAGTTCTCGGCGGTGCTCGGCGAACAGATTTCAGACTGGCTAGCAGCGGAGGCTGGCCCCGTCGCGATGAGCGGCATGATCGGCAGCCGCCACGGGTGGGTCGAGGTGCCGTATGTACCATGCCCCGCGGGGCGCACGGAGATCGCTGCCGGTGCCCATCGGCTAACGTCGTACGAGCCGAGCCCTATCGTCATCTGCCCGGGCCTCTCCCACCGGGATACAGCCGGCGTGCCGGACGTCATGCGCGGCGAGGAGATGCAGATCCTCGGCGCGGTCGACGAATGCGGCGATGGAATGTACTGTCTACCAGGAACACACACGAAGTTCGTGGTCGTCGAGGGAGCGCGCATCGTCTCGTTCAGAACGTTCATGACCGGCGAAGTCTTCGGCTTACTGCGCCAGCATAGTATCCTTGCACGCCTCATGGACGCCCTCGACGACACGGATGACGCGTCATTCGAGGACGGCGTTCATCGCGCGCGGGCGGGCGGTTCGCTTCTTCACGACCTCTTCGGCGTGCGGACCCGCGCATTGTTCGGGGAGCTGCCAACGGCATCGGCCGCCTCGTATCTCTCGGGAATCCTCGTCGGCCATGAGATTCGCGAAGCCTCGCCGCGCGGACGCGTCACGCTGATCGCGTCCGCCAGCTTGTCACCCCTCTATGCTCGAGCATTCGGCATGTTCGGTGTCGAGTGCATCATCCCGGACCCGGAGGCCGCCGTCACGCGAGGGCTGGCGTCGGTCCTTGCGCTTCTGCCTGAGGAGAACGTATGAACCTGCGCGACTGGCTGGAGGCGTCGCCGCTGATTGCGATCTTACGAGGCGTCACTCCGTGCGAAGTTGAGGCACTCGCCGATGCCATCGTCGCCGCGGGGATTCGGATCATCGAGATCCCGCTGAACTCACCCTGCCCGTTCGAGAGCATCGAGGTGCTCGCCAAGCGATACGGTGCAAACGTGCTCGTCGGCGCCGGAACGGTGATCGAGCCGCGCGATACAGC
>SCRA01000004.1 GCA_004297985.1 bacterium | reverse complement strand
ATGCCGGGCTTCGCTCTCTTGGCCGCGCATGGAGTCTACTTCAGCGCCACCGCGATGATCGGCGTGATCGCGCTCTCCGGCATCGTGGTGCGCAACTCGATCGTCTTGGTCGAGTTCATCGAAGATGAGCTGCGGCGCGGCACGGGGCTGCACGAGGCGGTGATCCGCGCCGGTATGGTACGCGCGCGCCCGATCCTGCTCACGGCCGCCGCCGGCGTCCTCTCCTCTGCCGTCATCGCCGCCGATCCCGTCTGGAGCGGCCTGGCATGGGCCCTGGTCTTCGGCATGTCCGCCAGCGCTCTGCTCTCGATCTTGGTCGTCCCTCTGCTCTATGCGCTGGTAGCCAAGGACGATCTCCTCGTTCCTCGTACGCAGCCCGCGCATCCGGAGCGGGCAAGCGCTGCCCCAATGACCGTCGCACCGTAACTGTCACACGAGAAGGAGTCCACCATGTCCACAACGAGCCTGCGCTACGGCAGCATCGTCACCACCAGCCTCCCCTATGCCGAGGCTATCGAGCGGGCCAAGAGCCTCCTCAAGGACGAAGGCTTCGGCGTCCTCTGCGAGATCGACGTCGCCAAGACGCTCAAAGAGAAGATCGGCGTCGACTTCCGACCCTACGTGATCCTCGGCGCCTGCAATCCCCAATTCGCCCATCAGGTTCTCGCCCAGGAGGGCCACGTCGGTCTGCTGCTGCCCTGCAACGTGGTCGTGCAGCGGGAAGCGAACGGTACCGTCGTCTCCGCGGTCGACGCCTTGGCGATGCTATCGGTGGTAGGCAAGCCCGAGCTAGAGCCGATCGCTCGTGAGGTCAACGCACGCCTGGCCCGAGTCCTCGAGCGCATCGCCGGGGCCTGAGCGTAACGTAATCTTTACGGGCGATCGCACGAATGTGATCGCAATCACGCGAAGCTCTGCCGATATCACAAGACGACGGCGCTCCCCCCACCGTTGAACATATTGCGATGGTCGCCGGGGGTCCCTCTCGTGTCCACGTCTTTGCAGGTTGCCTTTGCCAAGTTCGTCTCTCTGCGATTCGGCGAGGAGACATGGAGCAAGCTCCTCCACGACTCGAGCCTCGCGGCAAGCATGGAGCCCGTCTCCGCCACAGGCCGCGGCGACGCATTGATGCCCCTCTTGATGGCGACGACGCGCATCACGAATGAACACGCCGCGGCGGTCGTCGAGGAGCTTGGAGTCTTTCTCGCCGGCCAGCTCATCTCCAGATACCAACGCCGCATCGATCCCGCGTGGAGCACACTCGACCTCATCATGCACGCCAACCGCGCGCTCGCACTGTGGTTCGAGCGGCGCAACGCAACCTACGAGCCTGCCATGCGCTGCGCGCGCATCGGCGAGCGCACGGTGCGAATCGTTTATGCCTCACGGCGACGCCTCTGCCCGCTGATTCGCGGCATGATTCGCGGCGTGGCGGAGCACCGCGGCGAGGCGATCCGCTTCCTGGAGGGGCGTTGCATGATGAAGGGCTCGAGTTTCTGCGAGATTCTCGTGGAGCTGCCGGTGGCCGCGCCGGCATAGCAGCGCAGGGGATGGGACCCGGGCGCGCAATGCTTCCACCATGCAGACGCGCCTCACCGAGATGCTCGGAGTCACCCACCCCATCGTGAACGCGCCGATGACGCCGCAAGCGGGCGGCGCGCTGGCCCGAGCCGTCTCCGAGGCCGGAGCCTTCGGCATCGTTGGCCTTAACGAAGACGAGTCGGCCGAGCAGATCGCCGAACAGGTTGCGCTCGTCAAGGCCGGTGGCTTCTCGAAGCCGTTCGGCATCGGGCTGGTCATCTGGGTCCTCGAGCGCCGCCCGGATCTGCTCGACTTGGCAATCGCGGCCAAGCCCACGCTGGTGAGCATCTCCTTCGGCGATCCGGCGCCATACGTCGAGCGGCTCCACCGCGCCGGTATCCTCATCGCCTCGCAAATCCAGTCGCGCGCCTCCGCGATGCGTGCCGCGCAAGCGGGCGTCGACATCATCGTAGCGCAAGGCACGGAAGCCGGCGGCCACACGGGGGCCGTCGGAACGCTCCCGCTGCTGCAGATCGTGCTCGACGCCGTCGACGTGCCGGTGGTCGCTGCAGGCGGCATCGCCAGCGGC
This sequence comes from bacterium, assembly GCA_004297985.1. GTDB lineage: Bacteria > Vulcanimicrobiota > Vulcanimicrobiia > Vulcanimicrobiales > SCRA01 > SCRA01. The sequence goes on along the minus strand of SCRA01000004.1, from coordinate 113,976 downwards.
CGCGGCCTTGCCGCCGTGCTGGCCGCCGGGGCGGTCGGCGCCTGGATCGGTACGCCGTTTCTAGCCGCGGCCGAGAGCCGCACGCCCGAGCAGGCACGCGAGCGTATCGTCGCAAGCGACGAAACGCAGACGGTGCTCACCAGCCTCTTCGACCGCGCACAAGGGAAGGCGTGGCCCCAAGAGTTCCGCGGGCGCGCGTTGCGCAACCGGTTCACCGATCAGTGGAACGGCCGCGAAGAGGAGATGCTGCGCGCTCCCGGTGCACTAGATGAATTCCGCGCGGCAAAGGCCGAGCGCGACTACACGGTTGCCAACGTCTACGCCGGGCAATCGGTCGGCATGGTCAGCGCGCGCACCACCGCGCGCGCCGTTGTCGAACGCATCGCCGCCGATGCCGCCGGGCACCTCCAACGCGCCGCTTCCCTGGTGCGCTAGCAGCCTCGCCTTCAGCGTTTCTTCAACATTCGTTCCTAGCCTGGGACGCACGAACGCTCGCGCATCAGGAGGTGCTCGATGCCTTCTTCCACATCGTTCACGGCTATACTGACGACATCGGCGGCGTTGCTTGCGCTCGCAGCGTGCGCGGGCGGAGGCGGCATGAGTACCGGCGCGTCTCCTATGGTCGACACCACCACCACGATACCGACGCCCGTGCCGATGTCGATGGAGAAGGCGGCTGTGCGTGTGCCGGGCGACGAGAACGAAGAAGACGGCGCGGTCGACAACGCCTCGGTGCTCAAGCGGCTTGGCCAGATAACGACCATCGGCTCGACGGTCGACCCGCTCAATGGTGACCAGAATCCCTACGGCTTGGCCGTGGCTTCCGTCGATGCGGGGTCTATCGAGTCCGGCGATTTGGTCGTCTGCAACTTCAACAACGGGGCCAACGTGCAGGGCACGGGCACCACGATCGTCGCGCTCCATCCACGCGCTGGCTCCTCGCCACGCCGCGTGGCGCAGGATTCTTCGCTCCTCGGTTGCACGGAGCTTGCGCTCGCACCCAACGGCAACATCTGGGCCTCGGCATTCGCAGCCAACGACAATCCGATCTTCACGCCGAGCGGAACGCTCGTCACGACGCTCCCCGGCGGTCCGTGGCACGGCCCCTTCGGTCAGACGTTCGCGCCGCACGGGGGAAGCTTCGGCAGCGCCGCATTCTATGAGAGCAACGCCGGGGACGGCAGCATCGTCCGCATCGGCATCAGCCCCGGGCCGCACTTCACGTTCCAGATCATCGCCCGCGGCTTCGCCGTCAATCACGGCGCGCCCGGCGGCATCCTCGGCCCATCGGGACTGCAGTACGATGAGCGCCACGACCGGCTCTACGTCGTCGACGGAGCCGACAACACGCTGGTGGCGCTGCGCGGCGTCTCGACGATTCCCGCCGACGGCGTCGTCGTCAACGGGACATCGTTTGGAGGGCCGTTCGGCAAGCGCGCCCGCTTGATCTTCTCCGGCCCGCCGCTCAACGGCCCGATCAGCTCGGCGCTCCTGCCCGACGGGCATCTCGTGCTCGGCAACACGCTCGATCCCAACGGGCAGAACCTCATGGTCGAGATCGCGCCGAATGGCCGTCTGCTCGACGTCAAGAACGTCGACACCGGCGCAGCCGGAGCGCTCTTCGGCATGGCCGCCATCGGGCACAGCAACGCCGACACCAAGCTCTACTTCAACGACGACAACGACAACACGGTGAAGGTCCTCACGCCGTAGCGACGCCCTAGAAAACCCCGTTCTTTCGAGTCGTCCGTTAGCAGAATGGACCGTCGGAACCTCAGCGGTCCTTGGGCACTCTCTACTCTTGAGTGTCTGCGGATTTTGCCTTCGCATCGCCGTGGCTGTGGTGTTCGGAGAGCGGCTCCTGCTTTTCGTAAATGATCCGCCCGTCCAACGTCGTGATACGCTCCACGCGCAGGTCATTCTTCCTATCGTTCATTTGGTAACGCTCAACCGGCACGCCCAAGTCTCTATAAACCTCTCGCGAATGCTTGTCCTCTCTGCTGTACTTCTTCTTCTGGCCTTTCCAAGTTGGGTCTTTCGCCTTCATGCGAAACCCACCGATCGGAGCGAGAGTCGCCTCCAGCTTGACGAGGGTATTCCGTAGAGTTGAACCGGAGTCGGGGCATGGTCGCCCCGACTCCGGCGTCTCATCCGCAGAGACTTCCAACCTGCTGCCGCACTGCTTGCACGTAACACTTACGTCCGGTGAATCCGACACTCGGCAGAGCTCCTTACCCGCTTTCCGGAACTATCATCGCTAAGGCATTTCTACACAAGTTTACGGCCCGACACGTCGGTACAGCAAGGCCCCCCTGAAACGAGCGGGAACACAGCGTATGAAAAACCCCACGAATGCCTGAAGCTCACAGGAATCCTGCCACGTTCTCACTTCTGGAAGGCATGGAAGAGGACGCCTCTGAGCGCCTCGCCGACATACTGGGGAAGCCCGCAGGAGGTAGGCGCCCGGCGTGAAAACCCGGCCCGTTATCAATCGGTTAGCAAATGGGTGCATGCCGATTAGATAGTGGGGCAGCGCTGAGGCGCAAAACCTTACGGGGCAAGAGTCCCAAATCGTGGAGGGGTGGCAGAGCGGTTGAATGCAGCGGTCTTGAAAACCGCCGGGCCCGCAAGGGTTCCGTGAGTTCGAATCTCACCCCCTCCGCCATCTGGCTAGACTCGATATCGCTGCGGATCTCTTGGCCGGCATCTTGAAGGCAGCATGATGGACGCAGATGCTATTGTGATCGGCGCCGGCGCGGCGGGTCTGGCGGCTGCGCGCAGCCTAGCCGGCCGGTCATTGCGGGTGATCGTGCTGGAGGCCCGCGACCGTGTGGGCGGCCGCGCGTGGTCGGTCCCATCGGCGCGGGCTGCGGTGGCGGCCGAACTCGGCGCGGAGTTCATCCACGGCCGGGCCGAAGAGACCATGGCCTTGCTCAGCGAGGCCGGGACTGCGGCGGTCGACACGGGCGGCGAGTCGTGGACGCGCGGCGAGGGCGGAATCCTACGGCGCGACGACGCCGGCTCTCTATCGGCTTTCGGCATCTTCGAGGAGGCCTTGACGCTTTCGGGCGACGAGAGCGTCGATCGATTTCTGCGACGCTTCGAAGGCGACAAGGCCATGCAAGAGAGGGTACGGGCGGCGCGCGCATTTGTCGAGAGCTTCGACGCCGCCGATCCAGCGATTGCCAGCGCGCGGGCAATTGCGAACGAGTGGCGATCGGGCGTGGATTTTGCGATTGCGCGGCCTCTCGGCGGTTACCGGCCGCTGTTCGAGCACCTACGCAACGCCTGCGCAACCGCGGGTGTTCGGACCTACCTCTCCACGGTCGTGCGCCGAGTTTCGTGGCGGCGCGGCGCCGTCACCGTCGATGCGAAAAGCGATTGCGGGGAATCGCGGACGATTCATGCGCGCGCGGCGATCGTGACGCTTCCGGTTGGCGTCTTACGGCACGGCCGTGATGAGACCGCGGTCGTGTTCGATCCCGAACTGCCCGCTGCCAAGCGCGACGCACTCGGCCGTATCGAAATGGGACACGCGATCAGGATAGCGCTCTGCTTTCGGACAGCGTTCTGGGAGCAGATCAGCGACGGGAGGTATCGTGACGGCGCGTTCTTCCGGTGCGTGGGGCAGCCGTTCGCGGCGTATTGGACGCAAGTACCGGTGCGCAGCGAGTTGATCGTGGCGTGGGCCGGCGGTCCGCCGGCGGCCGCGTTGAGCGACGCCTCGCAAGCGGAGCTCATCGGGCGTGCGCTCGACGGTCTCGGGGCGTTGTTCGGGGAGCCCGCACTCGTGCGTAAGGAATTCGAAGGTGGCATCATGCACGATTGGATCCACGATCCGTTCGCGCGAGGCGCGTACAGTTACGTCGCTGTCGGCGGCGGGGACGCGCGCGCGGCGCTTGCGGCACCCGTCGACGACACGCTGTTCTTCGCGGGCGAGGCGGCGTCGAACGGCGGCCAAGGCGGTACGGTGAACGGTGCGCTCGAAAGCGGCGAGCGCGCCGCTCGGGAAGCGGTATCGTCGCTCTGCGCCAGTAGGTGATCGATGACCGAAACCGCGTCGTCCGTTCTCACCTCTTGGTCGAACTTCTACCTCATGACCGGCTCGGCAGCCGCCGCCCTGACGGGGTTGATGTTCGTCGTCATCACCCTGATCACCACGGTGGAACGCTTGCGGAGAGACCCCGAGGGAATCTCGACGTTCAACACCCCGACGGTCGCACATTTCGGTATGGCGCTGTTCGTCTCCGCGGTTCTCAACGCGCCGTGGCGCTCACTGGCTCATCTCGCTACGCTGCTCATACTCGTGGGCTTGGCCGGCGTCGGATACGTGCTGCGCGTCATGTTCCGAACGAGGCGCTTGAGCGCGTACAGCCCCGATCTCGAGGACTGGACCTGGTACTCGATTCTTCCATTCCTTGCGTACGCCGCGATCCTGGCAGGCGCGATCATGCTTTACGCGGTTTCGGCACAGGCGCTGTTCGCCATCGCGGGCGGAGTCTTGTTGCTGATCTTCATCGGTATCCGCAACGCGTGGGACATCGTGACGTACATCGCGATCGGACACGGAGAAGAACCGCCGAGCTAGCCCAGGCGCGGCCCCCAGCCCTGGAACACGGAGTTTCGGCAGTATTCCGTGGTACGGGAGAACGACAGCGTGGAAGGCGCTGAATCGAATTGAGCGATCCACTGCGCCGCTAATCGGTCGATCTCGCGCATCTGCGCCTCCACCTCATCCGAGGTGATGTCGCCGGTGACCACGGGATAGGCGGACGCCACATCGAAAAAGATTCGTGTCAGCCGCAACCGGCGGCTGCGCAAGGCGTTCATCGCATAGGCCGCAGGAATCAACGCACCTTTGGGGTCTGAGGACGCCCAGACGTAGAGCGTGCCCCGCTCGCGGGACAAAGCGTCGATGCGCCCCTGCAGCACGTAGCACTCCCCTGTCGGAAGCGAGCGCTCGAGCGCGAATGGTTCGCACGTCAGGATATCGGCCGGGCGCAAGCACTCGTCGTGCTCCATCCACTGCAGCGCGCGAAGGAACCGCGCGCGATCGGCGGCGTCCTCATCGCCGGAGTGCACCGGGTTCCTCTCCCAGACGCGGTGCAGCGTCTCCTCGGCTGCCTGCACCCCTCCGGTGAGGCAGGCCCGAACGGCGGCGTCGAACGCATCGACGCGAGCTCGGTGCAGCCGATCACTCTGCTGGTGCGCAAAACTCTCGAGAGACGCATGTGAGATTTCGGTGAGGTTCGCAACCATATCTTCCCCCTGCTGCCGTTTGTATCTACACGCGTCACACCCGTGACGTCTACCGCAAATGGTACCGGATCGTCACGCGCCGCGCATCGGGGGAAGTACCGATACGTTATCGCCCGCGGTACGTATTTTACGCGCACGGCTCTGCATCAACAGCCAGGCCGCCGCTACACGATCAGGGCCAGGATCTCGTCGTGGATGGCTCCATTGCTTGCTACGATCACCGGCGCATCGAAGGTGAATGGCGAGCCCTCGCCGTTCGTAACCCGCCCTCCGGCCTCGCTAACGATCAGGCTTCCCGCGGCCACGTCCCATGGGTGAAGCCCGTACTCCCAGAAGCCGTCGAAGGCGCCAAGCGCCACATAGCAGAGGTCGAGTGCGGCCGCACCCACGCGGCGTACGGCATGCGAACGATCGCTCAACTGCACGAAGTTCTCGAGATTTCTGCCAAGGCCGCCAGGGCCCGGCATGAATCCGGTGCACAGCAGTGCCTCGGAGAGCGCGGTCGTCTTCGAGACATGCAGCGCCTCACCGTTGCGCGTCGCTCCGCAGCCACGGCGCGCCGAATAGAGCTCATCGAGCGCGGGGTTGTAGACGACGCCGATCTCCATCACACCGTCACGCTCGTAGCCGATCGAGACACAGAAGAACGGAAAGGCGTGGACGAAGTTGGTGGTTCCATCCAGGGGGTCGACGATCCAGCGTTCGCCGCTCGTCCCCGCCGTGGCCCCCGTCTCCTCGCCGTAGAACGCGGATCCTGGGCGAGCCCCCAGCAACCGGGCGCGCAGCAGCTCCTCGCTTGCGCGGTCGGCCTGCGTCACTAAATCGGCGCGCGTGCTCTTATGGCCGAGATCGAGAGGGCCGCCCAGGTAGCCCAGGAGAACCTTCCCCGCGGCTCGCGCAGCCTCGACGGTAACATCCAACGCATCGTTCACAGCGGGCCGCCTTACCAGCCGCCTTCCGGAGGTTCCTCCTAACGATGGCCGGGATTCCCATTCGCCGGCGCGGTGCGCCGATCGAGATATCGCCCAGCAGACGCATCGCCGTCTCAATTCTGGAGACCCTCCTCTACATCGTCTGGCTCGGCTCGCTCGCCGGGGTCGCCTTTATAGCGGCGCCCGCGGCATTCGCCCACGCTCCGGCGCAGAGCGCCGGTGCCATCGTAGGCGCCTCGCTGCGCGCACTAACGGGGGTAGCCTGGTTCTGCGGCGGGATCACGCTGATCATCTGGCTAGGCCGTATCTCCCGCGAGGGCAGGCTGGCACTGGTCGGCGCCCTACTCGTCGCCGGCGCGGTCGCTGCTACCGACTACGCGCAGTGGAGTATCGCGCCACGCATGGACGCCATCGTGGGCGAGCTCCAGGGACCGCTCGCTTCGCTTCCAAAGGACGATCCTCGGCGCGTGACCTTCGACACGCTCCACCGGCGCAGCTCGGCGGTCTACGGCATCGTCCTGGTCTTCGGTTTCGCCGCCGCGGCGCTCTCTGCGGCACGGCGGTAAGTTCGGAACCGGCGTTGACTTCCCGGCGAGCCAACGGCTAGAATGATGTGGCCCATTTTTGGCGCGCAATGCGCCCAGCGAAAGGAGGTGACGTGCTCTCGATGACTAGCGACGGCTCTAGTAGATACTCGTGTTTCTACGAACCCGCCATGGCGGACGACCCTCTACCGGCGACAATGGAGGTGTACTCCCATGACCGTGATGCTCGGGCTATTGCGCCGCTGGGTTGCGAGGCGCGTCGCCCTATCCTCTTCGCAACCGGTCGATGCAGCGGCACTTCGTTGCGTCTGCTCCCGCTTTCATAGCCTCTACCTTCGTCCCGGGTATCGCATCCGCGCCGACCGTCCACACGGTACGGCGGTACGGCCGTGAGCTTCGTCGCGGGCTTCCTCTCCGAGCTCATCGGGCGAGAGGTAACGTACACGGAGGGGGCCCGCGAAGTCGCGGTAGGCCGCGTCTCCGACTTCCTCGTCGATGCGCCGCAGCAGCCCTTTCCGCCGATCGACGGCATCGTCATCAAGACGGGCGGAAAGAACGACCTCTACGCGCCGTTCACCACGGTCATCGAAATCGGTGAGCACGGCCCCGTGCGCCTCGGAACCAAGCCGGAGCTGGCGCCGTTCGCCCACGAGGAGTCGCTCTACCTCATCGCCGATCTCTTCGATCGGCAAATCGTCGACACCAATGGCCGCAAGGTGGTGCGCATCAACGACCTCGAGGTGGCCAACGTCAACGGCACCCTGCGCGTCGTCGCCGCCGACGTGGGCTTGGCCGGGCTGCTGCGCCGGCTGGGGTTGCGCTCGTTCGCACGCCGCTTCCTACCGAAGGTCAACGAGAACATCCCACGGGCGCTGATCGCTTGGGACGCCGTCGCACCCATCCACGACGTCAACCCGGACCGCGTGCGGCTCAAGATCGAGAAGAGTCGCCTGGCCAAGCTCCACCCATCGGACTTGGCGGAGATCATCTCCGATCTCTCCGCCGGCGATCAGACGCGCGTCATCCGATCGCTCGACGACGAGACCGCCGCCGACGCGCTCGAGCACTTGGACATCGAGACGCAGCAGACGATCCTCGAAGACTTAGGAAAGGAACGGGCCGCGGACATCGTCGAGGAGATGGATGCCGACGATGCCGCAGACTTACTCCACGAACTGGACGAGGAGCGCCGCCAGGAGCTGCTCGCCGAGATGGAGCCGGAGACGGCCGGCGAGCTGCGCGAGCTGGCGACCTACGATCCCGATACCGCCGCCGGTCTGATGACCAAGGACTATCTCTGGATCTATCCCCATCGCACCGCGGAGGCGACGATGGAGAAGCTCCGCGAGATGTCGCCACAGACCGATTTCATCTACTACCTGTTCGTTACCGATCAGGAGCGGCGGCTCTTGGGAGTCCTATCGCTGCGTCAGCTGATCCTGGCGCCTCCGCGGTCCACCATCGAGTCGATCATGGAGACCGACGTCGTCACCGTCCACCCGCAACAGACGGCCGAGGACGTCGCACGTACGATCGCACGCTACGACCTGCTCGCGGTCCCAGTGGTCGACGACGACGGCATCATGGTCGGGATCATCACCGTCGACGACGCAATCGACGCCATTTTTCCCGAGAAGACACGCAAGCAACTCCCTCGCTTCACAGCGCGCCACCACCGCGCGGCGCCCGACATTCGCGTAATCTCGTAGACCGGAGACACCATGAACCCGCCCGACGCGATCGACGCCCGCCCGACCGCAGCGGCTCCTGCCGCCGTGCGCCGCCCCACGCGCTGGCGCTCCATCCTGATGTTCCTCTCGGTCGTGGGCCCGGGGCTGATCACCGCCAACGCCGACAACGACGTGGGCGGCATCACCACCTACTCGCTGGCCGGGGCACAGTTCGGCTACGAGCTGCTGTGGCTCTTGGTTCCCGTCACCATCGCGCTGGTGGTGACGCAGGAGATGTGCGCGCGCATGGGCGCAGTGACGGGCAAGGGTCTTGCCGATCTGATCCGTGAAAACTTCGGCGTCAAAGTCACGTTCTGGGTGCTGGTCACCTTCGTGCTCTGCGACCTCGGCAATACGGCCGCCGAGTTTGCCGGCATCGCCTCGGCGGCGCCCATCTTCCATTCGTACCTCCCGATCTTCAACAAGTACTGGCTGACGATCGCGGGCGCCGCCTTCGTCTTCCTTGTGGTGACGCGCGGTACGTACCGCGTCGTCGAGAAGATCTTCCTGATCTTCTGTACGGTGTACTTGGCCTACATCGTCAGCGGGATCATGGTCCACCCGCACTGGCACGACGTGGCGCACGCGATGGCGGCACCGCACTTTACGGCCAACAGCGCCTACCTGCTGATGGCGGTCGGCGTCATCGGCACCACCATCTCGCCTTGGATGCAGTTCTACATTCAATCGGCGATCGTCGAGAAGGGCGTGAAGATCAAGGACTATCCGTATTCGCGCATCGACGTCATCAGCGGTGCGCTCTTCACGGATATCGTGGCCTTCTTCATCATCGTCGCCAGCGCGGCAACCATCTTCATCTTCAACGCTCACGCGCCGCACGGTCATCAGATCATCGTCAACGACGCCGGCGACGTCGCGGCCGCCTTGGCCCCGCTGGCTGGTAAGTACGCCTCGCTGCTCTTCGCCGTCGGCCTGCTCAACGCAGCCCTCTTCACGGCCTCGATCCTGCCGCTTTCGACGGCCTACTACGTCTGCGAGGCCTTCGGCTTCGAATCGGGCGTGGAGCGCCGCTTCCGCGAAGCGCCCGTCTTCTACTCGCTCTATCTCGGGCTCATCGTGATCGGCGCGGGCCTTGTGCTGATTCCCGGCGCGCCACTACTGCAGATCATCTTCTACTCGCAGGTGCTCAACGGCGCGCTCCTGCCGGTCGTGCTCGTCCTCATGCTGCTGCTCATCAACAACAAACGGCTGATGGGGCAGTACGTCAACGGCCGCGCGCTCAACGCCATCGCCTGGGCGACCGTGGTGGTGGTCGGCGTGCTGACCGTCATCTCAACCGTCCAACTCATCTTCCCTCAGCTTGGCGGTGGCGGATCGTAGCGCAGCCGGTTACACGCCCCCGGCGACGCTGGCTTGGCCGAGATGGAACGTGAGCGCGGCGCAGGCCGCCCCCAGTGCGATGAGCAGCGTGGGTACGGGGCCGTTGTTGCGCCGGGCCAGGATCGCCCCCAACTGGATCAGCAGCGCGGCGGCGAGCCAGAGCACGGGGTGGAGCCAGTGCACGCCCCTCCCCGTCGCCATCACCCAGATCCCCAGAAGGAGTTGGATCGCCAGTGCCCAGAGCGCGACGCGCCGGCCCAGCGGCTGCCAGATGGCCCAGAGCACCGTAGCGATGACCACGAAGGCCCAGGCATAGTGGAGCATGAGTGCGGTCTGCATGGACGAGGGCTTCGACGTTTGGCCGAAGGAACGCCTTGCCGCCGTGTTTGAAGTAGGGGTGATGACCACCGACGAGTTGCTCGCGTTCGCCGAGAGCCTGGCGCGGATCTCGGCCGCCGGCGGCGGTCCAAAGGCCTATGCCTCCCATCTGGCGGCGCGTTGCGGCGGTGCGGTGTTGGTGGAAGATGCGGAGTGGCATCATCTTGCCCTAGCGGGAGCCGGCGACCGCGGCGTCCCGGCGACGGCCCGCGAGCTGGTGCGCCAAGCCAAACACGACGAAGGCGGCATGGTCCACCTGCACCTCCTCGACGGGAGCCCCGGCATCGCCTATCCGATGCGCGCGGGGGACGCCGAGCTCGGCTGGCTCGTCGTGCTCGCCCTCAACGGCTCCGTCGCCGATCTCGCTCCGTTGGTGCGGCTGACCGCCTCGTCGATCGCCGTCGACCTGGTACGCGAGGCCGGGGGCGTAAAAGGGCGGCGACGCTCGTTCTGGGATCGGCTCCTGGGCGGCTCCTACGACGACCCCGCCGCCGTGCGTGACGACGCCGCGGCGCGCGGGATTACCGTCGCGCCCTCGTACGTCGCCGTCGCCGTGGAGGCCGAGGGTCTCGACGAGAGCATGGCGGCGCGACAGCTCTCCGAGGTGCGCAAGCTCTGCCTCGCGCATCTCCGCCATCAGAGCGCGGAGACGGTGACGATCGAGCGCGCCGCCGGATTCGTCTTCCTGGTCCCCACACCGCTGCCGATCGATGCGCAGAACGTGGCGCTGGCGGCCGCCATGCTCCCCAAGCACGCAGCCAAAGCCAAGCTCGACGTCAGCCTGGTGGGTGGGGTCGGCACGCGTGCGGACGACGTCCTCGAGACCGCGCGCAGCGTTAACGAGGCGCGCGAGGCCCTGGTCATCGTTCGCCGCCTCTTTGGCGTGAGCCGCGTGGGCGCGTGGGAGGACCTTGGCCTCTATCCGTTACTCCACCGCGGCGCCTCGTGCGAGGAGCTGCAGCGTTTCGCCGATCGCACGCTCGAGCCGCTGCGCGCCTACGACGAGAAGAATCACACGGAGCTCCTGCGTACGTTGATGCTCTACTTCACCGTGCGTCAAAACGTCAAGACGGCCTCGGAGAAGCTCAACGTCCACCGCCATACCGTCTTCTACCGTCTGCGCCAGATCGCCGAGATCTGCAACCGTGACCTCGACAGTGCCCACGACCAGCTCGCCCTGCGTGCGGCGCTGGCTATCGACGCGCTCTTGGGCTGACGCCGCCCAGTTAGGACGACATGAACAAACGAGATCTCACGCGCATGATCAAAGAGAGCAGCGTCCGTTTCCTGCGGATGCAGTTCGTGGACATCTTCGGCATCACGAAGAACGTGGTGATCCCGGTGGCCGAGCTCGAGCGCGCCCTCGACGGCCGCGTCACCTTCGATGGCGGCAGCATCGCCGGCTTCGCCCGCTCGGAGGAGGTCGACATGATGCTCAAACCCGACCTCAATACCTTCGCCGTCTACCCTTGGACGACGGAGGGGGAGACCGAGGCTCGTTTGATCTGCGACATCGTCCAGTCCGACGGTGAGTCTTTCGAAGGCTGTCCGCGCACCACGCTCAAACGCGCCGTGGCCCAGGTGCACGAGATGGGCTTTACCCTCGCTAGCTGCGTGGAGGCGGAGTTCTACATCTTCCAGCGCGACGAGCAGGGCAGCCCGGTCATCGGTGCCGCGGAGCGCGGCTCGTACTTCGACTTCTCCCCCTCCGACGTCGGGGAGCACGCGCGGCGCCACATGGTAGCGACGCTGGAGACGATGGGTTTCCATGTCGCCTCCGCCCACCACGAGCACGGCCCCGGGCAGCACGAGATCGACTTCAAGAGCGCCGACGCTCTCACCACCGCGGACAACGTGGTCACCCTACGCAACGTCGTTCGGCATCTGGCGCTCGAGCGCGATCTCCACGCCACGTTCATGGCAAAACCGCTCGGCGACAGTGCCGGCAGCGCGCTGCACATCGAGATCGTCCTTCGCGAAGGCGAGCGCAACGCGTTCGCCGACGAGAGCGGCGAGCACGGCCTCTCGCCAACGGCCCTCTACTTCATCGGCGGCCTCCTCGCCCATGCGACGGCGATCACCGCGATCGCCAATCCGACCGTCAACTCCTATAAGCGCCTGGTGCCCTTCTGGGATGCGCCGATCCTCACCGTCTGGAGCGAGCGCAGCGCCAACAGCTTGGTGCGCATCCCTTCCGAGCGCGGTGACGATACCCGGATCGAGCTGCGCAGCCCCGATGCCTCGTGCAACCCCTATCTCACGTTGGCCGTGATCCTCGCGGCGGGCCTCGACGGCATCCGCAACGAGCTGCTGCCCGGACAGCCGCTTGCAGGCAGCACCTACGAGCTCAGCGAGCGCACGCGTACCGAGCGCGGCATTCGCGAGCTCCCGCACTCGCTACGCGAGGCGCTCGTGGAGTTAGATCGCGACCCCGTGATCCGCGGGGCCCTGGGCGACCACATCTACCACGCCTTCCGCGAGGCCAAGGCCGCCGAGTATGAGCGCTATAGGCGCGCCGTGCACCCCTGGGAGCTGGAGGAGTACTTGACCTTGCACTAGGAGCCAAGCCCGCTTTCGGCGGCGCGCAGAGTCAAGCGGAAGCGCGAGCCCGGGGCGCCGCTCTCTTCCAAGGTGAGCGTGCCGCCAACGGCCTTGGCAAGCTGGCGCGAGATATAGAGTCCCAGCCCGGTTCCCGCATTGGAGCGAACTTGATCGTCGAGCCGCACGAAGCGCTCAAAGATGCGTTCGCGCTCGTCTCTCGGGATGCCGGGCCCCGCGTCGACGACCTCGATGGTGACCTGGTCGCCATCTCCGCCCACGTTCACCACGATCTCGCCGCCCTCCGGCGAGTACTTCGCCGCATTGGTCAAAAGGTTGGTAACGATGCGCAGCGCGTGGTCTGGATCGGTGTGCGACGCCAGCCCGTCGCCACCAGGGCATACGACGAAGCGGCGCGCGGGATACTCCATCGCGACCGCCGTGACGGCGCGCTGTACCACCGCGTTCACCGGCGTGCTCCTCAGTTCGACATGGAACGCCCCACGCTCGAGGCGCGCCGCAGCGAGCAAATCGTCGACTAATCGAATGAGGCGATTGGCCTCGCTGTCCACGATCCGTAACGCCTCGCCGCGCTGTTCCGCGCTCATCGCACCGCGGCGGTGGATGAGGATGCTGATGAAGCCCTTGATGCTCGTCAGCGGCGTGCGCAGCTCGTGGCTGACCGTCGAGACGAAGTCCGACTTCATCTGAGCAATCTCCTCGAGCTCGCGCAGACGACGGATCTCCAAACCGCGAACTTCGGCGCGCGCCACTGCTAGGCCGGCAAAGTTCGCGTAGATCTGCATGGTACGCGCTGTCTCGCGGGCGATTGGGCCGCTGCCGTGCGGCAGCTCGGGGGCAAGGAAGCCGATGATGCGGCCGGCAGCATCGGGGAACGGAAACGTCAGCGCGTCCGACGTCTCGTAGTAGCCCTCGGCTGTGCGCCGCTCCGCGGCGAGGCGCCGCTGCACGGTGGCTGGATCGATCTCCGCGCCGATCGGTTCGCTTACCACGCGGCCGAGTGCCGCGCGGCGCACGAAGACGTCGCGCGCCTGATCGAGCAGGGCGATCTCGCCGCCTGCCAAGTCGAAGGTGCGCAACGCCGCGCGCAGGATCGCCAGCAGCAGGTCGTCGAGGCGCTCCTCCGCCAGCAGCTCGCCGGAGACACGCAGCACCTCGGCCATTTGGCGCGTCGCCGTTTCGCGTTGCGTAGCCAGCCGGGCGTTCTCGACGGCCACGCTGGCGAGCGCCGCGAACATCTCGATGGCGCGTATGACTTCATCGTTCGGGAAGCGACGCTCGACGGGATCGTCCGGCACCAGTAGCCCCGTGATGCGGCCATGGCGATCGAAGAACGGAAAGGCGATGACGTCGCGCTCTTGCCACGCGCCGGATCGGCTGCGGGGCACGTCCGCGAGCTCAGGGAAGCGGCGCAGCCCCACTGGGAAGCCCAGCTCCGCCGCACGCTCGCCGGGGACGTAGTAGTACGTCTCGCGCACGCGAAACTCGGGCGAGAGGATTTGGTCGAAGGTCATCGGGTCGACCGGCTGCCCTAGGAGCGCCTCGGTGTGCGAACGCGGGAGGCCGGCGATCGCCGCTCGCACGAAGTGCTCGCCGGGTGAGCTTCGCAGATAGAACGCGCCGGCCGAGAAGCCGAAGTTCTCCAAGGTCGCGGCCAGCAGGCGATCGAGCACGATCGAGAGGGAGTGCTCGCGCAGCAGCGTGGTGCTGATCTCCAAGATCGCGCGCGTCAGCTCGCGGCGCCGTAGGATGCGCGCCGTGCCCGCCTGAACGGTCGACTCGAGCGCGGCCAGCCGCTCGCGGTAGCGGCGACGATCGCGCACGCGGCGGCGCCTCTCGAGAAGCCAGAGGGCAGCGGCCGCCACGGCAGCGGAGAGCGCTGCGGCGAGGTATGCGAGATAAGCCACGTTGTCTGCTATATCGGCCGCGCCGATGGTCTCCGCCACGGTCCGCCTGGAGGCGACCAGGGCCCGCGTGCGCCGGTGTACAAGCAGGTCGAGACTCGTGGGGATTCCACGGACAAGGAGCTATCGCGTGCTCGTCGATACCATCGAAACCACCCATGCACCGCACCCCATCGGACCATACAGCCAGGCCGTACGCGTGGGCGACTTCCTCTTCTGCTCCGGGCAGGTCGGCCTCGACCCCGGCACGGGGAAGCTGGTGAGCGGCGGCGTAAAGGCCGAGGCCGAGCGCATCATGGAGAACGTCCGCGAACTGCTCTCCGCCGCCGGCGTCAATCTCGAACACGTCGTGAAGACGACCATCTTCCTTGCGGACATGGCCGACTTCTCCGACGTCAACACCGTCTACGGCGGATACTTCTCAGGCAGCTACCCCGCTCGCACGACGGTCGCTGTGGCTGCGCTCCCGGCGGGGGCCAGCGTCGAGATCGACGTCATCGCACGGATGTAGGCGTCGTCTCAAGCCGCGAGAGGGCCAGCTTCGCTAGACGCGCCGCCAGCGGATTGCGGAGCGTCGCCGCCAGCCGGTACTCCTTGAGCGCGTCCTGATGGCGGCCTAACTCGTCCTCGATCACTGCGAGGTTGAAGTGGAGGATGCCGTCGTGGGCATCGACCGCTAGACCCTTGAGCGTGACTGCCTCGGCCAACTCATGCTGACCCTGGTCATCGTAGTCGGCGGCGGTGTCGTAATAGGCCTCGAGTTGGAAGGGATCATCGGCGATCGCGCGCCGGTAGTCGTCCAGTGCTGCGGCGCGGTGGCCGTCGAGGTCCTCCAGCACGCCGAGATTCACCAGCACCGAGGCGTCGCGGGGATCGATCGCTGCCGCCTGATCCAGGTAGCGTCGCGCCGACCGCGTGTCCTTGAGGCCGAGATAGGCATCGCCGAGATTGTTGAGGGCGGCGACGAACGCCGGCTGCAGGGAGAGCGCCTGCTGGAGCGGATGGATCGCCTCGCTATAGCGTTCCTGCGAAATCAGGACACTGCCGATGCCGTCATAGCCGACGGGGTCGTTGGGATCGAGGTCAACCGCTCGTTGATAGGCGGCCAGCGCCTCATTGGCGCGACCCGCCGCGTCGTATACCAGCCCAAGATCAGCGGCATAGTTGGCGTCGTTCGGGTGGCGGCCCGCCTCGCGCACGGTTTGGGCGACAAATGCATCGAGGTCGCCAAACATTCGATGCAATGCGACCAGGTGCACGAATCCTCCGGGCAGCGGCAGACTAGCACGAAACTCGCGAATCGCGTCGTCGTACCGCTGCTCCAGGGCGAAGACGCCACCGAGGCGGTTGTGGATCTCGTGCGCGTTGCCCAGTTCGAGGGCGTTGCGATAGGTCTGCTCGGCCTGCTTCAGGTCACGCGCGCGATAATAGAAGTCGCCGAGCAGCACCATAGGGCCGCGCTCGGCGGGGTGGGCCGCCACGTAGAGAGCCAGATCCGCCGTGGCCCCCGAGAGATCGCCGGCGTCGGCGCGACGCTCCTCTCGCGCGATGATGGTTCGATCGTTGGGTAGATCGTAGATCGTCACGCCGTTGGGCATTTGAACCACCGGTGCGGCCTGCCCTCGTCCCATCATCGCGGTGAACGAGAGGGAAGCGACTATCACGACAGCGGCGATCGTGCGCATAGCAGACACCTTGGCGGGGGACGCGCTTCGTTATCAGTATACCGCCAAGGCGGGAAAAGACGAGGCCCCCGGGACGCTCTTTCGAGGCGCTCCGGGGGCCGTCACTCATCCCCTTCCAGCGGGGGATGTCCTGGGGGCAGCCCCTTCCAGCGGGGGACGCCGCCCTGGGCCCAGCTCGTCGGTCGGCGTCAGAATGCGGGGCTAGACGCCGCGGGAGAGCCCCTCCTCGCGTACCAGCGTCCCCTTCTCGCGCAACTCCTCCCGAATGTCTCTCTCGTACTCGAGATTCGCCTGCGCCTCAAGTGTCTGGTACTCCATTGCTCTCCCTCCGACATATTTTTGCAGGAAACTTTCTTCCTTGGATACGATTCTACCACGGAGAGAAACGCGCTAACCATCCCTCGGTGGAGGGTATTCGGAGCGGTTCCGCCCAGCAGCCCCCTAGGCGCTGCGGCGGGCCGCTGCGCGACGTTGGCCGCGCTCCACGATCTCCCGCTTGGCGATCTCGATGAACGCCGAGAGCGCGGGAGAGAGCCACTTGTCGCGATGGCGGATGACCTGGATGTGTTGGCGGAATTCTGGAACCGCACAGGCCAACTCGGCTAGGCGCCCCTCTTCCAGCTCCACGCGGACCGCCGTTCTCGTCGTGACGGCGAGCCCAACGCCGGCTTCGACGCAGCGCTTGATCGCCTCCACGCTGCCGAACTCGACCAGTGGCCCGGGGGAGGCGCCAGCGGCCGCCATCGCGGCGAAGAGCGCGTCCAGGTAGGTGCAGGCCAGGCGCGGCACGACAAAGTCCTCTCCGGCCAATTCCTCCGGGCGGACGCGTTTGCGCCGGGCAAGGCGATGGTCCGGCGGTGCGATCACGATCAGCGACTCACTCCGCAGCACTTCCGTCGCGACCTCCGGGAGACGCACCCGCTTATCGGCGAGAAAGGCAACGTCGAGGACGCCGGTGGTCACCGCCGTCAGAAGGCGCGAGCACGCATCGGGTTGGATCGTCAAGCGTACGTTGGGATGGTGCTCGCGCATGCCCTGAAGCGTGCGGGGCAGGAGATCGGCACAGAGCCATTCGCAGGCGCCGACGGCCAGCACCCCAGCGGGCTCACCCGCGTCCGGCACGGAGTTGAGCGCCTCACGCTCCAAATTGACCAGCCGTTCGGCATATCCCACCAGACGCCGCCCGCTCTCCGTCAACGTAATGCGCTTGCCCAGACGCTCGAAGAGCGGGGAGCCAAGCTCTCGCTCCAGCACTTGGATCTGCGCCGAGAGACTCGACTGAGCGTAGTTGAGCTCCTCGGCGGCGCGCGTGAAGCTCAACGTCTTGGCCACCGCCAGGAAGGTCGAAAGGTTGCGCAGCTCCATGCTGACCTCCATCGGATCGTCCGATGCATCTCATCGAATCAATCGTGCTCACGTATCCTATCACGGCGCTACAATTACGCCAACGAGAGTGGTACAGGGGGCTACGATGGTAGAGGCAACAGGGATCTTGGGAGCGCTTATCATGCTGGCGTACGCAGGCTGGCGCTGGGGCTGCGACAGCGTCGACGGCGCGGAGAGCGCCGAGTGGGAACGCCGCCGTGTATGGTACGGGAACTTTGTCCTAGCGCGCGTCGTGAAAGACGATGCCGAGCGTCCAGCGTGCACCGCTGCGCACGCGTCCCACACCGTGGCGCAGTGCAGCACGTAGGTACCCTCGAACACCGCGCAGCGGGCGATAGCGCGTGGCGAAGATCACGAGCTCGCCCTGCGCGGTGACGAACGCCTCCCCGCGCGATTGCGCGCGGGGACGCTGCTCGACCAGCAGAAACTCGCCGCCCTGGTACTCCGTGTCCGGGCGACTGAGGAAGCAGGTAACCTGCAGCGGGAAGGCGATGTCGCCGTAGAGGTCTTGATGGAGCGCATTCCAGCCGCCGGCCCCGTAGGTCAGCAGCAGCGGCGTGGGGAGATGCTGTCCGGCACTCCGGCAACGCGCGAGGAACCCCTCCAGCGTCGCCGGATACGCGGTATTCTCCCGTAAGGCTTGCGCCCAAGCGCTCGCGACCGGCGCCAGATGTCCATACAGCGTCTCGCGCAGCGCTTGGACGAGGGGCGGCAGCGGATAGGCAAAATAGCGATACTCGCCCTCGCCGAAGTTGTGACGCGCCATCACCACGGTTTTTCGGAAGCGCTCCTCTTCGCGGTAGAGCGAGCGCACCTCCTCGCACTCCTGCGGCGTCAGCAGCGGTGGCGTCTTGGCCGCACCGAACAACCAGAGATCGCGCTCCAATTGCTCCCACGGCAAGGCTTCGACGCGTTGCGCCAGCGGTGGAACGCCGCTCATGACGCAAACGCCGGACGGCAGCGCTTGCACGGTCGATACCCCGCGCCGGCGGCGGCACGCGCACTGGGAAACTCGACGCGGTGCGGGGCGGCTATGCGCCGTGCGCTGCCGCAGGTGGGCAGGCAGTAGATGTGCGTCGTATCGCTGCCCACGAAGCGCGATCCGCCGCGCGCGAAACGCTCCAATCGCGCGACGTCGACGCCCTCGCCCTGCAGGAGCTCACGTTTGGCTGCGTCGCCCAAGGCGTACTCGCCGATGGCGCCGTCGGCGCGCACCACGCGGTGACACGGGATGAGCAGCGGAACGGGATTCCCGCCCAGTGCCGTGCCCACGGCACGCACCGCCTTGGGGCGACCGATCTCGCGGGCCACCCAGCCGTAGGGGCGCACCTCACCGCGCGGAATCTCCATCGTCTTCTCCAGGACCGCACGCTCGAACTCGCTGCAGCCGCGCAGATCGAAGTGCAGCCGCGCGCGACGATCCCCCGCCAGACGGCGCGTCACCGCCTCTACCGCACCGCGCGGAGGCCCGCCGGCGCAGATCCGGCGGTTGAAGCGCGCATGGTACTCGCGCTCGAAGGCGGCCGCGCCGCGCAGATCGCGCGCGACGGCGCAGATGCCCAGCGCGTTAAAGGCTACGAAGAGCGGGCCGACCGGGCTCTCCTGCCGCCAGTAACCGTCCGCCAAGCCAACTCGCTCGAGTACGCGGGGAAGAAGCGTCGCGGGCGCTCTTCGAACGCGCAGACTCCTCAACTCCGACACGATCGCATCCTCCATCTCACGACGCCTCCACGGAGCTCAGCACCTCGCGCAGCTTGCCCACGCCGCGGTGCACGTAGACTTTGACGGTTCCCACCGGTTGCTGCAGAATCTCGGCGATCTCGGCGTACGGCAGGCCGTCGATGTGCCGCAGCGTCAGCGGAGTGCGCAAGCGATCTGGAAGTGCAGCGACGGCGGCGGCCAGCGAGCACGCCGCGTCGGCGCGCTCGACGATCTCCTCGGGACGCTCCGATGGCTGGTCGGCAAGCTCGAGGGGCGTACCGTCGGCACGCACCAGCGGCGTGCAAACCAGGTGCTTACCGCGAACGCGGTTGCGCACGACGTTCAGCAAGATACGGTAGAGCCAGGGACGCAGGGCCAACGCACGTACGCGCTCGGGTGCGTAGCGCGCGAGGGCGCGATATGCGCGCACGAAGGCGTCTTGCGCCGCCTCCTCGGCAGCCCCGGCATCGCCCAAGAGGCGGAACGCGCAGCCGAAGAGGCGATCCTGATAGCCGCTCACCAGCGCCTCGAACGCGCCGTCGAGATCCGTGGACAGCGCAGCCAACAGCCTGCTCTCGCTCCTGCTCACCTCGCTCGACCGTTGCATACCCGAGAAACACCCCTCCGCACGAATCCGTTACAGTTGGCCCGTCTCCATTGGGGCGAAAGTCTCACGGCGTAGGTGCGCTTCGCCGCAGGGTCAGGTGTGCGTGAGATCACGAATATCGCCTCCGATGCACCGGCGAGGGGGCGGCGTACCGCCCGCGATCGATCTGCTCTGGCAGGCGTGGCTCACGGAGTGCTGCGACCCGTATGCGTGGCGCAAGACCCATGCGACCCTCGCGCGCTTCGCCGTCACCCCGCCGACGCTCGACGAGCTGCTCTCCTGGCAGGACAGCGGCATTGTTCCCCCCTCCGATCAAACGTGGGCGCTCGGCGAGGCGTTGTACGAATCCGGAGTCGCTGGTGCCAGCGGCTTCACCGCGCTCTGGATCGCCGGCCACCTTCATGACGTCGTCTGCGTGATGGCTACCCGCGGGGGCCGTTGGCCGGAGATCCTCCACGGGCTCGCGCTGGCCGTCTCGCGGCGCACGGCGCACGACGCCGCGAACGATCGGCGTTCGCTCATTCCAAGCCCGTTTCGCGAACTCGTGACGCTTACCAGTCAAGAGCACTCACTGCTCCGCGATCTCTGGCGCGAGTGGGGAGGAAGAGCACGCCTTCCCACGCCGACCTCCGGCTACTATCGCGGTCTCGACGAGATGGTCGCCGACGATGCGGCGGCGCTGGTGGAACGCCGCCGGCGGCTCGACGTCGTGGTCGCCGCCGAGCTCCCCAGCAACTGGCCGCGTACGCTCGACGAGCTCGCCCACGACAACGTGCGCGTCACCGCAGCACGCTAGCCCCAACAGCCCTTCTATTTTACAAAAAAGGTGGCATCGCCCGGCATCACCGGCACGAACGTCAGAACGATCACCGCCACCGCGCAGATGGCCACAGCCACCCATGGCAATTGCGAAGGCGGCTGGGCCACCGGATGGCTGAAGCGCTCGACGCGCGCGTACATCGCGCGAATCAGCTTGAAGTACACGTAGAACGAGACGGCCGAGCCGATGACGAGAATCACGCCCAACGGCCAGTAGCCTGAGTGGATGGTCGCGGAGAGGATGAAGATCTTCCCTAGGAAGCCCGCGGTGATCGGCATCCCGGCCAGGGAGAGCATAAAGAGGGTCATCGCGGCCGCCAGCAGCGGGCGTCGCGCGGCGAGCCCCTCGTAGGCGACGAGCTGCGTCCCCTCTTCTCGCTCGCTCGAGAGCAGCGCGGCGACGGCGAAGGCGCCGAGGTTCATGAAAGCATAAGCGGCGAGATAGTAGACGGCGCTGCGTATCCCCATCTCCGTCGCGCCGGCGAAGGCTGCGACGATATAGCCCGCTTGCGCCACTGCCGAGTAGGCAAGGAGGCGTTTGATGTCGGTCTGCGCCAGCGCGCCGAGATTGCCGACCAGCATCGAAGCTGCGGCGAAGATGAACATCGGAAGCAGCAGCCAGTGGGCCTCCGAAGCCGGAATCGCCGTATAGATCACGCGAGCCAGCGCCGCCAGTGCGCCGGCCTTTGTGGCCACCGACATAAACGCCGTGACGGGCAGCGGCGCTCCTTCGTAGACGTCGGGCGCCCACACGTGGAAGGGAACCAGCGCCAGCTTGAAGGCGAGACCGATCAGGAAGATGCCCATGCCCAGCGCGTACAGGCCATGCGGCCCCGCGGGGGGATGGATCAGCGAGGCGATGCGCACCGTGCCGGTGGCCCCGAAGAGCAGGGCCATGCCGTAGAGCAGGAAGCCGGCGGCCGTCGAGGAGAGGACCAGGTACTTGAAGCCGGCCTCTTTGGCTCCTTCGCGGTTACGCTGCACGGCGCACAAGCAGTAGAGGGCCAGCGAGAGAATCTCGATTCCCAAGAAGAGCGTCATCAGGCTGCCGGCGCCCGACATGACCATCGCACCGGTAGATGACCACAAAACCAGCGCCACGTAGGCGGGGCGATCCTCGCTCTCGCCGCGGCGGTTGAAGAGCAGCAGCGTCACCAACGTGGAGAGCAGCACGATCTCCTGGAAGACCACGCTCAGCCCATCCAGGACGAAGCTCCCTCCGAAGGCTAGGTAATGGACGCCGTAGGAGCCGTAGCCGTAGAGCCCTGCAAGGATCGTGGCTAGTACGCCCATCAGGATCGCGGTACCGTTGGCGATACGGCGCGGCAGCAACAGATCGGCGAGCAGCACGAGCACCGCGGTACCTCCGACGATCATCGTCGGGAGCAGTGCCTGGTAGTCGAGCATCTGGACGAATTGGACGTAACCGCCCATCAGTGTGTAGCCTCCGAGACGGTTGCGGGAACGGTCACCGCTACGCCCGCCGCCGCAGCCGTCGACACGTCATGGGCAGCGGGAGCCGCGAGATTCGGCCAAAGCCCGAACAGCAGGAGCGCCGCGGCCAACGGAGCCACCGCGAGGATCTCCCACCACGCGAGGTCGGGACGGACGGGAAGGTCGGGGACCTCGGTCCCCCAGACCACCTTGAGCAAGACGCGCAGCATGTAGACGGCGGCCAAGACGATGGGAACGAGTGCGATGGCCGCATACCAGTGCAGGCCTGCACCCCACACGCCGATGAGCACGAGCAGCTCGCCGGCGAAGCCGGCCAGACCCGGAAGGCCCAAGAGGGCCATGGAACCGATCATCATCGCACCGCCCAGCTTGGGGTTATGGATGCCCAGGCCCCCCAGGCGGCCGATGGCGCGAGTCCCCTCGCGCTGCTCGATGTATCCGACCACCAGGAACATCATGGCGTTGAAGAGGCCGTGAGCGACGGCGTAGACGAGTACGCCGATGATCGCGAATTGACTCAAGCTGAAGATGCCCAGGAAGAGCAGCCCCAAATGCGACAGCGAAGAGTAGGCCAGCACACGCTTCGCGTCGTTATGCCACATCGCAACGAACGCGCCGTAGAGCATGGCGATCAAGCCGAGGGTCGAGAGCAGTGGGGCCCAGCGGTGCATCTCCTGCGGGAAGAGACCGAAGCCGATCACCAGCAAGGCGTAGATGCCGCTCTTCGACTGCACCGACGAGATGACCGCGGCCAATGGTGCGGGGCTGGCTGTGTACGTGTCGGGCATCCACGTGTGGAACGGGAAGAGCGGCGTCTTCACCGCGTACGAGAAGGCGAATCCCACGAAGATCCACCACGCCGCGTGCGCCGCGAGCGCGGGAGCGTGGGCGGCACCGATCACGTCCGTGCTCCCGGCCAGGATACCGTAGGCGGCGGTGGCCAGCAGCAAGCCTAGGCCGGCGGCACCGTTATAGATCAGGAAGCGCCAGGCGGCGGCCGTTCCTTCGCCCCAGTTCACCAGCATGATGAAGACCGGTACGAGCATGGCATCCCAGAAGAGAGCGAAGACGAGCAGGTCGCGGGCTAGGAAGAGGCCCATCATCGTGCCTTCGAGCAGCAGCAACTGGGCCACGAAATCGCGCGTGCGCGGCATTTGGGTTGCGATGGCGGCGGCGAGCGTGATCACCGCCAGCAGCGCGCAGAATAAGAGCGAGATCTGCGAGGAGCCGAAATGGAACGCCGCGGTCCACGGCGAGGTAAACCACGGGAGGCTCTCCTGATGGCCCACACTGCCGTACTGCAAGGCCACCAGCAGCAACTCGAAGAGGCTGACCACCACGCCGAAGCCGCGTGCGATGCCGTCGCCCGCCTTGGGGAGAGCATAGGCCACGAAGCCAAGAACGATGGGCAGCAGCACCACCCAGAACAACGAATACGGCACTTCTACCTCACTACCGCGAAGTACACGATGATCGCTCCGGCCCCGCAGAGCAGCGTCAAGGCGTAGGTGCGAACGAGACCGCTCTGCCAGCGGCGAACAAGCAGCCCGAAGATCCCGGTATCCAGCGCTACGTCGCGCACGAGTACGGCGTCGATAAGCTTGGGATCGACGACGCGTGCGCACAGCGCGGCAAGCGCCCGCGCCGGTGTCACGAACAGCGCGTCGAGCAGCTCGTTCCAATAGTAGAGATTGACCAGGAACGCGGGCTGACCGTCCGCCTCACGCTCCAGGCGTTCGGGGGCGCCGCTTAGCGCGCCGGCCGTGCCGTACTGGAGATAAGCGATCCCCGCGCCAACGATCAGCGCGATGAACAGCGGAATCTGCGTGGAGAGAAACTCGCCGCCCCACGCCGCCGGCGCCACGTCGGTGCCGCCGAAGATCGGCGCGAGAAACTCCGCGAAACCCTCGTGCGGCCAGTTGAGCCAGCCGATGACCACCGAGCCGGCGCCCAGCACCGCCACCGGAAGCCCCATCACCCAGGCGGGGACGTGACCGTGGCCGTGCGCAGCATCCTCATCGCCGCGGAACGTGCCGGCGAAGGTGACCCACATCATGCGCGACATGTAGTAGGCCGTAACGGCGGCTGCTAGCACGCCCATGGCCCAGAGCACGGGGTGGCCATGCGCCAGCGTCTGGTAGACCACGGCATCCTTGGAAACCCAACCGCTGAAGAGCGGCACGCCGATGATGGCACACGTTGCCGCGAGCATGCTCCAGAAGGCCACCGGCATACGCGCGGCCAGGCCTCCCATCTTGCGCATGTCCTGTTCGCCGGCCAAGTTGTGGATGACGATGCCCGACGCCAGGAAGAGACACGCTTTGAAGAACGCGTGCGTGTAGAAGTGGAGCACGCCCGCGCTATAGGCACCTACGCCTACGCCCATGATCATGTAGCCGATCTGCGACATCGTGGAGTAGGCCAGAACCCGCTTGATGTCCCACTGCACCACGCCCAGTACGGCGCCGCCCAGCGCAGTAATCGCACCGACCACGCCGACGGTCTCCATTGCACCAGGTGCATGCTGGAAGATCGGCCAGCAGCGCGCCACGAGGTAGACGCCGGCGGTGACCATGGTGGCGGCGTGGATGAGGGCGGAGACGGGGGTCGGACCCTCCATAGCATCGGGGAGCCAGGTATGCAGCGGGACCTGTGCCGACTTCGCGCAGGCGCCGGCAAGCAGGCCCAGCGCGATGAGCGTCATGATCGCTCCGGGCCCGTGGGCCGCCTTCGCGAAGACGTCGGCATACGAGAGCGAACCGAACGTTGCATAGAGCGCGAAGATCGCGAGCATGATCCCGATATCGCCCACGACGTTCATCACGAACGCCTTACGCGCCGCCTCGACGGCTGTCGCCCGCTCCGTCCAGAAGCCGATCAGCCAGAACGAGGCGAGTCCGACCAGACCCCAGCCCACCAGAAGGAAGATGAAATTGTCCGCCAAGACCAGCGTGAGCATGGCAAAGATGAAGAAATTCAGGTACGCGAAGAACCGCGCCTCGACGCGGTCGCCTTCCATGTAACCCATCGAGTAGAGATGGATCAGGAAGCCCACGCCCGTGATGATCGTCAACCAGATGAAGGCTAGGCGATCGACCAGCAGACCCACCGTGATCCCCGGCGCCCAGCTGAACATGGTGACGTGAACGCCGCCCGGCTGCGCGGCCACGGCAGGCCACAGCGCAAGTGTGCCGGCGAACGCGGCGCCCAGCACCGCGGTCGCCAGCGGCCCCGCCAAGCGCCGGAGCTGCGGCCCGAAGGCCCAGATCGCAACTGCCCCCGCGATGGGGAGCAGCCAGACGATCAGCGGCCAGGAATTGACGCTCGACTCCACGATGCGGCTACCCCTTCAACAACATGACGTCGTCCACGTTACTCTGCGGGTGTGGACGGAAGAGTATGACGACGATGGCCAGCCCGATCGCCGCTTCGGCGGCTGCGACGGTGATGACCAGAAACGTGAATATGTGCCCGGCGTTGTTCAGCCAAGCACGGCTGTACGCCATGAACGAGAGATTCGCGGCATTCCACATCAGCTCGATCGACATCAGCGTGATCAGCGGATTACGCCGCAGCACGACGCCCAGCACGCCGATGAAGAACATCACGGCGGAGAGCATGGCATAGAGGTTGGGATCGACGGACATCTGCACCGGAATCATCGCGTGGGCTCCATGCGGCGCTTGGGCTTGGCGATCGGCTCGCGGATGGCGGCCTTGCGCCGCTCCGGCGCACCCCCGCCTGCCAGCACCACCACACCGATCACGGCGATAAGGAGTACGAAGGCCGTTAACTCGAACGGTAACAGATACGTCGTGAAGAGTGCGCGGCCGAAGTCGGCGATGCTGCCGAAGGCGCCATCGGCCCCCGGCATAATGGTCACCGCGGCGATCTGGCTCTGCGAGCCGGGTAGGATCGTCGCTGCCCCCAGCATGCCGCCGCCCGAGGGATTCTGGGCGTGGAGCAGGGCGTAGCCCAGGACGACCAATGCGAGCGCACCGACGATCACCGCAGGCGTCATCACCTTGGCCAAACGGTTCGGGCCCAGGTCGCCGACGCTCGTACCGGCACCGAGCAAGGCGATGACGAACACGAAGAGGATCAGGATCGCGCCGGAGTAGACGATCATCTGGATCATCGCCAGGAACTCTCCGGAAAGCGTCAGGTAGAGGACGGCAAGCGCGGCGAAGTTGGTGAGCAGAGCCACCACGCTATGCACCGGATTCTTCGCCGAAATCACGCCGACGGCCGAGGCGATAAGCGCCACGGCCAGGATCACGAAGACAGCCACGCTACTCGCCCCCCTTGAGCTTCTCCGGTTCTCGCACAAGCTCGCCGCCGGCGGGAGTCGGCATGTACGTCTTGCCCTCCGAGGTGAGGATGTCGATGCCGCGCCAGGTCGCCAGGTAGCCGCGCTCCGGTTCCATCGTGGATTTTATGCGCGCGACTTCGCCCAAATCGGCGGGGAGGCCGCCGGGGCGTTCGTGGGGTGCCTCGCCCACGCCGTACTCCGCGGGCACCAGCAACTTGCTCTTGTCGTAGATCAGGGAGTTGCGAGTGTAGTTGGCCATCTCGAAACGCGGCGTCAGCGTGATGGCGTCCGTCGGACACGCTTCCTCGCACATGCCGCAGAAGATACACCGCAGCTCGTCGATCTCGTAGCGGAACGCATAGCGCTCGCCGGGCGAGTGCCGGTCCTCCGGGGTGTTCTCCGCCCCGATCACGGTAATGGCATTGGCCGGGCAAGCGATCTGGCAGAGCTCGCAGCCGATGCAGCGCTCCATGCCGTCTTCATATCGGCGCAGCTCGTGGAGACCGTGAAAGCGCGATGCATGGGCGCGCTTGACGAACGGGTAGTCGATGGTCGCCTTGCGGCGGAACATGTACCCGAACGTGGTGGCGAGCCCCTTGAAGATTGCGATGATGTTCATGATGAGCCTTCCAGTCCTCGAAGAGACCCTAATACCAGAGCGCTACGACGATCGCCGTGACCAGAAGGTTCAGTGTTGCGAGCGGCAGCAGCACCTTCCAGCCGAAGGCCATCAGCCTGTCGTAACGCAAGCGCGGCAGCGTGCCGCGCAGCCAGATGTAGAAGAACAGAAACGCGAAGACCTTGATCACGAAGTAGAGCAAGCCCAGCAGCGGGTGCCCTGAGGAGCCCGGTCCGCTCCAGCCGCCCAGGAAGAGCAGGGTGGCCAGACACGAGACCGTGATCATGTTGATGTACTCGGCGATGAAGAACAGCCCGAAGCGCAGGCCCGAGTACTCGGTATGGAAGCCCGCCACCAGTTCCGATTCGGCCTCGACCAGATCGAAGGGCACGCGATTGGTCTCCGCGACCGCAGTGATGATGTAGATGAGGAAGCCGAGGAACTGCGGGACGATGAACCACATGCGACTCTGCGCCTCGACGATGCCCGAGAGCGAGGTCGTACTGGCCTGCAGGATCACGCCGATGACCGACATCGTCATCGCCAGCTCGTAGCTGATCATCTGCGCCGTCGCGCGCACGCTGCCCAGCAGCGGATACTTCGACCCCGACGCCCACCCGGCGAGCGAGATCCCGTAGACGCCCATTGAAGTGATGGCGAAGACGAACAGGATCCCCGCGTTCACGTTGGCGATCGACCACGGCCCATGCTCGCCTTGCGAGAACGGGATCACGGCGTAGGCCAACAGCGCCGTGAAGACGGCGATGAAGGGCGCCAGCCGGTAGATCAGCGGGTCGGCGCTGCTCGGCGTGAGATCTTCCTTGAAGATCATCTTCAGGGCATCGGCTGCCGGCTGGAGGAGACCCCACGGCCCCACTTTGTTCGGCCCGACGCGCAACTGCATGTACGCCAGCACCTTGCGCTCGGCGAGCATCGTGTACGCAAACAGCGTGATCACGATGATCAAGAGCACCAAGCTCTTGATCGCTACAAGCAGCCACAACGGCAAGGCTTCGATCATTCTCCGTGCGCCCCCGCGAGGTTGGCCGTCTGGCGGCCCTTGCGTACCAAAGCTACGTTCGCGCGCACCGCGCCGAAGCTGTCGGCCAGCACGTTGGCGGGAGCCTCCGGCAACTCCGCGATCACGCCGATCGAACCAACCGCGACCATCTTCGTGGTTGCCACCGTAAGCCCGTCGATCGAGCCCAGGGCGTTGCGGAGGCTGACGACGTCGCCGTCCTCCAGCTCGAGGCGCGCGGCTTCGTCCGGGTGCAGGTAGGCGGACGGATGCGGCCGCAAGGGCTCGAACTCAATATCGTGTGCGGAGGTGCCGCCGCCGGCGTAGAGCCGTGGGACCGCATGCACCGTCAGGTCCCCCTCGCCTGAGACGGACTGGCGAGCGGGGCGCACGAACGCGGATGCCGTCAGCCGCAGCGGCTGTTGGAGCTCCGGCGCCGCAGCGGCGGCAGCCAGATCCTCGAGCTCCGCCTCGTTCGGCATCGCGATGCCCATCGCGTCGCCGAGCATGAAGAGGATCTCACGATCGGTGAGCGGCTCGCCGCCCTGCGGGGTGGCCGAGACCGCCAGCTTCTTCACTTCACCGTCCATGGTCACGGTCGAGCCGGCCTTCTCGAACGACGACTTCACCGGCAGAACGACGTGACTCTTGACAGCCGTCTGGGTCATGAAGAGCTCGGTCGTTACGATGAAGGGCACGCGTTCGATGGCCGCGCGAACAAGCGCGCCGTTGGGATACGCCAACAGCGGATTGGCACCGCAGATCAGCAGCGCCTTCAACGCACCGCGCGCCGCGGCGCGCAGCATGCCCTCGGTATCGAGCCCGGCCTGCGGCGCGGGCCGATAGCCGGGCAGCAGAGCGGGGTGCATACCCATGGCCTCGGCACCGCGCGCGTTGGCCGCGTAGCCGACGATCACGACACCGGCACCCTTGTCGGCATCGCGGAGCGTCTCGACGAGGCGTTCGATGGCGGCGGCCTCCGCCGTGCCGCGACCGTCCCAGATAACGACCACTCGCTCCGCGCCGCGCAGGAGGCGCGCCAGCGCATGCGTCGGCGGCTCGCCGGCGCGCTTGGGCAAGTCCTCGCCGCGGCGCACGTTCTCGGTAGCCTCCTGCAAGAGGCTCGCCGCATCGCCGCCGGTGGGAAAGTGGCGGAAGTGGATCGGCCAGTTCGGCTTGACGTCGCCGAGATGGACCAGCGTCGCGCCGCGCCGCTGCACCGCGTAGCGCACGCGCAGGTCGAAGACGGGTGCCAGCTCCACCGAGTTGGTGCCCACTTCGATGATGAGGCTGGCGTCGTCGAGATCGTGGACGCGCGCTGCCAAGCGGCCCGGCGTCGTCATCAGCTCGTCGTGGAGACGGTAGTCCAGGTTCGGAGAGCCCAGGCCGCGCACCAGGTGCTGCAGCAGGTATGACTCCTCGTTGGTGAGCCGCCCGCCGCCGATCGCGCCGACCGACTGCGGGCCGAAGTGCTCGGCGGCATCTTGGAGCGTCTTGGCCACCAGGTCGACGGCGTCGCTCCACGCGAGATCGACCCACTGGTCCTCGCCGGAGCGCACCATCGGCATGCTCAAGCGGCGCTCGTCGGTGTGGTAGGAGAGATTGTAGCGGCCGCGGTCGCAGATCCAGTCGCCCGCCGGATCGCCGTGGGGATCGGCCGTCTCGTGATCGTACCGCGTACGCTGTAAGACGTCGAAACGGGAGTCGGCGAACATGGAGCAGCCCACCGGGCACTGCGTGCAGGTGGTCAACGTCGGCTTTACGTCCCAGGGGCGTGCCTTGAAGCGATACGTCTTCGACGTGAGCGCGCCCACCGGACAGAGCTCGACGGTGTTGCCCGAGAAGTAGGAGTCGTACGGCTCGTCGCCCTCGGTGGCGATGATCGTATAGACGCCGCGCGCGGCGGTGACCAAGTTACGCTCCCACGTGATCTCGTTATCGAAACGAACGCAGCGCTGGCAGAGCACGCAGCGCTGCTCGTCGAGCACGATGGTGGGCCCCAGGTCGACCGCCTTGGGCTTGTTCATCTTCGGCATTCCGCTGCGCGAGGCAACGTCGCCGTACGCCATCGCGTAGTCCTGGAGGACGCACTCGCCGCCTTTGTCGCAGACAGGACAATCCAGCGGATGGTTGAGCAGCAGGAACTCCACCTGCGCACGACGCCCGGTCTCCACGGCATCGGAGATCGTATCGATCGCCATGCCGTCGGTGATCCGTGTGTTGCAGCCCAGCTGGAGCTTGGGCTGTCCCTCGATGCGGATCAGGCACATGCGGCAGAGCCCCGCAGGCTCGAGCTTGGGGTAATAGCAGAAGTTTGGGACGTGGTGACCGATCCGCTTCGCGGTCTCGATCATCAGCTCTCCCTCGGGAGCCTCTACCTTGACGCCGTCGATGGTGACGGTCACGATCTTCGCCATCTCGCCTATGTCCTCGCCGGCAGGAGCTGTACGCCCGGAACGCGCTCCGCGCCGCGCATGAACTCTTCGGGAAAACGCTTTACCACGCTCTGCAGGAACGGCACGCTGGCATCACCCAGCGCGCAGAGGCTGTGCCCGGCGATCTTATCGCCTACCGTTCCCAGCAGACTGACGTCTACTTCGCGGCCGTGGCTATGGAGCAAACGCTCGAGCATCGCCTCGGACCAGTGCGTTCCCTCGCGGCACGGCGTACATTGGCCGCACGATTCGTGAGCGTAGAAGCGCTGCAGCACGTACGCGGCCTCGAGCATGTCCGTGGTGTCGTCCATCACCACCATCGCGCCGGAGCCGAGCATCGAGCCGGCCGCGGCGATCGAGTCGAAGTCGTACGGAACGTCGAGGTGCTCTTCGAAGAGGCACGCCGACGATCCGCCGCCGGGCTGCAACGCCTTGAACGAGCGCCCCTCGAAGAGTCCCCCCGCCGCGCCGTAGATCAGCTCGCGGATCGGCGTCCCCAGCGGAACTTCGTAGTTGCCAGGCTTGCGCACGTGGCCGGAGATCGAGACGATCTTCGGCCCGGGAGACTTCACGGGCCCGATCGAGGCGAACCACTCCGCACCGCGCTCCATGATGTGCACGACGCAGATCAGCGTCTCGACGTTATTCACCACCGTCGGCATATTGTAGAGGCCGGCGTTGGCGGGGAAAGGAGGCTTGAGGCGCGGCTCGCCGCGCTTGCCCTCCAGCGAGTTGAGCAGGCCGGTCTCCTCGCCGCAGATATAGGCCCCCGCACCGCGATGCGCCACCAGCTCGCACGACCACTCGGAACCGCAGACCTTCTCGCCCACCATGTTGGCGGCGTGCGCCTGCTCCAAGGCGCGCGTGAAGATCTCGTAGCCCTGGCGCATCTCGCCGCGGATGTAGATGAACGCCTTGACGGCACGGATCGCATACGCGGAGACCATGATCCCCTCGATGAGCTGATGGGGCGTCTGCTCCAGCAGCATGCGGTCTTTGAACGTGCCGGGCTCGGCCTCGTCGCTGTTGCAGACCAGGTAGCGCGGCCGCCCATCCTTGGGGAGGAACGACCACTTGCGCCCCGTTGGGAAGCCGGCGCCGCCGCGGCCACGCAAATTCGACTTCATCACCGCGTTGACGATGGTATCCGGCTCCATCTCGCGCACGGCGCGGCGTAACTGCTCGTACCCGCCCCGCTTGCGGTAGACGTCGATATCGGTAAGATCGACTTCGCCGATGCCCTTCGTCAGAACGGGCTCGTAGCTCGCCATTAGTAGTTGTGCTCCATGACCGTGTCATCGTGCGGGGCCGGCACCATCCCCTCCACCAACGCTGGATCGCCCATGCGGCCCGGCGCGGAGATCGGCAGGATACCGTACTTCCGGAAACGCTCCGCGATGGTGCGCCCCGTATCGTCGATGCCGCCGCCGTTGTTGGCGTTGGGGACGCCGACGCCGCCGGCGCTCTTGCGCGCCGCGCGGACCCACTCCGGGCCGCGGACCTTGCGTTCCGGCTTCTCGGTCTGCGAGAGCGGCTGGACGGGATAGGTTCCCGCGATGATGGCGTCGATGATCTCGTCTACCATCTGCGGAGTCATGTCGTAAACGAAATTCAAGTTGACCTGCATGCACGGCGCGCGATCGCACGCCGCCAGGCACTCGACTTCCTCATAGGTGAAGACGCCGTCGTCGGTGGTCTCCAGGTGGTCGACGCCCAAGCGTTCACGGAAGCGATCCATGATCTGTTTGGCGCCGCGCAGCGAGCACGACAAATTGTGGCAGACCTGAAGGTTGTACTTGCCGATGGGGCGCCGGTAGAACAGCGTATAGAACGAGATCGTGCTCTGACACTGCGCCCGCGTCACGTCGCAGACCTCGGAGATGTACTCGACGGCCTCCTGTGGCACGAAGCCGATGCGCTCCTGGAACAAGTGGACCAGCGGCAGCAGCGCGCTGCGAGGCTGGGGATATTGCTCGAGGAGGCGGTCGGCTTCGGGCTCGAGCTCCGCCTTCAGCTCCTCAAAATCCAACTCTGTCATCTATCTACCTCGCCGAAGACCGGGTCCAGCGATCCGATCATCACGACAACGTCCGCGATCAGGTTGCCTGCGGCGATCTTTCTGAGCGCCTGCAGGTTGTAGAACGACGGCGGCCGCGTGCGAACGCGCCAGGGGCGATTCTCGCCGTTGCTCACGATGTAGTAGCCGATCTCGCCGCGCGGCCCCTCGACGGCGCCGTAGACGTCGCCCGCGGGTACGCGGAAACCCTCGCTCACCAGCTTGAAATGATGGATCAGCGATTCCATGGAGAGGCCGATCGAAGGTTTGGGCGGCAGGGCCACCGCCGGCTCGTTGACCATGATCGGGCCCGGCTCCAGGTTCTTGCGCACCTGCTCGATGATGCGCATCGATTCTTCCATCTCGTCCAGGCGCACCAAGAAGCGCGCGTAACAGTCGCCCTCGGTGCGGGTCGGCACATCGAACTCGTACTCCTCGTAGGTGGAGTACGGCTCGATCTTGCGCAGATCGTAGGCCACGCCGCTGGCACGCAGCGACGGGCCGGTGAGACCCCACGCCACCGCGTCCTCGGCGGAGATCACTCCTACGCCGACCTCGCGGTCGGTCCAGATGGGATTCTTCTGCAGCAGATCACGCAGGTCGCGCATGCGGCGCGGGAACTTCGCGATCACCTCGTCCAAGCGCTCGAGAAACCCCTCAGGCAGGTCGCCGTTGATGCCGCCCACGCGGAAGTAGGTCATGTTCATGCGCGCGCCGGAGGCGGCCTCGATCAGATCGAGGATATTCTCGCGCAGATCCACCGTAAAGAAGAACGGCGAGATCGCCCCAAGGTCGATGGCGTGCGTCCCCAGCCAGATGCAGTGCGAGGTGATACGCGTCATCTCCGCCATCATCACGCGAATCTGCTGGGCACGCCGCGGGACCTGGCCGGTGATGCCCAGCAGCTTCTCCACGCCACGGCAAAAGGCGAAGTTGTTGGTCAGCGGCGCGAGGTAGTCCATGCGGTCGATGACCGTCAAGGACTGATTCCAGAAGAGGTTCTCCGCGCTTTTCTCGATGCCCGTGTGCAGGTAGCCGATCTCCGGCTCGGCACGCTTGACCGTCTCGCCGTCGATACCGAGCACCACCTGGAGCACGCCGTGCGTCGAGGGGTGCTGCGGGCCCATCGAGAGCACCATCTCATCGTCGCTGCGCGAGACGACCTCGTAGGGTTCTGGCTCTAGAACAGCGGTGGGGTCGCCGAAGTTGGGCGGATTACCCTCGGAACCGATCCAATCGGGCAGATGATCGCTCACGACTTCTCCTCACTCGTCTGGTGGTCGTCGTGATGCAGGCGCTCGTTGATCTCTCGGCGCAGGCGCTCAGCGGCCTCGCGGGTAGGCGGAATACGCGACCCGACGTTCTCCTTGCCGGGGAACGGCGGGCGCGGCGTACGGTCGCGCGCCGGGCCGCGTACCGGGTAGTCCTTGCGCAGCGGGTGTCCTTCCCAATCGTCGGGCATCTCGATGCGCCGCAAGTCGGGGTGGCCGCTGAAGGCGATGCCGAAGAGATCGAAGACTTCACGCTCCGCCCAGTTGGCACTCGGCCAGAGATCGTAGACGGTGGGTACGCTCACCCCTTCGTCCACGCCGCAGAGCACGCGCACGCGCTTGGGCTTGCCGACTTCGGCGATGCTGGCCACCCGCGTCGGCAGTGCCGTCAGGTGGTAGACCACATCGAAGCGCGGCGAACGCCGCAGATAGTCGGCGCCGCCGACGTCGGTGAGTTGGCTGAAGCCTTGCGCTTTCAAGCGCGTCAACACGTCGCGCATCTCGGCCGGTGTCGTGCGGATGATCTCGTCGACGTCGTCGATCGGCGGGCGCACGGCCGTGGGATCGACCACGGTCGAGGTGGTCTTCGTGGAACGTGGTTGCATGAAGGGGACTCTACTCTCCTACGCTCGCGCGAAGATGCCGCCGCGGCCGCCCGTGCGGATCTGCTGTTGGATCAGATTGATGGCATAGACCAAACCGTCCGGGGTGGGTGGGCAGCCGGGAACATAGACGTCGACCGGAACGACCTGGTCGATTCCCTGCAAGATGGCGTAGTTGTCGAAGACGCCGCCGGAGCTGGCGCAGGCGCCCATCGAGATCACCCACTTGGGCTCGGCCATCTGATCGTAGAGACGGCGGACGATGGGGGCCATCTTATTCGAGACGCGGCCGGAGACGATCATCAGATCGGCCTGGCGCGGCGAAGAGCGGAAAACTTCGGAGCCGATACGCGAGATATCGTACTGGGGCGCAGGGATGACCATCATCTCGATGGCGCAGCAGGCCAGGCCCATCGTCAGCGGCCAGACGCTCGAGCTCTGCGCCCAGCGTGCCGCTTCGTCGATCTTGGCCAGGAAGAGGTTGTTGGCGCTCATCTCCATGTGAAACCACCTCGCTTCCAGACGTACGCGTAGCCGATCGCCAAGACGATGATGAAGATCACCATCTCGGCAAGGAAGAACGTGTGGAGCGAACGCATCTGCGCCGTCCACGACAGGTACGACGCAGCCTCGTCGACATGGGCATTGCCGAACGTCTGGGAGTGCATCTGAACCGCCCAGGGATAGAACGAAGCGGCTTCGACGTCGAAGATCACGAACAACATCGCGATCAAGTAGAAGCGCACCGGGAACCGGCTGCTGATCGCGCTCGTCGGCGGTACCCCGCACTCGTACGGATCGGCTTTCGCCGGGGCAGCACGATAGCGGTTCCGCGCCATGAGTCCCGGTAGGATGTTGAGAACCAAGGCGAGCAACAGCGCCACGAGGATGAAAATCGCGACTTCTGCGTAGGGCGTCATACCTTGTGAAAAGTTGAACAAGCTCCTTGCGCTTCCTCTCGACCCCGCTCGCCG
The DNA here is from genome assembly GCA_004297985.1 of bacterium. Classification (GTDB taxonomy): domain Bacteria; phylum Vulcanimicrobiota; class Vulcanimicrobiia; order Vulcanimicrobiales; family SCRA01; genus SCRA01. The sequence goes on along the minus strand of SCRA01000004.1, from coordinate 78,388 downwards.
CCGCGAAAGAAACTGAATTTCGCCATAAGGAGTACCCTGTGAAGAACATTGCCGGCGTCATCGGTCTGGCGCTCCTGCTGGGCTTGGCCGGCTGCTCGAACTTCAACTATCCAGTGGGCGTTCAGCAGTTCGGCGGCGTCACCGGAACGCTGGTCGATGCCTCCACCCAACAAGCCATCGGCGGCGCAGGCGCCAACGTCCAATGCGGGGGCCAGGCGACTCATCCGGACCAAAACGGCGGCTTCACGATCAACGGCATCGCCATCGGCGTGGCGTCGTGCTCGATCAACGCGGTGGGGTATCAGTATTACCCGATCGCGAGCGTCACCATCACCCAGGGGAACATCACGCAGCTCGGCGTCATCACCTTGACGCCAACGCTCCACCCCGGCGGCTGATCACCTTTGCCCCAGGCGTTGCGCCATCAGCGCGCGCAGCGCCTCGATCCCTTCACCACTGACGGCCGAGACGGCGACCGCATCGGCGGGAAGCAGGGCCCGCGCCGCCGGTTCGAGGCGATCGATTTTGTTGGCCACGCGAATCCTCGGTGCGCCGGCGAGCCCGAGATCGGCGAGGATCTCGCGCACGCCGGCCTCCTGGCGCGGCCAGTCGGGATTCGACGCATCGAAGACTTCTAGCAGCACGTCGGCCTCGTTCAGCTCCTCGAGCGTGGCGCGGAAGGCCGCCACCAGCTCTTTCGGGAGGTCGGTGATGAAGCCGACCGTATCGGCCACCAGCGCCGCCTTCCCCGGCGCAAGGTAGGTCCTGCGCAACGTGGTGTCGAGCGTAGCGAAAGGCTGATCGGCCACGAAGCTCTCGGCGCGCGCGAGCCGATTGAGCAACGACGACTTTCCCACGTTGGTATAGCCGACCAGCGCCGCCAGCGGCTCACCACCACGCCCCGCCCGCTGGGTGCGGCGGTGGCGGCGCACCTGTTCCAGATCTTTTTCCAGTGCGGAGATACGCGTACGGATGCGCCGGCGGTCGACTTCGAGCTTGGTCTCTCCCGGACCCCGCGTCCCCACGCCGCCGCCCAGCCGCGAGAGCACGGTGCCCAGACCCGCGAGGTTAGCGGCGCGGTGGCGCAACTGCGCCAGCTCCACCTGCAGCTTGCCCTCGCGGCTGCGCGCGCGCTGGGCGAAGATGTCCAGGATCAGCATCGTGCGGTCGATGATCGGCAGCGGAATCACCTTCTCGAGATTGGTACGCTGGCGCGGCCGGATATCGTTGAGTACGAAGAGTGCCGTGGCCCCGTCGCGCTCCGCGGCCTCCGCCAGCTCGCGTGCCTTCCCGGCGCCCACCAGTGTTGCCGGATCGACGGCGGCGCGGTGCTGCACGACCACTCCGGCCACCTCGGCGCCGGCGGCCTCGATCAGCGCCAGAAACTCCTCGAGCTCGGGCTCCAGCGGACGCTTGGGGAGATCGAGATCGACGGCCACCACAAGCGCGCGGGTCTCGCTCACGTCTTCGCCGCCAGCGAGCGTGCCAGCGTTGTCGCGTTTCGCGCAGCCAAACCATAGATCGAGAGCTGAGGATTGGCACCGATGCTGGTGGGAAAGACGGATCCGTCGATGATGGAGAGGTTCTCCAATTGGAAGTGTCGGCCCGCGTGATCGACTACACCGTGCTTGGGATCGCTGCCCATCGCGCAGCCGCCCATCACGTGCGCGCTCACCACGCGCGTGCGCAGGGTCTCCATCGGCAGACGCGAGATGGCCTCCCGCGCCTGCGCCCATGAAGTGTACGCAACCGCGTCCTCGTGCAGCGGGAGCACGCTGCGGGCGCCGGCGGCGAACTGAATCTCCGCCATCGCCAAGAGAGCGCGCCGCGCACCTTCCCAGAGGAAGGCGGTCATCGGGTAGTCCAACACGGGGCTGCCGTCGCCGTCCAACGCGACGATGCCCCCTGGGCTCTGCTCGTGGAAGCCGTCGCGCAGCAGCGCGATGATCGCCTGCGCATAAGGCATGCGCTCCATCAAGGCGGCGTGCGCGCTGCCGTAGCCCGTTAGCGTGCTGGCCATCAACAGCGGGTGGAGAGGCGGAACTTCGAGCTTGAAGCCGATGGGGCCGTCGATGGCCTGCGTCTTGAGAAAATGATCGGAGTAGATGGATTGCGGTGCCCCGGCGAAGCCGTCGACGCGCTCGGGCATGACGGCGGCGCTGACGAGCGTCGGGTGAAGAAACGTTCGTCTCCCCACCAGACCGTAGGGGTCGGGGGCGCCGCTGCGCAGCAGGATCGCGGGGCTGCCGATGGCACCCGAGGCGAGCACCACGTGGCGCGCGTGGACGGTCAGAGTATGACCGCTAGGACGCAGGCCGCCGGCGTCGAGCGCGCTGCAGATCACCTCGCTCACCCTCCCGCGATCGATCGTCAAGCGCTCGGCGCGCGCGCGGCTGACCAGTACCGCGCCGCGCTCCAGCGCCGCCGGAATGGTGGTGACCAGCATCGACTGCTTGGCGTTGGTCGGACAGCCGAGATCGCAGTAGCCGAGATTCCAACAGCCCTTCACGTTGCGCGGCACGATGGCGGTGGGAATGCCCAGGCGCTGGGCGCCGATGCGCAGGAGAGAGTTGTTTCGGTTAGGCTCGGTGATCCACGGATGAACGTTGAGCCGGTCCTCCATGGCGGCGAACCACGGCGCCATCGTCTCCACCGAGAGCTCGCGTAACGCGAACCTGCGCTGCCAATACTCCAACGTCGAGGACGGCGTGCGAAAGCTGCTCGTCCAGTTTACGGTGGTAGAGCCGCCCACACAGCGCCCCTGGAGAATGTTGATGCCCTTGTCCTTGGTCTTGCGCGCAGCGGACTCTTGGTAGAGCTGCGGGTATGCCTCCGTTTCGAGCATGCGAAAGTCGCGCGAGCTTTTGAGCGGCCCCTCCTCGATCATCACCACGCGCAGGCCCGCACGCGCCAGTATCTCGGCCGTCGTACCGCCGCCCGCACCCGTGCCGATGATCGCCACGTCTCCCTCGAGATGAGCATCGGCCGTCAGCGTCGAGGCGTCGTTCGCCTTCCAGCCGGCAGCGAGACCCTCGGCGACGGGATCCGGCAGCATCGCTTGCTATCCTACCTTCGGCGGCCCGGGATACCCGATACCGCGCCACGCCTCGGGATTCCCATACCACGCCGCAAGCGTCAGTTGATGGAGGGCGTCGTACGCGCTGCGCAACCGCGCCACGCGGTGGTGACGCCACGACGTCAAGAAGGCATCGATCTCCCGCGGATCGGCCTCGGGCCAGGGATCGCGCACGCCGGCCACCAGGCGCCGGGTGATCGGAAACCCCAGAAGGGCGAAAAGCTGGCCCAATTCGTGCTGCGTCTCCGGCGTAAGGCCGTCGATCGCGCGATCGACGCCGCGCACGACGTCACGCAACGCCGCCTGGCGCTCAGAGCTCTGCGCCGGCAGCGCGCCGCCCAGCATGACGGGCGCGATCGCCGCGATCACGGCATCGCGCCCGTCGGAAGACGGATGCGGGCCGTAGGCAACTGCCGCGGCGAGCACCGCGCCGCCGGCGACCGTACCGGCGATGAGCCGGCGCCGCGTCAGCATCGCTTCGATCTACTCTGCATGCTGTCCCACGCCCCGTTATTGAGAAAGGCCGGCCCATAGAGCGACACGAACGGACGACGTCATGCGCCGCTGGAACGGTTGGGGCGACGACAGCATCCGTCTCGCGTTGCCCGAGACCGCGCTCGCCTTTCTAGAGAAGCGGGTGGGCACACCTTTGCGGTTAGCCGACGCACCGCTTGAGACGGCGACGGCATCTGCCCCGCCGGGGCGCCTTACCGAGCATCCGCTGATCGATACCTCGCCGCAGACGCGCTTGCGCCACGCGCGCGGACAGAGCCTCGCCGACTGGCTCGCCTTGCGCTTCGCGCATCTGGAGCGCCTGCCCGACGGCGTGGCCTTCCCCGAGTCGCCCGAAGACGTGCGCGACGTGTTGGCGTTCGCCGCGCGCGGGGGCGCGCGCATCATCCCCTACGGCGGCGGGACCAGCGTGGTCGGCCACCTCACGCCGCCGGACGGCGAGGCACCCGTGCTCACCGTCTCGCTGGCGCGCATGCGCGGTCTGCACGAACTCGACACATCGAGCAGATTGGCGACCTTCGGCGCCGGCGTGACAGGCCCCGATCTCGAAGCGCAGTTGCTCGCTCGCAACTATACCTTGGGCCACTATCCGCAATCGTTCGAGTACTCCACGCTGGGCGGGTGGATCGCCACGCGCTCCTCGGGACAGCAGTCACTACGCTACGGGCGCATCGAGCAGCTCTTCGCGGGCGGGTGCGTGGAGACGCCGGAGGGCACGCTGCGCATCCCGACGTTCCCCGCATCGGCCGCGGGAATCGATCTCCGCGAGATGCTGATGGGCTCCGAGGGGCGCATCGGCATCATCACGGAGGCGACGGTCCGCGTACGTCCAGTACCCGAGCAGGAGTCGTTTCACGCTTGGTTCTTTCCAGAATGGTCCGGCGGCGAGGCGGCCGCGCGTGAAGCGGTCCAAGCGGCGATTCCGCTCTCGATGATTCGCCTCTCCAACGCCGAGGAGACTCGTACCACCTTGCAGCTCGCCGGCGGTCCGCTTACCGGCCTCTTGGAGCGCTATCTCACCCTGCGCGGCGCACGCGGCGGGAAGTGCCTGCTCATTGCCGGCGTCACGGGCTCGCACGATGCGTGCGGCGCCGCGCTCACCGCGCTGCGCCGCCTCTGCCGCCGCCACGGCGCCCTCTATGCCGGGAGCCGCATCGGTGAACGCTGGCGCGCGAGCCGCTTTCGCGGCGTCTATCTGCGCAACACGCTCTGGGAGTACGGCTATGCCGTAGAGACGGTGGAGACCGCCGTCGATTGGCCGCGCGTACGGGGAACGATGGAGGCAGTTGAAGCCGGCGCGCGCGGCGCCGTGGCAGGCGGCCGCGTGCATACCTACGCGCACCTCTCGCATGTCTACCCGCAAGGTGCCAGCGTTTACAGCACCTTCATCTACGCGCTGACGCCGGATTACGAAGAGAACCTCGAGCGGTGGCGCACGCTCAAGCGTGCCGCCTGCGAGGCCATCGTCGCCAACGGCGGTACCATCAGTCACCAGCACGGTGTGGGTACCGACCACGCGCCGTACCTCGTTGCGGAGAAAGGCGAGCTCGGCGTCGAGGCGATGCGAGCCGTCTTCCGCCGCTTCGATCCTCAGGGCATCATGAACCCCGGTAAGCTCTGCTAGATGCAGACATTGGAGCGGCGCGAGCAGACGTGGCAGCGGCTCCACCAACCGTGGGACGTGCTGGTGATCGGCGGCGGCATCACCGGCGCGGGAGTCCTCATGGAGGCGGCACGCCGCGGTCTGCGTGCCGCGCTCGTGGAGCGCGGCGACTTCGCCTGCGGTGCATCGAGCCGCTCCTCCAAACTGGTGCACGGTGGTCTGCGCTATCTCAAGGACGGCAGGATCGGGCTCACGCGTGAGTCCGTGCGCGAGCGCGAGGCCCTGCTGCGCGAGGCGCCGGGCCTGGTGGAGCCGCTATCCTTCGTGACGCCGCACTACCGCGGGCGCAAGCCCGGACGGGCCAGCATCGCAGCGGGCTTGCTGCTCTACGATCTGTTGGCGGGGCACCGCTCGCGCCGCTACCTCGACGCACGGCATACGCTGGAGATGGTCCCCGCACTCGATGCGCACGACCTGACGGGGGCACATCTCTACGGGGACGCGTCGACCGACGACGCGCGCCTGGTCATGCGCGTCCTGCATGAAGCCGTCGACGCCGGCGCGAGCGCGCTCAACTACGTCTGCGCGGACGGTCTCGCGCGGCGCGGAGGGCGCGTGGCGGGTGCGGTACTACGGGACGTGCTCACCGGCCGTCACGTTGAAGTCGAGGCACGTGTGGTGATCAACGCGGCTGGTCCCGCCGCGGATCGGCTGCGCGCCGAGACCGGCGCACCGCCGGCACTGCGGCCGCTGCGCGGCAGCCATCTGCTGTTGCCCGACTGGCGGCTGCCGCTTGCGCAGGCGGTGGCCTTCTTTCACCCGCATGACGGACGCCCGGTCTTCGCCTATCCGTGGTGCGACGCGATCCTCGTCGGCACGACGGACCTGGACCACCGCGCGGATCCCCTCGAGGAGGCCTCGATCTCGTCGCAAGAGGCCGCCTATCTGATCGCCGCTCTGCATCACCAGTTCCCGCGCCACGCGATCGAGCGCAGAGACGTGATCGCCACCTTCTCCGGGGTGCGCCCCGTTCTCGTGAGCGGCAAGGCCGATCCCTCGAGGGAGAGCCGCGATCACCTGATCCTGCGCGAGCAGGGCATGGTCACCGTCACCGGCGGAAAGCTCACGACGTTCCGCCCGATGGCGCTCGCCGCGCTGCGCGCGGCACGCGATGCGCTCGGCACGAGCGTCGATCTCGAACCCCGGCCCATCTTCTCTCCTGCCGTGCCGCCGCAGGCGCCGGGCCTCACGTCGAGCGCGCGCCTGCGCCTCAGCGGAAGGTACGGAAGCCGGGCGCAAGCAGTCATCGACGCGGCGCAGGCCGGCGAGCTGGAGTCGATCGAGGGAAGCCGGACCCTGTGGTGCGAGCTGCGCTGGGCCGCGCGCGCCGAGGACGTCACGAGACTCGACGACCTGCTGCTGCGGCGCACGCGCATCGGCCTGCTCTTGCGCGACGGCGCCGCCCGCTGGCTGCCGCGCGTGCGCGAGATCTGCTCCGCCGAGCTGAACTGGGACGACGCGCGCTGGGAGCGCGAGGAGGCGGCGTATCGCGCGCACTGGCAACGCTACCATGCGCTGAGGTTCGACGGTGCATGACGACGAGCTGATCCTCGCCCTGGACAACGGCACGCAGAGCGTGCGTGCCCTGCTCTTCGACGCGCAAGGGACGCTCGTCGCCAAGCACCGCGTGGCGCTCGAGAGCTACGTGACCAGCCAGCCGGGTTGGCACGAGCACGATCCCGAGGGCTTCTGGGAAGCCGCGTGTCTTGCGTGCCGCGGGCTGTGGGAGGAGTCTCCCACACTGCGCGCGGCCGTACGTGCCGTAGCCGTCACCACGCAGCGCGGCACCGTCATCAACCTCGACGCAGGCGGGCGCCCGCTGCGGCCGGCGATCACCTGGCTCGATCAGCGCAGGAGCCCGTGCGTCTCGCCGCTCCCGCTGCGCTGGCGTCTGGCCTTCCGAGCCGCGGGCATGGCGGAGACGATTCGCTCGTTCCAACGCGAGGCGGAGGCGAGCTGGATCGCGGCCGCTCAGCCCGAGATATGGGAGCGAACTCGCAGTTTTCTCTTGCTCTCGGGCTACCTCAACTATCGCCTGTGCGGACGCTTGGTCGACTCCGTCGGCTCGCAGGTGGGCTACCTCCCGTTCGACTTCAAACGTCTGACGTGGGCCGCCGAGGGAGACTGGAAATGGGCGGCCCTGCCGATCGCGCGCGCGATGCTCCCCGAGCTCGCCGCGCCGGCGACCATCATCGGCGAGGTCACGCCGCAGGCGGCGCGCGAGTGCGGCATTCCCGCCGGCACGCCGCTCGCCGCCGCCGCCGCCGACAAAGCCTGCGAGGTGCTGGGCTCCGGATGCACGCAGGCCGGCACGGCCTGCCTGAGCTTCGGCACCACCGCCACGATCAACGTCTGCGGCCCACGCTACGTGGAGGCGACGCCCTTCCTTCCGCCTTATCCCGCCGCCGTCCCCGGCTCGTACAACACGGAGGTGCAGGTCTTCCGCGGCTACTGGATGGTGAACTGGTTCAAGGAACAGTTCGGCTACCGCGAGCGTCTGGCGGCGGAGGCCGCCGGCGCTCCCGTCGAGAGCCTCTTCGACGATCTGCTGGAACAGGCGCCGCCCGGCGCCTTGGGTCTGACGCTCCAACCGTACTGGACGCCCGGCGTCCGCATCCCCGGGCCCGAGGCCAAGGGCGCGGTCATCGGCTTTGGCGACACGCACACGCGCGCCCATCTCTATCGCGCGATCATCGAGGGCCTCGCGTACGCGCTGCGCGAGGGCGGCGAGCGCATCGCGCGACGCAGCGGCGCGGCGATCACGAGTCTGCGTGTCTCGGGGGGTGGCTCGCAGAGCGACGCCGCCATGCAGATCACCTCCGACGTCTTCGGACTGCCGGCGGCGCGACCGCGCGTCTACGAGACCTCGGGCCTAGGCGCGGCCATCGACGCAGCAGTGGCGCTGGGTCTACATACTAGCTTCGACGCCGCAATCGCCGCCATGACGCACGTCGGGCGCACCTTCGAGCCGCGCCCGGAGTCGCGCGAGACCTACGATGCGCTCTACCGCCGCGTCTACCGTCGAATGTACGGGCGCCTACGCCCGCTCTATGAGGCCATCCGCGAGATCACGGGCTACCCCGCGCGCTGACTGCAGGCCGCTAGAGCAGACCCTTCGGCGACTCCTTGAGGTTGAGCGGGATTCCCGCGATCATCAGAAAGACTTCGTCGGCTACTTCGGCCAGACGCCGGTTGGTCTGACCGTTGAGCTCGGCGTAGGCGCCGACGCTGGGCAACGCATTGGTAGCGCCCATCGAGAGCTCGTCGCTCACCACGATCAGCGTTCGCTCGTTGCGCGCGTACCAGTTCAAGAGGCCGGCCACCTCGGCATCGACTTTCTGCTCGACGTCGGGGTCGGCGCGTTCGGCCAACTTCTCGCGCGAGCGTGCGCGCAATACCACGTTGGCGATGGCCCCGGAGAGCGAGTCGAGCAGCACGACCGGCTCGGCGGGCACGTCCTTCGCCAGCGCGCGCCCGATGCTCGTTCCCACCTCGAGCGTGCGCCAGGCCTGCGGACGGCGCGCGCGGTTGCGCTGAATGCGCAGGCGCAGCTTCTCGTCCACCGGCGAGCCTGTGGCGACGAAGACCACGCCGCCGCCGATCGAGGCGGCCAGCTTCTCGGCGAACTCGCTCTTGCCGCTACGCGCGCCGCCCAGCACCAGCACGAACTTCTTCAAGGCTTCACCTCAACGGGGATGCCGGCCACCATGAGAACGACGCGCTGCGCCGTCTGGGCAAGGCGTTGGTTCGCCCTGCCCTGCAGATCCACAAAACGCCGCGCCAGTGCCTCCACGGGCACGACGCCGCCGCCCACCTCGTTGGTCACCACGATCACTTCACGCACGCTTCCTGCTTGCGCGAAGCGTGCGATCCCGGCATCGATCGCACGCTCGATCTCTTCGTCGCAGACCGGCGGGCGCGTCAACACGAGGTTTGTCAGCCAGAGCGTCGCGCAGTCGACTATCACGTATGGTGTCGCCGCCTCCAGCGCGGCTCGTCCGGGATCGCGCGGCTCCTCGACGGTGACCCACGATGCCGGGCGCCCCTCGCGGTGGCGCGCGATGCGTGCCATGAAGTCGGTATCGTCGGAACGCATCGCGGTAGCCACATACGTCGCCTGTGCCTCTCCGGCGAGTGAGGCGGCATAACGACTCTTGCCGCTGCGTGCGCCGCCGACGATCAACTGCAGCATGCTGCGAACACTTGCACGCGAGAGGAGGCTCCGCCTGCGGCGGGAACACGGCGCGGCATGCTGGCCATCCTGCTCGCGGCGGCGCTCGAGGCGCAGCGCATCGTCTCTCTCGCGCCCTCGCTCACCGAGGACCTCTTCGCCATCGGCGCCGGCGCCCGCGTGATCGCCGTCGATCGGTACTCGGCGCGCTTGGCGCAAGCGCGCGGATTGCCGCAGGTCGGAAGCATGCTCGACGCTACCCCCGAGCGCATTCTCGCACTCCATCCCGATCTCGTCGTCGGCGTTCCGCTCGAGGCGCCCGCGCTCGCCGCGCTCGAGCGGGCCGGCGTGCGCACGGAGGTACTCTCATCGGACACGCTCACGCAGGACTTCAGCACGATGCTCCGCCTGGGGCGACTCACCGGGACGGCACCGCGAGCCGAGGCCTTGGTGCGCCAACTCCGCGCCGGCCTCGTACACGTCGAGCGCGCAGCCGCACGCCAGCGCCGCCTGCGTGCCTTCGTCGTCGTCGCGACCGCGCCGATCTACACGGCTGGGCGCGGCTCCTTCGTCGACGAGCTGTTGAGGCTCACCAACGTCGAGAATACGGCCGCATCATCGATGCCCTGGACGCCGTACTCCCCCGAGCGCCTGGTGAGCGCGCATCCCGACATCCTCATCGTGTCGAAGGATGCCGAGATCGACCCGCATGAAGCGCCATGGAGCCTGCTGTACGCGGTGCGCGCGAGCCGCGTCATCCATTTGGCAGACGACCTCGTTCCCGGACCGCACGTCGTCGAGCTCCTAGAGCACCTCATGCGCGCGCTCGATCGGCTACGCTAGACCGTTAGAGTCCCTCGAGGTGGCAGCAGTCGTTCAAGAGCCGCATCCACGCCGCCTCGCCGTCGAATTCGATCTCCGTGACGCCGGCGGGATCGACGTGGATCGGCGCGGGGCGATCGCCGAGCTTCATCAAGCGGCGCACGAGCGCATGGATCACGCCGCCGTGGACCACCATCAGCAGAGCGCCATCAGGCCCCACCCGCATGCGATGGCGCTCGAAGCCGCGCGTGACGCGTGCATCGAACTGTGCCCACGTCTCGCCGCCGGGGGGCGCCAGCAGCGTATGGTGGTGAAAGTTCTTGGCCTCGTTTGGCCAGCGCGCGGCTACCTGCTCGAATGTCAGGCCCTCCCAGGTGCCGAAGTTCATCTCGCGCAGCTCGGGCTCCAGATGCAGCGAAGGCGGCTCGGCCATCTCGGCGAGGATTCTCTCGGCGGTCTCGCGCGTGCGCTGCAAGTCGCTGGCGACGCAAAGCGCGAAGCGCTCCGCATGCAGGCGTCTGCCGACGGACCGGGCTTGCAGCCGCCCCGCCTCGGAGAGTGCTACATCCGTCTGCCCCTGGAAACGCCGCGCGGCGTTCCACTCCGTGATGCCATGGCGGACGACGACGATCCTCACGACTGCAGCCGCTCCACCACCTGAACGAGCCATGCCAGCCCGTCGATGACGCGGGGTCCCGGCACCTCGAGCCCCAAGTTCGGCGGCGCCTGATAGATGCGCCCCTCGCGCACGGCGCGCAGATCGCTCCAGGGCGAGCGAGCGAGCAACGGCTTCAGCTTCACTTCCCCGGCGACGATCAGCGCGTCGGGCTGATCGGCCAACAGGCGTTCAGCGGAATAGTTGGGGTAGGGCAACCTACTCTCGACGACGTTACGCGCGCCCGCCATGGTCAGCAGCGAGTCGATGTACGAGCCGCGGCCCACCGTGTAGATCGGCGAGACGTCGAGCACCACGAAGAGTCGCGGACGCAGGCGAAACGCGGCGCTCTTCTTCTTCAACGCGGCGACGCGTGAGTGCAGGCGCAGCTCTACTCTATCCGCCGCGTCGACGCGCCCGGTGAGCACGCCCAGCTCGCCGAGCGTTGCGTAGATATCCTCGTAGCTGTCGTCCTTCATGAGGAACGCCGGCACCTTGGCGCGCTCCAAGCCGCGCGTACGCGCCGCGTCGGAAGGCAGCCCCACGGCGAAGTCGGGACGCAGCGCGAGGATCTTCTCCGTATTGATCCACGACGCGGCATCGATCACCGGCAGGGTACGCGCCGGTGGCGGATAGGCGGTGAACGCCGAGGTGCCGACCACCTGGCCGCCGGCGCCGATGGCGAAGAGCTCCTCGGTCAGCGAAGGTGCGAGCGAGACGATGCGTCTATGCTGCTCGTCCGCATAGACGTTCGGCGCCGGTGCCTGCCGGGCGCATCCGACGACGGTGAGCGCGAGCGCCGCGGCCAGGACCACCATCCGTTTCATCGCCGCTGGAGTTGCACGCGAGAGGAGGGGCCGCCTGCGGCTCGAACTGCTGGCTTCGGCTCGAAACGTGGGAACTCGGTGCAATGCCGAGACGGTCGCGCCACTGTAAGCGGGGAGTCGCCGCATCGCCACTGCGCCTGGGAGGCGCGGGAAGGCCGCGGCAGACGACGTCGATCCGCGAGTCAGGATACCACGTGGGAGCTTTGACAACACCCGTTCCTCGCGAAAAGGAAGGACGTATGTATCCGTTCGTGCTGGCCGCGGTCCTCGCAGCCACTCCCATGCCATCCCCCTCGGCGACTCCGCTGAAGGTTATCGAGACGATCGTCACGAGCGATCGCCGCGCCGAGCCCGTCAACCAGACCAGTCGCCCGACGTTCGTGGTCACGCGCGTCCAGATGGCGGCGCGCGGTGATCGCTCCGTCGCCGAGGCGCTGCGCGGACTCCCCGGCATCGGGATCACCAGCTACGGCCCCTTCGGTGCCCAGTCGACCGTAGGCATTCGCGGCGCAAGTGCCGCTCAGACGCTCGTGCTGCTCGACGGCACGCCCATCGCCACGGCTTCCAACGGTCTGCTCGACCTGGGAACGCTCTCCACCTCCGGCGTCTCGCGCATCGAGGTGGTCGAGGGCGGCGTCTCCACGCTCTACGGCACGGCGGCTGTCGGCGGCGTGATCAACATCATCACCGACGTCCCGCGCGGCACGTACGTCGCTGCCTCCACCGGCACGTTTGGAGCGACCGATCTGCGCGCGGCGATCGGCGACGGACGCCTGGGCGTCGTCATCGAGCGGCGTCTCGCCGTCAACGACTACCCGTATCCCGCGCTGGACGGTTTCAAGGCCGGTACCCGCGGCAACGACGACGCGCAGTCCACCGCCGTGCGGCTCTCGTACGAGACACCGCGCGAGGGGCTGTGGCGCCTGCGCGGCTCGCTGGGAAGCAGCGCCGTCTCGATCGGCGTCCCCGGCTCACTGAGTTTTCCCTCGCCGCAGGCGCGTCAGCTGACCTCGTTCGACGAAGGACACGTCGAAGCGCAGCGCGCCGGCGTGCGCTCGCTGCTCTCCCTCACGCTCTCCGGATCGCATCAGTCGCTGCCCTACCGCGACCCCTCGTTCGGCGGCGAGAGCGCGACGTACGACGGACGCGCGCAGATCGCCGTCAAGGACGTGATCGATGGGGAGCATACCACGCTCGTGGCCGGTCTGGACATCGCTCGCGAGAGCATGCTCGACGATCTCGGTGCCGGCGCGATTCCTCCCGCGCCCCCTCAGTTCACCGCGCGCGCCTCGCAGGTCGGGGCGTACGCGCAGCAGAGCTGGACGCTGGGCGGAGGCACGCGCCTCTTCGCGGGGCTGCGCGGTGAGCACGACACACCCAACGGCGGCATCGTCGCCCCGGAGATCGGCGCGCTCCTGCCGATCGGCTCCTTGCGCCTGGCCGCCAACCTCGATGAGTCGTTCCGCGTGCCGACGCTGATCGATCTCCACTATCCGGGCTTCTCCAATCCCAATCTGCACTCGGAGCACTCGCGCAACGCCGACGTCACCCTCGAGGCACCGCATGTGCTCGGCGGAGTCTCGCTGGGATGGTTCGGCCGCCACGCCAACGATCTCATCCAGCTCGATCAAAACTTCGTCCCGCAGAACGTTCAGCACGCGGAGATCGACGGCCTGACCGCTAGCCTGCGAACGAAGCCCTTCAACGCCTTCGTCGCGCGGCTCGATGCGACCGATCTCTATCGCGCGCTCGACACCTCACCGGGCGCCGCCGCAACGCGCCTGCGCTTCGAGCCGGTCCTGCAGATGTCGCTGGGGATCGAGCGCCCATTCGTGGGCAATGCCCCGGCATTCGGCATTCGCGCGCAGATCGTGGGAACGCACGTCGACTACCTCACCACCTCGACCGGCATGGCCGCACCGATCGACTCCTATGCGATCATCGACGCCTACCTGCGCATGCACCTGACGCGCGGAGCCCTGCTGACCCTTCGTGCGCGCAACCTCGGCAACGAGGGCTACGAGACCGTCTACGGTTACCCCGCGGCGGGGCGCACGTACGAGCTCGAGATCTCGACGAGATAGCGCGATGACGATCGAGACATTGGTCGCCGGCGTGAAGCCGGCCGATGCGGCGGCGATCGCCGCGGCGCGCGCGCGCCAGGCCCAGCTCACCAAGCCTGCGGGGAGCTTGGGCGTACTCGAGGAGCTCTCCGTGCGTCTGGCGGGGATGCACGGCGGCATGCCCCCTGCGGGGTATGCACGCCGCGCGCTGATCGTGATGGCCGGCGACCACGGAGTGGCCGCGGACGGCGTCAGCGCCTATCCGTCGGAGGTCACGGCGCAGATGCTGCACGGTTTTCTGGGCGGCACGGCGGCGATCTGCGCCATCGCCCGCAGCTGCGGCGTTCGCGTCTACGTCGCCGATCTCGGCGTCAAGGGTCACGGGATCGATGACCCGCGGCTGATGATGCTCAACGTCGGCCGCGGGACGCAAAGCATCGCGCGCGGACCGGCGATGCTGCGCGAGCAGGCACAGCGCGCGCTGGAGCGGGGCGCCGAGGCGTTCGCGCGCGTGGCCTACGAAGGCGTCGATCTCTTCGCCCTCGGCGAGATGGGCATCGGGAACACGACGCCGGCATCGGCGATCACCGCGGCGGCGACCGGACGCAGCGCGCAAGAGATCTGCGGGCGCGGAACCGGGATCGACGACGCGCGACTCGCTCGCAAGCGCGAGATCGTCGCGCAAGCGGTGGCGCGTGTGGCTCCCGACGCCGACGGAGTCACCCTCCTTGCCGAACTGGGAGGCTTCGAGATCGGCGGAATGGCCGGCGCGATGCTCGCCGCGGCCGGTGCGGGCATTCCCGTCGTTCTCGATGGCTTCATCGCCACCGCCGCGGCGCTGGTAGCACAGCGTTTGGCACCCCAGATCATCGAGTGGATGATCGCCGGCCACCGCGGGGCGGAGCCGGGGCATGCCCACGCGCTCGCGCACCTCGGACTGCGTCCGCTGCTGGAGCTCGATCTGCGGCTGGGCGAGGGCACGGGCGCTGCGCTCGCGATGCCGCTCGTCGATGCAGCGGCACGCACGTTGCGCGAGATGGCGACATTCGCGGAGGCCGGCGTCAGCGAAGCGGTATGAGGGCGCTGCGCCGAGCGGGAGCGGCCCTCTGGGCCGCATGGTCGTTCCTGACGATCCTCCCGCCGGCGTGCCCGCGCCCTCCGGGTGACGAGGAACCATCGGCCGCACTTGCCTTCTTTCCGCTGGTCGGCGCCGTCGTGGGTGCGCTGGCGGGCGGCGCCGTGCTCTTGGCCTCCCGCTTCGCACCGCCGCCGCTGGTCGCGGTCGTCGCCGTCGGTGCGCCGCTGGCGCTTACCGGCGCCCTCCACTTCGACGGCCTGCTCGATGCCAGCGACGGCGCCTTCGCCCCGCGCACGCCGGAGCGCCGCCGAGAGATCATGCGGGACAGCCGCGTGGGCTCCTTCGCCGTGGTAACCGGCGTGCTGGTCCTCCTGGCGTTCTACGCCTGCGCGCTCTCGCTGACGCCGCTTCGACTGGCCTTGGCACTGATCGTCGCCGGCGCGGCGGGGCGGGCCGCGGCCGTACTCGCCGTCGTCCGATATCCGTACGGACGGGAGCACGGCGCAGGGCGAGACCTTCACGGGCGCGCCGCGTGGCCGGCGGTAGCGATGGGGCTCGTGCTCGCGTTGGCGGCGGCGGCGCTGGGATCGTGGCGCGGCATCGCGGCACTTCTAGCGGCGCTCGCCGCGGGCGCAGCGCTCGCGGAGCTGGTGGCACGCCGTTTGGGGGGCACGCTTACCGGTGACGCCTACGGCTTCTGCGAGCAGTTTGCAGAGCTGGCGGCTCTGCTGGCGTTCGTCGTGCGCTAACGTATCCGAAGCGACGAGCCACAAGGTCATCGAGCGCGCAGGCTCCGAACCCATCGTGGAGAGCGCCGACAGCCTCTTCTGCTGAGTGAGGAACCATCGATGCCGCCGCCGATCACGGAAAGCGATGCGCCCGGGTGTCCGGGAATCCCACCGACTTGGAGCAGCAGCGCGAAAGATGCCGTCGGCACCGCGCTGGGCGGCTCGCGGGTCTGGTTCACGCTGGGCTTCGGGATCGTCAATGAAGTCTTCTACCCGCACGTCGACCGCCCGCAGATCCGTGACTTGGGGTTTATCGTCGCGGACGGCAAGGGCTTTTGGGTGGAGTTGAAGCGCCTCGACTCCTACACGATCGAGACCCCCGGTCCCGGCATCCCGGCCTACACGATCACCCACAAGCACGCGCGCTTCACGCTGGAGCTGCGCATCTGCCCGGACGTCAAACGCGACGCGCTGCTCATCGAGGCGAGCCTCTCCGGCGACGATGATCTGCGCCTCTACGCGCTGCTCGCGCCGCATGCGGACGGGCGGGGCGAGGACAACCGTGCTCGCATCGCCACGCACGCGCGCTGGCGCGCGCTCTCCGCCGCGCGCGACGGGACCACCCTCGCGCTGCTGGCGATGGACGACGAGGGGTGCGACGTCTGGGGGCGCATCAGTTGTGGTTACGTCGGCGTCAGCGACGGCTGGCAAGACTTCGCGCGCAACGGTGCGATGACGTGGAGCTATCCCACGGCGGGGCCCGGCAACGTCGCGCTCACCGGCGAGATCCTGGCTCGTCACGTACACCTTTCTTTGAGCTTCGCCCACGGTCCCGACGAGGCGATCGTGCTGGGCACGAGCAGCCTCTCCGGCGGCTGCGATGAGAACTGGCTCCAGCACGTCGAGGAGTGGCAGCGCTGGCACCAATGGGCATTGGGACACTCGTCTTCCGTGCTCGACCAACATGCGGAGCTCCAGCGCGAAGTCGCAGTCTCGGCGATGGTGCTCAAGACGCATCAAGACAAAGTCTACGCGGGGGCCACCGTCGCCAGCCTCTCTATTCCCTGGGGACAGAGCCGCACGAACGGAGGCGGCTACCATCTCGTCTGGGCGCGCGACCAAGTCGAGGCGGCCGGCGCACTGCTAGCCATCGGCGCCTACCGAGACGCACGCGACGTCCTGCGCTACTTGATCTCCACGCAGCAACCCGACGGCCATTGGTACCAAAACCAATGGCTCGACGGAACGCCATACTGGCAGGGCATCCAGCTCGACGAAGTCGGCTTCCCGATCCTCCTCGCCTCTGCGCTCAAGGAGCGCGGCGCACTGCGCGGGATGTTCGTCGGCGAGATGGTGCGGCGCGCCGCCTCTTTCATCGCGCGCGAGGGGCCGGTCACGGGGCAGGACCGCTGGGAGGAAGATGCCGGGCTCAATCCCTTTACGCTCGCCGTCTGCGTAGCCGCGCTGGTCTGCGCGGCCGAGTTCCTCGACGAGCCCGCGCGCTCGTATGCGCTGGAGCTAGCCGACCATTGGAACGCGCGCATCGAAGATTGGACCTACGTCGAGGAGACGCCGCTTGCCGCGCGGCTGGGTGTCCCCGGCTACTACGTACGCACGGCGCCGCCGGAGGCACGCGACGCGCGCGCCGCGCTCTGCTCCACGGTGCCGATCAAGAACCGCCCGCCCTCCGAGGGAAACGCCACCGCCGACGAGGTCGTGGGCCTGGAGTTTCTCGAGCTGGTGCGCCTAGGATTACGCAAGGCGGACGATCCGAAGATCACCGCCAGCGTGAAGGTTGCCGACGCGCTGCTGCGCGTCGATCTGCCCACCGGGCCCTCCTGGCACCGTTATCCCGGCGACGGCTACGGCGAGCACGAGGACGGCTTCGCTTTCGACGGCACCGGCATCGGGCGCGCCTGGCCGCTGCTCACCGGCGAGCGCGGCCACTACGCGCTGGCGGCCGGTGAGGATCCTGTCCCCTACCTGCGAGAGATGGCGGCTACGGCCAGCCGCGGCGGGATGCTCCCCGAGCAGGTCTGGGACCGCCCCGCGATCCCCGAGCACCACCTCTATCCCGGCCAGCCCACCGGCGGCGCGATGCCGCTGGTCTGGGCGCACGGCGAGTTCATCAAACTGGCGGCGAGCAGCGCTCTGGGCCGTGCCTTCGACCGTCCCGAGGTCGTGTGGCAACGCTACGGCGGCGTCGCCACAAGCACCGATTGGCGCTCGTGGCGCTTCAACCATCGGCGCACGACGATCGAGCACGGCAAGGTGCTGCGGATCACCCTGTGCGATCCCGCTACGGTGCGTTACACCACAGACGATTGGCAGACGCAGCGCGACGTCGAGACGCGCGATACGGAGCTGGGCGTCCATGTCGTCGATATCCCAACCGAGCCGCTCGCGCTGGGGCGCACGATCACGTTCACCTTCCATTGGCGCGAAAGCGGAACGTGGGAGGGCGAGAACTTCAGCGTTCGCGTAGAGGGCTAGGCAGGCTGTACGTAGCCGTGTGGTGCGTGAGCAGCGTGCCTTCATCGTCGACGCAAGAGGCCGTCGCCTCGGCCAGACCGTCGTGCAGGGCGACGATGTGCGCGGTACAGATGACATCGCGACGCACGGCGCCGCGCAGGAAGTTCGTGGTCATCTCGCTAGTCACAGCCATGCGCACGGGGCCGATGATCGTCATCAGCGCGATCCAGACGGCGGCATCGGCGAGCGCCATGTAGATCGGGCCGCTGACCAGATCCCCAGGCCGCAGGAAGAGCTCGTCGAAAGGCGCCTCCATCACGCAGAGTCCCGCGGCCAGCTCGCGCACGGAGAAAGCGAAGAGGCGCGCCAGCGCCAGCTCACCCAACATCTCTTGCGCGCAATCGCGCGTGATTCCGAGCGCAGCTCCCTCTTCCATCATGCGTTGGGGTTCGCGAAAGCCACGACGCGCCCATCTGTCCGCCGTTGAACATCGATGCGCACGCCATAGGCCGTGCGCAACAGCGCCTCGTCCAGCGCCTCTTCCGGCGTTCCGCAACGCAGCAGCCGCCCCGCACCAAACAGCGCGATGCGGTCGGCGAAGGCGGCGGCGAGATTGAGATCGTGAAGTACCACGGTCGCCGCGTGTCCCTGCGCGGCGAAGGCGCGCACCAGCCGCAGCGCCTCGAAGGCATGGCGAACGTCGAGATGGCTGGTGGGCTCGTCGAGCAGCAGCGTACGTGCTCGCTGTGCCAGGGCCAGTGCGATCCAGACCCGCTGGCGCTCACCGCTGGAGAGCGCCAGGAACGGGCGCTCCGCGTGCCGCGACAGCTCCGTGCGCGCCAGCGCCTCGTCGACGGCTCCGGCATCCTCGGGAGCGGGGGACCAGCGCCACCACGGGCGATACGGCAGGCGTCCCGCGCTGACCAGCTCGCGCACCGTCACGCCCTCGACGATCGGCCCGTCGGCTGAGACGAGCGCGACCTCACGCGCACGCGCACGCGGTGCGATCGCCTGGAGCACGTGGCCATCGAGCGCGATCTCGCCCTCTGCCGGGGCGTGGAGACCGGCCATCGCGCGCAGCAGCGTGGTCTTCCCCACGCCGTTGGGTCCGACCAGCGCCAACACCTCGCCCGGCGCGAGCGCGAACGAGACGTCGCGCAAGAAGACGCACGTGCCGTATGCCAGCGCGACGTTGCGAACCTCGATCACGCCGCTCTCCGATGGAAGGCCAAGTAGAGAAACGCCGGCACACCCAGCAGTGAGAGCAGCACGCCCAAGGGCAGCTCGATCGGCGGCACCAGCGCCCGCGAGAGCGCGTCGGCCGCGACAACGAGGATCGCCCCCACCAGCGCACAGGCCGGGAGCATCCAGCGCGCGTCGCTCCCCACCATGCGCCGCGCCACGTGCGGAACGATCAAGCCGACGAAGCCCACCATCCCCGAGACGCTGACCGCGGCAGCGGTGAGCAGTGCGGCAGAACCCAGGATACCCCAATGCGCGCGGTCGACGTTGACGCCCAGCGCTCGCGCGCGTTCCTCGCCCAGGCGCAATGCGTTGAGCGCAGGGGCCAGCGATAGCGCCGCAGCGGCACCGACCAAGGCGTAGAGCGCCGCCCACGAGAGCTCGGGCCAACTGCGCCCGGAGAGGCTCCCGCCCAGCCATGCCAAGATACCCAGCGAGGTGCTGGAAGGCGGTGCCATGACGAGCACCAGCGTCACGACCCCCGCGAAGAGCGCCGAGAGCGAGACGCCGGCGAGGATCAGCCGCTCGGCGGAGATGCCGCTCCCCGTGCGCGCCAAGGCCGCCACGAAAGCCGCCGTCGCCAGTGCCGCCACGAAGGCCACCAAGGGAAGCGCCGGAAGCGCGAAACCGAAGACCAATGCCACCGCGACCGCGCAGGCGGCGCCGGCGCTCGCCCCGGTGAGGTAGGGGTCGACCAGCGGATTGCGCAACATGCCTTGGAGGAGCGCTCCGGCAAGCGAGAGCGCCGCCCCTACGAGGGCGGCCATCAGCACGCGCGGAAAACGCAGCATCCAGAGCACTTGGTCTGCTCCGCCGGCGCCGAATGGGTGGAGAGCCGCGCGCACGATGGCCTCGGGCGGGTAGCGTACCGCGCCGACCCCGGCCCCAACGGCGAGCGCTGCGGCGAAGACGAGAGCGAGCGCACAGAGCGTCGCCGCGCGCCGTGACGACGAGTGGACGGCCGATACCATTCTCATGGGGTTCGACAGGGGGCACCTCTGCTGCTCTCAGAACGTTATGCCGCTGGTTCGCCCGTCTGGAGGACTCTTCGTGGTGTCGTCGTCCATCCGTTATCTGTCGCTCGCGCTGCTCGTCGGAGGTACGCTCGGGCTAGCGTCCTGCGGCGGCGGAGGCGGAGGGGGAACCACACCGAACCCCGGTCCCTTGCCCTCGAGCACCCCATCGGTGTCGGGTTCGTGCCAGCCGCCCCCGGCGCCCGGCACGGGCACCGCGTACGCGCTCGGCGCGGCGCGCACGTGGTGTCTCTCGGTTGCCACCATCGGCACCTCCAACGTCACCTACGAAAGCGTTGCCACGACCCTGCTCGCGCAAGGTACGCACCTCAACGTCTGGATCGACAATGCCGACCAAGGCCAACTCACGCAGACCCAGTGGCAGCAGATCGCGACGGACTTCGATGCGATCTATACCGCCGACACGACGTATTTCGGCAACACCACGTTTCCCTGGCTCGGTTCTCAACAGAGCCAGTATACCTTCAGCGAGTGCGACAACAACGGAAGCACGCTCCCGGCCAGCCAGTACGTGAACCAACCCAACTTCTCGAGCGGCAACGGCAACAACGGCAACGGCGCGCAGATCGACATGGTGGTCACCGACAAGCTGGGCACCGGCGAAGGCGGGTACTTCAACGCGCTCGACCTCGTCTCGAATGCATCTGCGCGCTGCACCGCGTCCTACTCCAACGAAGCACAGGTCTTCTTCGCAGAGCCGCCGGGGTCGATGCCGCAATCGTTCTATCTCAACGGTGACGTGCTGCGCACCGAGGCCCACGAGTTCCAGCACATGCTCCACGCCATCAACAAGACCTATGCGGTCTTCGCCAGCACAGGAGTCCAGGTACGGGACCCCTCGTGGATCGACGAAGGCTTCTCCATGCTGGCCGAGGACCTAGCCTATCCCTCGAGCCCAGGCCCCAGCGGCGATCCCATCCGCTACGCCTTCGCCTACGTCAACGCGCCCTCGAACTACTCGTTGACGTCGTTCGAGGGACTCGACTGCGCACCGACGGCGACCTCGGCCAACTGTCCGATGTCGATCTACAACTACACGGCGGGGAACTACGGCGCCGCCTACCTCTTCTGGCGCTGGGTGATGGACCAGAAGGGCGCCGGCGCCCTCCGGCAGGTCATCGCCAATTCTGATGCGGGCCCCAACAACAGCGGCGTCAACGAGGTGCTCGCGGCCACGGGCTACTCGTCGTTCACCCAGTTGTTCGACGACTTCGAGATGGCCGTCGCCGCATCACAGAAGTACGGGCCGCTGGGCGGCAGCGTCTATGCATACACGGCACAGAGCAATCAGGACGCCTTCGACAACAGTTACGGGCAATACACGATTCCCTCGCCCTGCCAGCAGATCAGCCCCGAGCCGAACGTCTCGTGCAACCTCGTCAACCATACCGCGACCTTCTCGTTCCCCGGCCCTCAGCCGCCATCGTCGCTGAGCGGCGGCAGCCTCTCCGCCACGACCGGCTCGCAGACGCTTTCGCTCTACGCGGGATCGGCCAACTTCATTCCCATCAGCGGGACGACAACTGGACAGGATAGCTTCAGCGCGTTCGATACGTCGGGGAGCGCGGGCATCGTCGGCGGCTACGCGGCGCAAACCGCCATGGTCCCGGTGAGCGAATGCGCGCCCGTGAGCAATAAGATCGGCTGCACGGTCACCGGCAACCCGATGCCCACGAACGTGCTCTTCGTGGCGGGCATGGGGAACCCGCCGGCCGGCTCCGGTCCGGGCGCAGCAACGCTGGCGCAATATGCCATCACGCTCGCCGCACAGGCCGGCGGTACGCCGCCCGCCTCGATCACCGGCCCAGCCTCCATCGCGCGCCTGCCGCAAGCGACGGGCCCGCGCACCGTGGGTGACGGCTTCCTACGCGCGGATCGTCCGGCGGCCGTCGGCCACCAGGCGCTCTCGCGCCTGTTCGGCCGCGGAGTGGTCCACACGACGCTCCTGCAGGGACTCCGCCGCCGCTAGCGGACGTGAGCCGCGGGGGGTGCCAAACGTCGAACGCCCCTCGCCCCCGCTTATCGGAATGTCCAAATGCCTCCGGCACGGGCGCGCCATACTCTTATGCGTAAGCCCTTCACCAGGAGGTATCATGATCGTTGGAGAGCGCAGTGCGGCCAAACCGAGCAACGGTAAGCCGATCTCTGCCGCAAAGGATGTCGTGGAGTTCATCAAACGCCACGGCATCAGGATGGTTGACTTCAAGTTCGTCGACGTGCCGGGAATGTGGCAGCACACCACCCTCCCTGCCGATCAGGTAGACGAGGGGACCCTCAGCAGCGGTATCGGCTTCGACGGGTCCAGCATTCGCGGCTTCCAGTCGATCCACGAGTCCGACATGATCCTCAAGCCGGACGCCACGACCGCGCAACTGGACACCTTCCGCCAAGTCCCCACGCTCTCGCTGATCTGCGACGTCTGGGATCCCATGAAAGGCTCCTGGTACGAGCGCGACCCGCGCTTCATCGCGCGCCGCGCGGAGGAGCACGTCAAGAAGATCGGCGTCGCCGACACGGCCTACTTCGGGCCGGAGGCGGAGTTCTACATCTTCGATAAGGTGTCGTACGAGAACCAGCAGCACACCGTGGGCTACTCCGTCGACTCGGAGGAGGCGCACTGGAACAGCGGCCTGGACGGCGATCAGAACAAGGGCTACACGATCCGCCCCAAAGAGGGCTACTACCCGGTCTCACCCAGCGACAAAGGTGCGGATCTACGCGCCGAGATGGCGCTCGTGCTCAAGGAGTGGGGCATCGACGTCGAGATGCACCACCACGAAGTGGCCACCGGCGGCCAGGCGGAGATCGACTTCCGCTTCAACACGCTGTTGAAGACGGCCGACAACCTGATGACGTTCAAGTACGTCGTCAAGAACGTCGCGGCGCGCAACGGCAAGACGGCGACCTTCATGCCCAAGCCGCTCTTCGGCGACAACGGCTCGGGGATGCACGTCCACCAGTCGCTCTGGAAGGGCGGCAAACCGCTCTTCTACGACGCCAAGGGCTACGCCGAGTGCTCCCAGACCATGCTCTACTACATCGGCGGGCTGCTGACGCACATCGACGCGCTGCTGGCCTTCTGCGCGCCCACCACCAACTCGTACAAGCGGCTCGTGCCGCACTACGAGGCACCCGTGAACGTGGCGTTCTCGGCACGCAACCGCTCTGCGGCCATTCGCATCCCCATGTTCTTCCAGGGGAATCCAAAGGCCAAGCGCCTCGAGTTCCGCCCGCCCGACCCAACCGCCAATCCCTACCTGGCCTTCGCCGCCTGCCTGATGGCCGGCCTCGACGGCAT
The DNA here is from genome assembly GCA_004297985.1 of bacterium. Taxonomy (GTDB): domain Bacteria; phylum Vulcanimicrobiota; class Vulcanimicrobiia; order Vulcanimicrobiales; family SCRA01; genus SCRA01. The sequence goes on along the minus strand of SCRA01000004.1, from coordinate 54,746 downwards.
CAAGCGGAAGATCGACCCCGTGAAGGCCGGCTTCGGCCCCATGGACACGAACATCTACGAGCTCCCGTCGGAGGAGGCCGCGAAGATCCGCAGCGTCCCCGGATCGCTGCGCGAGTCTCTGGCTGCACTCGAAAAGGATCACGCCTTCCTCACCGAGGGCGGGGTCTTCAGCGAGGACTTCATCCAGCTCTGGATCGACTACAAAGTCGAGCGCGAGCTGCGCCCCGTGGAGATCCGCCCGCATCCCTACGAATTTTTCCTGTACTACGATATCTAGAAGGCCTTGAGCCCAATTTTTCATCTCGCCTTAAGGTGGACAAGTCATCATCGAAGGCATGACGTTCGCCGCACGCCTCGTGCTCACGTTCCTTCTCGTGCTGGCGGCGTGGATGACGCTGCCAGCCGCGGCGGCGTCCTCCTACGACCCGCAGCCGGCCGATCTCGCCGTGCCTCGCTACGATCACATCATCGTGATCGTCGAGGAGAACGAGGGCTCCGGCGCCATCATCGGCAATAGCAACGCCCCCGCGATCACGGCGCTCGCGCGCGAGTACCGGAGTGCCACTCGCTTCTACGCCGAGACCCACCCCAGCGAGCCCAACTACGTGGCAATGATCGGCGGGGACACCTTCGGGATCCAGGACGACGACGCGTTCTACTGCACGGCGCGCCGCATGGACGAGCACTGCGGCAACGCGTACCAACCCGGCTACGCCGATCACACCGTCGACGCGCAGAGCCTGCCCTCCCAATTGGAGCAGGCGAAACTGACCTGGCGCGGCTACTTCGGCGGATTCGACCCCGCGACACCCGACGCGATCTTCAGCGCAGCCGGTGCGAACCGTCCCGCGGCGCTCTATGCCGCGAAGCACAACCCGTTTCTGAACTTCCGCGCGTTGCGCAGCGAGCCGTCGTTCTGGAGCCATATCTCGCCGCTCGACCGGCTCCAGCGAGATCTCGCATCTTCGTCGCTGCCGAATTTCGCCTTCGTGGTGCCCGATCAGTGCGACGACATGCACGGCCTACATCCCGGGCCCAACGTGCCGGCCGACTGCGCCAGCACCAATCGCCAGCAGCGCATCGCCCGCGGTGACGCCATGGTGGCGCGCCTGATGCACGCCATCGAGGCCTCCCCCGCCTGGAAGTCCTCTGCCAACGTGGCCGTGGTGCTTACCTTCGACGAGAACGACGACGACGCGCGCGCCGAAGGCACGCAAGGCTGCTGTGGCTCCGCTCCCACGCGCGCGGCCAATCAAGGCGGCGGCTTGATCCCCACGATCGTGGCCACCAACCACGGGCGGCGCGCTCTGGCCGATTCCACGCCATACAACCACTACTCGCTCCTGCGCACCGTCGAGGACGCCTTCGGCATCCGCGCCTATCTGGCGCACGCCGGCGACTGGAGTGAAGGCGTGCGCCCGATGACGCGGCTATTCGCACGCTAGCCGACGCGCAGCTCCTCACGCAGCAGCGTCAGCAGCGCCGTGGCGGCGCCGGAGAGGTGCCGTCCCTGCCGCCAAGCGATCCCAACCGTGCGCAGCAGCCCCTGCGGGTCGACGGCGATCCGTACCACGCGCGGGGCCGCGAGCTCCGCGAGATGCCGCGGGAGGACGGTGACGCCGAGCCCCTCCGCCACCAGCGCGCCGATCGTCGACCAGTCGCCGCTCTCGAAGGCCCCGCGCGGGCTGAAGCCCACCTCGTTGCAGGCACGCTCGACGACGGTGCGCAGCCCGGAGCCGGCTTTATAGAGTACGAACGCTTCGTCGCGCAGTGCTTCCAGCGGAACCCGCTTGCGCCTGGCCAGCGGGTGCCCCGGCGCCACCACGACCATCAACTCGTCGTGGTAGACGTTCTCGACGGCTAAGCCCGCGGGCATCGCGCGCCGCGTGGTGTCCAGCAACGCCATATCGAGCGTTCCGTCCAGCAGCATCGCGGGCATGCGGTCGCTGGGCTCCTCGCGCAGCGAGATCTCCACCTGGGGATGGCGGCCATGGAAGCGTGCGAGGATAGCCGGCAGTTTGAGCTCGCTCAGCGATTGAAGCGTGCCGATCACCACGCGCCCGCGCAGCGCACCGGAGAATCCCTCCATCTCCGCCACGGCCTGATCGGCGGCCTCGACGACCCGCTCCGCGTGGTCGAGGAAGGCCTGCCCAGCCGCGGTCAGCGCGACGCGCCGATTATCGCGATCGAAGAGGCGCACGCCCAACTCGCCCTCCAGCCTGCGGACCTGCTGCGAGAGCGCAGGCTGTGCGATGCCGACGTGCTCGGCAGCGTGCGTGAAGTGGCGCTGCTGGGCAACGGCCAGAAAGTAGCGTAGCTGGCGAAGCTCCATCAGAAGATAATCATATCATAAGAGTCGCCATAATATATTGGACATATCGAAATGACCGTGCGAGAATGGCCGTATGTCCCACGGCATCCATGCGCGCTCGATCTCCGTTCTCTCGCTCGGGCACTTCTGCAATGATATCTACCAAGGCGTCGTCCCGGCGTTGCTCCCCTTCCTGGTGGTTCACAAGGGCCTCTCCTACGAGGCGGTGGCGGGCTTGGTCTTCGCCTTCAACCTGAGCTCGGCGATCGTGCAGCCGCTCTTCGGGCATCTCTCCGACCGTAAGCCGATGGCCTGGCTCTTACCGGCGGGCGTCTTTACGGCGGGCGTGGGCGTCGCGTTCACCGGCATCGCCCCGAACTATCCGACGATCTTCGCGCTCCTGTTGTTGAGCGGCATCGGCGTCGCCGCCTTCCACCCCGAAGGCTCGCGCTATGCGAACTACGTCTCGGGCGGCAGGCGCGCCAGCGGGATGAGCCTCTTCACCGTCGGCGGCAATCTCGGCTTCGCGCTGGGGCCCGTGCTCGCCACCGTCCTGCTCTCGCGCTTCGGCATGGCCGGCACGCTGCCTACGATCGCCACCGGGCTCTTCGCCGCCGTCCTGCTCGCGGTCGAAGTGCCGAAGATGGCGCACTTCCGCGTCGTCTACACCAAGCGCGCCGCCGCCAGCGGTTCATCGCAACACGACGCCTGGTGGCCGTTCGTGCGCCTCTCATTCTTCCTCACGGTACGCGCCTTCGCTACCTTCGGCTTGATGACGTTCGTCCCGCTCTACGAGATGAAGGTCCACGGCTTGGCACCGGGGCCCGCGGGCGCAATGCTGAGCGTTCTGCTCGCCGGCTCCGCAGCGGGCACGTTAGCCAGCGGGTGGCTGGCCGATCGCTTTGGGCGGCGCGCCGTGCTGACGACGGCCATGGGCATCGTCGTCGTGCTGCTGCCCATGTTCATCGTCGCTACCGACATGGTCCAGGCCTCCGTGCTCGCCGTGCTGATCGGTGCCTCGCTCTTCGGATCCATGACCGCCGCCGTCGTGCTCGGCCAGGAGTACCTCCCCAACCGTATCGGCGCGGCCTCCGGGATGACGCTCGGACTCTCGATCAGCCTGGGCGGGCTGGGAGTGCCCGTGCTCGGCATCATCGCCGACGCACGCGGCCTCCCTACGGTTATGATCGCGATCGTGGGCCTCGTCGTCCTGGCTGGACTCTTGACGATCTCGCTGCCATCGCCGCGAGCGGCGCAGCGTCTGGCTACGCCTTCGCCTGCACCGGCTCGTTGACGGCCGTCGGCGGGCGTTCGCCCCGCGCGAAGGCGATGCAGTTGTCGGCGGCAATCGTCGCCATGCGGTCGCGCGTCTCGATAGAAGCGGAGCCGATGTGGGGCAAGAGCAGGGCATTCTCGCAGGCAAGCAGATCAGGATGGACCTGGGGCTCACGCTCGAAGACGTCGAGGCCGGCACCGGCGATCCAACCCGACCGGAGCGCCTTGGCGAGCGCCGCCTCGTCGATCACCGGTCCGCGCGAGGTGTTGACCACGTATGCGGTAGACCTCATCGCCATGAACTCGGTCTCGCCCAGCCAGTGGTGCGTCTGCGGCATCAGCGGCACGTGGAGGGAGACGAAATCGCTTTCTGCCAACAGCGTTGCCTTGTCGACGAACGTTGCGCGGCAGTCGTGCTCGACCGCCCCCGAGACACGTTGCGCGTCGGTGTAGAGCACGCGCATCTCGAAGCCGCGCGCGCGCTTGGCAACGGCTTGGCCGATGCGGCCGAAGCCGACGATCCCCAGCGTCTTGCCGTGAACGTCGCCGCCCAGCAACATGAGGATGCCCCAGCCGTGATATCTGCCTGCGCGCACGAAGCGCTCCGCCTCGCCTAAACGGCGCGCCGTAGCCATCAAGAGAGCCCATGCGAGGTCAGCCGTGGTCTCGGTGAGGACGCCCGGCGTGTTGGCGACCCAAACGCCGCGCTCGGTCGCCGCCGGGACATCGACATTGTCGTAGCCTACCGCGACGTTGGCAACGATCCGCACGTCGGGGCAGAGATCGAGCAATGCCCCATCGACGCGATCCGTCAGCAGCGTGATGAGCGCCTGGCAGCCCTTGGCGTGGCCGGCGATCTCCTGTGGCGAGAGCTGACGGTCTTCGCGGTTGACCTCGGCGTCGTAGACGGCGGCGAGACGCTCGATACCGGCCTCCGGGATGACGCGCGTGACGAATGCCTTGGGTCGCGGCATGGCGATGGACCTCCTCGGAAAAGAATCGAACACGCCCTTCTTCGCGTTCGCAGGCTGCCTCCTGCGCCGCCCGCACGTGCGCCCCGCCGGAGGGCACCTCGGACGAGCAAGCGAACACGGTTGCTCCATGGTCCCGTTGAAGTTCTGGCAGCTCCTCGGGCTGCTTGCGCTCGTCATCGTCGCGATCTTCATCCTGCTGCGCTACAGCCACACGCTCGAGCAGCACGACGGGGCGCCCCAGCCGGTAGTGGTCAGGGCCGCGTGGGTAGAGGAGTAGTCGTGCAGACGCAATTCGATCCGAGTATTTTCAAGAGCTATGATGTCCGCGGGATCTACCCTACGCAACTCAGTGCGGACTTCGCCTACCAGTTGGGGCGCGGCTTCGCCGCCTTTCTCCAAGGGAAGTCTCCGGCGAAGGCGACGCTGACGGTCGGCCTTGGCCGCGACATGCGGACCAGCGGGCCCGTGCTCGCCGAAGCCTTCTCGCGCGGCTTGGTGGAGCAGGGCGTCGACGTGGTCGACGTAGGCCAAGTCTCCACGGACGCCATCTACTTCGCCGTCGGCAAATACGAGCTCGACGGCGGAGCGATGATCACCGCCTCCCATAATCCCAAGGACTACAACGGCTTCAAGCTCTGCCGCGGCGAAGCGATGGCGCTCTCGTCCAAAGAAGGCCTCGACGAGATCCGCGCGATGATCGAACGCGGTACGTTCTCAGCGTCCGCACGCCGCGGAACCGTCACCCAACGCGACATCCTCGACGACTTCGCGCGCCACTGCCTCTCGTTCGTCGACGTCGCGAAGATCAAGCCGTTCAAGATCGCCATCGACTGCGGCAACGGCATGGGCGGCAAGACGGTTCCCTACGTCTTCAAGCATCTGCCATGTACCGTGATCCCGCTCTACTTCGAGCTCGACGGTACGTTCCCGCACCACCAGCCCAGCCCTATCGAGCCGGAGAACATGGTCGACGTGCAGCGCGCCGTGCGCGAGCACCACTGCGACCTGGGGGTGGCATTCGACGGCGATGCCGACCGCATGTTCCTGGTCGACGAGCGAGGCGAGCTGGTTGGCGGCGGCACCGTCACGGCGCTCGTCGCCGAGAACGAGCTGCGTAAGCACCCAGGGGCGAAGATCCTCTACAACCTGATCTGCAGCCGCAGCGTGCCGGAGTGGATCGAGCGCCACGGAGGACGGCCGCTTCGCTCGCAGGTCGGACACTCGCTGATCAAGGCGACGATGCGCAAGGAAGACGCCGTCTTCGGCGGCGAGCACTCGGGGCACTTCTACTTCCGCGACAACTGGTACGCGGACAGCGGCATGATCGCACTCCTCGAATGCCTGGAGGTCTTCTCCAAGGCGAACGCGCCCGTCAGCCACGTCGCGGCACCGCTCCAGAACCGCTCACGCTCCGGCGAGCTCAACAGCACGGTAGCCGACATTCCCGCGAAGATCGCGCAGATCGAGCACGCCTACGCTGACGGAAAGATCGACCACTTGGACGGTGTCACGGTACAATACGATACCTGGTGGTTCAATGTGCGGCCCTCGAACACGGAGCCGCTCCTGCGCCTAAACCTCGAGGCCGACGACCGCGCTACGATGGAGCGCCGGCGCGACGAAGTCCTCGCGTTGATCCGTTCCTAGCTTTGCGGCCGGGAGCGGCGAGGAGATGATGGGTGAGCGGTAGCGAAGGAGACGGCATGCCCGCAACGATGATCATCGGTCCCGCAAGGCTGGCGCTCGGCGATGGAACGATCAGGAGCGGCCGCCTAGCCGTGCGCGCGGGGAGAGTGGCTGATATCCTCGAAGGCCCCGGGCCCTGCGACCTTCCCATCCCCGCCGGCGCTACGATCTCCCCGGGGTTGATCGACGTCCACACCAACGGCGCCGAAGACCACCTCTTCAATCGCGACCAAGCCGCCGCCGTGCGCGTTGCCTCCGCCTTCTACGCGCGCTGCGGCGCAACGGGGTACGTCGCCTCGATCATGACGGCTCCGTGGGAGTCGATGCTCCACGCGGGGAGCGCCGTGGCCGAGGGCGCGCACGAATTGGAGGAGACGGGACCCATAGGGGCCCGTTGCCTGGGCGTCCAGTTCGAGGGACCCTTTCTCAACCCCAAGTTTCGCCGCGTCCACCGCGCCGAGTGGCTGCTGCCCGCGACGATGGACCGCGTTCGCACTGCCGTCGAAGCCTGTCGCGGCGCGCTCGTGATGATGGCCATGGCCCCCGAGGTGGACGGCGTCGCCGACGCGGCACGCTGGCTCCACGCCCAGGGCATCGTCTGCGCCGCTGCCCACACGAGCGCGAAATACGCCGAAGGGGTACTGGCGATCGGCGTGGGCTTTCGCACGCTCACCCACGCATTCAACGGGATGGGACCCCTGGACCATCGCGACCCTTCGCTCCTGCCCGCATTCATCGAGGACGAGCGCACCACCATCCAACTGATCTGCGACGGTGTCCACGTGACCCCGCCGACCGTCAACGTGCTCTATCGCGCCTGCGGTGAGCGCCTGGTCGTCGCTACCGACAACATGCCGCCGGCCGGCCCCGACTACCACGTCGAGGGCGGCGTGATGCGTTCGGGCGACGGCACCATCGCAGGATCGGCGCTGCGCATCGATCAGGGCGTCCGCAACCTGATGGCCTTCGCACGCATCCCCTTCGAGCGCGCGGTCATCGCCGCGACGTCGGCACCGGCGCGTCTACTCGGCCTGGAGCGCGAGATGGGGACGCTTGCTCCCGGCCGGCGAGCAGATCTCGCCGTCTGGGACGACGAACACCAGGTCGTGGCGACGTTCGTGGCCGGGGAACCCGTCTATGGCGCGGAGTATCTCCACGCCCGTGCCGCGTCCTAGGAGGCTTTGACGCTGCCGCCCAGATAGGCCGCACGGACCTCTTCGGAGGCGAGTAGGTTGGCGGCCGTGTCCTGCATCGTGATGTTGCCGGTCTCGAGAACGTAGCCGCGGTGCGCGATCTGGAGTGCCTGCCGCGCGTTCTGCTCGATCAGCAGGATCGTCACACCGCGCTTGTTGATGTCTCGGATGATCGAGAAGATCGTTTGAACCAGCAACGGCGAGAGGCCGAGCGACGGCTCGTCGAGTAGGAGCAGCTCCGGCTTCGACATCAGCGCACGGCCGATGGCCAACATCTGCTGCTCACCGCCGGAGAGCGTGCCGCCCTTTTGGTTGATGCGTTCCTTCAACCGTGGGAAGAGCGTGAAGACTTCCTCGAGCGACTCAGCGACCTCGGTCAGGCTGGTGCGCGTGTACGCGCCCAACTGGAGGTTCTCCAATACCGTCATGCGCGCGAAGATGCGGCGCCCCTCGGGGGACTGGATGAGCCGCCGCCCGACAATCAGGTCAGGGCTCAGGCGCGTGATGTCCTGCCCCTCGTAGATTACCTGGCCATGCGCAGGGCGCAGGAGGCCGCTGATGACGCGCAACGTTGTGGTCTTGCCCGCTCCGTTGCTGCCGATGAGAGCGACGACCTCGCCCTTGTCCACGCGCAGCGAGATTCCGTGGAGCGCCTGAATGCGGCCGTAGAAGGCGTCGATCTGACGCAGTTCCAGCAATGTCGCCATTACGCGCTCTTCCCCAGATAGGCTTCGATCACGCGGGAGTCGGCACGAATCTCCGCCGGCGTTCCCTCCGCGATCTTCTCACCGTGATCCAAAACCGCGATTCTCTCGCTGATGTTCATGACCAATCCCATGTCGTGCTCGATCAGGAAGACGGTGGTTCCGCGATCCCGGATGGCCCGGATCAGTTCCATGAGGTCTTCCTTCTCGCGCGGGTTCATACCAGCCGCGGGCTCGTCCAGCAGGAGCAGCGTAGGATCGCTTGCCAGAGCGCGGGCGATCTCCAAGCGCCGCTGAAAGCCATAGGGCAGATTGTGAGCGTAGTCGTCGGCATGGCGCTCCAATTTGACGAAGCGCAAGAGCTCCATCGCCTTCTCGCGTACGTGCCGCTCCTCGGCGCGCTGCTTGGGCGTGTGCAAGAGGCTGTCCCAGAGCATCGCTCCCATGCGTACGTGACGCCCCGCCATCACGTTCTCGACAGCGGTCATGAACGCGAAGAGGCGGATGTTCTGAAACGTGCGTGCGATGCCCAGCTTGCAGACGAAGTCCGGCTTCTTGCCGCCGATCGATTGACCGTTGAACTCGATCTCGCCGGACGTCGGGACATAGAGACCCGTCACCAGGTTGAAGGCCGTCGACTTACCGGCTCCGTTGGGGCCGATCATCGCGGCGATTTGTCCCGGTTGGACCTCGTAGGAGACAGTTTTGACGGCAACCAGCCCGCCGAAGCTCTTGGTGACGTTCTTGAGCGCAAAAAAGGCCATTACACCGTCTCCCTCGGCATCTCTTCGTACTCCGCGTTCTCCGCCTTTGTGATGTCGCTCTCCTTGAGCTCCGCCCTGCGCTGCTCGCTCCCCCATAGGCCCTCCGGCTTGAAGAGCATGACGGCAACCAGGATGATGCCGTAGAGCATAAAGCGGTACGAGGTGAAGTCGATGTGGAGACCGACCGTGGCAGCCAGATTGCTTGCCTGCGGCAGTATGAAGAAGTTGAGGATCGAGAGCAAGGCCGATCCGACGACCACACCGGGCAGCGATCCCATGCCGCCCAGCACCAACATCGAGAGGACGGTGATGCTGACGTTGAATTTGAACTGATCGGGCGAGACCAGCGTCAAGAGCGAGGCGTTGACCACCCCCGAGAGCCCCGAGAACGAGGCGCCCAAAGAGAACGCGGCAAGTTTGGCGGTGGTAGTGTTGATGCCCATGTGCGCCGCCGCGATCTCGTCTTCGCGGATGGCCATCCAAGCGCGGCCGAGGCGGCTCGTGCGCAGGTTATTCGCCACGATGAGGCTGAACGCGATCAGCACCAGCACCAGGTAGTAATAGGGCAGCGGGTTCAAGCCGAAGTGGTAGCCGAAGAGCTTGGGCTGATCGATGGCGCTGATGCCGTTGGGGCCGCCCGTGTACTTCGCCAAGTTGAGGAACGTCTGCGGAACGATCTCACCGAAGCCCAACGTCACGATCGCCAGGTAGTCACCGCGCAGGCGCAGAGTCGGGGCGCCGAGGATGACACCGAAGATCGCGGCTACGAAGGCGCTGATCAGCACCATCGGCCAGAACGAGAAGTGGAGCCCGAACTGCGGGCTTGCGACCATCGCGTACGTGTACGAGCCGATGGCGAAAAAGGCAGCGTAGCCGAGGTCGAGGAGCCCGGCGAAGCCGACGACGATATTCAAGCCGATTGCCAACATCATGTAGATGCCGGCATTGACCAAGACGTTGATGTGCCCGCCGTTGTGGTCGACCAGCGGCAGGAACGGCATGAAGACGGCGATGGCAACCAGCGCCCAGTCGATCGGTCGGTACTTCTTCCAATGCAACATGGCTACACCTTATCGGGGAGGACTTCCCCGAGCAGACCGGATGGCCGGAAGATCAGTACCAGCACCAAGAGCAAGAAGACGGCCACGGTGGCCCATTGATCGGAGATGAATCCAGCGGTCAGCGATTCGACCATGCCGATCACGAAGCCGCCGAGCATGGCGCCGGCCACGTTGCCGATGCCGCCGAGCACCGCTGCCGTGAACGCCTTCAGGCCGGCCTCAAAGCCATTGTAGAACCAGGTGGAGCCGTAGTAGATGCCGCTGACGAAGCCGCCGACGCCGGCAAGCGCGCTCCCGATGAAGAACGTCAGGGCGATCGTCATGTTGATATTGATACCCATCAACTGCGCCGCGTCGCGATCTTGCGCCGTGGCACGCATCGCCTTACCAAGCCTGGTGTTGTAGATGAAGATCTGCAGCACGGCCATGAGGAAAAGCGCCATGACGACGACCAGCACTTCGTTGGACGAGAGGTTGACGCCGCCGAAATGCCACGTCACGTTGGGCACCACGGAGGGGAAGGGAATCGGCGAGGGACCCCGCCAGAGCTGCATGATATTCTCGAGGATGAACGAGGCGCCGATGGCGGTGATGAGCGGGGCCAGACGCGGCGCGTTGCGCAGCCTGCGGTAGGCCAAGCGCTCCAAGAGCACCCCTACGATGCCGCACAGGATCATCGATCCGGCGAGCGCCACGGCCAGGACCAGCAAGAGCGGCACGCCATGGAGCCGGCCGCTTGCATCGAGCAGCCCGATGATCGCGATCGAGAAGAACGAGCCCAGCGTATAAACGTCGCCGTGTGCGAAGTTGATCAGCTCGATGATGCCGTAGACCATCGTGTACCCGAGCGCAATGAGGGCGTAGATGCCGCCCAGCGAGAGCCCGTTGATCACCTGTTGGATGAAGAGTTCCAAGGTTGGTCCTTCCGCGACATGGATGGGGGGCGAGCGTTAACGCTCGCCCCCATCCCTCTAACCCAAGGACAAGAGTGCGTCTCTCTACTTTGCGGAGACGTTGATCTGGTGAACGAAGTCCTGCTTGCCGTCCTTGATCGTCCACAGTGCGATCACCGGGCTCGTCGTGTCGCCGTTCTTGTCGAACCCGAACGTGCCGATGATCGACTTGAAGCCGCTGGTGTTCTGAATGTTCTTCAGCACCTGAGCGCGGGCCGGCGCCTTGCCGCCGTTTTGCTTGATGGTTTTTTCCGCTGCGGCGATGATCACCTGAGCGGCCACGTAGCCGTTGGCCGAGTAGGCACCGATATCGCTGTGGAACTTGGCTTTGTACGCCTTGATGAAGGACTGCGCCGAGGCGGACTTGGCAGCGTTGGGAGCCGCGACCGTGTAGTACGAGTTGTTGGCCGCGTCGCTGGCAACCTTGATGAACTCCTCGTCGGAGATACCGTCACCGCCCACGTACTTCACCTTGGTGGGATCCATGCCGGCCGAAGCCATCTGCTGACGGACCAGGCCGCCACCGGTCGAGGTGGTGCCGCCGTAGTAGACCGCGTCGGGATGCGTCGAGGCTACCTTGGTGAGCAGGGCCTTGAAGTCTTGCTGGTTAGCGGTGATGTGGTCGTGACCGAGAACGGACCCGCCCATCTCCTTGAAGTCCTTCTCGAAGACGTTGGCCAGACCCAGGCCGTACGTCTCGTTGTCGTCGATGACGTAAACCTTCTTCAGGCCGAGCGTCTTGGCGAACTCGGCACCGGCTTTGCCCTGAACGTCATCGGTGGCGCAGACGCGGAAGTACGTGATCACATCGGGGTGAGCGGTACGGTACTTCGCCGTCTTCGTCAGCGTGGGGTTGGTATTCGAGGGTGAGATCAGCGGCAGGCCCGACTCGTTGGAGACGGGGATCTCGGCGGCGGCCACGTTCGAGTTGAACGGGCCGACGACGCCCATCACGGCCGGGTCGGCTGCGAGGCTGCGAATGTTGGTCGCGCCCTGCTGCGGGTTGTGCACGCCTCCGACGGCGTCATCGAGCGCGTCGACTTCGAACTTGAAGCCCTTCGGCGCGTGCGTGTTCGCCTCTTCGACGGCGAGGGTGACACCGTTCTGCGTGGGGATACCATCGGACGCGTCGGCGCCCGAGACCGGCAAATCGACGCCGATCTTGATGACTTGGTCGGCAGCCTGCGCCGGCGTGAATGCCGCGCTGGTCCCGAACATGGACAGGATCGCTGCTAACGCAACGAACCGCGCCAGTGAACGTCTGGACATACTGTCGTGTACTCCCTCCAAAAGATGATGAAAACTTCGCTTCGAGAGTCGCTTACGTCCTAAGAATAACCCCCCGGGCTACGTGACAATTTCCCGTGCGACGAAAGTCGTACCTCTCTATGCGGTATGATCAACGTAACACGGTATTGGTCCCGTTCCCGAGCCGGAGACTACGCGGCCCGGCCGGCTTCCCCTGCAGTCATACCTACCGCTTCGTAAAACCCGATCCCACGATGGCAACGAATGGATCGCAGTGGGGTCGACCCGTGAGCGCGGTTCGGCGCCGATCTGCGTGGCTCTTCTCCCGCAGCTAAACGCGTTCCACCTCGCGCGTGGCACGCGCGTCGAAGTACTTTGCCTGCGGGTGATGGAGCACGAGCGCCGCCGTCGACTGCTCGGGCATGATCTGAAAGCCCTCCGTCAGACCGACGCCGAGGCGCTGCTGGGCCTGTAGGATTTGGAAGACGGGTCCATGCTGGGCATGCTCGGGGCAGGCGGGGTAGCCCCACGAGTAGCGCTGTCCCGCGTTCTCGCCCAAGCCGAGCTCGCGGCGGATGCGGCGATGGAGCCACTCCGCAGTGGCCTCGGCCCCCTGCACGGAGAAGCCATGGAGAAAGAGCGCCTCGCTGTAGCGATCTTCTGCTTGGAGACGCGCCGAGACCTCGCTTGCGCGATCTCCGACCGTCACGACTTGGAACGCGATCAGGTCGACGGCGCGGCCGCCCTCCGCGGGCTGTACGTAGTCCGCCAGGCAGAGATGCTCGCCTCCCGGCTGCCGCGGGAACGTCAATCGCGTCAACTCGCGTGCCGGATCGGCGGGATCGTAGACCACGACGGCATCCCCCTCGCCCGAAGCGGGGAAGAAACCGTAGACGGCCCGTGGGCGCACGAAGCCGGTTCGCCGTGCCTCTTCCTGGAAGGCCGCCAGCCGCGGCTCGAACTCCTCGCGCACGACGCGCTCCCAGGCCTCGCCCTTGAGATTGCCGGCGCCCCACGAGAGGCGGTAGAGCGAGCGCAGATCGTAGCAGGCGAAGACTTCGTCGGCGGGGATGTCCTCGAGCGTACGCACACCCCAAAATGGCGGAGCGGGGACCGGCGGCACGAGCAGATGCTCGCGCGCCGTCTTGCCCGACGGCACGACCACCGGAGCGTTGGCGCGCCGCTCGCGCGCCGTTGCCGCCTCATGGGAGATGCGCTCGCGCAGCGCGCGACGCGCCTCCGCATCGACGAGCTGATCGACGATCTCCAGCCCTTCGAAGGCATCCTTCGCGTAGAAGACGCCGGCGATGTACTCGCGATCGTCGTCGACGTAGATGATGCGCCGCCCGAAGTCCCGGTTGATGGCGGCTCCGCCGACGACCACGGGAAACTCGAGGCCTAGCGCGTCGAGCTCCTTGACGCATGCCGGCATCTGCTTCGACGTGGAGACCAGGAGCGCCGAGAGGCCGATGGCGTTGGCTCCGATCTCGCGCGCCTTCTCGAGGATCTTGGTGATCGGCACCTGCTTACCGAGGTCGACGACGGTATAGCCGTTGTTCGAGAGGATCGTCCCGACCAAGTTCTTGCCGATGTCGTGCACGTCGCCGAAGACGGTGGCGATCACTACTTTACCTTTGCTGTAGCCATCCTTCTTCTCGAGGAACTGCTCGAGGTGGGAGACGGCAGCCTTCATCACCTCGGCCGACTGGAGGACGAAAGGCAGGATCAGCTCTCCGGCGCCGAAGCGGTCGCCCACGTCCTTCATCGCCGGCAGCAGGACGTTGTTGAGAACATCGACTGGGTCGCGCTGAGCTAGCGCCTCATCGAGCTTCTGCTGGATGTTCTCCTTGCGCCGATAGAGGATCGAGTTGTGGATGCGCTGCTCGATGGACAAGGCGGGGTCATCCCACGGCTTTGGCCCCTCGTCGTCCTGCATCGAGGCACGCGGCCCCGCCGACTCGAAGTGCGCGATCAGCCGTTGAAGCGCGTCCTCGCGCTTGTCGAAGACCACGTCCTCGCAGAGCTCGCGCTCGGCGGCAGGGACATCCGGATAGGGCGTGAGGTCGGCGGGGTTGACGATCGCCAGATCCAGGCCGGCCTGCACCGCGTGGTAGAGAAAGACGGAGTTGAGCGCGGCGCGCGCGTGCGGCGAGAGGCCGAACGAGACGTTGGAGACGCCGAGAATCGTGAGCGCACCCGGCAGGTGCTCCTTGATGAGCCGGATGCCCTCCATCGTCTCGATGGCGCTGCGGCGGTACTCTTCCTCGCCGGTGGCCAACGTAAAGGTCAGCGCGTCGAAGATCAGCGCGCCGGGGGTTATGCCGTACTCCTGCGTACAGATCTCATAGATATGCTGCGCCACTTCCAGCTTGCGCTCACCGGTCTTGGCCATGCCGGCTTCGTCGATGGTCAGGGCCACCAGCGCCGCCCCGTGCTCCACGGCCATGGGACAGACGGCATCGATGCGCTCTCGCCCGCGCTCCATGTTGATGGAGTTGATGATGGCGCGCCCGGGATTCGCCTTCAGCGCCGCTTCCACGACCTTGGCCTCCGTGGAGTCGATCACCAGCGGGGCCTCGATGGACTGCTGGAGCCGCTTCACTAGGGTGGCCATCTGCACGTCTTCGTCGACACGCTCGGTGAGGGCGCAACAGAGATCGAGGACATGGGCGCCGCCCTCTACCTGCGCGCGCGCCACGTTGACCATCTCGTCGAAGTCGTCGGCAAGCAAGAGGCGCTTGACTTTGCGCGAGCCCTGCGCGTTGAGGCGCTCACCCACCAGCAACGGACGGGGGTTCTGCTCCAGCGAGATCGCCGTGATCGCGCTGGAGACGTACTCCTCGGTCAGCGGCTCGCGTTTGGCGGCGGGGAGATCGGCACAGGCGGCGCGGATAGCGCGAATGTGCGCCGGCGTGGTTCCGCAACAGCCGCCGACGGCATTGACGCCGAAGTCGCGCACGAAGGCACGCAGCTCGGCGGCCATCTCGTCGGGTGCCTCCGGGTAGATCGTCTGCCCCTGCGCCCCCATCTGCGGCAGTCCGGCGTTGGGGATGACCGCGATGAAGCAGCGGGCGCTCTCGGAGAGGTAGCGGACGGGGTCGCGCATGTGCGTCGGCCCGGTGGAGCAGTTGAGCCCGATGACGTCGATCGGCAGCGCCTCCAGCGTCGCGCGCACGGCACGAATGTCGGTGCCCAACAGCATGCGGCCCGTGACGTCGAGCGTCACCTGCGCCTGAATCGGCACGCGACGCAAGCCGTTGCGAAATTCGCGCACGATGCCGGCAATCGCCGCCTTGACCTCGAGCACGTCCTGCGAGGTCTCGATCAGCAGCAGATCGGCACCGCCTTCCACCAGGGCGCGAGCCTGCTCGCCGTAAATATCGCGCAACTGGTCGTACGTGATCTTCGAGAGCGTGGGATCGCTCGAGGAGACGAGAAAGCCCGTGGGCCCGAGCGAGCCGGCCACGAAGCGCGGGCGCCCGTCGCGGGCCTCGAACTCGTCGCAGGCGCGCCGCGCGATCTGCGCCGCCGCCTGGTTGATCTCGACCGTGCGCTCACCGAGCGCGTACTCGTCCAGCTTCAGCCTGCTGGCGGTGAACGAATCCGTCTCCACCGCGTCGGCCCCGGCCTCGAGATACGAGCGATGGATCTGCTCGACCACGTCGGGGCGCGTCAACACGAGCGCCTCGTTACAACCGTGATAGCGCTCGCCGCCGAAATCCTGCGCGCTGAGATTGAGGTCCATGAGCTGCGTACCCATGGCGCCATCGAAGATCACGACGCGTTCTCGCAACGCGCCCAGATAGTCCCGAATCACGTTTTCCCCCCACGGCAAGGGCCGTTTCCCACTCGCATCGCGATGCTCGTGGGGCCCCGTTCCTCTGAACCTTCCGGGCCACTCGGCCCGGGTTTCTAAGAGAGCGGCGTCGAGAGCGGCGACTCCCGGTCGAGGAGGCTCTCATTCGCGGAGATCGCCCCGATGACCCGCCCCGCTACGTTGGTCATATCGAGGCGGCGATGGGAGAGTAATGGCCCACGCTCGACCCCTTCGAGAAAGCCGAAGTGCTCCAGGAGTGCTACGGCGGCGGGATCAACTGCGCGCTTGGCGCCGTCGACCACCTTGAGCACCAAGCCCAGACCGCGCGTCCGATGGGCGACGCACATCACGCCTTCGGCGCCGGCCTTACTCGCGGCACGGCCACCCGCGGCGCGCATGAAGTCGGTATCGAAGCGCGCAGTGCCGGCGACGTACTCGGGGTACGCCGTCATCGCGCCATAGACGCGCGCCGCGCTCCGTGCCAAGTCGGCAGGGAGGCCACGCCCCGTGGCCAAGCGCGCGAAGGCCATCGCAGCGCTGCGCAACGGCGTCGCAAAGACGGGGATCCCGCAACCATCGACGCCGAGCGGCAACTCTTCACGGCGCAGACCGACGAAGGTTGCGCAGACATCGAGAATCGCGCGCTGGGCGGGGTGATCGGGATCGAGATAGGCCGCAGGATCGGCACCCAGGTGGACGGCAAGCGCCAAGATGCCCGCGTGCTTCCCCGAGCAGTTGCTGTGAAGCGCGCTCGGCCGCTCGCCACGCTCTCGCATCGCGAGCGCCGTCGGCTCGTGGTACGGCTCGTGGGCACCGCACTGCAGCGCCGAAGCATCGAGGCCGATCTTGCGCAGGATGCCGCTCACCGCCTCGACGTGGAACGGCTCGCCGTTGTGCGAAGCGGTTATGACGGCGACTTCCTGGTCGGTGAAGGCGAATCGCTCGGCGGCGCCGGAGCACACGACCGTCGAGGAAATGAACGGCTTGGCAGAACTGCGCAGGTAGACGGGGACGTCGACCGTGCCGAGCGAAAACAAGAGTTCGCCTTCCGGACTGCAGACGGCCGCCGCGATCTGGTGGACGGATTCCACCAGGGGGCCGCGAGAGACTTCGATCAGTGGGACACCGTGTAGATCAGCCATCACCCAACGCTTTTGGCGGCGTCTCCATCGGGACCTGCGGTTACTCATTCCGTGATTGGGTGGGGCCTTTCTATCCGCCGAAGACGCGCCCCACTGAGATGTTGACGTACTACGCGCGGCGCTTCGACGCCGTCGAGCTCGACGTCACCTACTATCGCGTTCCGCCACCCGAAGTGATCGAACGCATGGCGCAGCGCACGCCGGAGCGCTTCCTCTTCACCGCCAAGGCCCCCGCGGCGGCCACGCATGTGCCTGCGGATGCGCGTGAACCGCTCTCCGAGGAGGTATTGCGGCTGCGCGAGGCGCTCATGCCGCTGATCGTCCGTGGGCGCTTGGGCTGCGTGCTGCTGCAGTTCCCCCACGCCTTTCGCCCCGGCCCCGCGGCGGAACGCCGCCTCGAGGCGCTCGCCGAGGTCTACGACGGAATCCCGCTGGTGGCCGAGTTTCGTCACCGTGCGTGGCAAGCGCCCGCGACCTTCGATCTCCTGGCGCGCCTGGGCATCGGCTGGTGCAACGTCGACGAGCCCGACTTCGAGAGCTTGATGGCGCCGAGCGCGGAGGTGGTCGGAGCGATCGGCTACGTGCGCTTCCACGGGCGCAACCGCGCCGCGTGGTGGGGCCCCGACCCCGCGCAGAAGTTCAACTATCTCTATAACGTGGAAGAGCTCGCGCCGTGGGCGGCGCGCGTGGCCGACCTCACCGCGCAAGCGCAGCGCGTCTTCGTCTTCTTCAACAACTGCTATGCCGGGAAGTCGGCGCACAACGCGCGCGACCTCGCGCGCCTGCTGGGGCTCGAGAGCGGCGAGAGCGAGATGCCCGAGAGCCTCTCGCTCTTCGACGCCTGAACGTGCTATACGCCGGCGAACTCGGGGAGGATCAGGCGCTCCTCCTGCTCCGCGAAGACCGGGTTCGAGAGGTAACGCTCACCGGTGTCGCAGGCGAACGTCACGATCGTCTTGCCGGTCATCTCCTTGCGCGCGGCGACTTGCAGCGCGATCCAGATGTTACCGCCGGTGCTGATGCCGACGAGCATGCCCTCTTCGCGCGCGGCGCGGCGCGCCGTCTCGATCGCATCCTCGTTGGAGACGGTGATGACCTCGTCGTAGACGCTGGTGTCGAGCACCTTGGGGACGAAGCCGGCGCCGGCGCCCTGAATCTTGTGTGGGCCGGGTTTTCCGCCGGAGAGCACCGGCGAGGTAGCCGGCTCGCCGGCGATCACCTTCACGGAGGACTTACGCTCCTTCAAGAGCTGACCGGCGCCCGAGATCGTGCCGCCCGTGCCGACGATGGAGACCAACACGTCGACCCGTCCGTCGGTGTCGCGCCAAATCTCCTCGCCCGTGGTGCGGTAGTGGACCTCGGGGTTGGCGAGGTTGTCGAACTGCGAGGGGACGAAGCAGCGCGCGGGGTCGCGCGCCACGATCTCTTGGGTACGCTTGATGGCGCCGGGCATCCCCTCCGCACCGGGCGTCAGAACCACTTGCGCGCCGTAGGCGCGTAGCAGATTACGCCGTTCCAGCGTCGCTGTATCCGGCATGACCAAGACCGTCGGATAGCCTTTGGCGGCCGCCACGAAGGCCAGCGCGATGCCGGTATTGCCGCTGGTGGGCTCGACGATGATGGTCCCGGGCTTGAGCAGACCGGCGCGCTCCGCGGCCTCGATCATCGAGATGCCGATGCGATCCTTGACGCTCCCGCCGGGATTGAAGGACTCCATCTTCACCAGCACGGTACCGGGGAGGCCCGCATTCAGACGCGGGACCTTGACGAGCGGGGTATTGCCGAAGGTGTCGGCCAGGTTGTCGTAGATTCTCGCCATAGTGTAGTTACTATACCAAGTTTATCTTGTTTTCGCTAGCGGGAAGCGTCAACTTTGAAACGAACGTCTGTTCGCGTGTTCTCGCTGGTCAAAGGCTCGCTCTACGCGAGCGAATTGGACCTCTGGATCGATGCCTCCGCGGGGCGCGAGCGCTGCTACGTCTCGCACGGTCACAGCGACCACGCGCGACGCCACGCACTGATCATCGCGACGCCGGAAAGCGGGGCGATCTGCCGCAGCCGCCTCGGCGACGACGTGGCGCTGGAGACGCATCCCTACGGCGAGCCGTTCGACGTCGCGAGCGCGCGCCTCACGCTCTTCTCCGCGGGCCACGTCCTGGGCTCCAGCCAGTTGCTGATCGAGTGCGAGCAAGGCCGCTTCGTCTACACCGGAGACTTCAAGCTAGGCGAGTCGCTGACGTGCGCGCAGGCCACCGTGGAGCGTTGCGACGTGCTGCTGATGGAGTGCACCTTCGGCCGCCCGCGCTACGTCTTCCCTCCGCGCGAGGAGGTCTGCGCGGCTTTGATCGCTTGGGTGAACGCGGCGCTCGACGACGGCGCGACGCCCGTCGTCTACGCCTACTCGCTCGGCAAGGCGCAGGAGGCAATGGCGATTTTGGGCGGTGCGGGTTACGAGCTCATGGTGCATAACGCCATCGATCGCCTGGCGCGCGTCTACATCGAGCATGGCGTCGCGCTCCCGCCGTATCTGCCGTACGAAGCCGGCGCCACCGATGGGCGCGTGGTGATCCTCCCGCCCAGCGCGGGCAACGCGCGCATGCTCGCGGAGATGACGGCGCCGCGCACCGCCATGCTCACCGGCTGGGCCGTCGACTCCGGCGCGCGCTACCGCGGCGGCGTCGACGCCGCCTTCCCGCTCTCCGACCACGCCGACTTCCCTTCGCTGCTCCGTTACGTCGAGCTGGCGCAGCCCCGTAAAGTCCTGCTGCAGCACGGCTTCAAGAGCTTCGTCAACGAGCTGCGCCGCTGCGGCGTCGATGCGAAGTTCCTCGAGCCCAACGTTCAGCTCTCGCTGTTCTAGTGTTACCCTCGTTCTCTGCTGAGACGATAGAGGAGCGTCGCCAGCGCAACACCGGCGACGACCCACGCGGAGTAGACAAGCGGACTACTCAAACCATGGTGGCGAACTGCCAGCATCGTCAGCATCATGAAAAGAACGGCAACCGCAATAGCGCTAGCAGTCCACTGCATCGGCCCCGCCGGCTCGGCGTGCCTTTCTCTCTCACGATAGATGAGATAGGCGAAAAGCGCGAGGATCAGCGCCGGTATGGTGATATTCAGGATCAGCGACAGCATGTCGGTCCTATCCTCTCACTGTTGAAAGATCGAGTCGCAAGCCCCGCCGACAAAGGTTAGGACAAGACTCATCTCGTCCAAAACCGTGAGCACGGATCCAGCGCACAGTATGAATCCACTTGCGCAGCCTGTAAACACAAGCATCACCACTATGGAGTCGAGTATTACGTTGTTGCACGCGGTCTGGGCCCAAGCACTACTGTAGGACATCGCATCTGAACTCGATTCGCCTGCCGCGAGGACTGTCGTATTTAGCGTGACACCTCCGCCGGAAAGCGTCGAGACCGCGTCACTGCCATTCGTCTGCGTTGCGGCGCTAATCGGTCCAGCACCGGAATTCACTGACGCCGTGGCGTTATACGGCGCAGAGCCACTAACGTTGACCTGGTACCCGTTGACCGTGTTCGTCCCTGGAACGATTGTCTGCGCCGGGAGATTCTGCGTAACGGTCTGGCCGCTCGACGTGTACGAGACGCTCGTCAATCGATTGTTACTTCCAGAAGCGCCGTGCGTGGCGACAAGCGCACCGCTGCTGCTATTGTAACTCGCGCCGCTAAAGGATGTGTTTCCGTTGTTCGTGGTACCCGTGGCGAAACCGTTCTGGTTCTGCCACAACGTGCCACCTCCGCCGTAGCAGGCTTGCGGCAATCGCTTGCCACTAAGGTAATTACCGCATTGGGGCTGGATTCTAGTCGTCTTACTCCAAGGACCTTTCCCCTGAAGCGTGAGAGCCTTGCCTGGTGACAGTGCGAGGATTTGCTGCAAGATGTCGGGATCACCGACTGCTTTTGCAAGATCGCTATTCGCAAGTGCCCTACCTGACGAAGACGGGACGAGTAATCTCGCCCCACCGCCGCACCCAGCAAGCAACAGCAAAGATCCGCTCGCTGTTAAGAATCTAGAACGAGAATTGTCAATAGCGTTCATATAGGCACACCCTCCTGCGAGTATCAGACTCCACAGCGCATGGGTTTGCAAGTAGCAAGAGGTGCCTAGGTTACCTAGCCAAGCAGGTAGCTGATCGCGCTCGTGGATGCGAACGCGACGGAGCGCATGCGTAGATCACACAGAACTCGACCGTCAGACCGGGCTGCCTTCCGCCTCTTGGCGGATCGCGTACGTGCGCGCGTCGTCGCCGAGGCCGAGCATCAGGTCGATGTTCTGCGCGGCGGCCCCCGAGGCTCCCTTGCCGAGGTTGTCGAGGCGCGCCACCAGCAGCACCTGCCGCTCCGCGGCGTTCTCGAAGACGAAGAGCTCGAGGCGGTTGGTATCGTTCACGCTCTGCGGGGTCAGCCGCGCGGGCGGAGCCTCGAGCGGGGCGACGTGCACGAAGCGCTGCCCCTGGTAGCGCGCGGCCAGCGCCGCGTGGACGTCGCGCCCCGTCACGCGTTGCGATAGTGACCAGAGCTGCAGCGGTACTTGGACGAGCATGCCTTGGCGAAAGACGCCGACTGATGGCGTGAAGAGCGGGGGGTGAGCGAGACCGCCGTAAAGGCGCATCTCGGGAACGTGCTTGTGCGCCAGCTCCAACGCGTAGAGATAGTAGGGATCGGAGATCGGCTCGCCGCCCGAGCCCTCGAAGGCCTCGATGAGCCGGCGCCCGCCCCCGCTGTACCCGGAGATCGCGTGGATCGCCAGGGGGTACTCGCGGGGGAGAATCCCCGCGTCGATCAGCGGACGCACCAGCGCGATCGCCCCGGTGGAGTAGCAGCCGGGATTGGAGACGCGCGGCGCCTGGCGGATGCGCTCTTCTTGGCCGGGGAGCATCTCGGGGAAGCCGTAGACCCACGCGGGATCGACGCGGTGCGCGGTGCTGGCGTCGAGCACGCGGACCTC
The DNA here is from genome assembly GCA_004297985.1 of bacterium. Taxonomy (GTDB): domain Bacteria; phylum Vulcanimicrobiota; class Vulcanimicrobiia; order Vulcanimicrobiales; family SCRA01; genus SCRA01. Next base: position 32,647 of record SCRA01000004.1, on the reverse strand, counting down.
GGGGTTCTGGACCATCGCGACGGCTTCACGTGCGGCGCCGTCCGGCAGGCAGAGCACGGCGAGGTCGACGGCGTTGAGCAGGCGGCGGCGCTCGGCCTCGTCTTTTCGGCGCTGCGTCGCGATGCTGACGATCTCCACGTCGTCGCGGCCGCTCAATCGCGCGTGGATCTGGAGGCCGGTGGTGCCGGACTCACCGTCGATGAAGATCGTCGGTCTGGTCATAGCGACACTTTTACCGCGCTCGCCGCCCCCTAGCCTCCGTGGAGCGTCCATGCGATACGGCCAAGGGGCCGGGCTGGAAGGCGGCCGCCTTTAGTCGAAACAGTACTGCAGCCTCGGGAACGACCTGCGCAGCGCGATAGCCTCGCGGCGTACGTCGGCGGGATCGCGCTTGGCGACCAAGACCCCGTGGATCAGGTCGGCGATCGCCTCCATCTCCCGCTCCTTCATCCCCCAGCGTGTGACCTCCGTGGTGCCGATACGCAGGCCGCCGGGTGTATTCCAGTCCGCGGCCTCGTCGCCGGGAATCAGGTTCTTGTTCGTGATGATGTTGGCTTCGGCGAGGCGCTGCGCTGCCGCAAGACCGCCGCCAAAGGATCGAACGTCCGCGATCGCCTGATGGGTGCGCGTGAAGCCTTTGCGCGCGCCGAGCATGGAGATGCCGCGCTCATTCAACGCCTTCGCGAGCACCTGCGCGTTGGCGACGATCTGCGCCATATAGTCGTGCCCGAACGCGAGGAACTCGGCCGCCGCCGCGGCCAGCGCCGCCACGCGATTGACCTGATGCGTCGCGGCAAGAGCAGGGAAGATGGCATCGGTGAGAGGCTTGGTGAGCTTGGGATCGTTCCACACGATCATACCGCTCTGCGGGCCGCTGAACGTCTTGCCGGCCGATCCCGTCATCACACAGGCGCCTTCGCGCAATGGATCTTGGAACTGGTCGCCGCCGATCAACCCCATCTGATGGGCGCCGTCGAAGTAGAGGCGCCCGCCCCACTCCGCGACGATCTCGGCCATCTGCCTCACCGGCAGCGGGAAGAGCGTCATCGAAGCGCCCAGTGCCACGAGCGTCGGGCGCACGGCGCGCGCCTTACGCGCGAACGCTTCGACGTCGACCTCCAGCTCCACGGGATCGAAGGGGACGTCCTCGATACGCAGTCCTCGGATGCCCGCCGGTCCGTCGTGACGATTGCTGGAGTGACCGCCGAACGGCTGGCTGAGGCTCATGATCGTCTCGCCGGGCCGCGTCAGCGTGGCGTAGACGGCCATATTGCCGATCATGCTTGCGACCAGACGATGGTCCGCGTACCGCGCGCGGAAGACTTTCTTGAGCAGCTCCATACAGAGCGCTTCGATCTCGTCGATGTAGCGCGTGCCGGCAAACCAGCGGTTGTTGGGCCCGATGTGCCCTTCAGCGGCGCGCTGTCCCACTTCCGAGGAGAGGAGGGCGCGCACCGTGGGACTCATCGGCGCCTCGGGCGCTAGGAGGTTCACGCACTCCTCACCGCGCCAGATGGCATTGCGCTCGACGGCGGCGATAACCTCGTGCTGGATCATGCGCGGCGAAAGCGCGCGCTCGATCGTCGTGCGGGCCCACTCGAGGGTCGCGGGATCGTGTACCTCATCGACGCGCTCATGCGCTAAGGTTGGCATCATCGGTCTCCTTGAACGAACGGATCAAGAGCTTTCCGAGGCTGAGCCAGTTCTGCTCGACGAGCCCCTGCAGCGCTTGTGCGGTGCCCTGGCGGCATGCCGCAAGGATGTGGTCGTGCTCTTCGACGGACTCGCGGCGTCCCAGGAGCCCGAACTGCGCGTACTCCAGGCGGCGCACTCTCGGCATGAGCCGCTCGAGCGTGCGCTTGATCTCGGCGTTCTCCGACGCTTCGATCAGCACGTCGTGGAAGGCGTCGTCGGCGCGGATGGCGGCGCTCGCGTCGCGCTTGCGCAGCGCAAGGGAGAACGCCCGGTTCGCCTCGCGCATGCGCATGCGATGGCTCTCGGTCACGCGCCCATGCGCCAATCTTGCTGCGAGGCCGTGGAGCGCGGCAACCACGGGGAAGGCGTCGCGCGCCTCCCGAGCATCGAGCGGAGCCACCCGCGTGTATGCGCCGGGGGCGCTCTCGACGAGTCCCTTGTCCTCAAGCCGCTGCAAGGCCTCGCGAACGGGCGTCCGGCTCACGCCGAACCGGGCCGCCAATTCTTGATCGAGCAGCCGGGCGCCGGGCACCAGCTCACCGGCGACGATCGCCTCCTGCAGCATGCCGTAGACGCGGTCCCGCAGCGATGCGCGAGACAGTGGAGCGATGGCGCCTTTCGTTTCTGCCATATATGCAATATATCGTATTCACCGGAAAATCGTCAACTATCGAGCCGCCGCTCCCCCTACAGAGCGGCGATCGCCTCGACGATGCGCTCGGCGGCTAGGCGGACCGCCATGCGATCCCGCTCGTTCGCGAAACCCTGGACCAAGACAACAAAGGCCAGCTCGCCGCGATCTGCCGTCTGAACATAGCCGGCGAGGTCGTCGACGTGGTCCATGCTGCCGGTCTTGGCTGCTATCCGTGCCGCGGCAGGCGAGTGTTCGAATCGATGAGCGAGCGTGCCCTCGCGCCCTGGACGCGGCAGGGCCCCGCGCACGACGGCGGCATCGGGGCCGCGCGCGATCGCCGCCAGCAGCAGCCCGAGATCGCGCGGCGTGAGCAGATCGTAACGCGAGAGACCGCTGCCGTCGTGCAGCGAGAGCGTGTGCGGATCGATGCCCAGCGATGCGGCGTAGGCACTCTGCGCGCGGGCACACGCCACGAACGAGCCGGTGGGGTCACGACGCTTCGCGATCCAACGGCAGAGCTCGTCGGCGATGAAGTTGTCCGAGGGCGCCAGCATCTTCGCGATCAGCTCCGCGACGCTCGCACCGTCATGCGCCCAGAGCGTGCGTGCTCCGGCGGGAGCGGCCGCGGCATCCGCGATCGCGTCAACCTGCACGCCGCGCGCCTTCAGCGATCCCGTAAGGACGGCCGCCGCGAACGTTGAGGGATCGAGGACGGCGCACCCTTGCTGGATCACCGCGCTTCCGAGCGGTACGCTCCCGGCAATGCGCACGGCGCTTGCCGACTGCACCAGCATGCAATCCGCTGTCGCCGGCGATCCGGCGACGCCGGTGGCCGCGGCGTTCGCATAGAGCGTACCGGCGTACGCCTCCTCCACGCGCACGTCTGCCGGATCGCCGACGGCCGAACCTGGCGCGATGTCGACGTCGAGCGCGTTCTCCTCGAGCGAGAGCGCCGTGACGGGCGGCGCGAAGTACGCAGCCAAGTCGTCCCACGACCAGCCCGCGGGATAGACGGGACCCGCGTAGTACGATTGATCGACCGCCAGCCGATGCACCTCCGTGACGCCCGCCGCCGCCACGGCGGAGGCCGCGGCATCGAGATCGCGCTCCGCCAACAACGGGTCCCCCCCGCCGATCAGCGCGAGCGTCTCGCCGTCGTACACGAGCTGGGTACGCGGGCGCGCGTCGGGACCCAGTACGGCAAGCGCCGTCGCGCTGGTCAACAGCTTCAACGTCGATGCGGGAAGGTATTCGCCGTCCACATCGTGTCCGTAGAGCAGGGCCCCGTCGTGCGGGTCGACGACGGCCACTCCGACATGCGCGCCCGCCAGCGCCGGTTCGCTGAGCGTGCGCTGCACCGCGGCATCCACGGAGGGTGCCCGCGCCAGCAGCACGGCGGTCAGCGCAGCCGCCGCAATCAGCGTCACCGCCCGCGACTCCCGGGAAAGGCCCCGCTCAATCGCCAGACGGTTACCAGCCCGAAGACGGCTACGGCCGCACCGATCACCCACGTACGCCACGGTTCCGGCAGCACCAGCGCAGCCGCCACGGCCATTCCGGCGGCTAAAAGCAGCCAGGTGACCGCACGCGGCAACGGACGCCCGAGCGCGGAGACACGTCGTTCCTTGGGAGAGGGGAACCGTGAGCGGCGCGGCGAGTGCGGCGGGAGCATGCCCATCTTCGCGGAACAGTTAGCCGCTAGCGATGAAACTCCGGCAGATCACACGCCCCCGGTCCTTCATCTTCACCCTCTTCGGCGACGTCATCCGCAACTACGGCGGAGAAATTTGGATCGGCAGCCTGAACCGGCTCATGGGAGAGTTCGGCCTCTCGGAGCAGGCCGTGCGCGCCGCCGTCTCGCGCATGGCGCGCCAGGGCTGGCTCAAAGCACGCCGGGTGGGCAATAAGGCGTACTACTCGCTTACCGAGCACGGCCGTCGCATCATCGATCAAGCCAGTCCGCGCATCTATCACGACCGCAGCGCGGCGTGGGACGGGCGCTGGCGGATCGTCACCTACCGCATCCCCGAGCGCCGGCGCAGCCTGCGCGACCGCCTCCGCAAAGAGCTGATCTTCCTGGGCTGCGCGATGCTCTCACCCTCGACGTGGCTCGCCCCGCACGACGTCTGCCAGCCGTTCCGCGACGTCGCCGCGGCGCTCGGCGTCTCGGAGCACGTCGATGCCTTCGTGGCCGAGAATGTGGGGCCGCACGACGACCGCGCCTTGGCAGCACGCTGTTGGGACCTTCCCGGAATCGAACAAGCCTACCGCGCGTTCGTTGCGGAGTATCGCCCCTGTCTGGAGCGCGCGCGTGCGGCGAGCCCGCCGCTGGCGGAGAACGCTTGCTTCGTGGAGCGTGAGTGGCTGGTTCACGACTACCGCAAGTTCCTCTACCTCGATCCGGGGCTTCCAGACCATGTCGTTCCCGCCGGGTGGCCGCGCGCCGAAGCCGTCGCGACCTTCACCGACTACTACCGCCTCCTGCTGCCGCGAGCCACACGCTTCTTCGAACGCATCTATCGCGCCGCGCCGCCTACGCTCGGCGACGTCAGCGCGTCAGGATGATGCCGTAGCCGAAGGCGGCGCCCACCGCCATCAGTTCCAGTGCGATCGCCGCGGCCCAGCCCACGCCACGCAGGTAGTGCTCCCCCCCGTAGGCCGTCAGGAGGCTCAGCGCGGCGAAGACCAGGTGGTCGAGCGCGTGGAGCACGGGATGCGTCTCGGTGAAATCGTAGGTGGCGGGAATCATCAAGAGCATCGCCAGCAGCGGCGAGGCGAGGGCGGCCAGCAGCCACGCCGGCTGCTCCTCGCGTACCGGACGCCCCGAGGCGATCACCAGGCCCAGCGCGAGGCCGAGCGCGATGATCACGGCGTGCGCTAGGTGATGCGTCTGCACGTCCAGGCGTATCGACGAGGACTCGATTGGCGGAACAACGGAGGCGACAACGCATGCTGCCGCCAGCAGCGCGATCACGAGCGTGCGCCGCGACGCGGTCATCACGGAGCGACCGCCCGCCGCAGGCGCGCCAACCGCACCGCCTCGACCAGGCAGATGAGGAAGCCGATCAACAGGATGATGATGCCTATCGAGGCCCACGCGGAGATCTCCGGCCCCGGCGGCGGCTGCGTGGCGTAGCGCCGCGGAACGCCGTCGGCTCCCGCCACGTAGAACGCGAGCAAGAAGATCGCACCGCCGCCGAAGACGCCCAGCGCCACCAGCCAGCGCATGAGCGGAGAAGACTGCGCGGAGCTGCGCTCCTCGAGCTGGTGGAAGATCCAGCCCAGCACGAAGAGCACGACGCCTTCCAGCAGGTACGTGTGGAAGTGCGCCGGTACCCAGAGCGTGTTGTGCAGCGTCGAGTTGATGTCGATCGTCGCGTCGATGACGGCGCCGAAGCCGCCCACGATCCAACCCGCCATGCCGGCGAACATGAACATCGAGCCCATCGTCCAACGCAACTGCGAGCGGAAGATCAAGAGCGCGCCGCCGAAGACGGTAACGACCGCCGGCGGAAAGGCCGCCAAGTAGGAGACGACTTCGCCGATGTACTGTACCGGCCGCGGCTGCACGAAGTCCATGTACAGGTGGTGGAAGTACGCGAACGCCACGAAGAGCAGCGTCCCCCACCATGCTACCGCCAGAACCTGCGAGGTGTGCCACTCGCGGTTCGCGTACCGCGGAAGACCCACGTAGACCAGCGCGATCGCCATGTAGATGGTCAGATTGGCAAACGTATGGCCGAAGAAGTACGTCAGGTTCTTCGCCCAGAGCGGGTCGAGCGGGATCGAGGGCGAGAGCCAATGCACGATCAGCGCGATGCCGACGAGCATGCCCGCCGCACCGGCCAGTAGACCGTCGACGGCCGCGACGAGCGCCGCGAACGCCTGCGGCGGAGGCTCATGGCGCCCCGATGCCGCGAATTGCTTGGGATGGAAGACGAGATCCCACGCCAGCGCGCCGCGGATGCCGCCGTATTTTGCGACGACGCAGCCGAACATCTGCGTGCACCAGACGATCCAGCCGATATTGACCAGCGCGATGCCGAGCAGGAAGAGCCCCGTTGCCCACGAGGGCCACGCCGCCCCGACGAACGGTAAGGGGTAGAGAAACGTCCAACCGGCGCCGAACTTCCCGGGAAAGACGCTCAAGAGAACGGCAACGACGCCGGCCACCATGAGCGCATACGCCCAGTAGGCGACGAGCGTACTGAGCGCGCGCTCCCGGTTCATGAGATACCACAGGCCGCCCATGCCGCAGAGCGCCATCGCGGTGATCATGCCCGCGCCATGAAGCGTCATGATCGCATAGAACATCGTAGGATCGAGCGCGATCCATTTCGCCTGCCCCATCCGCATCGTCAGCCCCAACAGCGCCATCAACGCGAAGATGGCGATGCCGGTGAGCATATAGATCCACATCACGCGGCTCGCCGCCGCATCTTCCCGCAGCGCCGGTTCGCTCATCACTTTACCTCGAAAGCGCCTTGCATGTAGGCGTGACCAACGCCGCAGTACTCCAGACATCGCACCGTGTAGCGGCCCGGTTTGCTGAACGTAAACGGCAGGTGATTGACGTAATCCGGCATCGCCTGCACTTGACCGATCAGACGATTGTCGGGCCCGTAGATACCGAAACCATGATTGACGTCGAGCGCCGTGACGTCGAAGATGATCGGCGTCCGTGCTGGGATGGTCGCCGGCAGCACGAAGCCGTATTGTTGGGCCGTGACTTTCACGTGCTGCGCTCCCGCCAACTGGGCGCTCGAGGGGTAGGGGACGAACGGGAGGGAGATCAGCAAGGCTAGAGCGGTGGCAGCCCCCAGCGCCCAGAACCAGCGCGCCCTCAGCGCATAGCCGCGCGGTTGGACCTGCGATTGCGGCTGCGGCGCGCCGCGAGTGGTGGCCGCGACGCCGATCATCGCCGCGACGATCAAGACGGAGCCAACGAGAAACACAACGAGGACCGTCTGGTTGAAGTCCATGCCGTCCTCCCGAAGACGTTCCCAGGGAGCGGTTACTTCCCGGTGAACTTGGCCCGCCGTTTCTCGTTATAGGCGGCGATGCCTTCCTTGGCGTCCTGGCTCTTGAAGAGCAGGGACTGCAGCTCGCGTTCCAGCGTAAGACCCGCCTCGAGCGTGAGCTCCGCGCCGCTCTGCACGGCGCGCTTGATGTGGCCGACGGCCATCGGCGCCTTATTGGGCGAAGTAAACTGCTTGGCGTAATCGAGGATCTGCTCGCGGAACGAGGCTGCGTCTCCTTCGTAGATCTCGTTGACGATGCCGTAGTCCTGCGCCTGCTCGAAGCTGAACGTCCGCCCGCTGACGAGCAGCTCGAGGGCACGCGCCTTACCCACCAATCGAGCCAGACGCTGCGTACCGCCGGTGCCGGGGAGTACGCCCAGCGCCACCTCGGGGAGGCCGATCTTGCCGGCATCTTTCCGCGCGATGCGCAGGTCGCAGGCCATGGCGATCTCGAGCCCGCCGCCGACGCAATGACCGTTGAGCGCCGCGACCACCAGCTTCGGCGTCTGCTCCAGGCGGCTCAGCGTCTCGTTGGCGTGGAGGCAGAAATAGTATTTGAACTCCGGCGTCACCGAGTTCAGCATGCCGATGTTGGCACCGGCCGAGAAGAACTTCTCACCAGCCCCGGTAATGACGATGACCTCCACCTCGTTGTCGAAGCGCGCGTCGAGCACGGCTTCGTCGAGCTGGCGCATCATCTCGTGCGTATAGGTATTGGCCGGCGGGTCGCACATTTCGATGACGGCCACATGGCCGAACGTGCCGTAGTTGATGACCCGCTTCCCGTCGAACGGGCGGCTCTCGCGGCCGAACGGTGTTTGTTGAGCCTGCATCTCGGTAGCCATCGCTTTGCTTTCCTTGCGCCGTGCGCCGGCAGTCAGTTGGGAACGATTCGCCCCTTGGGGAGTATCCACTCGGGATGCTTGAAGTACGCGGTCAAGAGCCGTTCGTCTTCCTCGCCGGGCAGCACCTCGCGCAGATGCGCCGCGTACTCGCTCTCGGAGAGCAGACGGCCGTCCACCGACCAGCGCTGCCCTTTGAAATCTCCAATGGCGCGGTTGAAGCGGATGTCCGGGACGTAGAGCCGCTCTTCGCCCTTGCACGCCTGGTTGACCATCTCAACGGTGCGCGTCACTTCGTCGTAGTATTGATCGCGCGCCCGTTCGTTGAGATGCTCGCGGTCCACCGGCTCATCGGTCTTGTCCTCGTCGGGCCGCCCTTTGATGCCGTAGGCGTAAGCCCAACTGGCGCTGGAGCTGTGGTCGGTCCCGAAGAGATCGAGCGATCCCGAGATCCATTTGTTGTAGTACTTCTGCTGAAGCGCGATAGGAATGACGCCCGCCGCCGCGATGCGCTTGAGCCCCGTGATGCCGGTGCCCATGTGGAACGACTCCTCTTGCAGCATGGCGCGCGTCGAGCGCGCCAGCGGGGCGAAGGCGGAGTGCGAGAGCATGGTGAGCTGATACTTCCCGTCGCGGTCCATGAAGTTGGTGTAGGTGAAGAAGTCCAGCCAATGGGTGACGTCGTTGTTGAAGGCGTTGAGCAAGCGGTTGCGCTGGCCGAAGGCGCGCCGCTCCAGCAGCTTCTGTGCCTCGATCTTGCCGTCTTCGCCGAAGTGCTTGATCAGCAGGTAGCACATCTGGAAGCCGTGGCGCGTCTCCTCCATCATGATGCGTACCAGCGCCGCGAGATCGTATTCCGAAGGAGCATTGTGAACCAGAAAACGCTGCTGCTCGTTGGAGGCGAACTCGGTATCACCCTGATAGACGATCATGTTCATCAGCGCGTCGCGGATGCGCTGGTCGGGGATCTGCGTCAGCCGCTCCCACTTACGCTCGCCGGCGAAGTCGCCGAAGGTGATCTCCTCGCTAGGGAGGTCGGCGAACTTCTCTTGCAGCGTGTAGTTCGGCAGGTAGCGGTCGACGAGGGTCGTGTCCAAACCGATGTCGTGCTGCCACTCGCCGAGCAGATCCATCCAGTCGTCGAACGTCGCAATTCTCGCCATCGTCGTCCTCGCTGCGGTGCTACTCCGGTAAATCTGGTGGTTACACGCGGAAGACGTCCACCGCCTTCTCGCCCACGTACGTCACGATTGCCTTGGTCTCGGTGTAGAGGTCCAGCGCCTCGATGCCCAGCTCGCGTCCATAGCCCGACTGTTTGTAGCCGCCGAACGGCACGCCGGGAAAGACGCTGAAGGGCGTGTTGATCGCCACGGTACCGCTGCGGATACGCCCCGCGATGCGCCCCGCACGCCCGATATCCTTGGTCCAGACGCTGGCGGCCAGACCGTAGTCGGAGTCGTTGGCCAGCGCCACCGCCTCGTCGTCGCTCGAGAAACGCGTCACCACGGCTACGGGGCCGAAGATCTCCTCCCGCGCGATCGTGGCCCGCGGGTCAGCCTCGAAGACCGTTGGCGCGAAGAAGTCGCCGCCGTCGCAGCCGGCGACGGAGGCGCGCTCGCCGCCCATGACCAGCCTCGCCTCCGCCTTGCCCTGCGCCACGTAGCGCTCGATCTTTGCGAACTGCTCGGGGAGGGTGATCGCACCGACGTGCGTCGTCTTCTCCATGGGATTGCCCACGACGAGCTTGGCCGCCTTGGCGGCGAACTTCTCCAGGAAGGCATCGTAGACGCGCTCCTGAACGAGCACGCGCGAGCGTGCCTCGCAGGTCTGCCCGGCATTATAGAAGATGCCGTAGAGGGCCGCGGCCACGGCGGCGTCCACGTCGGCATCGTCGAAGACCACCGAAGGCGACTTCCCGCCCAGCTCCAGCGTCACGCGCTTGATGCTCTTGGCCGCCTCGGCGGCGATCCACGCGCCGGTAGCCGTCGATCCCGTGAACGAGATCTTGTCGACCAGCGGGCTCTGGACGATCGCCTTCCCCGTCTCCGGATTGGGCCCCGTGACGATGTTCAGCACGCCCTCGGGGAGCCCGGCCTCCAGGGCGATCTTCCCCAGCTCGATCGCGGTGAGCGGAGTAGAAGGCGCGGGCTTGAGCACCATCGTGCAGCCCGCGGCCAGCGCCGGCGCGACTTTCCAGCTTGCCAGCAGCAGCGGGAAGTTCCACGGCACGATCGCGCCCACCACGCCTACCGGCTCCTTGAGCGTGTAGGTGAGGTAAGCGGAGGTGGGGCCGGGGATCGTGCGGCCGTAAAGCTTCGTGACCGCGCCGGCATAGAACTCGAAGGTCTCGATGAGCGCGTTGACTTCGCCCTTAGCCACCCAGATCGGCTTGCCGTTGTCCGCGACTTCGAGCTCGGCGATCTCGCTCGCGCGCTCGGCGAGCAACTGCGCGATCTTGGTGAGGATGCGCGCCCGCTTGGCCGGCGGGATCTTCGTCCAGACTCCCGTGTCGAAGGCGTGGCGCGCCGCCGCGATCGCCCGCTCCACGTCGGAGCGCGAGGCGGCCGCAACGTTGGCCAGCGGAGCTCCCGTGGCGGGATTGCGGTCGGCATACGTGGCGCCGTCCTGCGCATCCACCCAGGCTCCACCGATCAGCAGCTGCGTCGTGCGCAGCGTGGTCATGCTCGTCATATCAGGATTCTCTCTCGAAGACGGTAGCGATGCCTTGGCCGACGCCGATACACATCGCGGCCAAGCCGTAGCGCACCTTGCGCCGTGTCATCTCGTGCAGCAACGTCGCCGCCAGGCGCGCCCCGCTGCAGCCCAACGGATGGCCGAGCGCGATCGCGCCGCCGTTGACGTTGACCTTCCCTGGATCGATACCCAGTTGGCGCACGCTGGCCACCGACTGCGACGCAAAGGCCTCGTTGATCTCGAAGAGATCGACGTCGTCGACGGTGAGCCCCGCCAGCGCGAGCGCTTTGCGCGTCGCGGGCACCACGCCCATGCCCATCTCGGAGGGATCGACGCCGGCGGCCGCACCGGCCACGTAGCGGCCAAGCGGACGAAGTCCGGCGGCGCGCGCGCGCTCCCCTTCCATCAGCAAGAGGGCGCAGGCGCCGTCGTTGATGCCCGACGAGTTGCCGGCGGTTACCGTACCGCCCGCCTTGAAGACCGGCTTGAGCTTGGCCAGTGACTCGAGCGTGGTCTCCGGACGCGGGTGCTCGTCACGCTCGACGACGCTCTCCCCCTTGCGCACGCGCACCGTGACGGGAACGATCTCCGCATCGAAGCGCCCGGCGTCTTGGGCCGCCTTCGCCTTGCGCTGGCTCTCGTAGGCGAAGTGATCCTGATCCTCGCGCGAGATGGCGTACTTCTCGGCAACGACTTCCGCGGTCTGACCCAGCGAGATCGTCCAACGCTCGGGCATCTCGGGGTTAACCATGCGCCAGCCCAGCGTCGTGTCGTAGAGATCGGGGGCGCGGCCGTAGGCCGCCTCCGGCTTGAGCATCACGTAGGGAGCGCGCGACATCGACTCGACGCCGCCGGCGATGATGGTGGCGGCGACGCCCGTCTGAATGGCCATCGCGGCGGAGTTCAGTGCCTGCATCCCGCTGCCGCAGAGGCGGTTGATGGTGGCGCCGGGGACCTCGATGGGCAGACCGGCGAGCAGCAGGGCCATGCGCGCGACGTTGCGGTTATCCTCTCCGGCTTGGTTGGCGGCCCCGAAGTAGACGTCGTCGACGGTGGCGGCGTCGAGGTGCGTGCGCTCCACCAGCGCGGCAATGGCGCGGGCGGCGAGGTCGTCGGGGCGCACGGCGGCGAGCGCTCCGCCGTAGCGGCCGATCGGCGTACGCAGCCCGTCGACGATGACCGCGTCCTTGATAATGCTCACCGGGGCACCGCCTCCTTGCGCTTGCCCGCCATCTCCAAGAGTAGGGGCGCAGGCTCGTAGGCCTCGCCCTCGTGGCGGCGCATGTTCTCGAGGATGGCGACGATGCGCTCGACGCCGATCTCTCGGGCCCACGCCAGCGGCCCGCGCGGATAGTTCGTGCCGAGCTGCATGGCGCGATCGACGTCGTCGGCGGAGGCCACGCCGTGGGTCACCGCCCACGCTGCTTCGTTCGCCAGCGCCGCGATCGTGCGTCCGGAGATCAGGCCCGGGCGATCGCCAACTTCGCGCGTCTCGCGCCCCAGGTCGGCGAAGAAGGCGCGTGCCTTCTCCATCGCCTCGTCGTTGGTCGCGGGGCCGCGTGTCAGCTCCACCACGCGCTGATCCGCCAAATGGCCCACCACGCCGTAGCCCACGCACAGGCGCGGTTGCCCCGTCCACGTGGCGCACTCGGCGACGGTCGCGGGAAGGGCGTCCGCCAAGAGCAGCGCATGCGGCTGGAGCGCGTTGCCGATGGCTTCGAGTGCCTCCTGCTTACGGAAGTGATCGGCGACGCAGGCCTCCACGGCGATCGTTGCCTCGGGAACCTCGCGCTCGATGGCGCGGAGGTCCTTGAGCACGATGGCGCGGTAACCCGCGCCCTGCGCGGCGTGGAGGATGTCGTCCGCGACCGGCCCGCGGCCGAAGACGACCACGCGTCCCTTAGGCGCCATAGTCGTAGAACCCGCGGGACGACTTGCGTCCGAGGCGGCCCTCCGCGACCATACGCTCCTGCAGCGGCGAAGGGCGGAGGCGCTCCACGTGCGTCGCCTCGTAGACGCTGCGCGTCGTAGCGAGATTGACGTCGAGGCCGATGAGATCCATCAAACGGCAGGGGCCCATCTTGAAGCCCAATCCTTCCAGCACGGCGTCCACGCCCTCGGCGTCGGCGGCACCGGCGTCGATGGCGCGCAGCGCCTCTAAGTAATAGGGTCGCGCGACGCGGTTGACGACGAAGCCCGGCGTGTCGCGCACGACCACCGGCGTCTTGCCCAGCCGTTCGACGAACTCGACGGCACGGCGCACGCTCTCGTCGGAGCTCTGCTCGGCGCGCACCACCTCCACCAGCTTCATCACGGCGGGCGGATTGAAGAAATGAATGCCCACCACATTCTGCGCGCGCCCGGTCGGACGCGCGATCTCGCCTACCGCTAGCGACGAGGTATTGGTTGCGAGCAGCGCGTCGGCGGGTGCCACGCGGTCTAGCTCCGCGAAGACCGTGCGCTTGAGGTCGAGAACCTCCGGGACGGCCTCGAGGTAGAGGTCTGCGGGGCTTGCCTTTGCGACGGACTCGACGAGATGGATGCGCCCGAACGCGGCTTCGGCCGTCGCCGCATCGGGAAGAAGACGCCCGAGCGTTTTGGTGAGGCCCGCCGCGGCGCGCTCACGCGCGGCGGCCGCCGGCTCGACGAGGTAGACTTCGCAGCCGACCGCCGATGCGGACGCGGCAATGCCCGCACCCATCGTGCCGGCGCCGATCACGACGATGGTATTCGTAGACGCCCCCTTACTCTGTGCAAGAACCACGGCACCGGTCGGATCGTCCGACGGATTTGCCTCGGGCCGTGGGAACAACGTCATAGTATCGCCGCCCCTAGGTGGCGTCAACACCGTTCACTGGGCGAAACCACCAGCGAGCGTGTCGCCGTAGCGCGGGCGCGGGGCATTGGCTGGCTATGAGGCGGACGGCTGGCTTCACGCTGCTCGAGGTGCTGATCGCGGCCGGCATCATGGCGGCCGTCGCTGCGGGGCTGGTGCTCCTGCTGTACCACACGCTCGCCGCAGCCGCATCGTTCGCGCTCCACCGGCACGCGTACGCGATGGCCGAGGACCTCGACGAGCGCTGGGACGCCGAGGCTGCCTCGGCGCTGGCGGTCTTCGTGCCCCCGAGCGACGTGCTGGGCGCCGCGAACGGCGACGGCCATGAAGTCGACTTCTTCACCCGCGACGGCCACGGAACGCCCTTCTTCTGGACCTACCGCTACGACGCCGCCGCGCATACGCTGCAGCGTTACACCTACGCGGCGCCGGGCGCGACGGCGGCCCGCTCCGGCGATCCCCTTCCAAACGTCTCGTCGTTCACCGCCGCGCCGATGGCGGTCAACGCTTTCAGCGAGCCGATCTTCCAAGCGCATGCGAACGTACCGGTGACCGAGAACCTCGGATATCCCGGCGTCGACGGCGGGAACCGCGTGACCGAGCTGCATCTGGTCACCGGCGACGACGATGTTACCAGCGACCTGCTTCCCGGCGTCTCCCCCAGCGGCTTCACGGTGGTCGTGGGAACCTTCACGCCGCCGCCAAGTCCGCTGATTGCGGGTCCGCCGCTCACGTTCGCCTCCCCCACGGCGCCCGCGCAGACGTTCACGATCTCGCAGCAGTGGTACCGCGGGAGCTTCACGGTCTCGCCCCAGTGCATCGTGGGAACGGGTCAGGGTGTGGCCGCGGGCACGGTGGCGGCAACGGTGACGGCGACAACCCCCGGACCGAACGGCTCGCTGATCGTTACGGTGACGCCGAACGCGAGCATGAAAAATACAAGCGCCGTAACTTGCTCGTTCGCTATTAAGGGGGACGGCGGACAGGCAGGGACGGAATGGGTGAAAGTCGACCCCCCGTTGCCGAGCACGACGCCTTCCCCTGCGAATCTCTCTCTCACGGCCGTAGCTAATACCAACACGGGCGGTTCATGCGTTACTATGATCGCAACGCACCAAACCAGACCCATACTCGCTTCGCAAATACCCTCCGAAGGTAGCGCGTCCTCTGATGCAGGTTTCAGCTTTTCGCCCATCATCGTGCTCGGACCGCCGTTTCAGAGTGCCTTCAGCCCGGGCAATCTCACCCCGCCTGGCGTAGTTACCGATACCAATTCGTGGAATACATTGGTTGATCAAGCGAGGAGTCTTCCCGGTAGCACGCAAGTCTATATCACAGTGACGGCGACCCTTTATCCCGCGTGCGGCGGCGGAGCCTAATAGGCGGAAGGGGCGTCTTGCGCCATTCGCTGGCCGCTAACAACCCAGGGACCGTTTCCGACACAGTTCCACGCGAGTAGAGGCGAGGCTTCGGCGAAAGATCGACTCTTCGTGACTCCCGAAAGCGGGCTGCACCCCGCGAGCGCATTCGTTTGGTCTGACACTACTACTGTATCGAGTACCTATGGGTAGATCACGACTGCTGCGGCATAATCCATGTTGCTTGGAAAGCCAGGCAGAGGTTGAATAGCTAGCGCGAATCCCATCCAAACCGCGCGCGCATTAGCGTTGACGACATAGAGGCTATTGAGCACGTTGTTCCAGGTGGGATTCAAAAAGTTACCGGCCGCCATCGCGCAGTCGGCGCCGCCGGAGTCTGCGTCCGGCGACGCAATGCTGCCAACGCCGTTCGCATTAGCGTAAACCACCGGCGTAGGATCCACGAACTGACCGATCCCGCCCCAAGCACTGACCGCCTGCGCTTCCGCGCGGGCGGCGATCATTGCGGCATTGTCGACCGGCAGCACGGGCACACCAAGAGACACACGCTTCTGATTGAAGAGCGCGATGCACTGCTGCTCCGTCGCGGAGAGCATCGTCAACTGCGTGCCGCCGAGAGCATTCGCTCCCGCGGCGAGCGTCACGCTCCGGTGCTGCGCGGCGTGGCTCGCATCCGCCGGCGCGATCTGCAGCAGGTAGGTCCCAGGCGCCGGACCCGACGCGATGCTCCACGCGCCGTTCGGGGCCGTGGTGGCGGATGCCAGCGGTGCCAGCCCCGCAAGCGGCGTGTTCGCCGTGAACAGCGAGACGGTGGCCCCGGCCAGCGGCGAGGGCACCGGCGACGCGTCGTCGGTCACCACGCCCGAGAGCGCGCCGGACGACGAGGGTGCAGAACCGCCCGGCATCACCGGCGCCCCGGTTCCTCCTCCGCCGCCACCGCACGCCGCGACGGTCAACGGGGCAATCGCGAGGCACACCGAGCGAAGCCACGCGCAAGCCGTGTGAGCCAATCCGTCACCCATCGCCACCCTCCGGGTCCGCTCTCGCCCGAGGATCGAGCACGCGAAGACCCCGGTAGAGAGTGCCCACCGGCATGGGAGCCTAGACCACCGTCTGCTTCGCCGGCCTCAGCCTGCCGCCGGGAGCGGCTCCAAGTCCTGGCCGGCGCCGGCCAGCTCGTCGAGCGTGAGGAAGCGCAGGCCGGGATTGCGCTCGCGCGCGATGTCGATGGCCCAGGTCGCCGAGAAGAGTGCCAGCGGGCGCCCCAAGCGATCCTCCACCAGGCGCGCGCCCGTCGGCAGGCGCACTTCGCTCAGACCCTCGGGGGCGCCGGCAATCCAGCGAGCTTCTTCGTACGGCAGCGTCTCCATGATCGTCTGCGCGTTGTACTCGCTCTCCAGGCGGAAGCGCACCACGTCGAACTGCAGGCGTCCCACGGCGGCGAGGATCGGTTCGCTGTGTACCCCGCCGCGCGGGAACATCAACTGGATCGCGCCCTCGTCGGCTAGCTGCGCGATCCCCTTCTGGAAACGCTTATAGGCAGCCGTGTCCGTGACGCGCAGCGCGGCGAAGCACTCCGGTTGGAAGGCCGGGATAGGATCGAAAGCAACGCTCTCGCCGTCGGCCAGCGTGTCGCCGATGGCGAAGTCGCTATTGGCCAAACCCACCACGTCACCGGCATAGGCGGCCTCCAGCGTCTCACGCTCGTTGCCGAAGAGCTTCATCGCACGCGTCAGCTTCGTCGCCTTTCCCGTTCGCGCGTTGCGGACCACCAGGTCGCGGTCGAGCGCCCCCGAGCAGATGCGCACGAAGGCCACGCTATCGTGGTGGCGCGGATCCATGTTCGCCTGAATCTTGAAGACGAAGGCACTGAAGCGCTCGTCGGCGGGATCCACCACCTGTTCGCCGGCCATGCGCGCCGTTGGCGGGGGCGCCATCGCCACGAAACGATCCAAGAAGAGCTGGACGCCGAAGTTGGTCACGGCCGAGCCGAAGAACACCGGCGAGACTCTGCCCGCCAACACCTCGTCCATCGAGAAGTCGGCGCCGGCGCCGTCGAGCAGATCCAACTGCGCGAGGAACTCGTCGTAGCTTTGGACATCGAGCAGGGCACGCACGCGCTCGTCGCGGGGATCGGCCACCTTCACGGGGGCCATCGTGGCGCCGTGCGCCGTGCGCTCGAAGAGATGGAGGCCGCGCGCGCGGCGGTCGTAGACGCCACGGAACGAAGGCCCGTTGCCTAGCGGCCAGTTCATAGGATAGGCGCCGATGCCCAGCACCGACTCCAATTCGTCGAGCAGCTCCAGCGGATCGCGGCTCGGGCGATCCAGCTTGTTCATGAAGGTGAAGATCGGGATGCCGCGCTCGCGGCAGATCGCGAAGAGCTTCTTGGTCTGCGGCTCCACGCCCTTACCGGCGTCGATCAGCATGACGGCGGCGTCGGCGGCGATCAACGTGCGATAGGTATCCTCACCGAAGTCCTGGTGGCCCGGCGTATCCAGCAAATTGATCGTATACCCTTGATAGGGGAACTGCAGGACGGTCGACGTGATCGAGATGCCGCGCTGTTTCTCCAGCTCCATCCAATCCGAGGTGGCCTGGCGCTGGCGCTTGCGCGCGGCGACGCTCCCGGCGATGTGAATAGCCCCACCGTAGAGCAACAGCTTCTCGGTCAGCGTGGTCTTGCCCGCGTCCGGGTGGGAGATGATGGCGAAGGTGCGGCGCGCCGCGACCGCTTCTCTCAGGTTCACAACGCTCCCACTCTACGGGAGGGGAGGCCTGCCGTCAAGAAGCCGCAGGCGATGAATGAAGGCGAACGCCACTGGCGCATCACGGATTCCGAGGTGGTCATCGATACCCCGTGGCTGCGCCTGCGCCGCGACCGCGTCGACCTGCCGAGCGGACGGACGATCGAGGGGTACTACGTCCGCGAAAGCCGCGGCTTCGCCGTGATCTTCGCCCTCACGCCCTCCGGTGAGGTCCCGCTGGTACGCCAATACAAGCACGGGGTGGGCGAGGTGGTGCTGGAGCTCCCCGCAGGGATGATCGATGCCGGGGAGAGCCCGCAGGCAGCCGCAGTTCGCGAGCTGCGCGAGGAGACGGGCTATGTCGCCCCGGCCCTCGAGCATGTGGCGACCTTTCTCACCGATCCCACGCACAGCGATGCGCGCATGCACCTCTTCCTGGCGCGCGATGCCGTGCCGTCAGGGGAGCAGGATCTCGATCCCACCGAGGAGATCGACGTCGAGCTCGTGCCGCTCGACGCGCTGGCCGCGCTGCTCGAAGACGGCTCGATCAGGGTCAGCCACCACGTGGCCGCGATCCACACCGTGCTCAACGCGCTGCACGGCGAGCACGCTCGCCCGCCGCGCATGCGTTAGCGCGCGCTACTTCTTCGCGTAGTCCGCCGCGCCGAGCCAGTCGATGATCCGGCACGTCTCGTTACCCACCACGACCGCGTCGTGGCCGGGCGAAACGTACATCAGATCGCCGGTCGTGAACTCTTGTTTGACTCCGTCATCCATGACGATCTCCATCCGGCCTGAGAGCACGTATCCGAGATGCCGTACTTGGCAACTGCGGGTGCCGACAAGCGGCTTGACACACTCCGACCACTTCCATCCCGGCTCGAACGTCGCCAAGCCGATTGAAGTGCCGCCGAGGTTGGTGACCTCGATCTTCCCTTTCGTGAACGTGCGCGTCTCGTCGGGCTTGGTCGCGGCTCGCCGCTCGATGCTCTTGGTTCCAGTCGATCCAGCCATGCAAACCTCCCCTTGTGGCAGCCGCCAGCGCATGTCTGCGCCGAGGGCGCATGTAGTATAGCCGATCGCGTGCAGACACCCTACAAGGAGACTCGTGGTTACTTGCGGCGGGGACCAATCGCCGCGCGTAACGCGGCCAGCGTGCGAAACGCTATGATTCTGTCACCGCTGATCGCCGCTACACGCAACGTCCCGGGACGTTCGACCCATGCGCTCAGTGCGCGCGAGCACGGAGCGCCCAGCACGGAGAGCCCCGGCGAGTAAGGGGTCATGGCGGGCAGCACGATGAGCTGCTCGCTATAGAGGAAGACGGGGGCGCTGCGCGAGCCGCCCAGACGCAGGCTCGGGTGGAGATGGCCGATGATGGCGCGCCCCTTACGCGCCAAAGGACGGTCGCCGTGGAGCAGATGCCAGCCATCGCGAACCACCGACTCCACCGTCTCGCCCAACACTTCGGCGCCGCGCGTCCGTCCTTCATGATTCCCCGCGACCGCGACGACCGCGCACCCCGTTTCCGCGAGTTCCGCTAATCCGTTGCGGATGCAGCGAGCTGCCTGCGCGCTCATCCGCGCGCCATGCAGCACGTCGCCCAATAAGATCACTTCGTTCGCCCGCAGAGAGTGCGCCACCCGTGCCAGCACGCCCAACTGCTCCGTCGTGCTCCACAGCGGGAGCGCGCCGCCCACCACTTCTTCGTAGCCCAAGTGGAGGTCCGCGGCAACGAGCGTCCTCGTGCGCTCGAGGAAGAGCACACCCGGCGTGAGGCCCGCGACGCCGTCGAGCAGCGCATGCCGCTCCTCGCTCACGAGACCGCCTCGGGATCTCCGGTCAGCGCGAGGATGCGTTCATGGAGCGCCTCCACCAGCGTCGCGCGGTCGTCGACCACCACCGTATCGGCGAACGACGAAGTGACGATGCCGAAAGAGAACGGCGAGGCGGCGGGGGGATGGATCACGCGCAGCTCCTGCGGCAGTTCCGCGACATAGCGCAGCGCCGCGGGGAAGTCCAGCAGATCGTGGAGCACGTGGCGCACCGTCTCACGAATCAGCGGGAAGCGGCGGTCGGCGCGCCAGAGGCGCTCGAAGATCCGCTCCGCCTGCCACGACTGGCGCGTTACACGCATCCCGCCCGTGCGCCGCAAGACCAAGAGCCCCGTATTGGCGACGTGGCGGAACTGGCCGCGCAAGAGATACGAGTTGAGCAGGCCCTCCATGACGTCTTCACGCAGGCGGCGCGCATGGAGCAGGCCCGCCCACTGCGCGTCGGCCAGCTTCGCACGGGGCGGAAGGCTGACCATGAAGCCGTTGTCGTCGCTGGCGATCCCGCAGTTGGCGCCGATCGCCGCATGGATGCGCGCGGCGGCCGCACGCGCCAACGTCTCGTTCACGCGCCGGCCGATGCACGTGTGGTAGATCGCGCTCTGCGCGCCGTCGACACGGTAGATCTCTACCACGGCGTGGCGATCATCGGCCACGTCTGAGACAGCCAACTGCTGCGCGATGTAGCGCACTACATGGCTGCGCTCTTCGCCTTCGAGACCGTAACGCTCGCGCAAGTAACAGGCCGCGGCACGCACGCCCCCGGCACGCAGCACCTCGACGCACTCGCGGCGCAGGCGCCCGATCTCGTGCGCCAGCGGCTCCGTAGCGCCACGCATGTGGCTCGACCACCTCGGCACCGTGGGCTTCCCGTGATGGGGTGCGACCCGAACGATCGCGCCGCGCGCCTCCACCACGCGCAGCGAACGCCCGGAGAGGAGGAACGCATCGCCCGCTTGGAGGCGGTGGGCGAAGTCTTCCTCGATGCGGCCGATCGCTTCGCCGTCCTTGCCCACCACGGTAACCATGACGGTGTCCGGAATGGTCCCTGCGTTATCGTAGTAGGCGGAGGCCGCCTCGCGCCCCAGACCGCGTACGACGGTGCCGTCGAAGGCAACACGGCTGACGTGAGCGCGCTCGCCGCCAGCGCCGCCTCCGGCAAGATAGGCGACGACGTCTCGCAGGTCGGCCTCGTCCAGCGCCGCATACGGCAGCGCCCGCCGCGCGATGCGCAGCGCGTCTTGGATCGAAAGCTCGCGATCCGGGACGACGCAGCCGACCACCCATTGCGCGAGGACATCGAGCGGGCGATCGGGGATCGCGATCTCCTCGACAACGCCGTCGGCGATCAACCGGCGCGTGGCCGCCGCCTCGATGATGTCATCACGATCTTGCGCGACGACCACACCCTCGGCGATGCCGCCCGGCACATGGCCTGCGCGTCCCACGCGCTGAAGCGTCGCGGCGACGCCGCGGGCTCCGCCGACGATGCAGACGCGCTCCACGAAGCCGACGTCGATGCCCAGCTCCAGCGAGCTGGAGCAGACAACTGCGTGAAGCTCCCCAGAGCGCAGCCCGGCCTCGACGCGATGGCGCAGGCTTCTTTCGATCGCGCTGTGATGGACGCCCACGCGGCGCTCGGGGAGGCCCGCGGCCGGCGCTCGTTGCACGTCTTCCCCACCGCGCGGATCGGGATCGAGGGAAGCGGGACCGAGAATGCCTTCACCGCTGAGATCGTGGGCGACGCGCTCGGCCTGCGAGCGCACGTTGCAGAAGACCAGCGCACCGCGCACGCCTTCGATCTCTCGCCCCACGCTGCGCGAGACCATGGCCATGGGCGCCATCGCACCGCTGAAGGGAACGGCGATCCGCAGCGTGGTGCGCCGGAGCTCGCGCGCATCGATGATCTCGCACGGCCGCCCTACCCCGGCGAGAAAAGCCCCCACCCGCTCGAGCGGGGCGACGGTGGCCGAGAGGCCGATGCGCTGGAGGCGGCCGCCGCAGTTCTCCTCGAGGCTCTCCAGGTGGAGCGCAAGCTGGGCCCCGCGCTTGTTGGGGGCCAGGGCATGGATCTCGTCGACGATGACGCACTCCACGTGGCGTAGCTGCCGGCGATAGGTGCGCAGCGCCAGCATGAGCGCCAGAGACTCCGGCGTGGTGATGAGGATATGCGGCGGGCGCGCCATCATCAGGCGCCGCTCGACCTGCGGCGTATCTCCGGTGCGCACTCCCGTACGAATCGCGCGCTCGCGCAACCGGCCTCGGCGCCGCTCGGCACGCTCGCCGCCCGGACGCTCGAGCAGCCCCATCTCGCGCAGTGGGCGCCGCGCGTTGTGCTCGACATCGTATCCGAGCGCCCGCAAGGGGGAGACGTAGAGCACGGTGGGGCGCGGGTAGAGCTCATCGCGATCGATCCGCTCGGCTAGCCGCGAGAATTGCGGGAGGAATGCCGCCAGCGTCTTGCCAGTTCCCGTCGGGCTGGCCAGCAGCACGGTATGCCCCGACAAGATCGCTGGGATCGCGGCGAGCTGCGGCTGCGTGGGGCATCCCAGCCGCTGCTGTGCCCACGAGGCGACCATCGGATGGAGCGCGGAGAAGGTGGAGGTCACGGCGCCGTGGCCTTCACGCCGCTCCATACCGCTCCTTCTCGGCGCATCGGGCGCGAAACACCTACGCCTCGCGGGCAGTAGGTACGTACGGAGGATGAACCCACATGGAGCGCTTCGTCAGGCTTACGTTGATCATCGCCGCAACCATCGTCGCGCTGCTGGTACTGTTGGTCGTGCTCAAGATCGTCGCGGTCGCCGCGATCGTCGCAGCCGCCATCATCGGCGTCGCGTTCGTCGTGCGAGAGTTGCGCGGACGGATGCATAGCGGTCCACCCGCGCCCTAACGCCACCTACTTTTTTTTGAATTTCCTGCAAAAACAGAAGGCACTAGCCGTTGACAAGTCAAATCTTGGTCCCAATGCCCGGTGGAGTCATCCGCCGAGAAAGGACCTCTGACGTATATGGCAGTCGCCAAACGGAAGAAGGCCGCGCCGAAGAAGGCCGCGGCAAAGAAGTCTGCGGCCCCGAAGAAGGCTGCGGCACGTAAGCCGGCCCGCAAGAAGACCACGGCTCGCAAGAGCACCGCTCGCAAGACCACGGCTCGTAAGACCGCGGCTCGCAAGAGCACAACGCGCAAGAAGGCCACGGCTCGCAAGAGCACGGCTCGTAAGGCCACGACTCGCAAGAAGACCACCGCCAAGAAGAGCACGACCCGCAAGAAGACCGCGGCGAAGAAACCCGCGGCCCGCAAGCGGGTGGCTCGCAAGCCGGCCGCGCGCAAGCCGGCCGCGCGCAAGCCCGCTGCCCGCAAGACCGTCGCCAAGAAGGCCGCGGCCCCCGCGATGTAGCAGGGCCGGGATATCCCGGTCCGTCCACCCATTTGCGAGGCGCGGTCGCCTCGCTTTTTTTTTTAGATTCTCCGTACTTGCGGCTTGCTGAACCACGTCCACGCGCCGAACAGCGCCATCGCGATGCCGGCAGCGAAGAACGTCCACCCCACGCCGACCAGCGAACCTAACGCGCCCAGCCAGAGCGCACCGGCGGGGACGAGCCCCAGCAAGACCATCGAGTAGACCGAGATCGCCCGTCCGCGCATCTCGTCGGGGGAGAGCGTCTGGATCAAGACGTTACTGGAATTGATGAAGACCAGCGTCAGGGCGCCGATCGCCACCAACTCGGCCAACGCCAGGGCGAAGCTATGGGTGAGACCGAGAACGGCTACGCCGAGTCCAACGCCCACGCCCGTCCACGCCCAGAGCGCGCCACGCCGGCGGATGCCGCCGAGGAACGCCGCGAGGAGCGCGCCGAGGAAGCCGCCGACGCCGTTGGCCGTCACCACCCACGTGTAGCCGATGACTCCCGTACCTAGCTGGTGGAGCGCGTAGTCCGGCAGCAGTTGAAAGAACGGACGCGCCAAGAGGGCTGAAGCGATCAGATAGACGATGATCCAGCGCAGCACGCGATGCCCCCGCAGGAAGCGCAGACCCGCGCGTATCGACTCGATCGCGCTCTCCTCACGGGAAGACGACGGCGGCGCGTCGGTCATCAAGGCGACGGCCACGACGACCGCGAGAAACGAGACGGCGTTGGCCGCGAAGCATCCCGCCACACCGACCGTCGCGATCAGCGGACCGGCTAGCGCCGGACCGATCACCGATGGGAGATTGAAAGCCACGCTGTTGAGGCCGATCGCGCTGGCCACGAGCGGCCGCGGAACGAGGATCGGCACCCAGCTCTGGCGCGCCGGCGAGTCGAACGACAGCGCTCCGGCCAATCCGGCCGAGATAGCGAGTACCACGCCCAGATTGACGCGGTGCGCGTACGTAACGGCAGCCAGGAGCGCCGAGAGCACGAGCATCATCACATTCGTGACCATCAGCACGCGCCGGCGGGGGAGGCGATCTGCGGCTAAGCCCGCAAGCGGCGAGAAGAGGATCACTGGCACGGCGCGCGAGAGGCCAACCAGCCCAAGGTAGAGCGGCGCAAGCTTCGCCTGAGGCGCGAGCGTGACCACCAGGTATCCCATGGCCGTGATCTGCATCCAGCCGCCGAGGTTGCTGAGCAAGAGCCCGCTCCAAAGCAGGCGAAAGTCGCGGAAGCGCAGCGACTCGAAGGCGCTGATCCGTCGCGGCGGAGAGGGCTCTTCCACTTCGATCGGGATACGGGCGGGCTCCGTCACGCCGCCGTCTTCGCTCGTACCGCGGCCACGATGGCCGCTGCCGCCGCATCGAAGCCAAGCGCCTGCGTGTCCACGACGATGGTACAGGTGCCCATGTCGGTGAGCTCCTGGCCGTAGTGCTCGAGCATGTGGGCGGCGCGGGCGCGGTCGACGCGCTCTACTTCCGCCCGCGCCACATCGTAGCTTACGTTCCACCAGTCGGCGACCCGCCGCGCCCGCCATTCGAGGGGGGCGTGCGCCAGCACGGTGAGAACGTCGGAGCGACCGCGTAAGATCTGCGTGCTCCCGTGGCCGATGATCACGCAGTTGCCGTGGTCTGCGTACTCGCGCACCAAGCGCTCGATCTCGCGAATCACCTCATCGTCGGCGCTGCGAAGCGCGGCATTGACCTCGGGCGTGCCTGCTTGGAGCGAGCGCAACAGCCGCTCGCCAAAGGACTGCGCCCGGTCCTCGCGTCCGCGCACGTCCTCGGGGCTGGTCTCCAGGCGCACCGCCACCGCCTCGGGCAACTGATCGTCGATCAGCTCGTACCCGAGCTCCCGAGCGACGGCGACCGCGACCCTGTTCGAACCGCTGCCAAACTGGCGAGCGAACGCGACGACCATGGCGTCAGGTTCCGCAGGTGGCTCCCTCGTCGCCTGCCAAAGACCGGCGCCTACGATGAAGCCGATCGTTCATACACGCGACTTGCGCAAAGTCTTCCGCCGCCCACAGCGCCGCCCCGGCATCGCCGGCGCGCTGCGCGCCCTGCTTTCGCCGGTCTACGCCGAGACCGTAGCCGTCTCCAACGTGTCGATGGACGTGACCGCCGGCGAGCTGGTCGGCTACATCGGCCCCAACGGGGCAGGGAAGTCGACCACGATCAAGATGCTCACGGGGATCCTGGTGCCGTCCTCCGGCGTCGTCGAGGTGGCGGGCTTCGTGCCGTGGCGGCGACGCAGCGAGAACGCACGCAACATCGGCGTGGTCTTCGGCCAGCGAAGCCAGCTCTACTGGGACCTCCCCCTTCGGGAGTCGTTCGACTTGCTGCGCGCCATCTACGATATCCCGCGGCGGCGCTATCTCGAGAATCTCCACGAGTTCATCGAGATTCTCGAGATGGACGACTTCCTGGACACCCCCGTACGCCAACTCTCGCTGGGCCAGCGCATGCGCGGCGACTTCGCGGCCGCCTTGCTGCATGACCCGCGCATCGTCTACCTCGACGAACCGACGATCGGCCTCGATGTTGTGGCCAAGGAGGCAATCCGGGAGTTCATCTTGCGTATCAACCAGCAGCGCGCCACGACGGTTCTGTTGACCACTCACGACCTCGCCGACGTGGAGCGTCTCTGCCGCCGAATCGTCATCATCGACCGCGGCAGCCTGCTCTACGACGGTACCGTCGAGGAGCTGAAGGACGCCTACGGACAGACACGCCGCCTGACTGTCGTGTTCGCCGAACCGCAGCGAGAGCCGGCCATCGAAGGGGCCACGCTCGAGCATGTCGAGCGTAACGTGGCGCGCTTCGCCTTCGAGCGCGCTACCATCTCCGCTGACCGGCTGATCGCCGCCGTAGCGGCACGCTACCCGGTCCAAGACGTCTCGATCGAGGAGCCGGACCTCGAAGGCATCATCCGGCGCATCTATCTCGAGGGAATCTCGCCACCGGAGGTGCTACGCTCGTGATCGTCGAGAGCAAGGGAAAGAACCCGCGCATCCATCAGTCCGCCGTCGTCGCCTCGACCGCCACTATCGTTGGCGACGTCGAGATAGATGAAGGCTGCGCGATCATGCACGGCGCCGTGCTGGTAGCCGAAGGGGCCCCGCTGCGCATCGGCCCCAACTGCGTGGTGATGGAGCAGGCCGTCCTGCGTGCGTCGGGTGGCGCCGTCTCGCAGTTTCCGCTGACGCTCGGCGAGGCTTCGCTGGTGGGACCGGGCGCCTATCTCGTGGGCTGCCAGATCGGTCCAGGCTGCTTCATCGCCTCTGGTGCGAAGGTGTTCAACGGCGCGCGCGTGGGGGCGGGGAGCTCACTCGCCGTCAACGCGCTCGTGCACATCAAGAGCGAAGTTGGCGAGGGGGAGCGCGTTCCGATCGGCGGTGTGGTGATTGGCACGGAGCACTTCACGCCGGCCGATGGGGCACGCATCGGTCGGGCGCTCGAAGCCATGAACTTCAGCGAGTACGTTTTCAACGTTGCTCCCGGGCCGGATGCCGGCGCGGAGATCGCCGCCCTCTACAGCGCATTTCTGCGCTCGTCCCATGCCGAGGACCACGTCACGGGGACGCTCCAGCCCACCGCCGCGAAGCCGGTTCCCGCCAAGAATCCCGCCCCCGCGGAGCCGGCCGTCAAGGCGGACGTCGGCAAAGTCTACGACGTGACGTTCTACGAATTAGAGGAAATGCAGCGACGCCGCGAGACTGGTAAGAAAAAACGGTGAGCTGCCGGGGCCCCCGCCAACGGAGCGCAGCACCATTAGCCGCCTAGCGCCCTATCTGCAGTTCGCGTCGAAAGCCTTTCAGCGCGAGGCGACGTACCGGGTCGAGGTGCTCAGCGAGATCGGCTCGCTCGTGCTGCGGGTGTATCTGATCCGCGCGCTCTGGACGGCGCTCTACGCGCACAATCCGGCGCCGCCGAACCTGCCGTTGCACGCGATCATCACCTATTCGACGGTGGCCCTGCTGCTCTCGCTGATCTTCGAGGTAGACGGCACGCGCCAACTGCGCGAGAAGCTCCGGTTGGGCACGATCGCCACCGATCTGCTCAAACCGATCAGCATTCCCGGCTTCCTCTTCAGCGACGGTTTGGGGATGACGCTCCTGCATGCCATGACGGTGATCCCCAGCTTGCTCATCGCGCTGCTGCTGGTACACGTCGACCGCCCCGCCACCGCCGGCGCGGCGGCGGCCTTCCTCGCCGCCTTCGCCCTAGGCTACGCGGTGAACTTTCTGCTGAACTTCTGCATGAACTGCGTGGCCTTCTGGACGCTGGAGACCTTCGCACTCCAACTGGTCGTGCGCTGGCTCTCCGACCTGCTCTCGGGGGCGATCATCCCGCTCGCCTTCTTTCCCGGCGCCTTCCAGAGCGTGCTCCTCCACCTGCCTTTTGCCGCCGTCTACTCGACGCCGCTGCTGATCTATCTCGGCCTCCTGCGCGGCCAGCAGATCGGTCACGCCCTGCTCGAACAGGCGGCGTGGCTGCTGGCCTTCGCCGCCGTTGCCGCGCTGGCGTGGAACCGCGGGCGCGATCGCGTGGTCGTCCAAGGTGGGTAGCACGCGGAGCTGGCTAGGCGTGGTGGCGCAAGCTTGGCGCATCCGCCTGCTGACGATGCTGGAGTACAAAGCGAACTTCTTCATGTGGTTCGCCTTCACGATCGCCTACCATGGAGTTGCGGTGGCGGCGCTCGGCGCCACGCTCTACAACTTCCCCAGCCTCGCGGGCTGGGACTTTCGCGAGATCGCGTTTCTCTACGCGCTGTGGATGCTGGGACACAGCACGCACAACCTCTTCTTCTTCAGCATCGGCGACGTGCCGGTCTACGTGCAGGAAGGAACCTTCGACCGTTTCCTGGTGCGCCCGCGCGACGTGCTCTTCCAAATCGTCACCGTGCCCAACCAGCAGTGGCCCGACGAGCTCGCGCTCGCCATCGTCTGGTTCGGCTTCGCTACCTGGTACGCCCACGTGGCCGTCGACTGGGTCTTTCTCTTGGCCGTTCCGCTCATCGTGCTGGGAGGGGTGTTGATCGATCTCGCCGTCTCGCTGATGGTCGCCACGATCTCGTTCTGGTTCGTGCGCGTCGACACGCTGCGCTGGGTAGTGATGTCGCTGGAGCAAGAGTTCACGCGCTATCCGGTCTCCATCTATACCCGGGGGGTACGCATCCTGATGGCCTACGTGCTCCCCTACGCGTTCATGAACTACTTCCCGGCCGTCTACTTTCTCCACAAGAGCGACCAGGGGCTGACGGTCGTTCCTTGGCTGGGACTGCTCGCGCCGCTGGTGGGCGGCCTCTGGTTCACCGCCGCCTATGCGTTCTGGCGCGTGGGGCTGAACCGCTACCAAGGCACGGGCAGTTAGGGAATCCTTTGGGGTTCCGTCCCTTCGCCCTCGAGGGGCGCGAACAGCCAGCCCGCTTCCTCCGCGTGCTCCCCGCCGCCGCCGAGCCAACGCGCCAGCCAGTGCGCGATGGCACGCAGGCGCAAGATGCGGTTGCGCGGGTGGCCGTCGCGCGAGAGGCCGTGTGGATCGCGCTCGAAACGAACCATCTCCACCTGTTTGCCCAGCCGCCGCAACAGTTGGAAGAGCTCCTCGCCCTGTCCCAGCGGACAGCGATAGTCGCGCTCGCTGTGGAGGATCAAGAGCGGCGAGCGATATTCACGGGCAAGGCTGATCGGCGATGCGGCATAGAGCCGCTCGATCTCCCCGTCGAGCAGTGAGGCCTCGAGCTCTCGCTCCAGAAACCAGCCGAGGTCGGAGGTGCCGATCATCGAGATCATCGCGTTGACGGCGCGCATCGAGATGCCGCAGGCAAAGCGCTCGGGCGCCATCCCCATCAGCAGCGACGCCATGAAGCCGCCGTAGGAGCCGCCGGCGAGGGCGACGCGCGCGGAGTCGGCGGGCAGGCGCTCCAGCGCCGCGTCGAGCAGCGTCAGCACGTCCTCCGCATCGACCGTCCCCCAGCGTCCCGCGATTGCTCGAGAGAACGGCTCGCCGTACGACTGCGATCCGCGGATGTTGCCGTAGGCCACGGCATAGCCCTGGCCCGCGAGCATCTGGAACTCGAAGAAGAACCCCGGACCGAAGCTGGCGTGCGGCCCACCGTGTACCTCGAGCACCAGCGGGTAGGGAGCGATTTCCCGCGTGGGGCGCATGAGCCAGAGGTCGAGCACGGTGCCGTCGCGGTGCGCCGGGCGCAGGCGCTCCGGTACGGCCAGCTCCACTTCTGCGAGCCACGGATTGAGGTTGGTCAGCCGCCGTTCATTACCACCATCGAGGTCGCAACGGCAAACCTCCGCCGGCGTGCGAGGATCGCTCGAGATGAAGGCGATGCAGTCGCGCCCGATCTCGGCGCCCAGCACGGTGCGCCCACCGTCTCCCACCACGCCGGCCCAGGTCCCGTCGCGAACTTCGACGCGAACCACGTGCGCCGAGCCTTCTATCGTAGCAATCGAGAAGACGGCCGCGTCGTCTTCGCTCCAGGCCACGAGATCGTTGCCATGGCCACGCGTGTCGGTGATCACGTGGTCGCCGATGCCGTGAACGGCGTCCGGATCGAGACAGCGCGCCCGACCTCCTTCGCGTGGCACGACGTAGAGATGAAGGTTACGGAAGCCGCCGGGCCCGTCTTCATCATGCTCGTGACCGGCGTAGGCTACGAACCGCCCGTCGTGCGAGAAGGCCGGCGATGCGGTCCAGCCCAGCGAGTGCGTCAGCCTGCGCAGCGCGCGACTCGCGACGTCGACCACCCAAACGTCGGAGCGAAAACTCGTCTCCGGAAGGCCGATCTGCGCGGCGAACGTCAACTCGCGCCCGTCGGGCGACCAGCACGGCGCGCCGGCGTCGAACTCGCCGCGTGTGATCTGCTCCGTGGCCCCGCTCACGGGGTCGATCGTGAAGAGGTGGCGGCGGCGCCCGTCGCTCAACCCTTCCTCATCAGACTTATAGAGCAGCGTGCGGATATGGCGCGCGCCGCTGCGCTCATCACGATAGACGCCCGCCTCGGTTGCGCGCTCCGCCTTTGCGACGAAGGCGAGACGCCGGCCGTCGGGTGACCAACGCAACGCCGAGATGCCCTCGCGTGCCTCGCCAAGCCCTTGCGCTTCGCCGCCCGAGAGCGGCACGAGATGGATGCGCCCGCGCTCACCGTCGGCACGGACGAACGCCAGCATCGATCCGTCGGGCGAGAAACGCGGAGCCGCGTCCTTGGTGCCCGCCGTGAAGCGTCGTGCGCCCTGGGCGTCGGCCAGCCAGATCGAGCTGAGGCGCTCATCGTGCTCGCCGTCGTTCTCTTGCACGGTGAAGGCGATCCGTCCGTCGGCGGAGACGGTGGGCGACTGCGCAATACGCAAGCGCAGAAGGTCAATAGGCATCAACGCTCTGGTCACGCGTCTTCCGTTCGCGAGGCATCGCCCTCTTCCCGTTGAAGGGGTTGAGTGTGGTAAGCGATCGGCGCTACATGCTCTTTCCGCTGATCTCGGCGGCGCTTTGGGGCGTCATGTACGTGGTCAGCAAGTTCGGTTTCAGTACCGTTCCGCCGCTGGCTGCGGGCCTCGCACGCTGCGCGATCGGCGGCGCGGCCCTGCTGGCTGCGCTGCAGCTCTTCGGAGGAGGCGCCGTCTACCCGCAGGCACGTCGCGTGGGTCCGCGCTTAGGCTTCTGGGTGGCGCTCACCATCGTCGCGCAGTTCCTCGGCACCGATCTCGCAGACGCGCACATTGGGGCGCTCGTCGGCAGCGCCGCGCCTTTGGCCACCATCGTCTTGGGGGCGTTTCTCCTCGACGAGCGGCCCAGCACGCCGCAATTCGTCGGCATCGCCATCGCCGCGGCCGGTTTCATCGTGGTGATGGGAGGCGGCGGCGCGCTCGATGCGCACGGACGCTGGGGAGTTCTGCTGCTGCTGATCTCCGCCGTTACGTGGGGGGTCTTCACCGTCGCCGGCGCCCCCGCGGTACGCAGCGAAGGGGCTCTTCCCGTCAGCGCGTGGGCCGCGGCGTGGGGCTGTTTCTTTCTCATCCCGCCGGCGATCATCGAGTCGTTCTTCCGGCACACCACGTTCGATCTGCGCGCGCTAGGCGTGGTGCTCTACCTCGGTCTCGGCGCCACGTCTCTGGCATGGTATCTCTGGTACAAGGGCGTTGAGCGGCTTCCGGCTTGGCTCGTCTCGCTCTTCTTCTTCGTCCAACCAGTGGTGGGCTCGCTGCTCGGCGCACTCTGGCTTGGCGAGCGGCTTACGCGCAACTTTCTCGCAGGCGGCACGCTGGTGCTGCTGGGCGTCGCGCTCGCCGCATGGGAGCGAGGGTGAGCCAGCGGGTCGCCATCCCTTACGAGATCCTGCTCGTGGCCGGCGGAGCACTGTTGGGGCTGATACCGGCGCGCTATGCGCCGCTGCCCCGGCCCGACCTCGTGTTGCTGATCTTCATCCCGCCGCTGCTGTTCGAAGCGGCGTGGACGTTCAACACGCGGGAGCTCACGGCGCGCTGGCGGCCGATCGCGCTGTTGGCGATCGTGGGAACGCTGGCTACGGCCGCGCTCGCCGCTGCCGGCGTGCGGGGGCTTTGGGGCGTCGACTGGTCGAGCGCACTGCTCTTCGGCGCGATCGTCTCGGCCACCGATCCCATCGCGGTGCTCGCCGTCTTCCGGCGTCTAGGTGCGCCGCAGGCGCTCGCCGCTATCATAGAAGGGGAGAGTCTGGTGAACGACGGCATCGCCGTCGTTCTCTTCCGTATCTTCGTCGTCGCGGCGGCGGGCGGCACGGCCGCGCTGGATCCGGCTTCCGGGCTCTGGAGCTTTCTCACCGTCACCGCGGTCGGCATCGCTTGCGGCGCGTTGGTCGGTGCGCTTGCCGGCGCCATTCTACGCGCGGCGCGCGCGCCGTGGCTCGAGGCACTGCTCACGCTTACGGTTGCATACGGATCGTACATCGCCGCCGAAACGCTGCACGCTTCCGGTATCTTCGCCGTGCTCGCCGCCGCACTGTTGCTCAACGCAAGGGAGCGGCGCGCAGGATCGCGCCGCGCGGTCGTCTGGTTCTGGGACCGCCTTGCCTTCGCGGCAAACGTCCTACTCTGGATCATCGTGGGCCTGCAGATCGATCTCCGCTTGGTTGCGCAGCAGTGGCTCCCCGTACTCTTGGCGATCGCGGCGACCTATCTCGCGCGCGGCGTGGCCGTCGCCGCTCTGATGGCGTTGCTTCCGCGCCCCGAGCGCCCTCCGCGCCGTTGGCGTCTGGTGCTGATCTGGGGCGGCCTGCGCGGCGCCATCGCAATGGCGCTGGCGCTCAGTCTGCCGCTTGGACTGCCGTACCGCGACCTTCTGGTGGCGGCGACGGCCGGCGTGGTCTTCGTCACGATCGTCGTGGGCGGATCGACGATGCAGCCGCTGCTCACGGCGCTCCGTCTCACCCATGCAACGCCGGGCGATTAGGCGCCCTGTGCTATAATGGCCGACGTGAAGACCCGTCCCGATATTCGAAACGTCGCCATCATCGCCCACGTCGACCACGGCAAGACCACGCTGGTAGATGCCATGCTCAAGCAG
>SCRA01000049.1 GCA_004297985.1 bacterium | reverse complement strand
TCGTCTACGATATCACCTCGAAGCCGCCGGCCACGGTGGAGTGGGAGTAGCATGAGAATCCTGGTCGTCGGCAACGGGGCACGCGAAGACGCGCTCTCGTGGAAGCTTGCGCAGTCGCCGAACTGCGAGGCGCTCTTCGCCTCGCCCGGCAACGCGGGGACGGCATCGCGCGGTACCAATTGGGGCGTCTCCGCGACCGACGCAAAGCGTCTGGTAGAGCGGGCGCTCGCCGAACATGTCGGTCTCTGCGTGATCGGCCCGGAGACGGCTCTAGCGGCCGGCGTTGCCGACAAAATGCGCGCGGCGGGCATCTCGACCTTCGGCGCCGCTCGCAGCGCGGCACGCCTGGAGTCGAGCAAGATCTTCGCCAAACGCTTCATGGAGCGCCATGAGATCCCGACGGCGTACTTCCGTGCCGTGCACTCGCTGGAGCAGGGCGAAAAGGCGCTCAGCGATTGGCAGGGGGCCGTGGTCGTGAAGGCCGACGGTCTGGCCGCCGGCAAGGGCGTGGTGGTCTGCGAGACGCCCAACGACGCGCGGGCGATCCTGCGTGACTGGTACGGTAGCGCGGGCGTCCCCGGCGGCGGAATCGACGTTTTGCTGGAGGCGAAGCTGGAGGGACGTGAAGTCTCCGTCTTCGCGCTGCTCGACGGGCGGGCCGGCGTGATACTGGGCGCCGCCTGCGACTACAAGCGCGCCGGAGACGGTGATACGGGGCCGAACACGGGCGGCATGGGGGCGTACTCACCGCCCGCGACGTTTCCCCACGATCTCCTCGATCACGTACGCGAGAGAATCCTCGCGCCGGTGATGGCGGGCCTAGAGGCCGAGGGTGAGGAGTATCGCGGTGCCCTCTACCTCGGCTTGATGTGGAACGAGGAAGAAGGCGCCTCGGTGCTGGAGTTCAACGCGCGCTTCGGCGACCCGGAGACGCAGGTCCTGATGCCGCGCTTCACGGGCGACCTTCCGCTGTTGCTGAAGTCGTGCGCCGACGGCATCCTCGATCCTTCGACGATCTCCATCGGCCGCCAAGCGTGCGTCGGCGTCGTGCTGGCGACCCGCGAGTATCCGGTGCGCTCGACTCCCGTGGACGGGCTCCCAGCGAGCATCGATCTGCCCGCGGGATGTACGGCATTTTGGGGAACCTCGGATGTCGCCAACGGGCGGGTAACCTCGCCCGGCGGACGCGTGCTCACCGTGTCAGCCCTGGGCGACGACATCGAGTCCGCGCGCCAGCGCGTCTACGGCGCCGTGCGCAGCCTCGGGCCCGTTGTGGGCGATCGGCTCACGTTCCGCTCCGACATCGCCAGCGAAGCAACGTTGCGCTGAGCGCTCACGCGCCTTCGTAGGAGCCCACCAAGCTTTCGATGCTCTGCCCGGTCAGCAGCGAGAGATACGCCGGGAGCAGCGGCAGCACGCACGGCGAGATACAGGAGACGAGTCCGGCCAAGAAAGCCGCGCCGGCCGTGATCGCGCCGCCGCCGAGCGTCGGCCCCGTACCCAGCGTTGCCGCGGCGGGGAACGTCTGGTAGAGCCAGGCCGTGAAGCGCAGGAACGAGTTGGTGAAGAGCACCAGCCCTACGGCCAGCACGATGACGCCGGCTAGAATGTCGATGGCGGGCAAGAATCGTTTGACGCGCGCAAGCACCGGCAACGCGTACTGCAGGCCAACGGCCAGCAAGAAGAACGGCAGTGCCAGCCCCATCGAGTAGATGAAGAGGAGCAGGATTCCCGCGCCCACGCTCTGCGTGGCGCTTGCCATCGCCAGGACGCCCGCCAAGATGGGGCCGATGCACGGCGTCCAGCCGGCGGCGAAACCTACCCCAGCCAGCAGCGAGCCCAGCAGGGAGATGCCGTTGTGCTGGAAGTGCGGGCGCTTATCCATCGCCAGGAACGTGAGACGAAAGACGCCGAGCATGTTGAGGCCCAGCAGGATCACGATCACGCCGAAGACCCGCGTTAGGACCTGGCGGTACTCGGCGAAGAGTTGGCCCAGGGCACTTGCCGTCGCCCCCGCGGCGACGAAGACGATGGTGAACCCGGCGATGAAGGTCAGCGCGTGGAGAAGGACGTCGCGGCGCGTTGCGGCAACGAACGTTTTTGGCGACGAGTCTCCGGTGACCATGGCCCGAGGGATTACCGCTGCGAGGGCGCGATTCCCCTCCGTCTCCGGGACCGGCCGTCCGCTTGGCGACGGCCCTCTACGCGTCCGGCCAAATGCGGCGGCGTTCGAAGAAGTCGAGGAGCGCGGCGGCGGTTTCGAGGGGGCGCTCGATCTGTGGAGAGTGCGCAGCGCCCGCGATGACGCGCAATTCGGCGCCTGGGATCGTGTCACGCAGGTACGCCGCCTCTTCGTAGGAACGCGTGCCGTCCAAGGCGCCATAGAGCACAAGCGTCGGAAGATTGATGTGCTGGACCTCGTTGCGCATATCGCGCGCGATGTGGCAGCGTAATGCCTCGCCGCGGATCGTGCCGGGTGATGAGCATGCGATCCGTTGAAACTCGGGGATATGCGGATCCTCCGGGTCGTGAAACCACGAAGCGACGGCCTTTGAGAGCTGGCTGGCCGTCATGCCCGTTCGAAACAGGTCGTCGCCGGCGAGCGCGAGGATTTGCCGTCGTTGAGCGACGTGGGCCCCCGCGTCGACGATCGCTAGCGCTCGAAAGAGCAGTGCGTGACCGAGGGCGAGATGGAGTGCGATTGCCCCGCCCATCGAGTGGCCCACGAGTGCGGCGCGCGGAAGGTTGAGGCGATGGATGAGCCGCACCAGATCGGCCGCGTGATCGTCGAAGTGGTATCCGGCCGGGGGCTTCGGCGACTCGCCGAAGCCCCGTAAGTCGACCGCGACCGCGCGATACCCTGATGGCAGCAGCGCTGCGAAATCCTCCCAGTAACGGTGTGAGCACGCCCATCCATGGATCAACAGAAGCGTGCGCGGTCCCGTTCCGTAGACCTGGAAGTGGAGATCGAGCGCTGCCAATCAGCTAGCCTCCTAGGCGCTGAGCGCCTCCAAGCGCTGGTGCGCAGTCTTCGGCCCCATGCCGCCGACCACGACGATGACGACCACCATCGCCAGCGCGATGAAGAGGAAGACCCCGCTGACGCCGTAGCCGCCTAGGATCGCCGCGATCCAGAAGCTCGTGAAGATCGTGCTGAAGCGGCTCCACGAGTAGACGAAGCCCACTGCTTGCGCGCGGATGCGCGTGGGATAAAGCTCCGCCTGATACGTATGGAAAGCGAACGAGAGCCAGTTATTCGAGAGGGTGATCAGGATGCCCAGCACGATGATCCCAGCGGCACTGGTCATCTGCGCGAAGATGATGCCGAAGATGGCGATCAGCGCGGCGGAGCAGCAGATCTGCCACTTGCGTTCCATGCGGTCGGCGATGGCCATGCCGATGAGCGGGCCGAACGGGTTGGCTAGGGCGATGATGAACGTGTACTCGAGCGAGTGGGTAACGGTGATGCCGTGCTTGATCAGCAGCGTGGGCACCCAGCTCGCGAAGCCGTAGTAGCCGATCGTCTGGAAGAAGTTGTAGATGATCAGCATGATGGTGCGCGGGAGGTACTGCGGGCTCCATATCTCGAGCCACGATCCGTGGGCGCGCTCGGTTTCCCCAGCCAGCATCTCGGGTTCGGGTAGCGGCCTGCCGGCTTCCGCCTGAACGCGCTGCTCGATCGCGCGCATGACGCGGTCTGCGTCGGCCGTACGGCCGTGCATGGCAAGCCAACGCGGCGACTCGGGGAGGCGCAGCCGGATCCACCAGATGAAGATCGCACCGGCCGAGCCGATGAGCACGACCCAGCGCCAGCCATCCAAACCGGCAAACGTGTGCGGGACGAGCATGTACGCGATGAACGCCACGACCGGCACGACCAGGAACATGACGAATTGATTGAAGGCGAAGGCTTTGCCGCGCGTGTTCTTCGGCACTAGCTCCGCGATGTAGGTGTCGATGTTCACGAGCTCCACGCCGATGCCCACGCTGGCGATGAAGCGCCAGAGATCGACGGTGACCGACGTCTGCATGAACGCCATGATGAACGTGCAGACGGAGTACCAGAGCAGCGAGAACGTGAAGATCGACCGCCGGCCGTAACGATCGGATACCCAGCTGAAGACGAGCGTGCCGACGAACAGCCCGGCGAACGTCGAGGCGATGAAGCTGGCGAAGCCGTGGAGGTCGAAGAAACCTTGCGTCGTGGGGGTGAAGAGTCCGGACTTAAAGAGTCCGGCAGCGATGTACGCCATCAAGAAGAGGTCGTAGAACTCGAAGACGCCGCCTAGTGAGAGCAGCGTGATGAAACCACGTATGTACTTGGATTCCGGGAGTCGATCGAGCCGAGCCGCGATCGTGGGGGCGGACGTTGAAGCGGTTGCCATGTCGTCCTTTCTAAGCGTTAGTCGATTCGGTAATCTTCCTTCCCGGGATGGGTTTGGCGGTGCGCAAGGCGGCACGGATGCGGTCGCCTGCGCGCGAGATGGCCGCGGAGTCGATGCCGGTCTCGAATCCGCAGTCGGTGACGAAGCGGTTGAGGCGCTCGAGGTCGAGATTACCGGGCGCATCTGGGGCGAAGGGACAGCCACCCAGTCCGGCCAGCGCGCCCTCGAAGCGCCGTATGCCTCGCGTGAGGCCGGCGTAGACGTTGGCCAAGGCGTAGCCGAAGGAGTCGTGCAGGTGCAGCGAGAGCGTGGTGCGCGTGGCGGCGGCTATCTCGTCGATGCGGAGCGCGACGGTATAGGGGTCGGCACGGCCGACCGTGTCGGCCAGCGTGATCAGCGTGCAGCCGCCGCGCTCGTAGCGTCGCGCGATCGATGCCACGGTCTCGGGATCGGTAGGCTCGTCGGCGTAGGGCGAGACGAAGGAACAGGCGATGGCGCCGTGGACCTCGACGCCGTCGCTGCGTGCGCGCGCGGCAACCGCATCGAAGATCTCGAGTGTCTGCTCGATCGTGCGGTTGTTGTTGCTCATGTTGTGGCGCGGGCTCGCCGAGGCCACGAACGCTAGCGACCACGTTCCCGGGGTATGATCCGCGAATGCGGCACGTGCGCGGTCGTACCCTTTGACGTTCATGATCAGTGCTGAATACCGAGGGCCGCGCGGCAGGCGGGGCGCCAGGACATCCGCGTCCGCGAGCTGCGGCACCCAGGCGGGATGCACGAACGAAGTGATCTCGATCTCCGCGACGCCGGCATCGATCAGCGCTTGCGCAACGGCGAGCTTCTCGCCGGTCGCGACGATGCACGCTTCGTCTTGGAGGCCGTCGCGAGCGCTGACGTCCAGCAGCGTGACGTGCTCGGCCATGTTAGCGCCGCGCTTCCAGGGCGAGGCCTAGCTCGCGCAGCACGGCGTCGGTATCGCGGTCGACGGCGCCCGCGGCAGTCGTGAGGTGCGCGGCGTGGTGGCGGAACTTGGGCACGATGCCGGGTGTAGCGATCTCCTGTCCGCGCTCGTCCCGGATGCTGGCGATCATTCCGCGCGCGCGGAAGTGCGGATCGCGCGCGATGTCGGCCACCGACATGACCGGTCCCGCCGGGACCCCTGCCTTGGCGAGCAGATCGTTCAGCGCGTCGCTCTCCTGGGTCTTGGTCCACGCCTCGATGATGGCGTCGAGCTCTGCGGCGTTGGCGACGCGCGCGGCGTTGTTCGAAAAGCGCGCGTCGCCGGCGAGCTCAGAATGCCCCATGGCCTCGCAAAGGCGGCGAAAGATGCCCTGGCCGTTGCCGCCGATCGCCATCCAGCGCCCGTCGCGAGTTTCGTAGACGTTGCTGGGGGCGGCGCGCAGAAAGCGATTGCCGCTGCGCGCGCAGACGATGCCGGCGGCGTTGTACTCCGGCAAGGCGGCCTCCGTCAAGCTGAAGCACGACTCCACCAATCCTACGTCGACGAAGTCACCCATGCCGTCGCGCTCGCGCGCCTGGAGCGCCGCGAGCGTCCCGATGACCGCGTAGAGCGCGGAGACCTGGTCGCCGACGCTGATGCCCATGCGCACCGGCGGGCGGTCGGGGAAGCCCGTGACGTAGCGCAGGCCGCCCATCGATTCCGCGACGTTGCCGTAGCCCGGGCGGCCGGAGTAGGGGCCGTCTTGGCCGTATCCGCTGATGGAGACGTAGATCAGGCCCGGATGATCGGCGGCGAGCGCCTCGTAGCCCAGGCCCCATTCGGCCAAGCGCCCGGGGCGGAAGTTCTCCAACAGCACGTCGCAGCGGCGCGTGATGGCCTTGACGGTCTCGACTGCGCGCGGTTCGTGCAGGTCGAAGGCCAGCAGCTTCTTGCCGCGATTGTGCGACTTGAACCACCACGAGGAGCCGTCGGGAGCCTGCATCCCCCAGGTGCGGAGCTGCTCGCCCTCGAGCGGCTCGACCTTCAAGACCTCGGCACCGAGATCGGCGAGAAGGCGCCCCGCGAAGGGCCCGGAGACCGAGCTGCCCAGCTCGAGGACACGGATGCCGGAGAGCGGCGGTTGAAAACTCGATCGTTCCAATTAATGGAACTCCATTCCGTAACGTGCTGCGCGGGGGCTTCGCTCAGCATGGAGCCGGCTCCTCGCTATCCCTCGCGTGCCAGGTTCGCGATCAGCTCCCACGTCTCGCGCACGTCGCGCTCCTTCGTCCGAGCATTCCCGATAGCTATGCGCAGCGTCGTCACCCCGCGCAGCCGAGTCGTCGAAATGAAGGCGAAGCCGGTGGCGTTGACGCGCTCGGCCAACGCCGCGTTGTGGGCGTCGAGCGCCGCAGAGTCGTCGTTCAGGTGCGGCGGAACGTGGCGAAAGCAGACAACCGAGAGCGGGTGCGGTGCGAGGATCTCGAAGTTGGGTTCCGTTTCGATCCAGCCCGCCAAGGCCTGCGCCATAGCGACGTGGCCGCGCAGCAGCTCGACCAGACGGCGGCGCCCGTAGGAGCGCAGGACGAACCAGAGCTTGAGCCCGCGGAATCGCCGCCCCAGTTGCACGCCGTAATCCATGTAGTTGCGCACGTCGCTCTCCGGCGTCTCGAGATACGCGGGCACGAGGCTGAAGGCGCGGCGCAGCAGATCCTCGTGCGGGGTATAGAGCACGGAGAGATCGACGGGCACGAACATCCACTTGTGTGGGTTGACCACCAGCGAGTCCGCGTACTCGATGCCGTCCATCAAGTGCGCAAGCTCGGGGACGATAGCCGCGGGTCCCGCATAGGCCGCGTCGACGTGGAGCCAGACCTCGGCCCCTTTGCAGATCCGTGCGATCTCCGGTACGGGATCGATGGACGTCGTGGACGTGGTGCCGATCGTGGCAGTCACGCACATGGGCAGGTGCCCCGCGGCACGATCCTCGCCGAGCAGGCGCTCGAGCGCGCGCGGATCCATGCGGAAGGCATCGTCCGTAGGAACTTTGACGACGTTCTCGCGGCCGATACCCAGCAGGATCGCATCTTTCTCAACGTGCGAGTGGGTCTGCTCCGTGCAGTAGACGCGCAGAGCAGGAAGATCGCGACCGCTGGCGCCGAGGTTACGTATATCAAGATCGAGCGACTCGCGCGCGGCCGCCAGCGCGTGGAGTCCGGAGACGCTGGCCGTATCGTAGACCACGCCGAAGAAGCTTTCCGGGATGCCCAGCGCCTGGCGTAGCCAGCGCAATGCGACTTCCTCGATCTCCGTGGCCGCCGGCGAGGTGCGCCAGAGCATCGCGTTGACGTTGAGTGCCGCGCTGAGCAGCTCGCCCAAGATGCCCGGCTCCGATCCCGTGATCGCAAAGTAGGCGAAGAAGCGAGGATGGTTCCAGTGCGTGATGCCGGGGAGCACCAGGCGTTCGAAGTCGTCGAGCAGAGCGTCGAAAGGCTCGCCCTCCTCGGGCATCGCCGCGGGGAGGCGTGCGGCGATCTCTCCTGGGCGCGTGCGAGAGAGCACCGGGAGATCCGCGACGTCGTGGAGATAGCGTGCGACCCACGCGCTCGCGCGCTCGAGCGCGTGGCGGAAATCTCGATCTTCGTTCGGCATGGGGTGGCGCGGCTTCGCGCCATGGCCGGCTGCCTCCTCGACGGCGCCCGGCCGCGGCAGGGTTGCCGTCCCACTTAACGGAATGCCGATGTGTGAGACGTTCTGCGGGCGAGGGGGCACAGACGGTGGCGCGAGCCGCGGCGCTGCTCGATCTCTACACGCCCGAGCGCCGTGAGGTGAGCGTCGGGGAAGCCGCGTTGATGCTCGGGCTCGCCAAGTCCACCGCCCACCGGCTCTTAGCCACGCTGCGCGACTGCGGTTATCTGCGCCAGGATCAACGTTCCGGGCGCTACGCGCTGGGCGCGAAAGTGCTGATGCTCGCGCGAGCATATGACGCCGACCACGGTTTCCCGCGTCTGGCGCGCCCCGTCATGGAGCGGTTGCGCGACGAAGTCAACGAAACGGTGGGGCTCTACGTGTGCGAAGGAGATGCGCGTTATTGCATCGAGCGTCTGGAGTCGTCGCATGACATGCGCCTGGTGGTCAACGTGGGCCAGCGCATGCCGCTCGATCGCGGAGCGGCGGGAAGGATCCTCTCGATGACGCCGGCACAGGCACAGCGTGCCGGCGCGGTGATCACGCGAGCGGAGCGCGTCCCCAACGCCTGCGGTGTCGCCGCCGGCATCTTCGACGCCAACGCTCACCTCGTGGCCGCGCTCGACGTCACCGGTCCGCTGGATCGCTTCGGCGATGGGCGGGCCGAGCGCTACGCCGCGCTCGTCGTCTCCGCGGCAGCCGAGATATCCGCCGCATTGGGTCACCGTCCGATCGAACGAACGCCGTAGACCGCGCCACAGCGGGGAAGAGTCGGACGCACGCCCTTCGAATAGCGAGAGACGATGGCGCGAGCGTTCGACGAAGAGGCACCGCATCCCGGCGGAGAATCCCTCCAGGAGAAGTGCGGGGTCCTCGGCGTGCGCGTACGCGGTGCCGACGTCGCGCGCATCGCGTACTTCGGCCTTTATGCGCTGCAGCACCGCGGCCAGGAATCCGCGGGTATCGCCGTTGGTGACGGGCACACCATCGTCTGCCACCGCGAGATGGGACTCATCGGCGCCATCTTCAACGAGCAGATCCTCTCGCGTCTGACGGGATACGTGGCCTGTGGGCATACGCGCTACTCCACCACCGGCAGCTCGCTCGTGGTCAACGCGCAGCCTTTGCTCGAGCCTTCGCCGTGGGGGGACTTCGCGCTCGCCCACAACGGAAATCTCACCAACGTCGATCGCCTGCGGGCTCTCCTCCCGCTCGAATCACGCTTCCAGGACGAGTCGGACTCCGAGGTCATGGCCAGACTGCTGGCGCGGGAGCCGGGCGACGACATCGTCGCGCGCATTCGTGGCCTGATGCCGCGCTTGGAAGGCTCGTATTCCATCGTGTTGACCACGGCCGATCAACTGATCGCCTTCCGCGACCCGTGGGGCATACGTCCACTCTGCCTCGGGCGCCTCGGCGAAGGCTGGATCGTCGCCAGCGAATCCTGTGCGCTGGGCACGGTTGGCGCGGAGCTGGTGCGCGAGATCGAGCCCGGCGAGATCGTCTGCATCGACGATGCGGGAATACGCTCGGTGCACTCCGCAGTAGCGCGCAAGCCCGCCTTCTGCGTCTTCGAGTATATCTACTTCGCGCGACCGGACTCGATCATGGCCGACAGCTCGATCTACACAGCGCGCCACGCCATGGGGCGCCGCTTGGCCGAGGAGCAGCCCGCCGATGCAGACGTGGTGATGGCCGTGCCCGACAGCGCGGTTCCCGGCGGGATCGGCTATGCCGAGAGGAGCGGCCTACCCTACGTGGAGGGCTTGATCAAGAACCGCTACATCGGCCGCACCTTCATCAGTCCCGATCCGGGCATGCGAGCGCGCGGCGTCAAGCTCAAGTTCAACGCGTTGGCCGAGAATCTGCGCGGCAAGCGCGTGGTCGTGGTGGACGACTCGATCGTGCGCGGCACGACGACGCGAAACATCGTAAAGCTCGTCCGCGAGGCCGGAGCCACCGAAGTCCACATACGCATCACGTCGCCGCCGATGATCCATCCGTGCTTCTTGGGCGTCGACACCGCGAGCTACGACGAGCTGATCGCCGCCAATCAGAGCGTGGAGGAGATTCGAGCGCACATCGTCGCAGACTCGCTAGGATACCTCAGCCTGGCGGGCTTGCTGGCCTCCACGGGGCGCCCGGCCAACGACTTCTGCACGGGCTGCTTGACGGGCCACTATCCCGAAGTGATCGCCGACGACGTCGAGGGCGACGGGCGCATCGTGAGCAGACCCGAGCCGGCGCTCTCCGCCGGCCGGTCGTCCATCTGATCCGTGGAACTGCTGCGTTTCCGCAATCTCGAGCGCTGGTATGGCGCGCGCTGCATCGTGCGCGAAGCCGGCGGCGTCGTACGGCAGGGCGAGCACGTAGCGCTGGTCGGGCGCAACGGCGCCGGCAAGTCGACGCTCTTCTCGCTGTTGACCGGAGAGGCGGAGCCCGACGGCGGCGAGATCTCGCGTGCGCGCTCCATCGAGATCGGCTGGTTCCGCCAAGCCTCCGGCGAGTTCTTCGGCGAGCACGAGGGGCGCACGCTGCGCGACTACGTGCAGGAAGCCTTCGCGCACATGGAGGCCGACGCGCGCGAGTTGGAGCACCTCGAGTACGAGATGGGGCGCGCTCGCGGCGAGGAGCTGAACGAGGTGATGGAGCGCTACGCCCTGTTGCGTGAACGCTTCGAGCGCGCGGGCG
The DNA here is from genome assembly GCA_004297985.1 of bacterium. Taxonomy (GTDB): domain Bacteria; phylum Vulcanimicrobiota; class Vulcanimicrobiia; order Vulcanimicrobiales; family SCRA01; genus SCRA01. Next base: position 24,877 of record SCRA01000049.1, on the reverse strand, counting down.
GCCACGACTACGTCTACCGCATCGACGCGGTACTGCGCGGCGTAGGTTTCGACGAGAACGATGCGGCACGTTTGCTGCAGACGTTTTCGGGCGGCGAGAAAACGCGTGCCGCATTGGCGCGCGTGCTGCTGGATGCTCCCGACCTGCTGCTGCTCGACGAGCCCACCAACCATCTCGACATCGCCGGCGTCGAGTGGCTCGAAGGCTTCCTCTCGCGCTACGGCGGCGGCGTGATCGTCGTCTCCCACGACCGATGGTTCCTCGACCGCGTGATTGGGTGCGTCTGGCTGCTGGAGGACGGAGCGCTCTCCGCCTGGGAAGGCAACTACTCGCACTTCGTGGAGTCGAAGGCACGTGCCGACGAGGAGCGCGAGCGGCGCATTGCCGCGCAGGAGCGCCAGATCGCTCATGAGCGCAAAGTGATCGCCGAGCTGGCGACGCACGGCTCGCATAACTACGTCCAGTTGAAGGCGCGGGCACGCCGCCTCGAGCGGGTCGAGCGCATCGCGCCGACATCGCGTACGCGCGCGCTGCGCGTGAGCTTCCGCCCGTCGCGAGCGCTCCACGATCCGGTGGTGGAGCTGCGCGGCGTCTCCAAGGCCTATGGGGGGCGGACGCTCTTCGCGCCGTTCTCCCTGGCAGTGCGAGCCGGCGAGTGCCTGGGTATCGTGGGCGCCAACGGCGCGGGCAAGTCCACGCTGTTGAAGATGTTGACGGGAGAGGTGCTCCCGGACGCCGGTGACGTGCTGTGGAGCGAGGGCGTACAGCGCGGCATCTACGCGCAGGAAGTGGGGGACCTCGATCCCGGGGCCAGCGTGCTCGACGAGCTGCTGCGCGGTTGGCTGGGTACCCCGGAAGAGGCGCGCGGCCTGCTGGGGGCTCTGCTTTTTAGCGGTGAAGATGCGGAGAAGCGCATCGCCTCGCTCTCCGGCGGCGAGAAGCGCCGCGTCATGCTCGCCAAGATGGTGTCGCGGCCAGCCAACGTGCTGCTGCTCGACGAGCCCACGAACGATCTCGACATCGCCTCGCGCGAGGTTCTGGAAGAAGTCCTCGGGGCCTTCGAAGGCACGGTGGTCATGGTGAGCCATGACCGCTTTCTCTTGGAGCGCCTCTGCGATCGCGTGGTGGAGATCGCCGATGGCACGGCATCCCTCTGCGAGGGCGGCTACGCGGAGCTCGCCGCGGCGCACGCCCCGGCGTCTGCCCGCGCGGTGGAGCGCGTGGGGAAGACGGAACGCGAGCGCCAGAAAGCCGAGCAGCGCGGCGCGCAGGCGGCGCGCGGACCGAGTCCCAAGCGCCAGTTGCAGGGCGTCGAGCGGCGCATCGAGGCGCTCGAATCCGAGATTGCGGCGATGGAGCACGAGTTGTGCGACCCCGGCACCTACCGCGAAGGCGAACGGGTGCGCGACCTGCAGCAGCGCCTCGCCGCGGCGCGCGAGGAGCTGGAAGGCCTCGAAGATCGGTGGGGGGAGCTGGTCGATCTCGTCTGAGACAGGGTCCGCGACGACGGGAGGGCAACCAACCGCCCCGTGGATCGTTTCATCGACAACGCCGGCGTGAAGCTTCACCTCGAGGTGCTCGGCAGCGGCCCGCGTCACGTGCTCTTCGCTCACGGGTGGATCAGCTCGCGGCGTATGTGGTACGACCTCGTCGAGCGCTTCGATCCCGCTGCATTCACGCTGTATCTGCTCGACTTCCGTGGGGCGGGGCGCAGCGACCGCCCTCTCGAAGGCCACGATCTCGAAGGGTACGCGAGCGACTTGCGCGCCGCGATCACCGTCGTGGAGGCGCCCGTTACCGTGGTCGCGCACTCCATGGGCGGGAAAGTCGCGCAGTACGCGGCCATCGATTCGCCGCGCAATCTCGCAAAGCTTGCGCTGATCACGCCGGGGACGGCGCGCGCCTATACGGCTAGCGCCCGCCATCGCCAGATGGCGCTCGACGCCTACGGATCACGCGAACGCATCGAGCGCTTTCAACGCGCGGCCATGGTGCGCGAAGTTCCAGCACAGACGCTCGAACGCATCGTCGACGACGCGTTGATCGCCCAGCGCGAAGCGTGGTTCGGATGGTACGATCACGGGCGCAACGTCGACTTCGCCGAGCGGCTCGGTGAGATCGCGCTCCCCTCGTTTGCCGTGGCTGGAGAGCGCGACCCGTTGGTGCCGCCCAGCCGCGTCAAGCGCGACGTCGCGCAGAGGATCCCCGGGTGTCTCTTCGTGACGCTGCGCGAGGTGGGGCACAATGTGCCGATCGAGGCTTCCGCGGAGCTTGCCGAGATGCTCGTGCGCTTCGTGTGATGCCGCGGCGAGCAGGAGCGTCGCGGCGCCGCTCGCAAACAACCGGGCCATGCGTGCAGTGGTCATTAGCGATAAGTCAGGCCCGGCCGGCGTCACCGTCAAAGAGTGGCCCGATCCCCAGCCCGGGCCGGGTCAGGTCTCGATTCGCCTTCGCGCCGCGGCGCTCAATCGCCGCGACTACTTCATCACCGTTGGGCTCTACCCGAAGATCCAGTTTCCGTGCGTCGTCGGCTCCGACGGTGCCGGCGAGGTCGATGGCGTCGGCTCCGGCGTCACGCGCTGGAAGCAGGGCGATCGGGTCGTCATTCTCCCCGAGACCGGGTGGGGCGAGCGCGAGGACTTCCCTGGCGGCGGCTTCCGTATTCTGGGCATGCCGGATCAGGGAACGCTGGCTGAGCGCATCGTGGTGCCGGAAGAGTGCGTCTTCTCGATGCCCGCGCACTTGGACTTCGAGCAGGCGGCGGCGCTTCCGCTCGCGGGGTTGACCGCTTACCGTTCCGTGGTATCCAAGGGGCGGCTGGAGCCCGGCGAGTGGCTCTTGGCCACCGGCATCGGCGGCGGCGTGCAGACCTACGTACTGGAGTTCGCCAAGGCGCTTGGCGCCAAGGTCGTGGCTACCTCGCGCAGCGACGAGAAGTTGGAGCACGCCAAACGCCTGGGCGCCGATGCCGTCGTCAACATCTCGCGCGGCGACTGGTCGAAGGCGGTGCGAGAAGTGACCGGCGGTGCGGGCGTCTCGCTCGCCGTCGACTCCGTAGGCGGCGAAACCTTCGCTGAAGTCGTCAAGGCCATGGGGAACACCGGGCGCATCGTCGCCTACGGTGCGACGCTGGGCAACTGGACGGTGCCCGCGGCGCTGGTCTTCTTCCGGCAGATCCGCATCGAAGGGACGACGATGGGCAGCCCACGCGACTTTGCCCAGATGCTCGCGCTCGTCGAGCGTGCCAAGATCGTTCCCGCCGTCGATCGCGTTCTGCCGCTGGAATCGGCAGGCGAAGGGTTCGCGCTCTTGGAGCGCTCGGAGCAGTTCGGTAAGGTCGTGGTGCGGATCGCATGAGGATTTCCGGACCAGCGATCGTCGTCACGCTCGCCAGTCTGTTGATCGTGGTCGCTGTAACGCTTGGCATCCGTCATTCGTACAGCGTCTCCACACCCTCCGCCGCGGAGGCGCCCGCGCCGCAAGGGACGCCGATCGTTCAAGGTTCGGTGATCGGTAAGGTCCTCTTCGCGGACGGCGACACGGCTAGCGGTGGGCGGGGGCAGACCGTCGGCGGTATCGAGTGCAACATACAGGAGATGCTCGCCAAGCATCAGCACGCCCACCTCACGCTGTTCTTCGACGGCGTGCAGGCGGCGCTGCCCAAGTTCGTCGGAATCGTCATGAAGCCCCAGAATCAGGGCTGCATCTACTGGCTCCACACTCACGATGCGACGGGCCTGATCCACATCGAGTCGCCCGATCCCAACGGCACCTACACGCTAGGCCAATTCTTCGCCATCTGGGGGCAGGAGTTGGCGCCCGACGACATAGCCGGCCACACGGGCGCGGTACACGCATATGTCGACGGCATGGCCTATCAGGGTGACCTGCGCGCGATACCGTTGGCGCCGCGCTCGGAGATTACCCTCGAAGTGGGCAAGCCCGTGGTGGCGCCGCCGCTCTACGCCTTCCCAGAAGGCTTGTAGGCGCGCTCGACGGCGCGTTCGAGGGCGGATACCGAGAGATTCGCCCCTGGAGCGAGGATATCGCGCTCGCGGCCCTGGGGATCGATCACGTAGACTTCGACGGTGTGCTCGACATCGTCGTGCCCCTTGTTGGGCGGCGGGAGCACGAGAATATCGTACGCTTTGAGCACAGGGGCCGTCTGGGCGGCGTTACCGCGCAGGAAGGCCCAGCCCGATGCCGGCCACCACTTCGCGCGCAGCTTGGCCACCGCCGCCGTGCCGTTGGTCTTTGGGTCGATCTCCATCGTTGCGATCGTTACCCGCGGACCGAGGGCCCCTTGCGCCTTCCAGGCGCGCGCGGCGCGCTGGAGAATCGCCTCCAGCACGGGGCATTCCTCCGTGCAGTTGGCGGCCGTGAAGCTCAACACGACCACACGTCCGCGCTGAGCGGCTAGCGCGAAGGCTCCGCCCGTGACGTTGGGCAGCGTGAACTCTGGGGCCGGGCCGTAGTCGCTCGCCTGCGCAGCCGAGGTCGAAGCAGCGTGTGGGGCGCAGGCTGTGAGGGCGGCAAGAAGCGCGGCGGCGAGGAGGCTGTGTACGCGAATCACCGTTAGCGGCCTAGGAGCCCTGCTGCGTAGCGCGCGTCGACCAACGCCGTCTGCTGATCACCTAGGGCCTTCACCAGCTCCTGTTGGGCCGATGTCGCGTTGAGCTGCGCGTCGGCTAACTCGACGGCGGTGCCGACGCCTGCATTGTAACGCTCCTCGGCAAGCCGCCGGTTCTCCTCGGCGAAGGTGACGAGGCGCTGCGCCGCCCCGACTGCCGCGCGCGAGGCCTGCAGATCGAGATAAGCCTGCTCGACTTGGAGATCGACGCCCTGCTCCGTCTGCCGGTACGCAAGCTCGGTATTCCGCAGTTGCGACTCCGCCTCGTGAATCTTTCCGGCGGTCAAGCCGTGGTCGAAGAGCGTCCAGACGGCGTCGAGCTGGAGCATGAACTGCGCGCGGAAGCCGCTGACGAGCTGGGGTTGGGTATTGCCCTCCGAGGCCTGCAGGGAGATCGACGGAACTTCGTCGGAGCGTGCGATGCCGATGGTCGCATGCGCCGCATCGATCGCGTAGCGCGCCGCCTGCAGCTCGCCGCGGTTCACATGCGCTGCCGACTGCAGCGCTTCTAGCGTGATCTCGGGAACGCTCTGTCCGATCGAGTCGGTCAAGACGAGGTGCGTCGTTGCAGGATAGCTGAGCGCATTGTCGAGCGACGATTCGGCGAGGTCGGCGGAATTGTGCGCGCGGATCGCCGCGACTTGGTCGTTGGCAAGCGTCGTCTCGGCGCGCAAGACGTCCGAGCGAGCGACCGTACCAGCTTGCAGGAACTGCTGCGCTTGCTTCACGTGAGCCTGATCGACACGCACCGCTTCGTCGGCTACGTCTGCCAGCCGCCGTGCTTCGAGCAGACGGTAGTACCCGTCGGAGACGCTCTGGACGGTTCCGTCCGCCGCGGCACGAAGCTGCGACTCGACGGAGGCAAGTGAGGCGGCGGCCTCACCGGCTTGAGAGGCCGTCTTCCCGCCGTCGAACAGCGTATACTGCAGGGCGATGCGAGGATCGTTGGCATTCTCCAATCCCTGCGTAACGTTGACGGGTCCCAGGGGCGGTGGCAGGGGAAGCGTCAGCGAGGCCAGGGGGTTGGTGTTCTTGTACGCGTCCTTGAGTACCAAGAACGGCAGCTCCGGCGCGCGCGCCTGCTTGAGCCGTGCGATAGCCGCGGAGACGCTCTCCTGTGCGCGGAGATAGGTGAGGTTTTCGGTCAGGCCGCGGTTCACGGCTTGGTTCAATGAGAGCGTGGCCGTCTGCCCGGGCGTGGCGGCCGGCTGAGCGGCCGGCGCGGCCGCGGCGACGAGCGCGGCGGCGAAGAGTGCGGTGAACATCGATCTCCTCTAGGTGCTTGAGTCGTTGAGATCACCCATCGCACCGAAGATCTTGGCCAGCAATGCGATGAGCTGACGTTGCTCCGCTGGGGAGAGATCGGACGTGATGCGATGGACGCGGGCGAAATGCTTGGGAAGGAGGACGGCGAGCAGGCCGAGGCCCTTGTTGGTGAGTGAGACGAGCGTCGAGCGGCGATCGCCTGGATTGGCAGTGCGCTTGACCAGGCCGTCGCGCTCGAGTCCGTCGATCAGCCCCGTGACGTTCGCGCGCGTGGAAAAGAGGTAATCGCCGACTTCCGAGAGGCGCATCGGCTGATCGCCCCGAGCGCGCAGGCAGATGAGAGCGTTGAGCTTCGCCGGCGTCAAGCCGTACTCGTCGAACCAGACGCCCGCGCAGTTCTCCAATCGGTGCGCCGTGACTTTGAGCGCGAGGATCGTCTGAATGGCCAGCCGGTCGAATCCCTGGTACCCCTGGAGAGAGCCGTCGAAGATCTCGTCCGGTATAGGAACCGTCATCGCACAGCCGTTGGCGGGGTGGCGTCGTGATGCGTCGGTGGGTTTCGACACGATGTCCTGTCTCTGACTCTCCGCGCTGCACCCGTTCGGCGAGGGCGGTTGCGCGTTGTCTATCGTAGAGCGCCTTCGAGATGATTCGCGAGTGATTCCGGAGTCGCTTTACCTCGATAAAGTTTAGTGGTAAACTTTCAACGAGTTAAGTTTAGGAAATGAAAGCGACGATGTCAAGAGGTTGGTCTCGAGTTGGGCTGCTCGCCCTGGCCCTGCTAGGGGCTACGCTCTCCGCGGCGGCGGCCGCGCCTCCTCCGACCCCCGTTCCCGCAGCCTCGGCTCTCGGTGATCCCATTGCGCCGGATGCATCGCGCGTCCTGGCGCTGCTGGCCGAAAGAAACGCCGCGCTCGAAGGCTACTCGTTCGACCTGCGCGTGAAGATCGCCATGCATACCTTCCCCTGGCTCCAGCCCTACCTCATCGGCAGTGGCACCTATGAGAAGCCGGGCCGTTACAGCATCGCGTTCCGGCAAGTGCCCGCGCTGGCGAAGAACTACCAGAAGGTGACCGGAGAGATGCTCGACCCAGCGAGCTGGCCTCAGAAGTACACCATCTCCGTGGGCAGGCAAGACTCCGCGGACGTCGAGCTGATCCTTCACGAGCGGATCAAGGGCGAGATCACCGAGGCACGCGCCACGATCGACGCCAACACCGGCAGCGTGAAGCGCATGCGCTTCCTCTACGAACACGGCGGCACGATCGAGATCGTCCAGCGCTCGGCGGGGATGCAAGGCTTTGTGTTGCCGGTTACGCAGGACGCCGAGATCGCGATGCCTGGCTTCAAGGCCACGGCCCACGCGGCGTTCAGTAACTACCGTCTGACGGTCGGCAGCGCGACGCCGGCCTCCGGCGACCACGTCGTGCACGACGGATCCTAACGTGCTACGCACCCGGCGGGCTCCAGCGGATCCCCGCGGGGTCGAGACGCACCAGCAGGCCGGCTCGCTCGAGCGCCTCGATCACCTGCTGCATCCGCTCCCGCTCGTGCTTGTTGGGCATACCGAAGCATTCGAGGGCGACCTCGGTAGCGGTGAACGGCGCGCGAGCTCCCAGCAGACGCCCCGCGATGAACGTTTCGTCGAGATTGGCACGCTCGGCTAGACGCAGGAGATCGGGGCCCAACGCATCGCGTACGGCGGCGTTGCGCGCATCCTCGTCCGCGTGCGGTGCGGGCTTCGCCGCGCAGGCTGGCTCGGGGGCGGGCGGCGGCGCGAGCGCGCTGCGAAGCTGGGCGAGCGTCTGCAGACGGGCATCGTCTTCGCCGGGGGCTCCGGCTTCGAGGCCCTCGAGATATTGGAGCGCCGCGTGGACGGCGTCGCGTAACTGCCTCTCGCTGCCCATACACCGAGAGTTATATGCGATGGGTACGGCAACCTCGCATCGAAGGCGAGGCCGATGACGATCGAATTACACCTTGCTGCCGCGCTTGCGGCGGCCCTCTGCGCGCGCTTAGATCTCCCACCCGGCGGCGAGGATGCCGTAGCCGCGGCCTTGGCACCGGCCGTAGCCGAGCTGGACGGCGCAGACCGACGATATCGTGCCGCCGTCCGTGCCACGCTTCCCGCCGCGAAGGCCGAAGAGATGCTGCGGCTGATGGCGGCCTTCCGCGTGAACGTGCACGAAGTTCGCGAGCATGTGCGCCGCGAGATCGACGCGATCTATCGGCGTTTCGGTAAAACCTACGGTGACTTCGATCCGCTCGACACCTATGTGCCTTCCGCCGGCGGCGTCTCGCACGCCGATGGTATTCGCGCCGCCGACGCCGCCGATCGGGGGCGCCGCGACGTGCAGCGCCTGCGCGGTGAAGTCAACGCGGTGCTGCTCGCACTGTTGACACACGGAGAAGTCGAGGCGTTGACGGTTGCCAAGCAGGAGCGGCGCACAGCATTCGAGCGCATCATCGAGACGCACGTCGGATCTCATGCCTCCGAAGTGCAGGAGCGTCGCCGCGCCGTCACCGAGCTGGCAGCGCTGGCCGACGGCTGGTATTAGGGAGTCTCTGATCTGCGTCATCCCAGCCTCTCGGCGCCTTGGTCTGAACGCAGATCAGAGACTCCCTAACATACTGCGACGAGAAGGGGACCGGCGGCAGCCGGTCCCCTTCTCGTCGCAGCGCGCAGGTCTGTCTACTTCTGCGTCATGTCCATGAAGACGAGGATCTTTCCCTTACCGGTGGAGACCTTGAGGCTGTCGCCTTCCTTCACTTTCGCGAAGGAGATGCTGGGGCGTGCGGCTTCGAGCTCGGTCTTCATGTTGCCGGGCATGATGACGAGGACGTGCTGGGGATCGACGACCTTCGTGACCGTAACGGTATAGGTTCCATCGGGAATGAGCGAAGGATCGACGGTGGCGTCAGGACTCGGCGCGGCGGACACCGCCGCGGCGAACGAGAAGATCGCGAGTGCGCTGACGAGCGTGGCGATGAGACGGCGCATTGTAGGTGGCTCCGTGTCGTGTGGTGTGCGGTGGATACGTTCGTTACCCGGCCAGTTCCTGCAGCGGCGTGGCTTTCCCAGCGCCGGATCGCCCGGCTGGAGCGGCTCCCAACGAGGGAGCAAACGGTTCGTCGAGCGCCGCGCCGGCGAAGCCCGCTTCGCCATTCGAGGCCACCGTGAACTGCTCGACCATCTCGCCGAGCGAGCCGGCCTGCGTCTCCATGCGTTCGCTGGCTAGGCGCATGCCGGTAACGGCACGCGCGTTCTCATTGCCGAGCTCGGCCGTGCGCTCGACGCGCGCGGTCAGCGCCTCGATTGCCGTGCGCTGCTCGTCGCTCGCGCGCGCGGCCTCGCCGGTGCGTTGCTCGATCTCCGTCACGGCATCGAGAATCTGATTGGAAGAGGCCGTCTGCTGAGTGATGGCGAGCGTCGCCTCTTCCGCCATCTTGCCCATCTGGCCGCTGGCGTTGGCCAGCTCTTCCGACGCTTGCGCCTGCTGCGCGGTGGCGACGCTGATCTCGCCGACCAAACGAGCCATTTGCGTGACGCGTTGCGCGATCGCCTCGATGGTCCGATTGACCGAAGCCGCGGACTCGGCGCTGGCCTGCACGTCTTGGTTGGCGGTGGAGGTGCGCTCGAGTACGGCGCGCGTGCGCCGTTGGATGTCGGCGATCAGCGCGCCGATATCGCGCGTCGAGGTCGACGACTTCTCGGCGAGCTTACGTACCTCTTCGGCGACGACGGCGAAGCCGCGCCCGTGCTCGCCGGCTCGTGCCGCCTCGATGGCGGCGTTGAGCGCGAGCAGATTGGTCTGATCGGCGATCTCTTCAATGAGGCTGAGAATCTCGCCGATTTGGCGAGAGGCGGAGTCGAGCCCGTCCATCTCGCTCATGACATTGGCAACGGTCGAGCGCATGCTCCCTACGCGCGCGGAGAGCGCTGCGACTTCATCGCGGCCCTCGAGGAACTCACGGTCGGTCTGCGTCGACTCGCCGCGCACGCGATCGGCGTTACTGGCTACCTGGACGATGGTAGCGGCCATCTCCTGCGTCGCGACGATGGTCTGCTGCACGACGGCGGAGAGGCTGGAGACGTTGGACTCGATCTGCTTGATCGAGGCGGCGAACTGGGCTACGGCGCCGGATACGTCGGAGACGCGGTCGGCCACGCGATTGGAGTTCTCGGCGACGCTGGCCGCCGATCGTCCGACGCCGGCCGAGATGCCGCTAGCCTCTTGGAGAGCTTGTAACTCTTCGCGCACGCGCTCGTCTACTTCGCGAGAGATCCGCCGTTCCTCGCCGCTGGCGTGGAGCACGGTGGCGGAGACGCTCTGAATCGCGCCGATCATGCTGCTCAGGCGATCGGCAAGCGAGTCGACGGCCGTGGCGAGCCGGCCGAGCACATCGCTTCCTTCCCAGCCGATGCGCTGCGTGAGGTCGCCGCGCTCCATAGCCTCGAACGTCTCGAGGCATCGGCCGATGCCGCGCAGCACGATGCGCCGCACCCACGCGCTCACCAGGAGCGCCACGATGAAGGCTACCGCCACGCCCGCTACGAGCACGGAGATAGCGATAGCGCGCGCGCGCAGCAACTGGTTCCAGAGCGCATCGGAGGCCTTGTTGAAGGCTTGCAGGAGCGCGTCGCCGTCGCTCTTCTGTTGCTGGTAGGCGGTGTACGAGGGGCCGTCGATGAGTTGTTGGGCCTGTTTGCGCTGGCCGGCGGAGAGCATCGAGAGGGCGGGGAGCGAGGCGAAGTCATAGGCGCTGGCCGAGGCGCGGAACGCCTCCAACAGTTGTGCGAAGTCCGGATCGCTCTTGGCTACCTCCTCCATCTTGCGCGCATCGTCGGGGAACTGCTTGAGCATCTCCCCGACGATTCGGGTGGAGGCGGCGGCGCGCGACTTGTCCGGCGTGGTCGCCGCCTCCAGCAAAGCGGCGCGCAGCAGATCGGCGTCGGATGCCACTTGCGCGTAGGCTACCTGCGCGCGGATGATCGTGGTGTGGAGCACCTCGGCGCGCGAGGAGATCGAGAGTACCGCCCAGATCGCCAGCGGTGCGATGGCGACCACGATGGCCAGGACGACGCCGAAGGCGACGACCAGCCCTCGCTCCAAGCTCATGCGCTTGCTCAGGGTTGTCCGCTCCATGGCGATCTCTGTAGGGTGGTCCATGCCGTGTGCCTCCCTCCCGACCGCATAGCTAACGAGAACCCCGCTCTCTCCATGAGAACGTGGATCCGCCGGCACGCGCCGTATCTACCACCCGAGATGTCGTCGACCCTTGGCCGTTTCTGTAAAGGTCGCGTAACGCGCGCCCGAATAGGCGATCCATCACGTCATCGGCAGGACGGCGGCAAAATCGCGGTGCAGAGTGGCGGCGGAGGTGCGCGTGGAGGAAGAACCATGGCAAAGGGTGCTCCCCGTGGGGGATGCCGCGCTCTTGTTGGAGTTTGGAGATCGTGTCGAGACGGCCGTCAACGAGCGCGTCCATCGGGTGGCGCGCGCCGCGCAGCAGTTGATCGAACGCGGTGAGCTCCCCGGCGTCTGGGGAGCGATTCCTTCGTACACCACGCTGCTCATTGAATTCGATCCTCTGACGATCGCGCGCCGCGAAATCATCGCTCGTTTGAGTCTCCGCCTAGCGGCGCGGCAGGAGGAGGCCTCGCCGTCGCGCCGCTTCCTGGTCCCGGTCTGGTATGCGGGTGAGGACCTCGAGGGCGTCGCGGAGCGCACGGGTCTTTCGACCGATCGAGTCGTCGAGCTGCACACCTCGCGCGATTTCCGCATCTTCACCATCGGCTTCACCCCCGGGCAGCCGCTCTGCGGGGTGCTCCCCGAGGAACTGCGGGTGCCGCGGCGCGGGGCCCCGCGTGCCGCCGTCCCGCTGGGCTCGGTGGCCATCGCCGGACAACAGGTCACGATCTACCCCACGGCTAGTCCCGGCGGTTGGCACCTGCTGGGGCGTACGCCGGTCATCCCCTTCCGGGCGGCGCGCCGCCCGCCGGTAGTGTGGTCGTCCGGCGATCTGCTGCGCTTCTACGCCATCGATCGGGCGCGTTTTGAAGAGCTCGCCGCGGCATCCGCGGCGGGCGAGGAGTGGCTGTGCGCCTCCGCGTGACCGCGCCCGGTCTGGCAACAACCGTGCAAGATCGGGGGCGGCTGGGCTACGAGCATCTGGGCGTCATGGTCAATGGCGCGCTCGACACGCGCGCCGCCGCCTGGGCCAATCGGCAGGCGGGGAATCGAGACGGCGCCGCCGTCCTGGAGATGACGTTGCTGGCCCCTACGCTCGAGGTACTGGGCGACGGGGCGAACGATGCGCCGCGAGCGGCCGCGCTGGCCGGCGCAGACCTCTCCTGCACGTTCAACGGCCAGCCGTGGCTACCGGGGGAAGTGCATCTCCTGCACCCCGGCGACCGCATCGGCGGCGGCTCCGCCCGGCGCGGCGTCCGCGCCTACCTCGCCGTAACCGGTGGCGTAGACGTGCCGATGGTGATGGGGAGCCGCGCCACCGACCTCTTGGCAGGCATCGGCGGGCTCGAGGGGCGCGCGCTGCGCGTCGGCGACAGTCTCGCGCTTGCCGCGCCCGCAGCCGAACCGGCGGACGCGGAGTATGCGCGCTTCGAGGTCCCTTCGACGCTGTTGGAGCGCGAGGTGGTCCGCGCGCTCACCGGGCATCGCGCCGAGGGCGCGGCAAGCAGCGGGCTGCGACGCCTCGTCGAGACCTGGTATCGCGTCGACCACCGTTCCGATCGCGTTGGCCTGCGCTTGCGCGGGCCGCGCGTGCCGGCGGCCGTGCGTGGGGACGAGATCTCCGAAGGCATGGCCATCGGCGCCGTCGAGATCACCTCCAGCGGGGAGCCGCTCCTGCTGCTGCGCAGCCGCGGGTCGATCGGGGGCTACCCCACGTTGGCGGTGGTGATCTCCGCCGATCTTCCAGCGCTCGCCCAGCGCAAGCCGGGCGACCGGCTGCGCCTTCGGCTCGTCGAGGAGCGCGAGGCACTGGAGGCCTGGCGCGCGCAGCGTTCGGTGACGTTGCGCTCGCCGCGCTGGGCCGTCTGGCACGGCGTCCTGGCGCCCGGCACGCGCGTGGAGCGTGGCGATGCCATCGCGGAGTTGGAGGTCATGGGGGAACACCGCACGTTGCGCACGCCGATTGGAGGGCGCCTCGTACGGATGTTGGCGGAGAATGGCGCCGACGTGCATGAGGCCGCCCCCGTCTGCGAGATCCTCGCCGACGAGTAGGGGCGGCGCGCGCCGTCGAACGGAACCGAAGAGACGAAGAAGGAGTGCTGCGATGGCCGAGCGAGTAGTAGACCTCAACTGCGACATGGGCGAGAGCTTCGGCGCCTGGACGATGGGCGATGACGATCGAATGTTTCCCTCGATCTCCTCGGCCAACGTCGCCTGCGGCTTTCACGGCGGCGATCCGCGCGTCATGGCACGCTCGGTGGAGACGGCCAAGCACCACGGCGTTGCGGTCGGGGCACACCCCGCGTTCCCCGACCTCGTGGGCTTCGGGCGGCGCAATATCGGCGTCACGCCGGACGAAGCGCGCACCGACGTGCTCTATCAGATCGGGGCGCTCTCCGCATTCTGCCGGCGCGCCGATCTCTCGCTGCAGCACGTCAAACCACACGGACAGCTCAACAACCTGGCGATGACCGATCGCGTGCTGGCCGATGCCATCGTCGCGGGGATCAAAGACTTCGATGCCAATCTGCTGGTGGTGGCGTACGGCGGCGAGTTCGCCAAGGCCGCGCAGGCGGCTGGGATGCGCGTGGTCTTCGAAGTCTTCGCCGATCGCGAGTACAACGCCGACGGCACGCTCGTCTCGCGGCGTCTCCCTGGCGCGGTGATTACCGACCCCGCGCGCGTGGTGGAGCGTGCGGTCTCCATGGTGCTCGAAGGCCGCGTGCGAGCGGTGGACGGTACGGTGCTGGAGATTCCCGTCCACACCATCTGCACGCACGGCGACACCCCGGGAGCCGCCGATCTCGCCGCGCGTCTGCGCGGGGCGTTGGAGCGTGCCGGGGTGCGCATCGCTTCCATGGCGGAGGTGCTGCGGCAGGGAGCCGCGGCCTGAGGTCTACGGCCCCTCGGTGAGCTGGACGAACCCTGCGGGACGGATCCAGCGCGCGAAGGCATCGCGGATCTGCTCCGCCGTCGTCGCCTTGATGCGCCCGGCGGCGATCGCCGGCTCGTCCAACGGGAGCCCCTCGATCGAGCGCCGCAGGAGGCCGCCGGCGATGGCATCCTCCGCGGAGGCGTCGACGACGGTGCGGCGCAGTAGTGAGGCCTTGGTGAGCTCGAGCTCCCGCTGCGGGATCGGCGCCCGCTGCATCTCCCGCAGATCACGATCCACCAGCGTGTGCGCCTGCGCCGCGTTCTTCGGCGATGAGGCATAGGCGATCTCGAAGCGCGAGCGGCTACGGCCGATCGAGAGCGAGGTGTTGACCTGGTAGACCAAGCCCGCATTCATCCTGAGTTCACGGAAGAGGCGGCTGGTTAGCGGCCCCGCGTCGCCTCCGCCCAGCACGGCGTTGCCCAGCGTCAGCGCGTAGCGCGAGGGGTCGTCGCGCGTGATGCCGATCAGCTCGGTGAGCGTGACGGCATCCTGCTGCATCGTCTGCGGCGTGATCTTGATCATGTCGGGGGCGTTGAGCGGAACGCTGGGGTAGGTGAGATCCGGCTTGGGCCCCGCGGCCTGCCACGAGCCGAAGGCGTGCTCGATCGCCGCGCGTGCGCGCGGCGGGGAGATGTCGCCGATGACCACGATGGTCGTGAGGTCGGGACGGAAGGCTTTGGCGTAGTACGCCTTCGCTTGCTCGAGGGAGATGGCCGCGATGCTCTTCGGGGTTGCTTGACGCAGTCCCGGATCGCCCGCTGGAAGGAGCTTGGCGTCGAGGTCGTGGAGCGCGATCACATGCGAGCCGGAGAGGGAGGCGGCAACGTTCCCCGCCGCTTGGCGCCGTGCGGCCTGGAAGCTCGCCGCGTCGAAGCGCGGATGGAGCTCGTTGTCGGCCAGCAGTTCCACGCCCTGCTCGAAGGCATCGCTCGTCAACTGGAGCGAGAAGCGCGCGCCCGCATCTTCGCGTGCGGCGAGCGCCTCCAAGCGGCGTTGAAATTGGTCGCGGTCTACGGTAGCGGTGCCGTAGTCGAAGATCCCCTCGACCACGGTGGAGACGCCGTCGCTCCCGGCAGGCTCCTGAAGCGGCGGCTCGGTGTCGATCCCGCCGAAGACGAAGACCGAGTGCGAGATCGTCTCCGGTTGAACGATGAGGCGAATGCCGTTGGGCAGTTCGCTGACCGTGGGGCTGAGCGAAGGCTGCGGTACTTCGAAGTTCGTGATCACCGGCTGCGCCCACGAGGGAAGCGTTACGTTCCCCGCGGGACGTTGCGGCAGCAGCGTCTCCGAAAGTTTCTCCGTGCTCTGCGTTCCGGCTCGGTAGGTTGGGGTGAGCGCACCCACGATTGCGTGCGCAGGGTTGAAGAAGGCTCTCGCCAGCCGGTTGACGTCCGCCAGGCTCACGCCCCGCAACAGCGCGACTTCGTACTCGACGGAGGGCTCCTTGTCGACGGCGAGCACGTCGGACCAATCCGAAGCCAGCTCGGTGATCGAGTTGCGGCTGAGCTGCTGGTCGGCGATCACCCGCCGTTTGGTGGCCTCGAAGAGATCGGCCGGGATGCCTTCGCGGGCGTAGCGTGCCATGATCGACTCGAGCCGCTCGGTCATCGCCCACGGGTCCTGCCCGGGGGCGACGGCGCCGACGGCGTAGCAGAGCTGGCTCTCCGGGAGAGCCGGCTCCGCTTGGAAGCCGGACCCGATGGTAAGCCCGTGCGTGGTCAGACTGCGCAGGGCCCCGCGCTCGCTGTTGAGCACGGCCTGAAGCAGGAACGACGCGACGTAATCCTTGCTGCTCACGCCCGGCAGCCGATAGCCGACGACGGCCAGCGGGTAGGGCAGGGTCGTCACGCGCCGGATCACCGTGCGGTGCACGGGCGCGAGGTGGGCGACGGTGCGCGTTGGAACGTCGCGGCGCGGGATCTCCGCGAAGAGCGACGTTACCTTGGCCAGCGCCTGCGCAGGATCGACGTCGCCGGCGATCACCAGCACGGCATTGTTCGGCGCATACCAGGTATGGTAGAAGCGCTTCAGTTCCGTGCCCGTCAAGCGGTCGAAGGATGCCTTCGTGCCGACGGGGTCGCGGGCATAGGGCGTACCGGCATAGACCTTGACGCGCACATCGTTGAAGAAGTCGGAGCCCGGCTGCGACTCGTCCATCGCCACCTCTTGCTCGATGGCTCCGCGCTCGTCGGCCCACTCGCTCTGCGCGTCGAGGACGTCGCGCATGCGGTCGGCCTCGATGTGGAGCACGACATCGAGATCATTTGCCGGAACGGTAAAGAGAAACTGCGTTACGGTCGGCCGCGTGAACGCGTTGTAGTCGCCGCCCAACGCCGTGGCGATCGTATTGAGTTGATCGGTGGAGACGTCGCGCGTGCCGCGAAACAGCATGTGCTCCTGCGCATGTGCCATTCCGGGAAATGCGGCGGGGTCGTCGCTGGAACCGACGAGATAGGAGACTTCGGTCGAGACCACCGGCGCCAGCGTGTCGCGTACCACGAGCACGCGCAGTCCGTTGGCCAGCGTCGCGCGCAGGATACTCGGGTCGGCGGCGGCGCGCGCGGGCCGTGGCGCGGCTCCGGTAAGCAGAGAGAGTGAGAGGATGAAGGCCAGCAGACGCATGAGGGTGCTCTGCGTTCGCTTGCGCGCACGCGCTCCCTTTCGTGGACCGGTTCTCACGGGCGGCGGATCAAGCAGGTCGCGTCGGCCTCGACATAGACGTTCTCAGCCGCGTCGGCGATGCGAGCGCTGGCGGTGCCGAGATGCTCGCCTAGCTCCACCACGGATGCACGGCAGGTCATGATGCCGCTCGTGCTGGTGAAGGGGCGCGCGAAGCGGATCTTCAGCTCGATGATCGTGGCGCCATGACCAGTTGCGAGCGCGCTGCAAACGGCGCGATCGACGGCGGCATCGAGCGTTGCCGCGGCCAACGCGTGGATCAGCGCGGGATCGGCATCGTGCTCTGGATCGACGCGACCGCTGATCGCGATGGAGCCCCGCTCGACGTGCATCTTCGAGAGGCCCAGACGCCTCGCTGGAATGGGCATGGCGTCGTCGAATCGGCCGCTGGTCGTCATCACCTCGTAGATGCCCTCCAAGCGAGCGCTTCAGGCTCGCGGCACGAGCGTACGCGCAACGCCGACGGGGATCTCGGAGTCATCACGCGGACATCATTCGTTCACGCGGTGCGGATATCCGCCTCCATCATGCCGTACTCTTCCGAGTATCGCAGCGTGAACCCCAGGCGGCGCGAGACTTCTTGCATGCCGCTGTTCTCGCGCAGAATGTAGCCCACGACCCGGTCGATGCCCTCGCGCGGGGCGAGCGCCACGAGACGGCGCAGCAGCTCGGTGCCGAGGCCGCGTTGCTGGTACTGGTCGCTCACGATGATTGCGAACTCGGCGCTGTGCTTGTTGCGCAGCCGCACCAGGCGCCCGACGCCGATGATCGCCGGCGTTTTCTCAGTGGTCACGGCGATCAGCGCCATCTCGCGGTCGTAGTCGATGAAGCAGACGCGGCTGAGCCGCTCGTGGGCGATGCGCTCACGCAGCGAGAGCACGTGGGCATAGCGCATATAGACGCTCTGCTCGGAGACCGTGTCGTGGAAGGCGCGCATGAACGGCTCGTCTTCCGGGCGCACGGGGCGGATGAGGACCGTTTGGCCGTCCGGCATGCGCCAGAGGTCGACGTACTGGACGGGATACGGACGAATCGCCAGCGGCGGAATCGAGTCGGCCGGCGTACCGGGCGCATGCAGCTCAACACGCGCGTCGAGGGCGGCGATGCGCCCGGGCGCGGCGAAGAGCGGGTTGATCTCGATGGCGCGCACTTGACGCTGCTCGGCCACGAGGTAGCTGAAGCGTACCAGTACCTGCTCGAGCTCCGCCAAGTCGACCGCAGGGCCTTCGCGCTCCCCCGACAGGGCGCGGAAGATGCGCGTGCGCTCCATCATGCGGCGCGCGAGGGTGGTGTTCAGGGGCGGGAGCGCGAGGCTGCGATCGCCGATCGTCTCGACCAGCCGCCCGCCGTGACCGAAGGCGAGCACTGGACCGAGCTGTGAATCGAGCGCCGCGCCGAGCAAAAGCTCGTAGCCGTCCTCGTTGACCATGGGCTGGACGCTGACGCCGTCGAAGTCCGCGGGCGGCACAGCGGCTCGGATACGAGCGAAGGCCTCGTGCACGTCGGCGGCGTCGTGCACGTGGAGCCGAACGCCCCCCGCACTGCGCTTGTGCGCGATGGTGTGCGAGTGGAGTTTGAGGGCCACGGGATAGCCGGTCTCCGCGGCGATTCGCTCCGCTTCCTCGACGCTTTCGGCGATGCGCGTCTCGACGATGGGGATGTGGTAGAGCTCGAGCAGACGCTTCGATTCCGTCTCGCTGAGCAGCGTATGGCCTGCGCCGCTCGCCTGATCGATCAGTGCGGTCGCCGCCCTGGGGACCGCGGTATTCGGGAAGACGTCGTCCGGCGGGAGCGGCGTCTCGTAGAGCGCGCGCAAGTTCTCGTCGTAGCGCCAGAGGTAGTTGAACATACGCGCCGCCGTGTCGGCGTAAGAGAACGTGGGAATACCCGCACGCCTCAGGATGGCGGCCCCCTCGGCGACTTCGATGCCTCCCATCCAACTGGCGATCAGGGGTTTCCGCGTGGCGTGGACGAAGGCGGCCAGCCGTTCGGCGATCGGCGTCGATGCGGCCAGCCCTTGCGGAGCCATGACTACGAGGACGCCGTCGACTCCCGGATCCCGGCAGACCAACTCGAAGGTGGCCTCGTAGCGTCCGGCGTCGGCATCGCCTAAGATATCGACGGGATTGTTGTGGCTCCACGCTTCGGGGAGCACGCGGTCGAGCGCTCCCAGCGTCTGGTCCGAGAGCGCGGCAAGGGCGCCGTCTCCGGCGATCAGCGCGTCGGTGATCAGCACGCCGGGGCCGCCGGCGTTCGTGATGATGGCCAAGCGGTTTCCCCGCGGGCGCGGCTGTTTGGCGAGCACGTCGGCCATGTAGAAGAGGTCGGCGATGGTATCGACGCGCAGCAGGCCGCAGCGCCGGAAGGCCGCATCCAGCGCCTGGTCGCTGCCCACCAGCGCGCCGACGTGGGAGGCCGCCGCGCGTGCCGCTTCCTCGGTGCGTCCGGCCTTGAGCACGATGATCGGCTTGCTGCGCGCTACTTCGCGCGCCGCGGAGAGGAAGGCGCGCGCGTCGCCGATCGACTCCATCGCCAAGACGATTGCGCGGGTATGCGTGTCCTCGCCGAAGTAGGTGATGAGGTCGCCCCATCCCACATCCAACATCGAGCCGATCGAGACGAAGGCGCTGAAGCCGATGTGCTGATCGGTCGACCAATCGAGGATCGCCGCCCCCAAGGCGCCGCTCTGCGTGATGAAGGCCACGCTCCCCGGCTGCGATGACTCGCCGACGAAGGAGGCGTGGAAGTTGCTCTCCGGGCGCAGGACGCCCAGGCAGTTTGGCCCGACGATGCGGATATTGCCGCGGGCCGCCTGCTCGAGGATGCGCCGCTCCAGCTCCGCGCCTGCGGCGCCGATCTCGCGGAAGCCCGCCGAGATGACGATGGCGCCCCGCACGCCTGCATCGACGCAGGCGCCGATCAGATCCGGGACGCTCTTGGCAGGCGTCACGATGACCGCTAGGTCGACGGGCTCCGGTACGTCGCCGATGGAGGGGTAGGTCTTGATTCCCATGACGCTCGCGTGCGCCGGGGTAACGGGGTAGATCGTTCCGCCGAACGGATGGCCGATGAGGTTCCAGAGCGCGGCGCGGCCCACGCTGTCCGGCCGCTCGGTAGCGCCGATCACCGCCACCGTGTGCGGGGCGAAGATCGCGTCGAGGCCGCGCGGGCGAGCCGTCACCGTAGCCGCTCCGCCGCCGCCGCTAGCGTGGCGCCATTCGGATGGCGCCGTCGAGACGGATCACCGCGCCGTTGAGCATGGGGTTGCTGACGATGTGGGCGGCGAGGTCCGCATACTCGTCGGGGCGCCCTAGGCGCGAGGGGAAGGGGACCTGCTGCCCCAGCGAGGTGCGCGCCGCCTCGGGGAGTCCCGCCAGCATCGGCGTGTCGAAGATGCCCGGCGCAATGGCGCAGACGCGGATGCCGAACGAGGCGAGCTCGCGCGCGAGCGGGAGCACCATGGCGACGACGCCGCCTTTCGAGGCACTGTAGGCGACCTGTCCGACCTGCCCTTCGAAGGCGGCCACGGAGGCCGTGCAGATCACCACGCCCCGCTCGCCTTCGGCGTTCGGCTCGTTGGTCTTCATGGCGGCGGCGGCGAAGCGCGTTACGTTGAAGGTCCCGACGAGGTTGACTTGGATGACCTTGGCAAAGCGCTCCAGGCTGTGAAGCCCCTCGCGGCCGACGACCTTCTCGGCGATCGCGATGCCGGCGCAGTTGGCCACTGCGCCCAGCGGCGCCATGGCGGTGGCGGCCGCGACGGCCGCCTCGACCGAGGCTTCGTCGGTGACGTCGGTGCGCACGAAGGCGGCGCGATCACCCAGCGCTTTCGCTGTGGCCTCGCCCGTGGCGGCGTTGACGTCGGCGATGACGACGCTCGCCCCCTGCGCGTGGAGCCTGCGGGCAGTAGCCGCTCCGAGCCCGGAGGCTCCCCCCGTGACGATCGCGCTCAAGCCGTCGATGCGCATGATGCTCCTCTCGTGAGATACCGATGATGCCTCGGATTTGCAAAATGTCACGGGCGATACCTGCGTCGAAGGCTGGCGGCGCCCTGAGAGGAGGAAGCGATGGGGGAGCCCGTCATCGTCGACGCGGTCCGCACGCCGATCGGCAAGGCCCAAGGGGGGTTGCGGGGTGTGCCGCCCGATGCGCTGCTCGCGCACGTCCTCGACGCGCTGGTCGGACGCAGCGGCGTCGATCCGCGCGCGATCGAAGACGTGGTCGTGGGGTGCGTCACGCAGGCCGGCGAGCAGGGGGCGAACGTCGGGCGCTTGGGGGTGCTGCTCTCGCGTCTTCCCGTCTCCGTTCCCGCCGTGACGCTCGACCGCATGTGCGGCTCGGCGCAGCAGGCCATCCATTTCGCGGCCCAGGCCGTGGCGGCCGGCGATCAGGGAGTAGTCGTGGCGGGGGGCGTCGAGTCGATGACCCGCGTGCCGATGTTCAGCGATATCGGCGGAGGCTTCGAGCGCCTCGATCCCGCCTTGTTCGAACGCCATGAAATGATTCACCAAGGTGAGTCCGCCGAGCGCATCGCCGCGCGCTACGGCCTCTCCCGGCACGACCTCGACGCCTTCGGTTACGAGAGCCATCGGCGAGGGGCGCAGGCGGCGCGCGAGGGATACCACCGGCGCGAGATGGCTCCGCTAGCCGGGCTGGAGCGCGACGAAGGGGTGCGCCTCGAGCCGAGCCTCGAGCGCATGCTGGCGCTCCCGCCCGCCTACCGCTCGGACGGCGTGATCACCGCGGGCAACGCGAGCCAAATCTCCGATGGCGCCGCCGCCGTGCTGATCGCGGATCGTGGGCGAGCGGCAGCCCTGGGGCTGCGGGCGCGGGCACGCTTCCGAGCGCGCGTCGTCGTTGCCGGAGACCCTACGCTCCAACTCCTGGAGGTGATCCCCGCCACGCACCGTGCCCTGGAGCGCGCGGGACTACGCCTCGAAGAGATCGACGTGGTGGAGATCAACGAGGCCTTCGCCTCCGTGGTGCTGGCCTGGGCACGGGAGATGGAGCGCAGCTACGGCCCCCTCGACATGGAGCGCGTCAATCCCAACGGCGGCGCGATCGCCCACGGTCACCCGCTCGGCGCCACCGGTGCCGTGCTCTTGACCAAGCTGCTCCACGAGCTCGAGCGCCGCGGGGGGCATCTCGGGCTCCAGGTGATGTGCATCGGCCACGGCATGGCGACGGCCACGATCATCGAGCGGTTGTGAGCCGCTACGACGAGAGGCGCCTCTTGGATCATGCGCGCGCGCTCGCCGATCCGCCTAGCGTGCGCCGCGACCCCAACTCGCCCGGGCATGCGGCGGCCATCGCGTACTTAGAGGCAGTGCTCCGCTCCGAGGGGCTCGCGCCTTTCGACGGCTCCTCGCACCGCCACGAGTTCGTAGCGCGGCGCGACGGCGCGCAACTGACGAATCTTGTGGCCCGCGTGCGCGGCAGGCGGGCAGCACAACCGCTCTTCCTGCTCGGCGCCCATTTCGACCATCTGCCCACCTCGCCGGGGGCCGACGACAACGCCGCCGCCGTCGCCATCGTCGTGGAGGCGGCGCGCCGGCTGCGTGAGGATCCGCCCGCCCACGACGTAGCGATCGCGCTCTACGATGCCGAGGAGCCCCCGTATTTTCGGACCTCCGACATGGGCTCGATGCGTTTCTATCACGAGGTCCTGGCGGCGCGCGAAGAGCGCGTGGCGCTCCCCATCGTACTCGATCTCTGCGGCCACGACGTGGAGGACGGCGAGCTGGCCGAGAGCGTGATGGTGATGGGCTTGGAACGCTCGAGAGCTCTGCGGGCCAGCTTCGATCGGCACCTCGAGCACGGCTTGGCGCTGCGGCCGATCCCCGTGCCCAACGGGATCACGGGCGACGTCAGCGACTACCACACGTTCCGCGTCATGGGGCATCCCTTCGTTTTTCTCACGTGCGGGCGCTGGAGCCACTATCATCGCGAGAGCGACACGGTGGATCGCTTGCGTCCAGGCAAGATGGCAGCCATCGCCGCGTATGCGGAGCGTCTGCTTCGTGCCGCGGACGCGGCCCTTGTCCACGACGCCGGCTCCCTGGACATCGACGGGGATCTCACGACGAGCTGGCCATGGTTCGCCGCCCGTCTGGCGCCGTTGATCGGCGGGGGCCTATCGACCATCGAAGAGCTCGTACTGGGTTACCGTCCCCTGATGCGGAGGATCGACCCGGGCGGATGGGGCAATAGTTACACCCTCGCCGACGTGTTGCGCGTGTGAGCGCGCTGCAGAAGCAAGGGAGCGACAGAGGTCGTATCCGCGGCGTACTGAGACTGTTACCTTTGAGCAAAGGCGTTGCAAACAATGCAAGATTTACAAACGCGGAATCAGACTTTTGTCGCTCACGTCGGCGAAGGCGGGCTTGGTCAGACCGCTCGCAGCGACGGCTGGTGGGTCGAGCCGACGCTCGTCGCGATCGGGTTGCTGATCTTCATCATCTACTCGACCTGGGCGGCATTCGCCGGCACGAACTACGAGTCCGGCCCGTACATCTCACCGTTCTACTCGCCGTTGATCCGGATCCCCGGACTGGCACTCTCGCCGGCGATCTTTGTCTTGTGGGTCCCGCTGGGCTTCCGCGGCTCCTGCTACTACTACCGCAAGGCGTACTACCGGGCGGGCTTCTGGAGTCCGCCGGCCTGCGCGGTCAGCGAACGGCCCAAGAAGTACCGCGGAGAGTCGGAAGGCTTGCTGCGCTGGCTCCCGATCCTTCACCGCTGGTTCCTCTACCCGTCGATCATCGTGCTCGCGGTCCTCTGGTATGATGCCTTCCGCGCCTTCGACTTCGGCGGGCACTTCGGGATGGGTCTAGGAACGATCGTGTTGCTCGCCAACGCTGCGATGCTCACAGCCTTCACCTTCGGTTGCCATGCGCTGCGCAGCGCCGTGGGCGGAAATCAGAAGTGCTTTGCCTGCGGCACGGGCGGCGATCTGCGCTACCGTAGTTGGAAGATCGTCAGCTACCTGACGGGTCAGCACCCCATGTGGGCTTGGCTCAGCCTCTACATGGTAGCCGTCGCCGACCTCTACGTCCGTCTCCTCGCGGCAGGCGTATTCCAAGATCCGAGGATCTTCTAACCGATGGAACGCAATCAGGTACACGAGACCGACGTCCTCATCGTCGGCGCCGGCGGCGCCGGGCTGCGCGCGGCGATCGCCGCCAAGGAAGCCGGCGCGCGCGTCGCGGTGGTCAGCAAGTCGCTGCTTGGCAAGGCCCACACCGTCATGGCCGAGGGAGGCATCGCCGCGGCGCTGGGCAATGTCGATGCGCGCGACGACTGGAAGACGCACTTCAAGGACACGATGTTCGGCGGGAAGTACGTCAACGACTGGCAAGCCGCGGAGTTCCACGCGAAAGAGGCTCCCGGCGAGGTAAACCAGCTCGAGCACTGGGGAGCGCTCTTCGACCGTACCGACGACGGCAAGATTCTGCAGCGGAATTTCGGCGGTCATACCTATCCGCGCTTGGCGCACGTCGGCGACCGCACCGGGCTCGAGCTGATTCGCACGCTTCAAGATGCGTCGGTGGCGAAGAAGGTCGAGGTGTACATGGAGTACACGATCACGCGCATCGTGCTCGAGAACGGGCGCGTGGCGGGTGCCGTCGGCTACAAGCGCGAGAGCGGCGAGACGGTCGTCTTCAAAGTCCCCGCGGTGATCATTGCTTCGGGCGGTGCGGGCAAGATATATACCGTCACCTCGAACTCGTGGGAGTGCACGGGCGACGGCCAAATACTGGCCCTGCACGCGGGCGCCGAGCTTACCGATATGGAGTTCGTTCAGTTCCATCCCACCGGAATGGTCTGGCCGATGAGCGTGCGCGGCATCCTCGTCACGGAAGCGGTTCGCGGCGAGGGCGGTCTGCTGACGAACAGCAAGGGCGAGCGCTTCATGCAGCGCTACGATCCCCAGCGCATGGAGCTCTCGACGCGCGACGTCGTGGCGCGCGCCATCTTCACCGAGGTTCGTGAGGGGCGCGGATCGCCGCATGGCGGCGCCTTCCTGGCGATTAACCACAGGCCGGCCGATTTCGTGCGTAATAAGCTGCCCTCGATGTACACGCAGTTCATGGCGTTCGCCGACGTGGACATCACCAAGGAGCCGATGGAGGTCTTCCCCACCACGCACTATGCGATGGGCGGCATCCGCGTCGA
>SCRA01000048.1 GCA_004297985.1 bacterium | reverse complement strand
CTCCTCCCCTCGCGGCAGCTCCATGAGACGCCTCAAATCGCTCCCGGATCCGACCGGCCGCTTGCGCAAGCCTCGGTCCAGGTAGAAACGGCGCCGGTTTCTTGCCTCTCGGTAGTCGAGTATCAGCCCCGCGATTTCGCCACGGCGTCGAGTCTGTCCCCTGGCCAAAGCTCGACTTCGCACGGTTCGCCGAGAACGGTTCTTACCTCGGATTGTAGCGATTTTCTCGCGTTGCATGAATGCGATCACGACCACGACGGGCTTCTCTTCGTTCACCACGACGGCGATGGACGAGATATGAGCTGGGACGAAATTACTGCCGCCGTAAGCGCGACCGCGCAGCGCTTGGAGACGCGCCGCGACGTTTGGCGAGCGCGCTGGAATCGCACGATGGCCGTTCGCAAAGCCGCAGCGCCGAAGAGACGGATCTTCGTAGGCGCTCACGACCGGGCGGCCGCTCACTCACCGTGCGGGAAAGACACGGGGCGGCCGTGCTCGCCGCAAGGAACGCGCTTTCCCTTGACGTGAATTACCTTAAGGAGGAGTAACGTTATGCGCGATCAGGCCCTTACTCGCAAGCGATTCGTGACCGGAGCCGCGCTTGCCACCGCAGCGGCTACAGCCGGTTTTCCCGCCATCATCCCAAGCCGCGGCGAGGCTGTGGAGACGCTCAAGATCGGTGAGACCGACGAGCTGACCGGCACCTACGCCGCACTCGGCAGGAGCCAGCAGCGTGGCGAGCAGCTTGCACTGGAGAAATGGAACGCCAAGGGAGGCGTGCTCGGCCGTCAGGTCGAGATGGTGGCCGAGGACAACCAGGCCGACCCCGGTGTGGCCGTCCAGAAGGCGCGTAAACTCGTCAACGACGATAAGTGCGTCGCGCTCATCGGCACCGTCTCCAGCGCCGTTGCGCTTTCCACCAGCAATGCCGCGGCGACGCTCAACACGGTCTTCATGGACACCGGCGGCCACGCCGACGAGATCACCGGCAAGAACTGCCATTGGACGACGTTCCAAGTCTGTCATACGACCTGGGCGCTCACCCATGCCAACGGCTTCGCGATCGCGGAGAAGTTCGGCAAGAAGTGGTATCTCATTACCCCGGACTATGCCTTCGGTCACGCGCTGGCGCGTGGCTACGAAGACGTGATCCACAAAGTCGGCGGCCAGATCGTGGAGAACGACCTGGCGCCGCTGGGGACGACGGACTTCAGCACGTATCTCACCAAGGTCAACGCGAAGAAGCCCGACGTGCTGGTGGTGCTCAACAACGGCAACGACTTCATCAACACGATGAAGCAGGCAAGTTCCTTCGGCCTGCTGGCGAAGATCCCGGTGGCGGGACCGTACGCCGAGCTGGAGGCACTCTGGGCACTCCCGGCCGTCGCGCGCGTGGGCTTCTGGGGGACGGAGTGGTACTACAAGGACCCCATCGTCTTCGGTAGCGGCAACACGGAGGCGCAGAACTTCGTCAGCGAGTATCGCAAGCGGTTCGGCGAGCCGCCGACGGCGCGCAGCTCCTTCGGCTACGCCGGCATGGACCGTTTGCTGTGGGCGTTCAACGAGGCGAAGTCGACGGACCCGGTAAAAGTCTCGAAGGCGCTGGCGGGCGCGGAGTTCAAGTCGATCTGGGTCGGGAATTCGAGCTTCCGCCCGCAGGATCACGAGATGATGTGGCCGATGTGGAACGGCACGATCCGCGCTCAAGGAACGTCGCAAGACTTACACGACGTCATCGACGTGACCAGCGTGCAGCCAGCGGAGAAGATCTTCATCACGGCAGCCGATGCCACGAAGGCTTGCGGTTTGAGCTATCCCGCGTGAGCGAGTGACGACATGAAAGTGATCGATCGGCTGAAGACCGTGATGCGCGTGATGAGCCGCAAGCAGCGCCCGAGGCCGTGCGCCTGCTGCGCTCGCGCAGTTACCGCGCTACGAGAGCAGCGAGGCCTTCGACGCCGATGAACGCCTGGTGCTGGACTTGGCCGTCGCCATGGCCAAGACGCCAACTGAGATCCCGAGCGAGTTGACGGAGCGGCTGCGCGAGCGCTTCGACGAGGCGCAGCTGGTCGAGCTGGCCGCGGTAATCGCGTGGGAGAACTATCGCGCCCGTTTCAACCGCGTCTTCGGCGTGCAGCTCTCGGGTTTCTCGCACGGCGCGTTCTGCGCGCTGCCCGAGGTCGGCTCAAAGATCGAGGACATCCGCGATGATTTCTCGCACTTGCGAAACGACGGTATCGGGAGCACGATCTCGAAATCGAGCGCCGCGTGCCCGCCAGTCGAGCGACTTGACGTGCTGGGTTAAGACGACGCCGCGAACGCGAAGACCGGCAGGCAGAGGGACTTCAAACGCGTGCCCCTTTGGTTTCGTACTGATGGGACAGACAACGGCTAGGCTAAACGTCGCGTTGAACTCTCGCGGCGAGAGCACCAACGCGGGCCTGCGCTTCGCCTGCTCATGACCGGCTCCCGGATCGAAGTCGAAGAGCACGAGATCTCCGCGATCGGGCACATCCACTCAGAGACACTCGGCGCCGCGCGCGGGCCCGAGCGTGACCTCCGCTTCGGGCTCCTGGACGGTCGCAAGACGAGCCGCCAGCCGAGACTTCCGCCCCAACTCGATGAGGAGATGGCCGTCCTCCTGCCGCACTTCGACACTCTGTCCGTCGTGAAGGCCCAGGTTGCGGGCAATCGGCGCGGGCACACGCACGGTCAGGCTGTTACCATATCGGGCGACCTTCGATCTTAGCGTCAAGACGGTTTCCATGCATGCTCCAAGGTTCTAATGTGTCTACTCAAGTATACACATCGGATGGCGGGTCGTCCAGCTTAAGTGACGTGAAGGGATGCAGAGATAGTGATCCACGAGAACCTGCCGGTCCATCCGGATCACGGGCCATCTTGCCAGGGAAATGAGGCGTGGCTGCGCATCGATGGCCTCGTACGACGGGCGATGGAGGTCCGCGCTGCGGACCTGGTTGCACTGCCTCGGATCGAGCGTGTCGAGCCGTTCGCCTGCGAGGAGGGATGGACGGTTCCCGCAGTGCGGTGGCGCGGGTTGCTCCTTGCCGACGTGATCGATCTCGCGGGGCCTTTGCCATCCGCACGATTCGTACGGGTGCACGCGGGGGAGTACGTCATTCCTGTATCGCTCGGCGACGCGCCCGCCATCATGATCTGTGATGAAATGAACGGTCAGCCGCTGTCCAGAGCGCATGGAGCACCGTGGCGGCTGTTCGTTCCCGGCAGTGCCTGCTTCACCAGCGTGAAGTGGGTCGAGCGTCTGGGAGTCACGGACGAACCCGGAGAAAGCGATGGGGAGCGCATCGCCCGGGCAAGGTTACGCACTCCCGCCTCGATGTAGCGGGCTCATGCGGCACGCCCTGTTACGTCAGTCCGCTGTGCGTCTCGTCGGTCCAGACGGCTGCGGCGGTCAGGGGGCTGGTGAGGTGCTCGAAGGCCAGTTGGACCTCTTCTCTCATTCCGAACGGCACCAGGAGCCGTGACGGCGGTTCACCAATAGGTATGACTAATATATATACTAGGCATACCTGAGTGAGAAAGCAGCTTTGCAGGCTGCTTCCCCCTTCGGTAAAGGACTGACGACACGTGCACAACCCCAATGTCCCTGAGACGCTTCATGGCTGGAGCATTCTCCATCGCTTGTACGCGTTCGACCGGCGCCGTTGGTCGGATCTTACGACCGATCGGCAGGCAGCGATCCAGAGCGAGGCGCTGCGCGCATTCGAAAGACTGGAGGGCGACGACAAGCATGATCTGGCGCTCTGCCAGGTGCTCGGCGGCAAGGGCGACCTGATGTTCATCCACTATGCCCGGGATTTCGAGGCATTGGCGGGGGCGGAGATGCTCGTCAGCGGGCTAGAGATCAACGACTATCTTCAGCCGCGCTATTCGTACGTCTCCGTGTTGGAAGTCGGCCGTCATCGAGCGACCGCGCGAATCCACGAGGAGCTGCGCGAACGCGGTCTCGAGGCGAATTCGGCCGAATGGGTCGGCGCCTTCGATCAGGCGATCGCCGAGGAGACGGCGGCCGTTGCCGCGCGGCTGTGGGCAGAGATCCCGCGCCGGCGCTTTTGGTGCTTCTACCCGAGCGGGACGACACGTGGAACTGGTACGCGCTGCCGTTCGACGAGCGATGCCGGCTCATGGCTGCGCATGGAGCGGGGGCGAAAGCCTATCACGGACTCGCCACGCAGGTTATCTCCAGCTCGACCGGCTTCGACGACTGGGAGTGGGGAGTTGACCTCTTTTCAGACGATCCGTTGGTCCTCAAGAGGCTCATCTACGAGCTGCGCTTCGACGAAGTGAGCTCGCACTACGCGCAGTTCGGACCGTTCATGACCGGTCTGCGCTTCTCGCCGGCGCAGTTGCCGGAATTCCTGGCGGGGCGCGCGGTGCCGCGTCTGCTCGAAGCGAGAGAGCCCGAACTGGCTGCGGCAGCGGCCCGGTAGTGTATGCCGCCGCCGAGGCGCAGCCGAACGTCGCTCTGATCAAGTACTGGGGCAAGCGCAACGACGCGCTGAACCTTCCCGCCGCTGGTTCGCTTTCGATCACGTTGGACGCGCTGCACACGCAAACGACGGTGCACTTCGATGCGACGCTCGCCGACGACGACGTGGTGGTGAACGGCAAACGCGACCCGGATCAGGCGCGCAGGGTCGGTGCCGTCCTGGACTTGCTCCGGGCGCGCGCCGGCATTGCAACGCGCGCCCGGGTACGATCCACCAACGATTTCCCGACCAGCGCGGGGCTGGCGTCCTCGGCTTCGGGCTTTGCGGCGCTGGCGGCGGCGGCCAACGGCGCGCTCGGTCTGGGGCTGGACGCGCGTGAGTTGTCCATCCTCGCCAGGCGCGGCTCCGGCTCGGCCGCGCGCTCGATCTTCGGCGGCTACGTGGAGATGGCGGCGGGCACGCGCGACGACGGCGAGGACGCGTTCGCATCGCCCCTGCTCGACGCCTCGACATGGCCGCTCACCGTCGTCATCGCGATCACCTCGCACGCGCCCAAGGCGATCGGCTCGCGCGCCGGGATGCGAGCCTCGCAGCGGACATCGCGCTACTACGGCGACTGGATCGCCTCGGTGCCGAACGATCTCGCCATCGCGCGCGCGGCGATCGCGGCACGCGACTTCGAGCAACTCGCCGCCGTCAGCGAGGCAAGCTGTCTTGCGATGCACGCCATGATGCTGGCTGCGCACCCGGCGATCATCTACTGGAATGGAACCACGCTCGACTGCATCCAGCGCATCCGCGCATTGCAAGCCGACGGCGTCAACGTCTTCTTCACCGTTGACGCCGGCCCACAGGTGAAGGCGGTATGTCTGCCGGACGCCGCCGCACACGTGGCCGACGCGTTGCGCGAAGTTGCCGGAGTGGAGGACGTGCTTCTCAGCGGCCTGGGGGACGGCGCACGCGTCTTGGAGGGCCGAGCCTGATGCGCATCACCGCGAGCGCGCCCGGCAAGCTGGTGCTGATCGGCGAGTATGCCGTGCTGGAAGGCGCGCCCGCGCTGGTGCTTGCGGTCGACCGCCGCGCGAGGGTGACGCTCGAAACGCTTGCGGGCGATACCGTCGAGATCGTCTCGTCCACGCTCCAACTTGCCTTACGCGTACGGATTCGTCACGAGCGGATCGCGTGGGACGGTACGGCGCCCAGCGAGCTGGCGTGGGTCGCAACCCTGCTCGCACACTTTGCGCGGATCGGCTCCCTGCCCGCATGCCGCATCGAGCTCGACAGCGATCCGCTCTACATCGACCGCGACGGCATCACCACGAAACTCGGGCTGGGCTCGTCGGCCGCGCTCTGCGTGGCGCTGCTCGGCGCGCTGCACGCCGCGGCCGGCTGGCTGCCGCCCACGCTCGACGAGTGCGTCCGGGCGTACCGCGTCGCCCATGGCGGACGCCGCAGCGGCATCGATATCGCCGCTTCTCTTGCGGGGGGCCTGTCGTGCTTCCGGCTGGAGCGCGGAGCGCCGCAGCGCGTGGCCGCACAACTCCCCGCGGGCCTGCACTGGTGTTGCGTCTACAGCGGCCGGCCGGCGTCCACGAGCGCGATGCTGGCCACGGTCGCCGCTTGGAGCACACGCGAGCCCGACGCGTATGCGCACGGTATGCACGCGCTGGCTGCCATCGCGTCGCGCGGCGTCCAGGCTATTGCCGGCTACGATGCCGTTGGCCTCCTCTCCAGCCTCGACGATTTCGCGCACGCGCTCGCCCGCTTCGGCGAGGCCGCAGGCGCGGATATCGCCAGCAGCGAGCATCGCGCGATCGGCGCGATCGCGGCACGCTGCGACTGCGTCTACAAGAGTTGCGGCGCCGGCTGCGGCGACGTGGGCATCGCGTGCGCCCTCGAGCGCACGCGGGTGCGGAACTTCGCCGCCCAGGCAATCGACGCTGGGTTCAGCGTGATCGATCTAAACACGGACCCGCAAGGCCTGACCACAACGGTCGTCGATCAAAGCTCCGGGGAGCGAGAAGATGGATCTGTCGAGAATGTCGGGTTTCTATAAGCTGCCGGTGTCTGAGCGCCTCCAGCTCATGCAGGAACGCGGGATTTTGTCACGAGACGAGTTCCAGATGCTGTCGAGCGGCACGCACGTGCTTACGGTTGCGTGCGCCGACAAGATGATCGAGAACGTGATCGGCGTGATGGCTCTGCCGCTCGGCCTCGGCCTCAAT
Organism: bacterium; assembly: GCA_004297985.1. Lineage (GTDB taxonomy): Bacteria > Vulcanimicrobiota > Vulcanimicrobiia > Vulcanimicrobiales > SCRA01 > SCRA01. The sequence goes on along the minus strand of SCRA01000048.1, from coordinate 9,986 downwards.
TTTCTCGTCAACGGCAAGGAGTACGTGGTTCCGCTGGCCGTCGAGGAACCCTCGATCGTAGCCGCGCTGTCCTCGGCAGCCAAACTGATACGCGCCGCCGGCGGCTTCACCACCCGCTCGACCGAACCGATCGCGATCGGCCAGGTGCAGATCGTCGACGTCGAGGACGCGACCGCGGCGCGGACCGCGCTGCTCGAGCGCAAGCAGGAGATCCTCGATCTCGCCAACGGCCTGAATCCCAGGATGGTGGCGCGAGGCGGCGGCGCGCGGGACGCCGAGGTACGCATCTTCCCCGCGGCCGGCGGCCGCCGCGCGATGGTGGTGCTGCATCTCCTGGTCAACACCTGCGACGCGATGGGCGCCAACCTCGTCGATACCATGTGCGAAGGCGTCGCGCCGCTGGTGGAGAGGATCACCGGCGGCAAGGTACTGCTGCGCATTCTCTCCAACCTCACCGATCGCGCGCTGGTCTGGGCGAACGTCGAGATCCCGACCACCCTGCTCGCCGGCAAGCGCCACGACGGCGAACGAGTGCGCGACGGCATCATCCTCGCCAACGATCTCGCCGAGGTCGATCCATATCGCGCCGCGACGCACAACAAAGGCATCATGAACGGCGTGGACGCCGTGGCGCTCGCCACCGGCAACGACTGGCGCGCCCTGGAGGCCGCGGCGCACGCTTACGCCGCACGCGATGGGCGCTACCGCTCGCTGACGCGCTGGTACACCAACGATCGGGGGAACCTGGCCGGCGGCATCGAGATCCCCATCAAGGTCGGAACGGTGGGCGGCAACCTGCAATCCAACCCGACCGTGGCGTTGAACCACCGCATGCTGCAGGCCTCTTCAGCGCGCGAGCTGGCCGAGATCATGGGCGCGGTTGGCCTCGCGCAGAACTTCGCGGCGTTGCGCGCGCTGGTCACCGACGGGATCCAGCAGGGTCACATGACGCTGCACGCGCGCGGCGTCGCGATCAGTGCGGGGGCGACGCCGGAGATGTTCGACACCGTCGTCCAACGCCTGCTCGAGAGCGGTGACATCAAGGTGTGGAAGGCCAAGGAGATCGTCGCCGAGATCAAGCGCCGGATACCGGATCCGGTATGAAGGAAGCCGAAGGCGCGGTCGGCTACGGCAAGGTCATCCTGATCGGCGAACATGCCGTGGTATACGGCCGGCATGCGATCGCGGCCCCGGCACCGATGGGGGTCCGCGCGCGCGCGGAGGATTCCAAGGACGGCACGGAACTGATCATCCCGCGCTGGGGCGTCGAGCAACGCCTGGGACCGGGTACGAAGCACTCCGGCGCGTTGTTGCAGTCGCTCGAGCTGATCCTGAAGAGGCTCGAACTCGCCGATCGTCCGCTGCGCATCCGCGTGGATGCCAGCGTGCCGCGGGCCGGCGGTCTGGGCGGCTCGGCCGCCTTGGCAGTCGCCGTCATCCGCGCATTGGACGCCCACTGCGCCTTGGGCCTCACCGATCGCGAGGTGTGCGCGCATGCGTACGAGTGCGAGCGCCTGGCGCACGGCATGCCGTCCGGCATCGACAACACGGTTGCGACCTACGGCCGGCCCCTTCTGTACCGGCGCGGCGAGCCGCCGCTGATCGAGCCGCTGCACGTGGCCAAACCTCTACCGATGGTCATCGGGTTGTCGGGCGTCGAACGTTTGACCGCACGCACGGTGGCCCGCGTTCGCGAGGCATGGCAGCGCGACAAGAGTCGCCACGAGCGCATCTTCGACGAGATCGATGCGCTGGCCATGCAGGGCGTCGCGGTACTGGAAGCCTGGGACTTGCAGCAGCTCGGTCAGTTGATGAACGCCTGCCAATGCCAGCTCCAAGCCCTACGGGTGTCGAGTTGCGAGCTGGACGAGATGATCGAGATCGCGCGCGCCAACGGCGCCGTGGGCGCCAAGCTCACCGGCGGCGGAGACGGCGGGGCGATGATCGCGCTCTGCCCGGACGATCCCGGTAACGTGGTGCGCGCGCTGCAGCAGGCCAACTATCAGGCGATGGAGGCAAGCATTGGCTGAGCACGGCGACAACCGCGTGGTGTCGTTCGACTCCGAACCGCTGATCCTCGTGGATGCGGACGACCGCGTGATCGGCCACGCCGGCAAGGCCGATGCGCATGCCGGCAAAGGCATCCTGCACCGCGCGTTCTCGTTGTTCGTGTCCAATCCGGTCGGCGAGGTCTTATTGCAGCAGCGCGCCACGTCGAAGACGCTGTGGCCTGGTTACTGGGCCAACACATGCTGCAGCCATCCCCGCCAGGGCGAGGACATGGATACCGCAACGCAGCGACGGCTGCGCGAGGAGCTCGGTTTTACCTGTGCGCTCGAGTTCATCTACAAGTTCCAGTACCACGCCGAGTTCGGCGAGGCCGGCTCGGAAAGCGAACTGTGTTGGGTATACGTGGGCGTGTCCGACGCTCCCATCAGGGTCAACTCCACCGAGATCGCGGCATGGCGCTTCGTGAGGCCCGCGACACTGGATCGCGAGATCGAGGAAGCCCCCGAACGCTTCACTCCCTGGCTGAAACTGGAATGGCGCCGCCTGCGCCGGGACTTCGCGGAATGTCTGAGACACTAATGCAAGACGCCGGTGCATCCATCGAGCGTCGCCCACCCATCACGTTGTCCATTGCCGGGACCGACCCTAGCGGCGGGGCGGGGATTCATGCCGATCTCAAGACCTTCACCGCCCGTGGAGCCATGGGTACGACGGTCATCACGGCATTGGTCGCCCAGAACACGCACGGCGTGTCGCGAATCTACCCGGTCCCCGCGGACTTCGTCCGGGACCAGTTTTCGAGCGTGCTGGACGATCTGCCCGTCGACGCGACCAAGTCAGGCATGCTCGGCTCACGCGAGCTCGTGGAGCTGGTCGTCGACCAGCGCCGCGCCCGGGACTTCGGCTTCTACACGGTAGACCCCGTGATGGTCGCGACATCCGGCCATCGGCTCCTCGATGCCGATGCCGTCGATTCGGTCAGACGCGATCTCTTGCCGGTAGCCGATCTGATCACGCCAAATCTTCCAGAGGCCGCGCTCCTGCTGGGCGATGACGTTCCAGCGGCTCAATCCGTGCAGGCAATGCAAGATCAAGCCCTAGAGCTCGTGCGGCGCGGTGCCCGCGCGGTGTTGCTCAAAGGCGGCCATGCCGCGTCCGGTGACGTGGTCGACGTCCTCGTAACCACCACTGGCCTGTGCGAGCGCTTTCACCATCCGCGCGTTCACACGCCGAACACGCACGGAACCGGCTGCACGCTGTCCGCGGCCATCACCGCGGACATTGCGGTAGCCAAACGGGCGCGCCATGCCGCGGCGGTCGATGATGCCATGCTTCATCGCGCAGTCGGCGAAGCACTCGATTATCTTGCCCGCGCCATTGCGTCGGCTGCGGGCTGGCGCATCAGCCTGGTTCCAGACGGAGCGCACGGGCCGGTCGACCATCACGTTGATATCGATCCGTCACCGCGGTCCGCCGGCGTCAGTTGAAGACCAGGCCGCCGTCCACGACCAGGTTTTGGCCGGTGACAGCGCGCGCCCACGGGCTGGCAAAGAACAGCACGGTATCGGCGACTTCTTGCGGCGTGATAACGCGGCGCAGCGGCGTGTTGGCGGCGATGAGGTCAAACACCGCTTCCGGCGTGCCGGCGCTGGCATCTGTGGTACGCAAGAGCCCGCCAGACACCATATTTACGGTGATCCCCGCTGATCCCAGCTCGGCTGCCGCAGTGCGGGTTAACGAAAGCAACGCTGCCTTCGCGGCGACGTAGTCGTGGTACGGTACGACAGGGTTTTGAAATAGGTTCGTTCCGATCGTGATGATGCGACCGAAACCGTGCCTAGCCATCGCCGGGTGTACCGCGCGCACGAGGTTCAACGCTCCTTTGACCGCCGTATCGAGGTGGGCTGCTATCTCTTCCCATGAGAGTGCATCGAGATGGGAGCGCGCGTCGCCGTTGAAGGAAAAATCCGCCAGCGCATTATGGACGACGGTGGTCGGGGGGCCCAGCGACGCCGTCACCTCGGCCACCATTCGCTGTACCTCGCCACCATCGCGCACGTCCGCTTGAAACGCGCGCGTATGGCTGCCGAGTCGCAATGCCAATGTCTCCGCCTGTTCGCGGCTCGCGCGGTAGTTGATCGCGACCCTCGCTCCGTCGCGCGCGAACGCCTCCGCGATGGCTGCTCCTAGTCCGCGCCCTGCGCCGGTGATAAGAACCGTCTGTTCGCTGATTGGCACCATCACGGGCCCGTACGGCCGCACTCCCTCACTGTCAGACATATTGGGATAGGCCGTCTTCCAGCTCGAAATATCGACCAACGATGAATGGATGCTCGTCTTGCATATATAACCTCGATTTGGATTCTCGCAGCTTGCGGACGCAATCCACGAGCCGGCCCAAATCGTTGGTCTCAAACGTCAACAGCCACTCGTAATCACCTAATCCAAAGCCATACACGCCATTCGTCAAAATGTCCGGAACGAACTCGTGGCCGATATCGCCATGATCACCGATCAGGGCTTTTCTCTCCCACTTGGGGAGTAGGTAATATTCAGGCGTCCGAATGAACGGATAGAAGCACAGGTACCTTCTTGGCACCATCCCCACGGCAAACGACGTCGGATGTTCTGAGAATTCGAATGGTTTCGTGATCCCCGTGAACGCGTGGGGCGTTTCAATGTACTTGCCGAAAGTCGAGCGGCGAATGGCTAGCTGCAGATCCTGAATGTCTTCAAAGCGATCGCCGAACATCCACAACATGACATCCGTGTGTCCCTGAAATCCCTGCACGACATACGTTCCGCGTAACCCCACCTTGTCTTCATAGCTGTCGAAGATGCTCACTACCTCCTGTACCGCAGTGATCTTCTCTTTTTTCTCTTGCCTGCTCCATTCGGGCGTAAATTTCATAGCAAGGTGGGCCGTAAATTGTTCTTGCATGTCGCATTCCTCCGCTTCTGGGACAGGCTCTTCTAGGTCGCGGGATTACTTGGGAAGAGACTTCTTGGTCTCCTCAATGTGATCGATATGATATTGTTCGTGAAGCCAAATGAAATCGATGAGATTCTTCAAGCTGATTTTGCCGAATAGCAGATGATCCATTGACTTTTCCGCCAAGCTTGATTCATGGGTTTTATTGAAGACGGATTGCAGATACTTGAATCGCGATTCTTCTAAGAGCCGTATTAACTCAGCCTTGGTCAAAAAGCCCGCTTGCGGCGCCGTTTTCGCTTCGTTGCTTTCGTAACGTTCAATGAGGAGCGATACATCACGCTCTTCCACCTTTCCACTGGTACTCGGCAACGCATCGAGCACCGTCTCGACGATACCTTTTTCGGTATTGCACACATGACAAACAATCTGCCCAATGCTCCATCGACCGTTGCTCGGTGATTTGTTCAGATGTTCGTCAGACAAGCCATCCAAGCTGGCCAGAAGCTTTCTGCGGGTTCTGCCAAGGTTAGCAATCAACATCGACGCTGCTCCCCCGTCTGCGGGCATTCATGCGATGTCCGCCTTTGCCTGCAGTGTAGGCAGGGTCGAAGCGGACGCACTACGGCAAAAGTCGGCGACCGCGTGTTCGATCGCGGATGTTCACGAGTGCCGCTTCCACGCTTCCCCAAACCTTCCAAACTTCACGAGATGATGCGTCGCACCAACGTAAATTAAGGAAAGCAGATGCGATGTCCAACCACACCAGCCACTCCGCGCTCGCACACGAGCACGAGGAGATCCATGCGGCGCTGCACCGCGCGCTCGAGCTCAGCGGCGAGACGGGCGCCGCGGCGCGCGCGCTCGCCGAGCTGCTGAAGCCGCACTTCGAGAAAGAGGAGCAGTACGTGATGCCCGCGGTCTCCGTCCTCGGCGACGTCGCACGGGGTCAGGTACCCGACAACATGCGGGAGATCGCTGCATCGATCGAGCAGCTCAAGGCGGAGCTATCGACGATGCTGTCCGAGCACGAGGCGATCCTGCACGCGGCGGATCGTCTGAGAATCGCAGCCAACCAAGAGGGGCAGTCGGAGGCCGCTGCGCTGGCTGTAAATCTCAAGCATCATGCACTCGTCGAAGAGGAAGTCATCTATCCGGCCGGCGTGCTGGTGGGCGAAGTCCTCAAATGCCGCGCCTGAACGCTGCGACTGACGGCACGCGCTTCCACTGCTGCTCGACCGACGGCGGCAGGCCGCCCATGTGCTTGAGGAAGAGCGAGACCTTCCAGAGTTGCGTGTCGCTCATCGACGCGGTGAACGACGGCATCCCCGTTAGGCGGATCCCATGCTTGACCTTCCAGTAGGTCACCCCGATGGGGTCGTCCTCGACGCCGTGCTTGGCGAGCTGCGGTGCGTGCTGGTAGAGGCCCTTGGCGATGCTCGAAGCTTGGCCGTCGGAGGTGCCGTGGCAGACCGCGCAATTGGCGGCATAGAGCTTCATGCCGGCTTCGAGGTTGGCGGGCGTCGCCGCAATGGGACTGGGATCACGCGGCGCCTCGCGCCTCAGGGTGGCGTGGAGCGAGGTGCGCGCGGCCCACGTTTCAAGGGGCCCCGGCTTGGCGTCCGCCCTCGCGGGGACCAGGCCGTTGGCCACGGCGACGTAGGCGCCTCCGACGAGGACCATCAGCGAGAGCACGACCCCAACGAGGACTCCCTTGAGCATGGCCGCAGCTTCCTCCCTTCGTGCCAGGCGCGCCGCCGGAGCGCACCGGTGCGCGACACAGATGGGACGTAGTATACCTGGGAATCCTTAACGGGTCATGAGCGGCGGATGACGTCTTGCGAAACGTCGAGAAAGCCGCCGGGCTGCATCAATGTCTCCGACGGGTAGTCCGGGACGTAGACATCTACGGGGTCGAGGAGGTAGCGTAGCTCGTCGCGACTTAGTCCGTAGAAGCGGGCATAGTACACGTCTAGCTCGGCGCGTAACCAGGTGCGCCGTTCCGGGTCCCATGTGAAGAGTGGGCCGGCGGAGGCCTGCATTGGGAAGGCTCTGGCGCACGCTTCCACGCGCTGAATTACTTTTCTCGCGGGGGTTGACCGCGGGGGGACTGCGCGTGAACTACATGGTGATGGCTACGATCACCAATGGACGGTCGAGGAAATTGTGGGGAGTCCACGTCTGCCAGCAAGCTTGCTTTACGAACTTTACCACATCTGATATATTTCCGGTATGGCCAGTACGACTCACGCTAGAAAGACTAGACCTACTAGTAAGACGCGCAGAGCTGCGGCTCCAACCCTGCGTCGTGGCGGGTCGCGCGAGATCTTTGAGCGCCTTCATGAGGACGTCGGAGAAAAGCGACTGAGAGTGGTGCTTGAAACCGTTAGGACATATCTTTCTTCGATACAGGAAGAGAGCGACAAGCAGGTGCATCTGCGGGCCACTAACACGATTCGGCTGCACACACTGCGTGCCTTGATCCTCAAGGATACCATCAGCTCCGATCAGGTCCGCATATACATCAATCGGTCGCGACCAATCGTCAATAAGATGGCTAACGAGGGACGATTGCTTGCGATCCAAGACGGGCGCGTGCTGCGATTTCCGCGTTGGCAGTTCGACCGCAAATCGGAGAGCGGCTTGCTCCCCCACCTTGGAGAGATTCTAGGGGTTATGGATGCCTCCCCGTTTCGTAAGGCAGCCTGGTTTGTGACCAAAAACCCCCGATTGAAGGACCGAACGCCCCTTGAGCTGTTGCGGACCGGCGAAGCTCAGCCCGTCCTTGAAGAAGCCAGGGCGCTTGTCGGTTCCTAGCGTTTGACACTCTTCCCACCGCCGCCAACCACGCAGGTCGATCCCTCACGACTCCTCATCTTCACCTTGAACGTCGGTTGCAGGCTGTTTCGGATCTACGACCCAAGAAGCATGTACGAGCCGGGCCCACGAACATTCCGCTTCAATGGCCCTCGCGGACGCTTCGACCATCATCGTGCCGCAGGCACCACACCTGCCCACGACCCCGGTCGTGGGATATACTACACGGCGCTCAGTCTGGAAGGCACCGTCGTCGAGGTGTTTGGCGATCCCCCTCGACTGATAGAGCGGGGCACCTATCGTCTAGTACGGTCTCGCTTACGGAGGCCCGTGGCTCTCCTGGATCTGCGCGGTCGCGGCGCGATGCTCGCTGGAATCGCGACCGGTATATCTGGAACTGAGACGCGTGCGCTGACCCAATCATGGGCTCGATATTTCTATGAGAACCCGCACGTGTACGGGAGATTCGACGGGCTCCTATATTCGAACTCTCACAACGCCATGAACGCAACAGCGCTATTTGAACGTGCGATGCCTGCAGTTCGGCACGCTATTCAGTCAATCATCCGTTTGGCGAACCCCAGACTTGAACCGGAACTACTTCGCATCGCTGACGACAACGGTTTGACTCTCGCTTGAACCCGAGCCGCGCGTCGAGCGGTCGGAGTACGAGATCGTGCCGAAGCCGATGGGGCTTGATAGGGGCCAAGGGAGGGGGTGCGGCGGAGCGTCTGTGCGGGGCGTCTCCAGGCGCCTGCGGCGCGGCGCACGATCGAGGCCGTGGCGAGGCCGCCGCCGGAGGCTCGCGGGAGGCCGAAGGTGAGTGCCAATGGCAACGCCGACGCCGCGCATGTACAACTCGCCGGTATAGACGGCGACGAATCCGAGGGCGTGGATCTGGGGGCAACGGGTTCGGGCTGGCAGCAGCGGGCGACTAGAGGCCGGAGGTCTTCAGGATCGCGGCCGCGCAACCTCCGCGCGCGTGCCGTGCCCGTGCCCGCGCATCGTACGCCTCGAAGCTGGTCAGCGCGTGGAGGAGGTCGATGGTCTCGTCGGCGCGATGGCTCGCTCGTTCATCGAGACGGGCTGGCCGTTGAGATTGAAGGCCGCGGTGAGGCTGCCCGTGGCCTGGTCAACCTGCGTGCCGCCTGCGACGCGCCCTGGTAGGCCTGGGGATTGACGGCGGCGGCGCGCGCGTGAACTAGAGCGTGATGAATCGTCTATCGGGCGTGGAGGAGCTCCAGCAAACCATCGACGGGGAGACCCGGGAAGCTCTCGCGCCAATCGACGCCGTGGAGGGCCTTCTGCAAGACTTCAGGATCGTACGCAACGCCGCTCAGGGCCCGTTCGATGCGCCGCGCTCCCTCCGCGTCCGATAGTCGCCCAAGAGGCGGATCTGCTCGATGCGCCCCTTGCGCACCTCGAGCCGCGCGTCGATCTCGCCGAAGGCAAAACGCTGTGCGCGTTGCTGGTTGAACCGCGGCTGGGAGCCGAAGTTCCACTCCGCGCGTCCGAAGCGCTGCTCCATGATCTCCCGCACGCCGGACCAGTCGTTTGCGCTCAACCGGTAGCGGCGGATGCCGGTTTCGGCGAAGATGCCGTCGAGCAGCTTCTTGCGAAGCGTGGGGACGTCCATCTCCCGCTCGGCGTATTCGGCGATGTTTGCCACCCGGTCGCGGACGCTTTGGTGCCCCTTCGATTGGATCTTGTCCTGCTTGATCTTGAGGGCATGCACGAACTCTTCGAGGTCGCTGTTGAAGAGCAGCGTACCGTGGCTGAACATGCGCCGGCCCGATGCGAATTGGGCGTTGCCCGAGATCTTGCGGCCGTTGATCACCAGATCGTTGCGCCCCTGAAGCTGGGCAGGCACTCCCAACGACTGCAACACCCGCACCACCGGTTCGGTGAAGAACCGGAAGTTTTTCAAGCGACCGGGACCAGAGTCGGTGATGAAGCTGAAGTTCAGATTGCCGGCGTCGTGGTACACGGTGCCGCCGCCGGAGAGCCGGCGGAGCAGCCGCCGGAGTCCCGGCCTTCGCTTCTACGGCTTGATGACGCCGTAACCGCCGGCTGAGAGCACCGCCATCACGAAGGTGAGGATGCCGATCGTCACGCCGACGCCGCGCACGTACCGCTCGCCGGCATAGACGGTGACGAACCCGATTGCCGCGAGCACGAGATGCTCGAGAGCATGCAGCGATGCGTGTGCGTCGAGGTAATCGTAGAT
>SCRA01000047.1 GCA_004297985.1 bacterium | reverse complement strand
CAGCGATACGACGGCTGAAGGAAACGCACCTATCCGTGCGAATACCGGGGAGTTTTTGTCGGGGCGTAGCTCAGCTTGGTAGAGCGCTGCGTTCGGGACGCAGAGGTCACAGGTTCAAATCCTGCCGCCCCGACCATTCACTCTCATCCATTCTCCCCGTCGCGAGCGATATAGGATTGTCGGTATTCTCCAGATTCAGCCCGGCTGCGAGTCGCGTTCTCCGGACCGCCGAACAGGAGTGCCGCAACCACAACCATTACTATCTTGGCGTCGAGCACTTGCTGCTTGGCCTGCTTCACGAGCCGGACGAGAAGATCGACCGCTGCTTAGCTGAGCGTGGCCTCGACCGCGCCGAGATCGCCGCGGCTGCCCGTCGAGCGATGGGTACCGGCGACGACCGTACCTGGGAAGGTATCCTGGTCACCCCGCGCCTGCGCAACGTGGTTGCCCGTGCCGAGAGTCTGGCGGGCACCGATGCCGTCGAGCCCATCCTCCTGTTGCGGGCCGTGGAGGAGGAGACCGGCGGCTTGACGGTCCACCTGCTGCAGGCGCGCCCCGGGCGACCCTAGGAGCGTGTCGCGTTGAATCTGCTGACCGGCCTGACGCATTTCTTCGTCGGCCTCGTCCATACGGTGGGCCTACCGGGCGTCTATCTCGCCATGTTCCTCGGGAATAGCGGCATACCGATCGGCTCCGAGATCATCATGCCGGCGGGGGGCGCGTTGCTCGCCGCCGGTCACCCAGGCGGGGCGCTGCTGGTGGGGATCGTCGGCTCGCTGGGTGAGCTCTCCGGAGCCCTGCTTCTCTACGGCATAGGCTACTTCGGTGGCCGCCCGTTCGTGGTGCGCTACGGGCGCCTTCTGCTGATCAAGGACGAAGATCTCGCGCAAGCGGATGCGTGGTTTCAACGCTACGGCAATCTTACGGTCTTCATCTGCCGCCTGTTACCCGTCGTCCGCGCGATCGCGGCGCTCCCCGCCGGCATCACCCGTATGTCGCTGCATCTCTTCGTCATCTATACGCTCAGCGGATCGCTGATCTGGTGTATCGCCTGGGCGTATGTCGGCGCGGCGCTGGGAAGCCATTGGGACGCCATCGGACCGATCGCCCATCGCTTCTCGGGTGCGATCGTCGCCGCGCTGCTCGCGCTCGTGGTCCTCTTCGTCTGGATGCACTTGCCGGGGAGACGCCGCTCCCGCTCCTAACCAGCGACCAGCGCTCGCATAGCGCAGCCGCCGCGGCGGGGCGTGCGACATCCTCTCCGCGGGGCCGCGCGTCGCGGTGCTCTCCGAAGGGGGCGTCAAGGCGCCGCGGGAGGCCTGGATGGCCGGAGCGGCGCCGCAGCCGAGGTGACCGAGCGCGCAGGAGCGCGCGCGAGGGAACGTCCCCCGGAGGAGAGCGCCCCGCACGCGTGAGCGTGGGCGGAGAGGACGTCGCTCGCCCCGCCGGTACGGGTTACGAGGCGATGTCGTGCGTCGCGGCGCCGGCGAAGATGCGGTCGTAGAGCGCCAAGGCGTGCTCGATGGCCGCACTGTCCCCGGCGCGCCGCACGACGTCGACCACCATGCCAAAACCGCGCCGCGCCAACGCGGGCTCCCAGTTGGAGCGCGAGAGCCACCAGAAGGCACAAGAGGAGATCGCCCGATCGAATTCCGCCTGGAGCGCGGGGTGGACCGCGACGGCTTCGGCCGCCGAGCTCACCAGCTCCCAGCCGGCGCGATGGAGGTCCCCGCCGTCATTCCAGAGCGGGTAGGGAACACCGGCACGGACGTCTTCGGGCAGCACACTCCACGAGGTTGCGGGAATCTCGCCGGGCTGGGCAGGGAAGGCATCGACGATGTCGCTCACCGAGGACATGGCGGCTCGCTCGCCGAGTGCGCACCACGCCGAGAATTCGGAGACGAAGGGGACGTACTCGCGCCGGTGGTGGCCGAAGGTCTCGGCGTCCATCGCCAACAGCAGATAACCGGCGTCGTCGGCCAGGCGCCCCTCGAGCTCCTCGGTCATCGCGCGCGCCGTGCCCGCCCCGTCCAGGGTGCCGAACGCCACGGCGTTACTCCAACGATTCGAACGCAGCACGACGCGCAGCCCGCCTTCGACGGCGGGCACGTGCCGGAGCGGCGGCTCCCCGTCGCGCAGGGTCACGGCCACATCTTCCGTGACCGTCCAACGGTAACCCAGGCGCGTGAAGATCGGCGCCAGAGCAGGAGACCACGCCATCTCCGGCGGGAAGACCCCTTGCGGCTGATAGGCCCGTCCAAAGGCGACGCGGTTCCGATCGTGGTTGAGGCGGAGCTGCCGAACCGCCGTCTCTGCCGGCAGGAGCGGAAGGATCGGATGATAGGCGGCCGTTTCGACGAACTCGATGTTGCCGGCCCGCGCGGCGGCCGCCAGATGCGTCAGCACGTCGTCGTGGCCGCGGGTGATGAGTTGATCCACCAGAGACCAGCAGAGATCGACCGAGCATCGGACGGGGTGCTCCTCGAGGCTGCGTGAGAGCGGCCGATAGCACTCTTCGACGATGCGATCGAGGACTTCCGGGTACTGCCACGGAGGTTGATACCAGTGGAGGAGAAGACCTAGCCGTTTCACCGCTCGCTCACCATCTCAGCATACTCCATCGGCAAGGCGAAACCCCACCCCCGTCCGGCCTCTCGTCAGCGGGACCTCCAGCCGGCCCTGCCCTTCCTAGAACGTACAAAGCGTGTAGAATGGACTCGTGATTCTCGACCACCCCCCGCTTGAGGAGACGCTTGCCCAGCTTCCCGACGCTCCAGGCGTCTACCTCATGGAAGACGCCGCGGGCCGCATCCTCTACATCGGCAAAGCCGTCTCACTGCGCAGTCGTGTCCGGTCCTACTTCCAAGAGTCGAGCGTCCACCACGTGCGCATCCAAGCGATGGTGGAGCGGGTCGCCCACGCGCGCTGGATCGTGGTACATAACGAGATCGAGGCGCTCATCCTCGAGGCCAACCTCATCAAGCGTCACCAGCCGCCATACAATGTGCGGCTGCGCGACGACAAGCGCTACCCCTATCTCAAGCTGACCAATGAGCCATTCCCGCGGCTGATCTTCACGCGCCAGGTGCGGAGCGACGGCGCGCGCTACTTCGGCCCCTATACCGACGCCCACGGCCTGCGCGAGCTGATCGATCTCGCGCGGGTGGTCTTTCCCATGCGCACCTGTCGCGAGCCAATCGACGGACGGCGCACGCGGCCGTGCCTGCAATACCACATCAAGCGTTGCCTGGCGCCGTGCGTCGGCTACCAAAGCGAGGACGAGTACGACGCGCTCGTCGACGAAGTCGTACTCTTCCTAGAAGGCAAGCACGAGCTGCTGTTGGAGCGCTTGCGCGGCGCCATGGATGCCGCTTCCGAGACCATGCAGTACGAGCGTGCGGCTCATCTGCGCGATCGCTTGATCGCCATCCGCCGGCTCACCGAGAAGCAGATGGTCGTCTGGCAGACGCGCATCGACATGGACTTGATCGCCCATGCGCAGGCCCAGGGGCAAACCTGCTTCCAGGTCTTCATGGTGCGTAGCGGCAAGCTCATCGGGCAGGAACACTTCATCGTCGAAGGCGACGGCAGCTCCGAGGTTCCCGAGGCGCTCTACGGCGACTTTCTCGAGCAGTTCTATACCGCGCGGACTCCGCTCGCGGAGGTGGCCGCCTCTGCCTACCTCCCCAAGGGCTCGACCAGCGCCCTCGACAATCAGGCTCCCGTGCCGGTGCCCCAGCGCGCGCGCCGACGGCGCAGCGATGCGGCCGCGGCGATCCCCAAGGAGATCCTGGTGGAGGCGTTGCCCGAAGACGGCGAAGTCATCGAGCGCTGGCTCTCGCAGACCAAGGGACAGCGGGTGCGCATCCTTCGCCCCCAGCGCGGCGCGAGAGCCGAGTACTTGCGCATGGTCGCCCAGAATGCCGAACAGAACTTGCGCGCCTACCTCGCCCATCAGGAAGTCCAGGAGACGGCCTCCGCGCGCTCGCTCACGGAGTTGGCGGCGGCGCTGGACCTGCCGGAGCCGCCGCGGCGCATCGAGTGCTACGATATATCGAACGTGCAAGGGACCAATTCTGTGGCCTCGATGGTGGTCTTCGTCGATGGGCGAGCGAAGAAGAGCGAGTATCGCAAATTCACCATTCACTACGATCGCGGCCCCAACGACTTCGTCATGATGCAGGAGGCGCTGCGGCGCCGCTTGCGCTACCTGCGCCCGGAGAGCGTGGGGCAGGGTGAGGGTGTGACGCGCGAACTGACCAAGCGCGATCGTTTCTCCAAGCGTCCCGATCTGCTGTTGATCGACGGCGGCAAGGGGCAGCTTGGCGCCGTCGCCGAGGTGTTGGAGGAGCTGGATCTCTTCGGTATTCCTGTAGCCGGCTTGGCCAAAGAACACGAGTGGCTCTACCTGCCCGGGCAGAGCGAGCCGATCGTGCTGCCTGCCGCCTCTCCTGCGCTCCACCTGGTCATGCGCGTACGTGACGAGGCCCACCGTTTCGCTATCACGTTCCACCGCCAGCGTCGCGGTAAGGCCATGACGGCCAGCGCCCTGGATGCGGTTGAAGGGGTGGGCGGCGTGCGCAAGCGCCGCCTTTTGAAGCAGTTCGGCTCCGTTGCGGGTATCAAGAGAGCGGCACTCGACGAAATCGCCGCCGTCAAGGGACTTACACCGCAGCTCGCAGCCCGTGTCAAGGAGGCGCTTGGATGAGCAACGAGACCGTTCAGGACATGGGGTCCCCACGAACGAAGCGTAGCGGAGCGGACGTGGAATGAATCTCGTCCTCCGGTTGCTGCTCAACGCCGTCGCCTTGCTGGTGGTGGCGAGGATCGTTCCCGGCATCCACCTGGCCAGCCCGATCTCCGCCCTCATCGCAGCGCTCGTGCTGGGGGTGTTCAACGCGATCTTGCGGCCGATCTTGATCGTGCTCAGTTGTCCCCTGGAGGTCCTGACGCTGGGGCTCTTTACCCTGGTGATCAATGCGCTGCTCTTCCTCTTTGCCAGTCATCTCGTGCCGGGCTTCACCATCGTGGGATTCAGTGCGGCGTTCTGGGGAGCGATCGTCATGGCAATCATCTCGTTCTTCCTGGCATTGATCTTCCCGGTCCCGCGCGCAACCGATTGACGGCGCACCTGGTTTGGGATACTGTAAGTGGGCGTATCTCGAGTCCGACGCGGGGGTGAATCAGCTTCGACGTTGGGGTTCGGCGATACGGTAGCAGGCCGAGCTGCGAGCTCTCGTAAAACGATCGCACGGCAACAAACGCCAACAACGAATACGCTCTGGCTGCCTAATCTAGGCTAGTCACGGCCCCGGGGATGTAGCCGATGCAAGCCCCGGACGCCGTCAAGAAGTTCGGCTGGCATGCGAGGCGGCGCCCCCGACCGCATGCGAGACTTGGTGGGGCTGCTGCACCGGGTTAGCCCCGTCTCGAGGCGTCCCGGTGAGTAAGAAAAATTCGAGGCTGAGCCTGGAGAAGCCGATCGTACGGTTCCAGCGGACCCGGGTGGCAGTGCCCGGCACCTCCACCATATCAACGATGAGGCCCGGCGAGCGATCGCCGGGTTTCATCGTTTGCCCCGATGTCTCGGGCTGGCTGCCGTTCTTGCTAGCCGGTTGTTACAAGGGGTCTTGATGTCGCGTACCGCGATACTGGGAACTTCGGGAACGACGCGCCCGCAGCCGATACTCATCACAAGGACGACGGTACCGCAGACGAGCGGAGGCTGCGTGTCCTAGAAAGGCGAACGTCTCTCACCCGTGAGAATAGCGCGGCTTCTCCTCGGGATCGCCCTGGTCATCATCGTAGCCGTCGTGGTGCACCGGTGGTTCTTCTCGCACCCGGAGGTACCCGGGAGCCAGATCACCGTTTACTATGTTCGAGCTACCGATGAGAGTGTGGTGCCGTGGCCCGTCTCGCTGGGTCCGGCGCGCGACCTCAAGAGCGTTGCCTTCTACGCCGCGACGCAGTGCGTTGCGGGACCGCCGTCGACGATCGGTGATGTGGTGCGATTTCCGCAGGGAACTCGCGTGCTCTCCGTCACCGTTGCCAGCGGGTTGGCCACAGTCGATCTCTCAAAGGAGGTCGAGAGCCTGGTTGGCGGTGGACTTCAGGAGAGCGCCGAGTTCAAGGCTCTCACCTGGACGATGACCGCGTTGCCCAAGATCAGGTCGCTGCAGGTCTTGGTCGAGGGTCGGCGCCTACCCACGCTCCCTGGAGGTCACCTTGAGATCGACGAACCGTTGTTACGCACGAGCTGGTAGCGCGCTCGCCGCGCTCTTGATCGCTTTGCTCGCGTTCGTCGCTCCCGGCGCGGCGAGCCCTCAGGGCGGCACCGCCGTAGTCTCCATCCAAAACGCTCGCTTCCAACTTACGCGTACCGACAACGTCAACGGCGTCCTAGCCGTCGCCGTGCGCGACCCTGGTCTCGGCAATCTGCTGCGCAACGTGGGCGCGGCGATTCAATGGCATCCGGGGGAGTCGTACATCGTCGTCACGGCGCCCGATCGCCGGGTCATTACGCTGACGCTTGGCGACTCCCACATCAACGTGGGCGGCGTCCTGCAAAGCCTTCCGTTTGCCCCGTACACGGACGAGGGCGAGGCGTTCGTACCGTTCGACGCCTTGGCAAGGGCGCTCTATCTGGTGCCGTCCCACGGAACGAACGAACGGATCGAGCTTCATCCGCTGCTCTCCGGGCTCGAGATCGTGCGCGACGGTCAGCGCACCCTGGCGATCCTGCACGGCGGTACGACGCTGCGCTTCCGCCGCATCCTCGACCGCCCCGATCGTTTCGAGATCGCCCTCCCCGGCTTCGCATCTGAGCTCGATCCCTTGCAGCGGATCGGCGCCCCGGGTCTCGAGAGCCTGCGCATCAGCCAGCGGCATACTGCGTGGGAGTCGGCGATGGTGGTTACGTTCTACGCGGGGCGCGATTCCTCGCACGTCATTCTGCCCGGTCCCTCGGCGTCGGAGCTGGTGATCGCCTTCGCCCCGCGCGGCGTCAGCCTCGAAGGTCCGCTCCCCGCCGAGCGCACGGCGCGCATCCCCTTGCATCCGGCGGTGGCGCTCGGGCGCGCTGCGCCCCCGCTGACTTCGCCCGCGCCGATTCCTGCGGCACTCGCTAGTGCTACGCCGGGCACGCCGCCGTCCGTTCCCGAGCCGGTCGACAGTTCCGCTGTCGCGGCTACGCCCTCGCCCTCGGCGGCGCCCGTGCTTCCCGCCACACCGCCTCCGGCGGCCCGCGTGACGGGGTATCAGATTCAGCCGGTCGACGACGGCATCCGGCTCACGCTGAAGGTGAGCGGGACGGCGACGTTCGAGTGGCATCAGCTTCGCGACAATCGCTTCTATGTCGACATCCACAACGCGCTGCTCGACCTCGCGCCGGAGGACAAAGGGCTCGACCAAAATATCGTCGCCGTGCGTGAGGTGCGCCTCCACCAGTTCCAGAAGACACCCGAGCCGATCGTGCGTGTGGCTTTCGATCTCGGCGCCGACGATCGCGTTACGGTGACGCCGGGTGCCGGCACGCTCGTGCTCTTCGCGCCGGGTGCCCCGGTCGTCGGGGTACGCATCGGCTCCGGGCGCGTGGGCCCCACCTTCGCCGACGACGCCACGGCAGATGGAGCTCTCGCCGAGAGCGGGCTGACGGTCGCGGGCGTCACGGCGGCGGCCGCGCAGAGCCAGCCGCTGGCCGCGGGGACCAATCCTAAAGTAATCGTGCTCGACCCGGGTCACGGCGGATCCGATCCCGGTGCGCAGAATCCCGGGGCGGGCTTGGTCGAGAAGAACCTCACGCTCGAGATTGCCAAGCGCCTGCGCACGATTCTCGAAGGCGAAGGCTGGCAGGTCGTCATGACGCGCGAGACCGACAAGGACGTCGGGTATGCTTTCGACTCCGACAAAGTGGAGCTGCAATCGCGCGCCGACGTGGCGAATACGCGCGGGGCACGCATGTTCGTAAGCATTCACATCAACAGCTTTACCTCGTCCGGCCTCAACGGCACCACGACCTATTACTACAAGTCGCAGGATCTCGCGTTGGCCAACAGCGTCGACCGTGCGCTCTCCGGTCTGCCAACCAAAGACGACGGCATCCGCAAAGCGAACTTCTATGTCCTGCACCATACGACGATGCCCTCGATTCTGGTCGAAGTGGCCTTCCTCTCGAATCCCGACGACGCGCGCCTGCTGCAGTCTTCAGCATTCATCCAGGAAGTCGCCCAGGACATCGGCAAGGGTATCGATAGCTATGCAGGCTCTGGGTCGGGCAGCTCGACAGGGTCGACCGCACCGCAGTCAGCCGGCGACGTCGGCGACGCTCAGGGAAACGGCAACACGAAGTGATCGCGATCTTCGACTCGGGATTGGGCGGCCTCAGCGTCCTCACGCGCGTGCGTGAGGCGCTCCCGCGTCAGGACGTCGTCTATCTGGGGGATCAAGTCCACGCGCCGTACGGCGAGCGCGCGCTCGACGAGATTCACCGATTCGGCGCCGAGAACTTCGCGTTCTTCGAGCGAGCGGGCGCCGATCTGTTGGTCATCGGCTGCAACACCAGTTGCGCCGCGGCGCAGACGTACGGTTGGCCCACAGCGCTTCCGGTGCTCGATCTCTTCGACGCCGCCGGGCAGGCCGTGGCTGAGTCGAACGTGCGTGATGTGGTGGTCCTGGCAACCTCCGCCACCGTGCGCAGCGGCGGCTATGCTCGCGCCATCGCGCGCCGCGCCCCGGCGGTCCGGGTACGCGAAGTGCCCTGCCCCGAGTTCGTCCCATTGGTGGAGGCGGGTCTCTCGACATCTCCGCAGGCCCGCAATGCCGTCGCGCGCATCGTCGACACGTTGGGGGACCCCGAGGCGATCGTCTACGGCTGCACGCACTACCCGTTCCTCGAGCGGCACATCGACGCGCTGCTCCCACGTGCCGTTTGCATCGACCCCGCGCTCCGGCAGGCGCGCAATGCCGCGCTCGCCGTTCGCGAACACGCGCTTCCCGACGAGTCGGGAGCCGTGCATCTCTACACCACCGGCGACCCCGAGGCGTTCCGCCGCGGCGTCGAGCTTCTCGTCGGCCCCGTCGGTACGATCTCCCGCGCCCCCCTCGCGAGCGTCTAACGTCCGCGCGTCGGGGCGTGCGGCGTCGCTCCCGCTCGTAGCCAACGCTCGCGCGGCGCACACCTCGCCACGGCGGCGCTTGCGACATCCTCTCCGCGGGGCCGCGCGTCGCGGTGCTCTCCTGCACCGCTCCTACTGCCCTCGCGCGCGCTCTCGGCATCCTGCCTCCGCGCGCGCCTCGGAGCCCCCGTGGAGAGGACGTCGCTCGCCCCGCCTTGCTGTCAGTCAGCGAGCGGGGCGCGTTCCTCGCGCAAGGAGATTTGGGCGAGCGCGTGCGGGGCGCTCTCCGAAGGGGGCGTCAAGGCGCCGCGGGAGGCCTGGATGGCCGGAGCGGCGCCGCAGCCGAGGTGACCGAGCGCGCAGGAGCGCGCGCGAGGGAACGTC
>SCRA01000046.1 GCA_004297985.1 bacterium | reverse complement strand
GTAAACTTCATGGCCGGTCGGTACCGTCTCCGTTCTCTCTCGTCTTGTTTTCTAAATGGTTACCGTAGTATGAGCAGTAAGGGCGTGGGTTCTGCGGATAACCCGTGAGAACTCCGATGGCTCCGTCGATTGCCGCCGGGTGAAGTTGTGGATGGGGGTGGGCACTGCTGTCCACATCTCCACCGGGGAGGCGTGGCTCGCTAGTTATCCACGCCCATGCACGCCCCCTGTGGGCTGAAAGTGGGGAAAGCGGGGAACCTCACTCCTGCTGGATGGTCGCAATCAGCGAACGGACTTTGGAACGGTAGGCTTCGTCGCGCTCCATCATGTCTTTGATTTTGTCCCGGGCGTACATAACCGTGGTGTGGTCCTTCTTGCCGAACTCCCGGGCGATTTGCGGCAACGATGCGTCGGTAAGCTCGCAGGCGATGAACATCGCAAGTTGGCGGGGGAAGGCCAGCCGTTGATCACGTCGCTGGTTTTCCAACTCCTTGACGGTGAGCCCGTGTGCCTTGGCTACGCGCTCTTTTATGGAGGCGATAGTGACGCGGCGCATGGGCATCTCCGCCACGACGTTCTTGAGGACTTCGCCTGCCAAATCCACGGTGATCTGCGATTTGGTAAGCGAAGCGAAGGCTACCACGCGGATCAGCGCGCCTTCCAACTCGCGAATGTTGGACGGAATGATCTTGGCGATGAACGACGTGACGGCGTCGGGCACGGGGACGCGCTCGCTCTCCGCCTTCTTGCGCAGAATGGCCTCGCGCGTCTCGACATCGGGAGCCTGAATGTCCGTCAGCAGTCCCCACTCGAAGCGCGAGCGCAAGCGGTTCTCCAGTGTCTGGATCTCCTTGGGCGGACGATCCGAGGAGATCACAAGTTGCTTCTCCGCCTCGTGCAGCGAGTTGAAGGTGTGGAAGAACTCCTCTTGCGTCTGCTCCTTGCCTTCCAGAAACTGGATATCGTCGATCAAGAGCACGTCCGCATACCGGTAGCGGTTGCGAAACTCGAGCGTCTGGTTGTTTTTGATCGCGATGATGAACTCGTTGGTAAACTTCTCGGAGCTGACGTAGACGACGTTGGCCGATGGGTTGCGCTGGAGTACCCGGTGGCCGATAGCGTGCATGAGGTGCGTCTTGCCAAGTCCCACGCCCCCGTAGAGGAAGAGCGGGTTGTAGGCACGGGCCGGCGCCTCGGCGACGGCGAGGGACGCCGCGTGAGCAAAGCGGTTGTTTACCCCGACTACGAACTCTTCGAAGGTGTAGCGTTGGTTGAGCGGCCCCAGACGAAGGTCGTCGCCGAACGAGCGCGCGGGTGCGCTGCGACCGACCATGGGGCTCGGCTCGCGGGCGCCGCCGGCGGGCCACCCCCCCGCGGCGGCCGGCGTGGCCTCCTCCGCCGAGGAGGCCTGCAGATGCGCCTGCTCGCTCGGTTCGATGGCCAGGAGGGTGGGATCGATGATGAAGCGGATGCCGATGGGGTAACCAAGGATCTCCGAGATCACTCCCTGGATGGCCGACTTGAGACGCCCCTCGATCCACTCCTTGGCGAATCTATTGGGAACCCGGAGCGAGAACTCTTCGGTGGTCATCGCCTCCACGCGCATCGGCTTGAGCCACGTCTCGAACACGGGGGTCGAGAACTTGCGCTCCAAGACGCCAAGGCACGCGTCCCAGATCGACTCCCCTGCCGGGGTCGGGGCGATTTCCATCATGGTTATCCACCTTCGCTCGACGAGACTCCGCCGGCATTCGAGAGAAGTGCCGGAGCGCGCCTATGTCGAGAAGTCATGACCGCCTCGGTTGATGAGCAGTCGAGGTCCCCCGGGGGGTGGAGGCCGTTCTTGCCCGGCGACGGCGTAGGCCTAGGGTTATGGTCGCAAACCCTTATTCCTGCTGCGATTGCGCATCGGAGTTATCCACTTATCCACAACTATTTCGCAGCCGCCCGCGAATCTCAAAGGGCCGTCCTGACAAGGCTCGGCCAACCATCGTTCCCGCAGAGACCGGGGCGCAGAAAGGCCGACGCAAGAAGGCGGGAAGCCCCTCGCAAGGTACGTTTTCCACAACCTTTTCCACAGGTGTGGAGAAACTGCGAACGATTCCCAAGAATCCGCTCTTCGGGGAGATTCCTTGACGCCCGGACGGGGCGCCCGCTATACTAGGGTGCTGTTTACAGCCCCAAGCCGGATTAACCGGACCTGAGTCACACACGTTACCGCCGTAGCCCACGTGTGGGCGGGCGTCGGAGGAGTTCGAAGGCATCATGAAGCGGACGTATCAGCCGCACAACCGTCGCCGCAAGCGGGTCCATGGCTTCCTCTCACGCATGGCAACGAAGAATGGCCGCCGCGTGCTCTCCGCACGTCGTCGCAAGGGGCGCAAGCGCCTCGCCGTCTGATGCGGGCGTACGGCAGCCTGCGCCGCACGGCGGACTTCCAGCGGGTGTATCGCCGCGGGGAGCGGGCGGGCTCCGAATACCTGGCGGTCTACGCCCTCGCGTTATCCCGCGGGGGCGAGTCGCGTCCCGAGGTGGGTTTCAGCATAGCCAAAAGCGTTGGCTCCGCTGTGGCTCGCAATCTCCTGCGGCGGCGCTGCCGGACGATTCTCGATACCCTGGGACTCGGCATGCGCAGAGGGCGCCGAGTCGTGATCGTGGCGCGCCCGGGGGCCGCGGAGCTGCCCTATCCTGCGTTGCAGGCGGAGCTGGGCGCGGGGTTGCGTCGCCTGGGGCTGGCATGAAGACTGTGCTCGTGGGGGCGATCCGGCTGTACCAACGGGTGATCTCCCCGGGCCTGCCCGCGAGCTGCCGTTTTTATCCCTCGTGCTCGGAGTATGCGCGCCAGGCCATCGAGAAGCATGGGCCCGTGCGCGGTTCGTGGCTGGCCGCACTGCGACTGTTGCGTTGCGGTCCCTGGCATCCCGGGGGGCCGGACCCCGTTCCCTGATCGCCGGACTCGTCCGAGAGCCTCACCCTCGACCCCCCGAAAGGCACCTGCGTGTACCCATATCTCGCCATCGCGTTCCCGGATCTCCTGAAGCCCATCGTCGATGTCATGACGGTGGTGCTGAAGCAGATCGATGCGGTCACGCACAGCTACGCGCTTTCGCTGCTCATCTTCGCATTGCTCATCACGGTTGTGCTCTGGCCGCTACGTCATCAGCAGTACAAGTCGATGGCGGAGATGCAGGCGCTGGCGCCACACCTCAAGCGTCTTCAACAGAAGTACAAGGGCGACGCCCAGAAGCTCCAGGCAGAGCAGATGGCGCTCTACAAGGAGCACGGCGTCAATCCGATGGCGGGCTGCCTGCCGCTGCTCATCCAGATGCCGATCCTGTTCAGCCTCTATCGCGCGATCTTTGCCGATAAGGACGCCTTCGGGACGGCGCACTTCCTGTGGATAGGCTCACCGCTCGCCACGGCATTCCCAAAGATCGTCGCCGCAAGCCTAGCCGCCCCCGACGTGGTGCTGCTGGCACTCTACGTCATCTCGATGTACTTCACCGTGCGCTACAGCTCGCCGGTGACCGACCCGCAGCAAGCCCAGCAACAGAAGATCATGGCGTTGATCTCGCCGCTGATGATCGCCTTCGTCGGCCGCGGCTGGCCGTCGGCCCTGATCCTGTACTGGCTGGCCTATAACGTCTTCTCGACTGCCCAGCAGATCTACCTGATGCGCACGCTGAAGCACTCGATCCCGCCGCCGGCGGAGGAGCCGGCCTCCGAGTCGAAGGCGGAACCCTCGAAGCGTCAGCAGAAGCGCGCCGCCAACAAGTGAAGATGATGGACGAAGAGTTTTTCGACGAACCCCAGCCCGCGAATATCCGCGACCGCCAGATCCCGGGCCGCCAGAGCGGCCGTGCCGTGCCGAAAGGCGCGGCGCCGGAGGATGACGATCTCCAGCCCGCCGACGTGCACCACGTAGCGCTCCCCCAGCACGAGCGCGGAGGACGCGGCAGGGGCTTCGGCGGCGGCGAACGCCGTCGTACCGGCCCTCGGTTTCAGGAAGCCGAGCCGCGCGCGGCGGCAGCTCCCAGCGTGGAGCCCGCCGAGGCGAAGCCGGCGCACGAGCTGCTCGAGAAGCTGTTGGAGAAGATGGGCGTGCGCGGCGAGATCGTGTACGTGGCGCGCCCCGAGGCGGAGTACTTCGAAGTGCGCGGGCCCGAGCTGGCCAACTTGATCGGCCGCCACGGCAGCACGCTCGAAGCCGTCAACCTGGTCTTCAACAATATCTTGAACCTGGGCGTGAAGAACGATCGCCGCTATTACACCGTCGATGCGGAGAGCTACCGTTCGCGGCGCGCCGAGCAGCTCAAGGCGCTTGCCCTGCGCATGCTCGAGCGAGCCGTACGCGAACGCAAACCTCAAGAGCTCGATCCGATGATGCCGTCGGAACGCAAAGTCATTCATCAGGCACTTGCGAACAACACGTTCGTGACCACCGGGTCGATCGGCGAAGAGCCGGAGCGCCGCGTGGTGATCACGCCGGTGGCGACGCTCTAGCCGGGGCATATGGTAGGGGCCTCCGCAGGGGGGTCCGCAGAGCATGGTCGTAACGAGTTCGGCAATACGCGATGCCTCGGCGGCGCGCGTCCTCGGGGAGACGATTGTGGCACTGGCCACGCCTCCGGGGCGCGGAGCGATCGCGGTGGTCCGCTGCTCCGGTGCGGACGCCCGCGTGGTGGCGGCGCGCACCTTTCGACCGGCAACCCCCGGGCCGCTGGAGAGCCGTTTCGTGCGCTTCGGTCACGTGGTCGATGCCGAAGGATGCGTCATCGACCAGGCAATGGCGCTCTATCTCGCGGCACCGTCTACCCCGACAGGCGAGGATGTTCTCGAGCTCCACGTGCACGGGAGCCCCGTCGTGGTGCGCGAGACGCTCGCCGCGGCGCAGTCTGCAGGGGCGCGGATGGCTCTGCCGGGCGAGTTCACGCGGCGCGCTTTTTTGAACGGCAAGATCGACCTCTCGCAGGCGGACGCCGTCGCCGACTTGATCGAGGCAGAGCACCGCGGGGCCGCGCGCGCCGCCGAGTCGCGTCTGGATGGTACGCTGCGCGACGCGGTACGCGCGCTGCGTGATCCGCTCGACGCCGCGCTGGAGGAGTTGGCAGCCGCCGTCGACTTCCCCGATGAAGTGCCCGCGCCCAATTCCGCGTCGCTCGCCGCGCTGGTGTCGGCGTTGCGCGACGGTGCCGCCGAGCTGCGTGCTTCGTGGGAGATGGGTCGTCTGCTGCGCGAGGGGCTCTCCGCAGCCATCGTGGGGCCGCCCAACGCCGGGAAGTCTTCGTTGCTCAACGCGTTGCTGGGCGAGGAGCGCGCGTTGGTCTCTGAGACGGCGGGGACGACGCGCGACACGCTCGACGGACAGACGGTGATCGACGGCGTGCTCCTGCGACTGGTCGACACGGCGGGGATCCGTCAAACCGATGAAGCGATCGAGGCCGCGGGCGTCGAACGCGCGCGACGCGCCGCCGCACAGGCGAGCCTGCTGATCGTCGTCCTCGACGGCTCTGCTCCGCTGGCGCAGGACGCGCTCACGGTGCTCGAACAGACGCGCGGGCGACGTCGTCTGCTGCTCTTCAACAAAGCCGATCTCGGAGAGACGGGGTGGCAGCAGTGGCTGGCTTCCCCAGGCTCGCGAGAGAGCGAGACGACCATCTTCGGCAGCGTGCTGCGCTCCAGCGACATCGAGCGCACGAAATCGGCCCTGGCTTCGCTTGGCTGGGATGACGTGGCGCCGGATCCTGCTCGCCCGCATCTGGCCAGTGCTTGGCAGGCACAAGCCGTGGAGGAGGCGATCGCCGCCTTCGACCGCGTGCTGGAGACGCTGCATGCCGGCCATCCGGCCGATGTCTGCGTCGGCGACTTGGTGGAGGCCAGCGCCGCGCTCGGCCAGCTCAGCGGCGAGGCGGTAACAGAGCAGCTCCTCGAAGCGATCTTCTCCCGCTTCTGCATCGGCAAGTAGCCTCGTGGCCCTGCTCCGCTCCGGGTGCCGCAGCGGACACGCCCACTCCACTCCGGGTGCCGTATGCGGACACGCCCACTCCACTCCGGGTGCCGCAGCGGATACGCCCACTCCGGGGTCGCTGCGCCCACATCCTGTGGGCTTGCTCAAAGCCTCGCGCGCTCCATCATCCTGATTGCGCGCGCTACGTAAACCCCTTCGTGGGCGTATCCGCAGCAGCACCCTCGCCACCGCCCCGCGGCGCCGTAGAGTGCGAATGTCGCGTCCGGGTCACGCGGCGTGCCGGCTTCCGCGATGTAATGAGGCCCCTAGCGGCCGCTCAGCATGTAACGCGGACTGTCGTACTGTGTTCGCGCATTCGCGAGAGATGGTGTGTCGGGACGCCTGAAGGCTGGCTCGCCACGCTGTCACGAGCTCGCTTGCTCTAAGAATCCCGTCGCGCCTCGCAAACCCGTAACTCCGCGGTGGAAAGGTCCGCGGCGCGCTGTGCAACGATGGTGGCGTATGCTGCTCCGCGATCGTGCGATTGTTCTGGTATGCGGTGCGACGATGGGCACGCCCGCGGAAGGCGTTTACGTATGAAGCTTGGCCTGCCACGCTGTCACGAGTTCGCCTGCTCCGAGATTCGGTCACGCCTCGCAAACTCGTAACTCCGTCACGCCTCGCAAACCCATAACTCCGCAGTGGAAAGGTCCGCAGCGCGCTGCGCGACGATGGTGGCGTGTGCTACTCTGCGATCGTGCGATGGTTCTGGTATGCGGTGCGGCGATGGGCACGCCCACGAAGGCGTTTACGCAGCGCGCAATCAGGATGATGGAGCGCGCGAGGCTTTGAGCAAGCCCACAGGATGTGGGCGCAGCGACGCCGGAGTGGGCGTGCCATCGCCGCACCGCATGGCTAGCGGCACCGCATGGCTAGCGGCACCGCATCGCTTAGTCCCGCATCGCACGCACAGCGCGGGTCGATGGTACAATGGTTCGCGGTATGCGGAGTGATGATGCGGGCGTGATCGTGGTGGGAGGCGGCCACGCGGGCGCGGAGGCGGCACTGGCGGCCGCGCGGATGGGGGTGGAGACGCTCCTGGTGACGGGGAATCCCGAGACGATTTGCACGATGCCGTGCAACCCCTCGATCGGCGGCCCCGCGAAGGGGCAGCTCGTGCGCGAGCTCGACGCGCTGGGCGGCGAGATGGGGCGCGCCATCGACGACACCTACCTGCACATCCGCTTCCTCAACGAGAGCCGAGGCCCCGCCGTGCGAGCGTTGCGGGCCCAGGCCGATAAGCAGGCGTACGCTCGTCGAGTAAGCGCGGCGGTGCACGCCCAGCCGGGCTTGACCGTGGTGCAGGGCATGGTGGTGGACCTGGATGAGGCGGGGGGCGCGGTGCGCGGGGTCGTCACCGAAGATGGGCGCCGCTTCCATGCGCCAAGCGTGGTCATCGCCAGCGGCACCTTCCTGGGCGGGAAGATCTACCGCGGCGACCACGTCGAGGCGGCGGGCCGCCACGGTGAGGCGCCAGCGATCGGTCTCTCGACGGCGCTGGTGCGCCTTGGCTTCACGATGGGGCGGCTGAAGACGGGAACGCCGCCGCGCGTCGACATCACCAGCGTGGATTTCTCGCGCGCCCAGCGCCAGGAGCCCAGCCCCGTGCCGCTGGCCTTCTCCTATCGGTCGACGCCGGCGTTTCCGGGCCCGCAGCTTGCGTGCTGGATCGTCAACACCAGTGAGCGCACGCACGCGCTCGTGCGCGAGAACCTACACCGCTCGCCCCTCTATGGCCTCGACTTGATCAAGGGCATCGGCCCCCGCTACTGTCCCTCGATCGAAGACAAGGTCGTCAAGTTCGCCCATAACCCCACTCACCAGATCTTTCTCGAGCCCGAGGGCTGGGAGAGTCGTTCGCTCTACATCGGCGGCTTCTCGACCTCGCTGCCCGCCGACGTACAGTTGGCGATGCTGCGTACCCTCCCGGGACTCGAGGATTGCGAGATGCTGCGTCCGGGGTACGCGGTAGAGTACGACTTCGTTCAACCCATCGAGCTGGACGCCAGTCTCGAGACCCGGCGTCTGGCCGGGCTCTTCCACTGTGGACAGCTCAACGGCACCTCAGGGTACGAGGAGGCCGCGGCGCAGGGGCTGCTCGCCGGGGTCAACGCCGCGCGCCGCGCCCAAGGCCGGGAGGCGGTCCGCTTGGCGCGCAGTGACTCCTACCTGGGAACGATGATCGACGATCTGGTGACTAAGGGCGTCGACGAACCCTACCGCATGCTGACTTCGCGTGCCGAGCACCGGCTGGTCCTTCGTCACGACAACGCCGACGAACGCCTCTCGCCGCTGGGCCACGCCATCGGACTGCTGCCCGACAGCGCCTACGAGGCCTATCGCTCGCGCCGTGCGCGCCTCGATCGCGAGCGTCGACGCCTAGAGGGACTGCGGGACGCAGACGGCATCAGCTATACCACCTTGCTGCGCCGCCCTGGGGCGGCCTACGCCGATCTGCCCGCGCTTCCCGAGCCTCTGCCGGGGGAGCTGGGCGAGCGCGTGGCAATCGAGGTCGCCTACGAGGGCTACATTCGTCGGCAGCGGGAGCAGATCGCGCGCGCGGCCGCCGGCGAGTCGACGGAGATTCCACCGAAACTGCGCTTCGAGGGCCTGCGTGCGCTCTCGCGCGAGGCACGCGAGAAGTTGGCGCGTCATCGCCCGCGCACCCTGGGCCAGGCGGGGCGCATCCCGGGCGTGACGCCGGCGGACGTCGCCGTCCTCTCCGTCTACGTGAAGGCCGCTGCATCGTGAGCCTCCCGCAGGATCGGCGCGATCGCCTAGCCGCCTACGTCGAGCTGCTGTTGAGCGCGAATCGGAGCGTCAACCTCACCGCAGCGCGCACCCCCGAGGCGGTCTGGGAGCATATCGAGGACAGCCTGACCGTGGCACCATACATTGCTAAGGGCGAGCTCGTGGACGTAGGCTCGGGAGGCGGCTTCCCCGCCATCCCGCTGGCGATCGTCTGCGAAGTGCGTGTCACGCTGATCGAAGCGGTAGCTAAGAAGGCGGCGTTCCTGCGATCGGCGCTCACCGAGCTGGGGTTGGAGGGCGAGATTCTGGTGGGGCGAGCCGAGACCATCGCCCACGAGGCCGCCTATCGCGAGCGCTTCGCCACCGCGACGGCGCGCGCCGTCGCCTCGGCTCCCGCCGTACTCGAGTTCACGCTTCCGCTGTTGCGGGTGGGCGGCAGGGCGGTGCTCCAGCGCGGACGGATGGGCGAGGTGGAGCTCCGTGCGGTGGAGGCGGCTTCGCCGATGCTCGGCGGCGGCCCGCCGGTGGAGACGGCCTTGGAGGGCGAGCACCGGCTTCTGGTCATCGAGAAGCTCGCGATGACGCCTGTTCGCTTCCCGCGGCGAGTTGGCGTGCCCCAGCGCAAGCCGCTATGTTTCACGTGAAACAGCCTCTGGATGCACCATTGGCAGCGGCCTTCCCTGGCGGCGTGTACGCCGTGGGCGGGCGGGTGCGCGACGAGGAGATGGAGGCCGTCCTGGGGCGCGAGCTAGAGTACAAGGACTCCGACTACGTGGTGGTGGGTCTGCCGCTCGAGGAGGTGCGCCGCCGCCTTGAGGCCATCGGAGAGGTGGATTTGGTGGGAGCCAGCTTCGCCGTCTTCAAGGTGCGTGCCCAAGGGCAGATGGTGGACGTGGCGCTGGCGCGCCGGGAGCGCTCCACCGGGACCGGCCACAGGGACTTCGTCGTGGAGTCAGGCCCCGACGTGACCCTGGAGGAGGACCTGGGGCGCCGCGACTTCCGTATGAACATGCTGGCCCGCGCCCTCGACGATGGCAGCCTCATCGATCCGTACGGAGGTGAGGCCGACATTCGTTCCCGCCGAATCGACATCGTCGCCGAACGCTGCTTCGTGGAAGATCCCCTGCGCATGCTGCGTGGTGCGCAGTTCGCCGCACGGTTCGGTTTCTCGCTAACGCCACGGACTCTGGCGGCGATGCACGCAGCCGCGCCGCTCGTGCGCGAGGTCTCGCCGGAGCGCGTGGCCGACGAGCTGACCAAACTGCTGACGCGTGCCGCAATGCCCTCCGTGGGTTTCGAATTGCTGCGCGAGACGGAGGTCCTGGCGCACATCTGGCCGGAGCTGGCGGAAGGGTATGGCGTGGAGCAGAACGAGTGGCACGCCTACGACGTTTGGCGCCACAATCTCGCCACGCTCGATGCCGCCCACAACGACCTCACCGATCGGCTTGCAGCGCTACTCCACGACGTGGGGAAGCCGCGCACGAAGACCGGCCCGACGTTCTATCGCCACGAGGTGGTGGGCGAAGGGTTAGCGCGCGAGATGCTTGTGCGCCTGCGTTTCCCCGGCCACGTGGTCGATGACGTCGCGGCGCTGGTGCGCCACCACATGTACCAGACCGGCCCCGAGCTGACGCCGGCGGCGATTCGCCGTTTCGTCCGCCGGGTCGGCCCGGAGCGTCTCGACCGCCTGTTCGCGTTGCGCGTGGCCGACATCGTAGGGAGCGGCCTACCCAAGCGTGGCGATCACAACGAGCGCTTCGCGCAGCGGGTCCGCGCCGTGTTGGCCGAGCGCCCACCGCTGGGAGTTGAGGATCTCGCTATCGGGGGACACGAGATGATCGCCTTGCTGATCCGCTGCGGGCGCGCGGCAGAGGGCTACCGCGGCGGCCCCGAGGTCGGGGCGTTGCTGCGCTATCTGCTGGAGCAGGTGCTGGAGGAACCCGCTCGGAACACGCCCGCAGTGCTGCTCGGACTCGCCGAGCGCGCCCTTGAAAGCGCTGCACCGTTCGGGCATTCGTCCTTGCACGGAGCGTCTGCGCATCAATCTATGTCATGAGGAAGCCCGCGTGACCCTGCCGATCGGCGCTCCGCCAACGGGTGGTGCGACTCTCCAATCCGCCCCCGTCCTTGGCGCGGGCTCCCAATGAGTGTCAAGCATGTTTCACGTGAAACAAGCCGCGTCATCGCGGTAGTCAACCAGAAGGGCGGTGTCGGCAAAAGCACGACGACGGTCAACCTCGGCGCCTGTCTGGCAGTGCTCGGCAAGCGAGTGCTGGTGATCGATCTCGACCCCCAGGGGAATACCTCCACCGGACTAGGCATCGACAAGCGGAAGGTGGCGAAGGATATCTACGACGTGCTCCTCCACCGCGCGGCCGCCAACGAAGTCGTCTATCCCACGGAGATCCCCAGCCTCAAGGTCATCCCGGCGACGCTCAATCTCGCCGGTGCCGAGATCGAGCTGGTCAGCGCCCTCTCGCGGGAGGCGCGCTTGAAATCGGCGCTCGTTGCCTTGGCTCCCGAGTACGACTACGTCTTCATCGACTGTCCGCCGAGCCTCGGGTTGCTGACCATCAACGCGATGACGGCCGCCGATTGGGTGATCATTCCCGTGCAGGCCGAGTACTACGCCCTCGAGGGGCTGGCCCAGCTCACGACGGTGCTTGGCCGCGTGCGCGAGGCGCTGAACCCGGGGCTCCAGATCATGGGGGTGTTGGTGACGATGGTCGATGCTCGCACGAACCTCGCCGTCGACGTGATTGAGGAAGTCTCGCGCTTCTTCCCCTCGCAGGTGTTCCGAACGCGCATCCCGCGCAACGTCCGCCTCTCCGAGGCTCCGTCCTTCGGCAAGCCCGCGATCCTCTTCGACGCCAAGAGTCGTGGCGCGCAGGCCTATCTGGCATTGGCCAAGGAAGTCGCCGGAGAAGCCGAGCTCCAGGAGATGCGTTTGTGAGTGCCAAGCGCGGGCTAGGGCGCGGCCTCGGCGCCTTCTTTCCCGACGGGCAGGGCGACCGGCCGAGCTCGCCGCTCCAGCAGGTCCCCGTCTCCGCGATTCATCCCAACCCTCAGCAGCCTCGGCGCGCTTTCGGCGCCGGGCCCCTCGAAGAGCTGGCTGCCTCGCTCGCCCTGCACGGTGTGCTGGTGCCCCTCCTGGTGCGCCCGCTGGCCGGTGGGCGCTATGAGCTGATCGCCGGCGAGCGGCGCTGGCGCGCCGCCCAGATCGCCGGCCTCTCGACGGTGCCGGCGGTGGTCCGATCGGCCGACGACCGCCAAAGCCTTGAAGTAGCGATCCTGGAGAATCTCCAGCGTGAGGATCTCGATCCGTTGGAGGAAGCCATGGGCTTCCGCCACCTGATCGACGAGTACGGCTTCACGCAAGAGCAGGTAGCCGAGCGCTTGGGGCGCAGCCGGCCGGCGATTGCCAATAGCTTGCGCCTGTTGAGTCTGCCCGACGAGATCCAAGCGGAGTTGCGCTCCGGCGCGCTCACTGCCGGTCACGCACGCGCCTTGCTGGGGGCCAAGCCGGGGGCGATCAGGGAGTTGGCCAAGCGCATCGTTGCGCAGGGACTGACAGTTCGGCAAACTGAACGGCTCGTGACTCTCGATGGCGCGGTGCGGCGCCGCGAGCGTCGCCGGCGGCACCTCGAGCACGATGCCGAGGTCGCCGCCTTCGAGCAGCAGTTGCGCGAGCGCCTCGGCGCCCCAATAGCGATCGTTCCGCAGGGCATGGGGGGGCGCCTCGAGATCCGTTACGCGGATGCCGACGACCTCATGCGCATCGGCGACCTCCTGCTCGGGTTGCCGAGCTGAGCCGCAGAGCCCACCCTATGTTGTATGCGAACGAGCGTTCTCCACAAGCTCTGTGGATAGTGTGGATGAAGCTACACAAGCCGCTTCGCCTCCAAGCCCTTGTATGCGAACGAATGTTCTCCACAAGCATCTGTGGAGAGTGTGGATGAACGCTTTAGGCCCCCGGCTCGCGGGCCTCTACGTGATCCTCGGCCACGCCGGTGCCCTCGGCCGCTTGGAGGCATGTCTCGACGCCGGGGTGCGCCTTTTCCAATATCGCGGGAAGGCGGAGGCCACGCTTGAGACGGCGCGCGCCCTCGTTGAGCGCTGCCGCGCGGCGGGGGCGCTGCTGATCGTGAATGACGACCTCGGGCTGGCTCTGGCCGCCGGAGCCCATGGCCTCCACCTCGGTCAAGAGGACGCCGAACGCCTCGATATGGCCGAAGTTCGCCGGCGCCTGGGATCGGCCGTCCTGGGCCTCTCCACCCACGACGGCGATCAGGCGCGACGCGCCGCGGCGTTGGGTGCCAGCTACGTCGGCGCGGGCTGCACCTTTCCCACGCAATCGAAGAAGTACGTCGTGGAGATCGGCTTGGAGGGTCTGCGGCGCATCGTCGAAGCTAGCCCCGTGCCTGTCGCCGCCATCGGCGGCATCAATGTCGAGAACGTCGCGGCCGTACGCAGGGCGGGCGCGGCGATGGCCGCCGTGATCGGTGCCGTCGGACATGCCGGCGATACGCGCGCCGCCGCGTTGCGTCTCGTAGACGCGTGGAATGGGCGCGCGTGAGCGCGGCGCCGGTGGTCGTCTCGATCGGCGCCAACGACCCGTGGAACGCCGCGGGCATCGGTCTCGATCTGCTCGTCTTGCGCGATCTGGGCCTGCGCGGTGCGACGGTGGTGGCCGGCATCACGGCGCAGGGCCCCGAGGGCGTTCGCGCGCGTTGGCCCGCGCCGCATGAAGCGATCGTCGCGCAGTTGAACGCGCTCGCGGCGTTGCGCATCGGTGCCTATCGTGTGGGGCTGCTGCTCGATGCGGACAGCGTACGCACCGTTGCTCGCGCGCTTGCGGAGCGCGATGCACCCGTCGTCGTCGATCCCGTCTTCTCCGCATCGCGCGGCGGCGCGTTCGCCGATGACGCCGTGGTCGATGCCTATCGCTTGTCGCTGATCGCGCGTGCGACGCTCTTCACGCCCAACGCGTACGAGGCGGCGCGTCTGGTGAAGTATGCCGTCGAAACGCCCGCCGACGCCGAGCGTGCGGCACGCGATCTGCTTCGCCTCGGCGCGCGCGCCGTCTTAGTCAAAGGCGGCCACGTGGACGGTGACGAGATCGTCGACGTACTCGCCGACGGCGATGGCATCACACTCTTGCGCGATCGCCGCCTGACCGTCGAGATGCGCGGCACGGGTTGCATCCTTGCGGTCTGCGCGGCGGCTGCGCTCGCGCAGGGGCACGATGTCGTCGAGGCGGTGATGCGCGCGCGTCACGAAGTACGCTCGCGCATGTTGACTGCAATCGAGCTCGGAGGCATGCGTGTCGCGCGCTGAGCCCGATCGCTTCCTAACGCCGCTTGCGCCCCGAGTTGGACGTGCGTTTGGCGGTAGAGGCCTTGCTCGCTGCCGGGCGCTTGGCGGTGGTCGCGCGCTTGGCGGACGGCCGTTGCGTCGCACGCCGCAACGCGTTCTGCACGGAGAGCTCCCAACGATAGCCGTCGGGATCGCGTAGCCAGAGCCCTACGTGCGGCGACCCCGGAGCCTCGGGGCCGATCTCGTCGCCGGGATCCTCCATCTCCACGCCTTTACGCCGCAGCTCGCGCACCGCCGCCTGCAGCTCGCGCAGCGAGGCGAGATGGAACGAGAGATGATCGAGCGCCTCAGGATGCGGCTCTCCGTGGAAGAGCGCGATCGTCAGCGCATCGTTGCCTACCGCCACGCCGCCGGTGAAGTCGAACTCGTGGCGTAGATTGAGCTTCTCGATCCACCAGCGCGCGCTGACTTTGGGATCGCGTACCGCCAATCCGAAGTGCCCGACCGCGCCCAGTTTGATGGCCATGTCGTTCCTCCGTATGCGTGCGGTCGAACGTCCTTCGCTCAACCTTTGAACTTCGGCAACGCCTCGCCGATGCGCGTGAGCGCGAGCTTGAGGTTCTCAATGGAGTTGGCGTACGACAGGCGGATGTAACCCGCGCCCGCAGCGCCGAAAGCCGTTCCGGCCAGCGTCGCCACGCCCGCTTCCTCCAGCAGGAAGTGCGCCAATCTCTTTTCGTCGGGCGTTATCTGCGTGATGTTGGGGAAGGCGTAGAACGCACCTTGCGGCATCACGCAACTGATTCCCGGAATCGCGTTGAGCCCCCCGATGAGTACCTCGCGGCGCTTGCGGAACTCCTCGTTCATGTGGATCACGGCGTCATCCGGGCCGGTGAGCGCCGCGATGCCGGCCATCTGTACGAACGCCGTCGTACACGAGACGGTATTGTTGAGGAAGAGCGTGACCGCGCGCGCGATCTCCTTGGGCATGGCCGCGTAGCCCAGCCGCCAGCCGGTCATCGCGTAAGCCTTCGAGAAGCCGTCGACGATGATCGTGCGCTCCAGCATCCCCGGCAGCGAGGCGATGGAGAGGAACTCCGAGTCGTAGAGATTGCGCGAGTAGATCTCGTCGGAGATGACCAGCAGATCGTGACGCTGCGCGAGCTCGGCGATGCGCTCGAGATCGCTGCGAGTCAGCACGCCTCCGGTAGGGTTGTGTGGAGAATTGATGACGATCACTTTTGTGCGCGGGCCGATCTTGGCGGTCAGCGCGTCGAGATCGAGGCGGAAGTCGCGCGACTCCAGGAGCGGCACCGGGACGGCGCTCGCCCCTAAGTAACCGGCGGCCGAGGCGTAAGCGGGGTAGGCGGGGTCGGCATAGATCATCTCGTCGCCGGGGTTGAGCAGAGCCGAGAGGATGCACCAGATGACCGGCTTGCCGCCGGGCCCGACGATCACGTTCTCCGCGCTCAGCGAGACGTTGCGCGTGCGAGAGAGGTGCCGCGCCACCGTCTCGCGCAGCTCGTGGATACCCGCGGAGGGGACGTAATGGGTCCAGCCGCGCTCCATGGCCTCCGTCGCGGCGCGCTTGATGTGCTCCGGGGTATCGAAGTCGGGCTCGCCGATCTCCAGGTGGACGACGGAGCGCCCTTTGCGCTCGAGTTCCTTGGCGCGCGCCATGACTTCGAAAGCGGATTCGCCGCCAAGGCGGCCGACAGTGCCGGCCAGGCGACGCTCAACGGAAGGTGCCAACATCTCTTTCGTATCCCTCACTGTGGTCGATGCCCGTCGAGCAAGGCAAGCCGCGTAGGTTGCGGGTAGCCGCGCGGCGAACGCACTAGCGCACCTGCCACGGATTGGCGGATGCCCTGTCATGACGTCGCCTCGGAGCGCTAATGTCGACGCTTACGGAAATCTTCGCGCCGGGTGCGCAGCCTTTGGCCGAAGGGCTGAAAACCCTCTCGCTTTCTCCGGACCGTTCGGTCAAACCTGGAGAGACCGTTCGCGTTCGCTTTGCGTTCTCCAATGTCGGAAGCGCGATTGCCACCGGCGTGCGCGTCAAGCTGCGCCTGCCGGAACACGGCCGGTACGTCGCGGGCTCCGCCCAGATCGACGAGGAACGCTGCCCGGACGAAGGAGGCACGGCCCCCTTCTTGTCCGCTGCCGGCGGCGCCGTCGCCGACCTCTCCCCCGGCGAGGCGCGCACGGTTTCGCTCGAGTTTCGCGTCGAAGGTCCCATCGAAGACGGCACGCAATTGGCCGTGCAAGCTGCGCTTGCCGCCGACGGTACGACGCCGGTGGGATCGAACTTGGCGATCGTCGCCGTGCGCAGTCGCCCGCAGATGCGCGGCGAATTGACCGGCCTGGCCATCGAGGCCCCTCACGGCAACCGGCCGGGCTCCGAGATCACCCTGCGCGTGGCGATTCATAATCACGGTCAGTCGACGGCGCGTGATGTCACCCTCGCACTCCCCGTTCCCGACCGCACGACCTTCGTCGCGCGCTCCGCGCGCATCGACGGGCGCCAAGTCGGCGAGGGAGCCGGCGAACCGTTCCCGGTGCAGGAGCAGCGCGTAGTGTGCGCGGCCCTCGCGCCCTCGCGAACGCTGATTGTCACCTACGGTGCCAAGATCGACCAGCCGTTGCCAGACGGCGTGCTGATCTCGGCGCACGGCTGGGTCGGCGCACGCGAGGAGGGAGAATTCGAGCTCGGCGCCGCCGCCCTAGAAGTGCGCTCGCCCGCCGAGTTCGGCGTCGGCACCGGCATCGAGGTCGACGCCGGCGATGAGGTCACCCCTGGCCAACGCCTTCGCATCGGCGTCTCCTACCATAACGTCGGCAGCGGCACCGCCGAGGACGTGCGGATCGCCCTCACCCTGCCCGAGGGGCTCGTCTACTCCCCCGGCTCAACCACGGAGAACGGGCGCGCCGTTGGAGACGACCCTGCCGTGCGTATCGCGGAGATCCCGCCTGGTGGCAGCGGCCGCGCGGCGGTGGAGGCGATCGTGGCCTCGCCGGCGCCGACCGGCCGTCGCCTTGCCGTGCACGCCGCCATGCAGTGGCGCGGCGGTGAGCGTGCCTTCGACAAGGCGTTGCGCGTGCGTTCCGCTCCGGAGTTCCCGGAGGCGATCAATCGCTTCGAACTGCGCAGCGCCAACCACGCGGTGCCCGGCGAGGAGGTGGTAGGGCGGCTGGTCGTCAGCAACGGCGGCACGGATCTCGCACGCGACGTGCGCGTGAGCGTGGCCGCCGGAGAAGGCTTGGAGTCGTTGCGCGTCCGCCGCGAGGGCGCGACGCTGGAGATCGAGGAGGGGAGCGTGCGCGTCGGCGACATGGCTCCGCTCGAGCCCGTGCGCCTGGACGTGATCGCCCGCGTGGCCACGCCTCTGGCCGACAAGAGCGAGTTGCGCCTGTGGGCGAAAGTCGCCGCGCAGGATGTCGCGGAGAGCGATATCGGCACGATCGCCGTGATCGCCGTCTCGCGCCCGCGTTTCCCGCAGAACGCTCAACGCCTGCGCGTCGTCTCCGAGCAACCGGTGCGCCCCGGGAAGACGGTTCAGATCTCCTATGTGGCGCGCAACGAGGGTACCGACGCCGCGAGAGACGTTGTGTTGGTGCTGGATCTCCCTTCGGAGCTCTTGCTCGAAAGCGTCGAGGGCGCCTCGCGGCGCGGCGAACGCACCATCGCGCTGGGTACGGTCGAGCCGGGCGGCGCCGCGGCGGGCATGCTTACGCTCGCGCTCGCGGCAGGCGTGCGCGCGGGGACGCTGCTCCCGGTTGGCGCGCGCCTCTCCTGCGCCAACGGACCGAGCATGCTCTTCGAGCCGGTGGAGATTGGCGTCACGGCGATGCCATCGTTTGCCTCCGCGACGTTGCGCGTAGATCCCTCCGACGAAGCCTCGCCGGGCGAGATCCTCACGTGCGCGCTCGAGGCGAGCAACGACGGCGACGGCAGCGCCGGCCGCCTCACGATCACCGTCGAACCACCGGCACAGACCACCTATCTTCCCGGTTCCACCGAGATCAACGGCGTGGGCGTGGTCGACATCGCCGGCGCCTCGCCGCTGGTGGGTGGTCTCACGCTCGCCGGTGTGGCCCCGGAGACGGCGCTCGTCATCACGTGGCGTGCCGCGGTCAACTCGCCGGCCGAGCCCGGGAGCCAGCTCGTTTCACGCGCGCGCATGGCGTGGGATGAAGGCGGTCTCGAGCTGGAGAGCACGCCATCGGTCGTTCGGTCGCTTCCCGCGTTCGGCGTGGGGGCGCCGCTTCCGTTCTCCGTGCTCGGCGTGGTACTCCAACCCCGCGTTCCTCGTCTCGTTGCCCAGCCGGAGCCCGCGCCCGTCGTCGAGGCACCCGCCCCGCCCCAGGCAGCGGTAATCGAGCCGGAGCCGGTTGTTGAACGCATCCAGATCGCGAGCACCCTGCCGCCTCCGCCTCAGCAGGTGGAGAGCGTCGAGGGGAGCGTGGCCACGATATCGACGCACACGCCGGAACGCCTGTCGCGAGCGATGCGTCTGATCTCCGGAGTCGAGGGCGGCGCGTTCTTCCCGCATCTCTTCGCGATACGGGCCTTCCTGCCGGATCGACTCATCGGCGCCTCCACGTTGGAGGAGCTGCTCGAGGGCGAGCGCGAGCGGCTCCACGAGCTGCTCGATCACCTCTTCATCAAGTTGCGCCTACCGCGTTACCTGGTCTCGCAGAAAGATCTCGAGGACCGTGCGGCGCGCGGTACGCTGGTCGCGCTCATGCGCGGCATCGCGGAGCAGCGGATCGCGGCCAGCGAGCCAATCCCCCCGGCTTATCTCGTGCTCACGGGAGCGATGAGCGCGGCTGAGGCGGCGGCGAGTGCCGACGATCTCGAGCAGGCCCCGCTCGGCGGTGCACGGCCATGGCGTGCGCTGGCGGCCCTGCTCCCGACCGCCGGAGCGGGTGAGGTTGGAACGGCCCTCGGCCAGGCACTCGCAGCGTATCGTTCGCGCCTCCTCGAAGCGTTCGGCGATTTGGAACGCCTCCCGCCCGGCGAGTTCCACCGCGTCCTTGCAGCCCGCTCGCCGGAGCCGCTCGATTCCGCGCTCGAGCAGGTTCGCCTGATCGCCGCGCGATTGGGGGAGCGTGCTACCGCCTAGCGTACTCCTCGACATCTCGCCGGCACGCGCCGAGGCAGCGATCGCGCTGGCGATCCTCGCCGCAGTGGCGCTCGCCATCGGGGGGCTCTGGCTCACGCGCATCGAGCGCACGGAGCCGCAGCCGCCCGCAACGCGACGGGAGAGCGAGGCCGCACCTGCGGTGCCGCCGGTCATCCCGTGGTGGCGCGCCGCCGGCTCCGGCGTCCCCGGTGATCTCGCAGCGCGCATCGCGCTGGTCGACGAGCTCGGCGCGCGCGGTAATCGCGACGCGGCGACGGTGCTGGGGCGCGCGTGGCACGAAGAGCGCGAGCCCGACGTGCGCGCCGCAGTGCTCTCGGCGCTGGGATGGTGCGACGGTGAGACGTCGCTGGAGATCTTTGACCAGGCGCTGGCGTCGGGGAGCGATGCAGAGCGCATCCTCGCTATCGAGGGATTCGAGCGGCGCGGGCGCTACGAGCGCATCGTCGACGCGCTCGACGACGCATCCGACGTCGTCGCGCTGGCGGCAGCGCATGCGCTGCATCGCGGCGGCCGTGACGATCTGCTTGCCGGCGCGCGCGCACGCCGCGGCGAGGCATTCGTCGCGATGTTGGAGTTGCTGGAGATTTAGCTACGCGCCGGTAAGTGATCGCTGGACGAGCGAAACCACCTGCTGTGAGTCGATGAAGAGCGAGTGCAGGACGCCCGTTTGGATCTGCGTGAGCACTTGGTCGCGCGTGAACCGAGTGACGTCACTGCCGATGTTGGCATCGCGGATCGAGCTCGCGGAGGCACTGACGGCGGTCTGTACGGTCTGATCATTCGTGGCATCGTGCTGGAGCGCCACGGTTTGTGCGCCGATCTTCGCGCGAATCGACCCGAGTTGCTCTATCGCATGGTCGATGCGATACTCCGCCGCTTGACCTGCGGCAAGGTTGACGTCGCCGGCGGCGCCTTGCGCCTGTTGTAAGGTGAAACCTGCATTACCGGCCAGGATGTCGGCGGCCGTATATCGTGCGAGCTGAGTCTGCGAGATTCCTAAATCGACGGCGTTTACGCCGGGGATGTCGACCGAGACGATGTGTCCCTCGCCGCCGCCGTCGTTGACTTGGAGACCGTAGCCGCCTTGCACATCTTGTGCGGGCACGGTATATAGGAAAAACTGCTTACCGACGTCGCTCTGTGAGACCGCGTCGAGGTTGAACGTACCGATGTTGTCGGTACCGCTCTGGTTCGAGGCCGTGAAGGTCGCGGGGAGTGGAATGATCGAGGGCGAGATGCCCGGGATGTACTCGATGTTCGTTCCGGCGAAGACGGCGATATTGGAGATCTGCGGCGCGCCGAAGGTGGGATCGGCGCTCGAGACGGTGATCTGAACGTTGAGCAGATCGTTACTAGGATTCATCGGGCCTGGCGGCGGTGCACCGAGGTCTCCCGTTACTTTGACCGAGATCTCCGCTTGTACCGCTGCGGGAAGGACGCTCATCGACGTAGGATCGATGAGTTGCAGGCCGCTCGAGAGCGTGTCGTTCTTGGGAATGAAGTACTGCGCAGGCAGCGCGGGCTCCATGGAGAGGCTGCCGTCGAGCAAGTGGCGGCCGTTGAACTGCGTGTTGCCGGAGATGGTATTGATCTCTTGCGTGAGTTGGTCAAGCTCGCTCTGCAGATAGCCGATCTGCGGGGGTGAGTCGAGATTGGAGCTCGCCTGAACGACTAACGCGCGCATGCGCTGCAAGATGTCGGCGGTGGTTTGCAACGCACCCTCGGCCGTCTGCAAGAGATCGACGGCGCTCTGGATGCTCTGCTGTCCGGTCTGTAATCCGTTTGCTTGGGCGAGGAGGCGCTGGGAGATGGCCAGTCCGCTTGGATCATCGGCCGCGCTGGAAATACGAAGACCGCTCGCGAGACGTTGAGTCTCTCGCGAGAGGTCATCGGCCGTTAACGACTGCCCCAGCGCAACCTTGTCGCCGAAGCGCAGCACGTCCATGTCCTGCGCGGACCCTCCATGGTCTGATGGCGAAGAGGCCGCCTCGACACGTCTAGGCGGTCCCTCTCTCTACTTCGGCCGGCTCGGCGCAAAACCTCATCATTTGGTCCCGTCGTGCGTAAAGCTGAGGTAAGGTCCGCCGGGGCCCTATGGCAGGCCGGCCGTTCGACCGACAATCCCTAACGTACGGTTCTGCACGCTGTGATACGGTCGAGACGGCTTCCAACGCTCCTGATCTCCCTTGGCCTTGCCATGCTCGCGGCAGGCGTAGGCATCGCCATGCCCTTGGGAGTGCCCCTGACGCCTCGCTCGATGGCGGCCTCTGGAGCGTGGGCTCTCCCCGCGCCCGCCCATGCCCCGGCACATGAGCAAGTTGCGCTCGTCGCGATAGACCGGAGTCTCGCTCGCGCTGTGGCGCTGACTCCGCCGGAAGGACCCCCCGGCGGGGGACGCGTGCTCGCCCAAGGCGCGGCTCCTCCGAGGCTGCCCCCGGCTCCCGTCGCCACCGAGGCCCCACTCTTGATCCCCAACGACGTTCCCATACCCGTGGAAGTGCCGAGTCCCGAGGCCTCGTCCGTCCCAGGGGCGGGGGAGCGGAGCGATCCGCGGCCGCGGCGCGCTCCGCTCTTCGGACGGGGTTCACTTCAGTTTGCCGCCGCCGGTGGATTTGACATCGGCTCCCACCGCACGTCAACGGCCTCCAGCCTCGCGGCGAGCGACGTGTTAGGCGTTTCGTTCATCTTGACGCTCGAGCGTCGTACGGAGCAGACCTCGCTCTCGATCCAGGACCCGGTGGGCTACACCTCGGGCACCTCGTCCGTCGGTCAGATCCAGGCCGCCTACCGGGCCGCCACGTACGCGCTGGCGTACGGTGCCCTCACCGGCCCGAGCGACTCTCAGGTCGGCATCGGCGGCTTTGCCCGCGGCTTGGAGCTTCGGGTCCCCCGTCGCAACGGCGAGTTAGATCTCATCGGGGCGTCGGCCACGCAAGCCGGCGGCGAGGGCTTCCGATCGCTGGGCGTCCGTCGCCAATACTTCCTGCCGAAGAGCTCGCTGCTCACCGGAACGCTGATCGCCTCGCGCGGTGAACAGTCCAAGGCCGGCAATGTCATCGCCGATGCCACCTACCAGCGCTACTCCTCACATCTCAGCACCAATCTCGAGGCCGCCCTGGATCGAACAAAGGGCGTTGCGGGCGCCGCTGACGGCGCGCGCATCGCTACTGCGGCACAGTTCAACGCCCCCTGGAACCGCGGCTACGCGTCGCTCTCGATCCGCTCCATTCCCGGCGGCTTCACTTCCTTGACCTCGACCGCGAACGCCGACAGCGGATGGGAGCTGACGCTCCAGCGCGGCGTCGGCAAAGCGGGAAGTCTGCTCGTCGACCTCGGTCGCGATGACGCATTCTCGAGCGGCCAATGGAATCGCACGACCCGGCGCAACGTGACGTACAGTCAGCCCGTCGGGACCAGCTCCGTGACGCTCTTGGAGAGCGACGCGCGTTCGACTGCCGGCGGAGAGACCTCCGTCAACCGCGCCGATGGCGTGACGACCACCGAGACGCTCAAGGGATTCTCCCTCTCGCAGACGTTGCAGCGCGCAACGGCCGCCAATTCTGGCGGCACAGCCGTGCAGTCGCAAGAGACGTTCGCGATCGCGCATACGATCGGTGAGGGCTTCCTCCAGGCGCAGAGTTCCTTCGGCCAGCAGCGCAGCGTCGGTGCGGCGACGAACCAGCGCCAGACGCTGCTCTCCTACGTCCGCCGTCTGGGGCCGCGTACCGATCTCACGCTGGGCGAGCAGTTCGCCTCCGATGACAGCGGCGGTGTGGGCACCTCACAGCGCTCGTACAGCATCGGGGTGATCCGCCGGCTCTCATCTCTTGTCGCCTTGAACATCACAGCGACGCGCTCGCACCAGTCGGGTCTGGGTGCCTCGAGCGCGTCGAGCTTGAACGTCGATCTCGTGGGGCCGCTCTCGCTGGGCACCACGCGCTACAGCGGGCGCGCCAATCCGAACTTGCCCGCCACCATCGCGGGCCACGTGTACGTGGTCTCCGCGAACTCAGCCGCAAGCTTCGGACAGCGGGGCCTGGGCAACGTCTTGATCTTGCTCGACGGTACGACGCCCGTGCGCACGGATATCGACGGCGGCTATCAGTTCCGCTTCGTCCGCCAGGGCTTCCACACGGTCTCCATCGTGCAGGGCACGATTGCCAATGGGTTGGTGGCCGAACGCGGACAGGCGAGCGTCGAGGTGGGGGGCGGGCAGACCGCGACGATGGACTTCGGCGTCGGTGCCTTCGCGGGCATCGCCGGGCACCTGTATGCCGCCACGTCCAAGGGATCGCAGCCCATTGCCGGAGTCGACATCGTGGTCGACGGAGGTCATCACGCTACGACTGGTCCCGACGGCGCCTATCAGGTTGGCGGTCTCCTCCCGGGGACGCACCACGTGGCGTTGGCCGTAGCCAGTGTGCCGGCATCGTTCCAATTACGGGGCGATCCGCAACGTACCGTGCAGGTGGTGCAGGGACAGTTGACCACGGTGGACTACACGGCGCTCCCGCTGGGATCGATCAGCGGTCACGTGCTCTATGCGCCAGACGCAGGCTTCGGCTCGCTGCAGGGAGCGCGCAACGTCTACGTCGTGGCCGAGCCCGGTGACTACGCAGCGATCACCAACGACGACGGGAGCTTCCTGCTCGACGACGTTCCACCGGGGAGCTACCAGGTCAGCGTCGATCCCGAGACGCTGCCCGAAGACGAGAGCGTGGTGCAGGGACCGGACGAACCGGTGCAAGTCTTCGGCGGATCCGAGAGTGGCGGCGTCGTCTTCAAGCTCGGCACCGCGGCGAAGTCCGTGGTCTTCTCCTTCGACAACGGGCAGAAGGCAGGTGTCTCGGTAACGGTGCGGCCTGAGCACGCGCCGCCGGGCGGCATCGTCAAGCTCATCGTTCGCACGACCGCTCAGCATCCCAGTGCCGTCACCCAGCAGAGCGATGCCTTCGGCTCCTTCCCGCTGCGCTTCGACGTTGCGCTGCGTGCCTGGACCGGCAGTTTCCTCGTGCCGATCCTCCAAGCCGGCGACTACGCGCTACGCGTCTCCGTCGAGGGGGCCACACACGGTGTCGGCGACGGATCGGTGACTGTGGATCCGAAGGTACCGCTGATCGCCGCGCACGTGCTCACGCATCGGCCGCAGCCGGGGCATACGATTGCGGTGACGGCGAAGATCCTCGCGCCCGTCCAGCCCGGTGACGTCGTGCGCTTCGAAGACGGCTACGCGTTCAAGCTGCCGGAGGCGCGGGGTGAGATGTATACTTTCGACGTCCGGTTGTGGTCGCACGGTCTGCCGTATCACGGTACGATCGTGAACAAGGCGGGGAAGGCCTATCCGTTCGCGCTGAATGCTGCGCAACGCTAGCATTTTTGTTAAGCGCCGTTTACATGGCGAGCCGGCGCCGTAAACTCGCCGTAAAGAAACGCCTTCGCGCGGCCGAATCACCTAGCAGCATCTCTTGACCTCGCGTATCATACGTGATGTGAGAGCGTCGTCTGCCAAGGATGGCAATCTCGGACTCTCCCGTAGCTCTAGCCGAAAGGGAACATACGTCATGAATCGAGCTTTCGCAGCCTCCATGCTCGCAGTGGGCATGGCGGCCACGTCGACTGCCGCGTTCGCCGCCCCCGCGCCGCACTACGGCTCCGTCAAGCTGAACTGGAACGTCGCTGTCTCCGCCTCGATGCAGTTGGCCACGCAGTTCGGTGCCGGCGCGTTCACGCAGGGCACCGTCGCGCCGGCGCTCACGCCAAGCGCCGCAGGCGTCTGCGGTGCGCCGGCTGCTGAGACCACGCTGAACCTCACGTACGGAACCTTGAATCCCAGTCTCGCGGCCCCGGTGGGCTGCCTCTATCAGAACGCGATCGAGACGGCGATTCAAACCAACGACGCGGGCGGCTACAACGTCTATGAGTACATGGACGCCGCTCCGGCCAGCGGCACGGGCTTCTGCGCCTTCCCGGACGGCGGCGCCGCGTTTCCGCTGGCTCCGGCTGCCGCTGCCGCGGCCGCCTCGACTCGCACCAC
Source organism: bacterium (assembly GCA_004297985.1). GTDB lineage: Bacteria > Vulcanimicrobiota > Vulcanimicrobiia > Vulcanimicrobiales > SCRA01 > SCRA01. The sequence continues at coordinate 76,232 of SCRA01000046.1, read as the reverse complement.
GACGGTGGCCGCGGCGACTTTCACCGCGGGCGCAGTCACCGGCTGCGCGGCTGGCGGCGCACCGATTCCCAACGGGACGGGCGGCGCCATCACCAACGGCGGCGGCGGCCCTGGTAGCCAGGACGGCGGCCCCGGTGCCGGCATCGTCACCGCCGGTTTCGAGTACTACACCGAGACCGGTACCAACGGCTTGAAGATCGCCGGCGGGGCCACGGCTCCGGCGGGCACGGTCTACGCGGCACAGGACGTTCAGATCAACCTCGACAAGGGCGCGCCGTCGACCGCTTCGTCCAATGCGATCATGACAGTGGTCTTGGTCCCGAACTAGAGATCACGAGAAGGGACGCGGGAACAGCAGGAATCAACGGGAGAGTGATACTCCTGGCGGAACTTCGGCTCCGCCAGGCGCGCTCAGCCGCCGATAACGAAGAGTATGACTGTGGCACGATGGTCGGCGGCTCTGGCTCTGTGTGGATTCGTTCTCCTCGTTCCGCGCTCGGCTCCGGCCGACTTGGGGCTGGACGTCTCCCCGGCGAAGTACGAGATGGAAGCCTCCGCCGGGCAGAGACAGACGATCCCGATCACGGTACGGAATACCGGGGCGGACACGGTACACATCCAAGTCTCACTGGTCGACTTCACGGTCGGTGCGAACGGGCAGTACGTCTTCCTTCCCCCCGGGAAGAACAAGTACTCGATGGCCCCGTGGGTCTCGCTCAATCCCCGTGAGTTCGACGTCGCCCCGAATACGCTGACGCAGGTTCGCGTCTCGGTGGCGGTGCCGGCGGCGGCCAGCGGAGAGCACTCCGTGATCGCCTTCTTCCAGACGCGCCCCACGCGCAAGCCTGGAGGGGTATCGTTCTCGGAGCGCATCGCGGCCAAGATCTACGAGCTGGTTCCCAACACCCTTCAACTCTCCGGAGAAGTCGACGACGTCTCTGCGCGCACCTCGCCCGAGGGCGAGCGCTATCTCGTCGGCTTCAAGAACACCGGCAACGCGCACGTGTACCTCAACGGGCGGATCGAAGTCAAGCAAGGCTCCACGGTCGTGGAGCGGATCGAGATTCCAAAGCAGATGCTCGTCGAGCGCGGAGGTCAGCGCATCGTCGACGTGGTCGGCAAGAAGCTTCAGCCCGGATCGTACACGGCGATCGCGTTGATCGACTACGGCGGGCCGAACCTCTCCGGAGGAGAGAAGACTTTTACCGTGCGCTGAGGCCGTAGCCGATGGGGCTGCGTCGAGCGCAGCAGCGTCACGGACGACGTGAAGGGGCTTGTTGGGATGTCACGCATTGGCCGGTTCTGGCTGACGGTCTCGGGGATCATCGCAGCGCTTGCGATGGTTTCGCAGCTCGTCCTGGCCGGCCCGCAGGCTCCCGGCACCGGCGGCACACGTCGCCTTCCCGAGCCGCCGACACCTCCACCGCTGCCGTTGCGCGTCGCGCCGACAGCCACGCCGGCTGCCGCGACCGCCGCGGCCGGGCGACACATCGTCCGTATCACCTCGAGAGCCGGGTTGCGGCGCCCCGCGCCGATGACCGTGGGGCGTGCCCTGGCCTCGATGGCCGGCCACCGCCGCATCGCCAGCGCCTCAGGCGGAACGATCGTTCTCACCGGCGACAGCACGATCTACCAGATCTACGACGCGACGCTCTCGTACAACAACTTCAACTACATTCAGTGCGCCGGGCTCCAGCCATCGACGAACTACACCTACCTGATCTTCCCGCCGGACGGCACGTCGTTCACGGGCAGCGCCGGTCCCACCGACAACAACGGGAACTGCTGGGGCTACTTCCCCCTCTACTTCGGCACGCCATATGATTCCACGCCGAATCCCGGAACGGCGGCGCCGTACTCCGGCGTCTGGACGTTCGTCGCCCAGAACAACAACACGGGCAACTATGACTCCGTCGTCTACGTGGTGGTGCTGGCCAGCCAGCACTTCGATACGTACGCCGACGGCGCACTGCTCCATCCCGCTACGGACTTCACGGCGGGCAGCACGGTCTACGCTAGCGCGAGCGGCCTGAATCCCGCGCACAGCTACGCCTTCGGCTGGGTCTACACCGGTGCCGCCAACCTCCCATGCGTCTACAGCGTTCCCGCCTCGTCCAACTCGCAGCCCGGAACCTGCTTCGTGGCCGGGTCGACGGTCGGGTCGCCGGTGCCCACGGGGCAGATGACGGTGGGTTGGCCCGTGGGCGCGACGCCGCGCACCGGGACCTACACCGTCCAGCTCTACGACGCCACGACGAGCGACTTGGTGGGTACGCAGCAGGTTTCGATCGAGCCGTCGACGATCGCGTGGACGCTCACGCCCTACAACGCGACGCTCGGCACGGGGACGAACCTGGGCGATATCTTCGCAAACGACGGCTTTATCGACGCCTCGGTCACGGGACTCACCTACCGTGTTACCGGGCTCCCTGCTGGCTCGAACGGGCACACGATCGGGCTGACCGTCAGCGACCCCAACGGGATGGTGTTGAACAACGGCGCTTCCGCCGGCGTACCCAGCGGCACGTTGCCGACGGCTACGCAGGGCGCGGGCAGTGCGACCTTCACGCAGAATCCGTTCCCCGCCAACGCCTCGACGCTCGAGGCACTGGGTCCCACGGTCACGCCCCTGGCGCCGAACGTCCTCACGGCTCAGCTCTACGACCGGAACTCCGGTACCGTCTTGGGAACCAAGTCGTTCACGATCCTTGGCTATCAGGGAGCGTTCGCCTGGACCAATCCGCTCACCAACGTGCTGGCGACGGCCGTCCCCGGGACGACCGCGCAAGTCACCGTCTCGAATGCTGCCGGCGGCGCCTTCGGCCCATGGAATGCCGACGGCATCTCCGGTGTACGGCTCAGTAACGACGGCCAGGGCGAGCAGCTATCCCTTCCCGGCGGCAACACGACGGCCACCGACAGCGCCGGCAGCCTCTGGGACATCGTCTACGTCGGTGGTGCCTCGACCGCCATCTCCGCCACGCCTGATCCCGCCAACCCTACCGCAACGCTCAGCGGCGCCACGACGCTTGCCTTCAACATCCAAGTGAGCCTGACCAGCGGAAATGTCTGCAAAACCGGCCCCTGTAACATCCAGAGCGGTATCTTGCCGCAGCACGGCATCGCGTACAGCGCTTCCGACAGCGTCACCAACCCGTTGCTGGTGCTCCAGCAAGGCGGGGCATTCTCGGGCGTGGCGACGGAGGCATGGCGCGTCACCAATGGCCCCGCACCGATCAACCTGCCGCGCTTCAATCAGGCGATGTACGACGTCAACACCGGCGGGACGCCCTCCAATGCGGCGTACTCGTTGACGCTGACCGTCGTCAACAAGGGTCCGAACGAGACGCTCAAAGACCTCGAGATGACCTTCCCCAGCACGTACGACGGCAACACCAACACACCCATCCTGCAGTCCGTCACCGTCAACGGGGCCAATCAGACGGGCTGGCGCGTCCTGCCGCAGCAGAGCAACGGCGCTCTGACCACCAACCAGATCGAGCTTCAATGCCGCGGCGGATGTGCCGGTGTGGGCTTCAATAAGACCGCCGTCTTCGTGCTGAACTTCCCGATGTTTCAGATCCCGTTCGGCTATCAGTCGATCCCCATGGTGGCGAACTTCGACAACCCCAGCGGAGGTGGGGCGCCCTATACGCTGAGCTCGACGCAAAGCACGCAGAACGCGATCGTCGGGGCAACCAACATCGACTCCACGGAGCTTGCCGTCTACTCGCTTAATCCAACGACCATGACCTCGGTCTTCTCGCCCAACACCGTGCCGACGGGACTGGCATCGACGACCGTGCTGAACTTCACGAATACCAGCAACGCCTCGAGCCCGTTCCCCGACTACGTCGATGAGATCGATCTCAGCGTTCCGAGCGGCGTAATTCCCACCAGCATCGCGGTGCCGGCCGGCTGGTACGTCAACCAGACGGCAAGTGGGCCGCCGGCGACCTACGTCATCCAGGTCTGCCCGATCGGACAGCCCAAGCCGTGCTCATCGGCGTACGAGGCCAACGCGCTCGCGCCTGGGCAGACGCTGCCGATTACCTTCAACTACGCGGCGTCGCCGTTCCCCACGACGGGAACGTACAACGTCGCGTGGACGGTGGTCGGCGCGAACGGCGGCGCAACGTCGGCGCCGAGCCAGAACGCCACGCTGACGGTCAGTCCGACCTCGGCCTCGGTGGCGTTCACCGATGTGGGCGGCTACGTGGGCGCCTTCCCGCCGTCGGGTAACCCCACGCCGGTGCCGGGCAGCACGCAGCCGCAGATCGGCACCGACGCCAATAACCCCAACGGGAGCTCGTTCCTCTACCAGATCGCCAACAACGGCCAGAAGACGATCACCAGCGTGAACATCACCGTTCCGGGGCAGACGCGCGCCTTCATCAACGCGACGGACGGAGCCGGCGTCTTCTGGAAGTTCGCCGTGGCACCGTACGTGAACGGACCCGGCGCCGCCTCGCCCGGGACGTGCTCGGGTTCGCTCAACGCCTCCAACTATGGCAGCGCCACCGCCGGCGGTGGCAACGGCGTCATCAACCTCACGGGCTGCAATATCGCCAGCGGGCAGTCGATCAATCTCTACTTCAACGCGGAGACGCCCTATGATCTGGGAAGCTATTTCGATTGGCCCACGAGGGTAACGTCAACCGGCGCAGGCGGCGGGACCGTGAATGCCACACCACCCTACGCCGGCGCTGGGTCGCTGCAAGTCGTCTTCGATGCGCAGATGAACATCATCACGCCCCCGTCCGGCACAGGCACGGTGCTGCCCAAGCCGGGGCCCGGCGGTTCGATGCCGGCCACGAACTGCCTGGGCTGCGTGGTCGACACGACGCAGTCCCCCACGCTGATCACGCTGGGGAGTTTCACCGGCACCTTTACCGCCACCGACCTCGTCAATGCCAGCATCTCCTCCGATGCCGTCTCGCCCGATAGTTGGACGCTGTACGCCTCGGCGAACAACAATCCGCTCAACGGTAGCAGCAAGCCGGAGCTGCAAGTTGCAGGAGACGCGGCTACGTCGTCGTCGGCCAGCGGTTTCTCGATCGCCCAGGCGGCGTTTGCCGCGCTGCCCGTCATTGCCTCGCCGAGCGGATCGAACCCCGGGCTTGCGATCTCGACATACAACGGACAAGCCTATCACAAGCCGGTGGATACGATCATGAGCTTCCTCGTCGACTCGACGGGGAGCACCTCGCCAGGGAGCACGATCGTCACCTTCACCTTGGTGTTGAACTAGCGATGAACGCAAGACGGGGGTTCACGGCACTGCTCATCGCCGTGACAATGGTCGCAGCGGCGACGGCGCGCGTGCGCGCGGCGACCGGCTCCGTGGAGGCGACCTGGAAGACGGCGGTCATCATCTCGATGACCGTGGCGCCCAACTTCCAGAGCGGCTTCGGACCGCAAGGCGGCCCGAGCAGCCCTGCGCCCGCAGCCGGGCCGAGCGCCATCCCCGGCGGCGGCTACGTCGACTTCGGCAAGGTCGTGCAGGGGTATAACTACCTCTACAAGTACGCGGCACAGGTTGCCGTGCTCACCAACGACTCCAGCGGCTTCCAAGTCTTCGCCGAGGGAAGCAGTGACTTCACGTCGGCGAGCAGCGGAACGTGGCCCATCGACACGACGCTCTTCTGGCTGCCAAGCAACGGCACGAATACGCCGTACGCTGCGGCGGTGCCGTTCTCGAAGACGAGCGCCATGGTGACGGGCAGCGGCGCGACGACAGGCATCTCCTATGGCGCCGGTTTGCCGCCTTCGTCGGCGCTGGTGTGGTCGTACGCGCACTCGACGATCGGGCTTCCGAGCAATTCGGCCACGCAAGGCTACGACTACCAGTTGCGCCTCTCCGGCGGCGCGCCCGTGACGCAGTTCTCGGTCTACGTGGTCTATACGGTGGTGGCGAAGTGAAACGCATCGGCATCGTCCTCAGCTTCATCGCCGCGGCGGCGACAGTCGCCTCGGGCCCCGCGTGGGCGGGTGTCTGGCATCCCCTGACGCAGAAGAATATCTCGGTGACGATCACGGTGACTCCGTCCCCCGTGGCCTACGTTCCGCGCACGGTCGCGCAGGCGGTCCGCAATCCGGCTCCGCAGCCGGGGCTGCTCGCGCATCTGAATCCCGCCGCGCTCTCCGCCTACCACATGGTAGCCCAAGCCGGGCCGACACAGGGCAACGTCCCCGTGACCATCAACGTGCAACTCGATCCCACGGCGCAGTACCTGCACATCGTTGGGAACACGACGGTCCTCAACGCAGGCTACGGAAGCAACATCTACCCCTGCGCCTATACCGTCTACGCCGATTCTCCGTACCTGTGGCGCGTCGAGGACTGGGTCTATGGCAGCGCCAACGGCGCGAGCATTCCCTTCCCGACGTACGCCTATCCGACGCAGGGTGACCTCGGATGGTTGGCGGAGGGCATCACGACGAGCTTCGCACCGTTTGCCAACGCCGGCGGCCCCGGGGAGATGGCGTGGAAAGGTGCGGCGAACGTTGCCCAGAGCGTCTGCGTCGATCTTCAGCTCACGGTTCCGAGCACGATTTCAGCGGGGACCTACTCGGCCTCGTTGACCTATTCACTCGAATTCTACTATTAGGCGCGTAGACGCGTGCGAGTTACCTTACTCCCCGGGCGCCGCCAACGCTGGCGGCTTTTTCCCGAAGTACTTCGCCAACGCATAGGCGGCGACCGGCGCAGCAACGGTAGAGCCGTAGCCTCCCGTGCGCTCCATGTAGACGGCGATGGCCACCGTGGGGTGATCGACGGGTGCGAATGCCTCGAACCACGTGGTGTTGGGGCCGTTGCCGCCGTCGGTCTCCACCGTCCCCGTCTTGCCGCCGTAGGCAAGCCCGGGAATGGTCAAACCGAAGGCGGTGCCGCCCGCTCCCGTGACCATCGACATCCCCTTGCGTACCACGGCGAAGTCTTGCGAGGGGATAGAGATGTGACGGATCGGCGTCGGCTCCGTCACCTTGACCGTCTTGCCCCGCCAGTTACGGACGGCGGTGACGATGTGCGGTCGCCACAGCGTGCCCCCGTTGGCGATGGCGGCCACGGCGTTGGCCATCTGGATCGGCGTCGCCTCCATGGCACCCTGGCCGATAGCCAGGATGCAGACGTCGGAGGGCTCCATCGGCAGCCCGTAGACTTTCATCATCCACGCGTTGGTTGGCCAGTTGCCCTCGTACTCACCGGGGAGATCGATGCCGGTCTTCGCATCTAAGCCGAACTGCAGCGCGAAGTTGCGCAGCCGATCGTGGCCCAGCAGATCGCCCAGGTGATAGAAGTAGACGTCGTCCGATGCCGCGATCGCCTGGTACATGTCGATCGAGCCGAGCGCCTCGTTCTCGAAGCCGTGGAAGGTGGCGCCGTGGCAGTAGTATCGCCCGCCGTCGTAAAAGCGCGCATCGGCGGAGATGACGTGCTCGGCGAGCGCAGCGGCCGCTACCATCGGCTTGAACGTTGAGCCTGTAGCCGTCGCGGCGCCCGTAGCGCGGTCGTAGAGCGGGCGCAGCCGATCGGTAACGTAGCGCGCGTAGTTGCGCTCGCTGATGCCGTCCGAGAAGTCGTTGGGGTTGTAGTTGGGCATCGAGACCAGCGCGAGGATTCCGCCCGTGTTGGGATCGATCGCCACCGCCGCCCCCGCCAAGCGCCGTCCCGTCAGGCGGCTCTGGCGCTCCAGCTCGCGGCGCATCCCTACTTCCAAGTACATCTGGAGCCGCCAGTCCAGTGAGGTGACGAGACTGTCGCCCGGCTTGGGGTCGGCATACCCGATGTTGCGTACGACCTTGCCCTGCGCATCGACCACCACGCGCTTGCCGCCCGGGGTGCCGCGCAGCCACGTGTCGTAGACCGTTTCGAGACCGTCTTTGCCGACGACATCGTTGGGCGTGTACCCCAGGTGCTCGAGGCGCCGGTACTCGCCTTCGGTAATCTGTCCCACGTGGCCCAGCAGATGCGAGCCCGCCGTACGGTACGGGTAGTCGCGAACGGCTTGCACCTCCACGTCGATGCCGGAGAGATCCTCGCTTGCCTCGACCAAACGCGCCACTTGTGCGGGATGGAGCGCGCGCGCCAGAATGACGGGACCATACGGCTCGTAGACTTGCAGCTCATCGAAGCTCTTGTAGTTGACGCCGCGGTGGTGAAGCAGGCGTGCCCAGAGCTCGCTTGGCGGGCGCCCGATCAACGCCGCAACTTTCGTAATCGTCTGCTCCGGCGTCGTCACCTCCGAAGGGATGACGGCTAGCACGAACGAGGGGCGGCTGCGGGCGATCACTACGCCGCGGCGATCGAAGATGAGCCCGCGCGGCGCGGCGATCTCGATTTGACGGATCTGGTTGGCGCGGGCAGCGGCTTCGAATTGCGCGCCGTGCACCAACTGAATCTGGACGAGGCGGGCTGCCAGCGCCGCAACCATCAGCGCGAGCGCGGCGACGAAGGACCAGAAGCGCCGCGGGTTCAGCGGCTGCCGTTGCGATTCCGCAGCCATGTCGAGGTGCTCCAGAGAATGACGAAGGTCATGACGCCCAGCAGCGCGCTCCAAAGGGAGCGATGGAAGTGCAGCGATCCTAGCCCGTCCGGAAAGCCGCCCATGGACATCGTGCTCCAGAAGATCGCGTCGCTGAGTACCGTCCCCACGGCCACGATACCGGCGATGGCGAACACGGAGTCGGGTAGAACGAAGCGCGAGCCCAATCCGCAGACGGCGCCGGTCAGCCCCAGCGCCAGCATGTGTGCGGCGCCCGTTCGGACCGCCAGTGCGTCTTCAGCCATCCCGCAGAGCGCCCCGTAGAGAAGGCCCTTCGAGGCGCCGGCCGTAGCGGCGTACCATGCAACGAAGACTACCACCAGGTCGAGCGAGCCGCCACGCAGATGCAGGCGGCTGAGCCACGTACTCTCCAGCACGATGGCGAGGGCAGCCGCCAGTGCCAGGCTGGGCCAGTGCGCGGGGCGATCCACCTCGTTTATCCCACTCACTTCGCTTTGCTCCGTTCGTGGGAGCCCTGTTGCTGTAAAGGTCCTCCGGAGGCGCAATTGCGCAAGACGCAATTGCTTAAGGCGCGATTGCTCACTTCGTCGACGAGCCGGGCTTGGGAAGGACCAGGACGTGCGAGAGGCGTCCGAAGTTGGCCGCGGGCTCGATCTTCGCCACCTGATAGAGGCTGGCGTCGCCGCGTACCACCGAGGTAATGTGGCCGATCAGCAGGCCGGGTGGGAAGACGCGCCCCTGCCCCGTCACCACGCGCATCCCTGGCTTCAGCACGGCGTCCTGCGAGATGTACGTCATCTGCGCCCGCGTCTGCGAGCCGCGCACGATGCCCCACCAACGCCCCTGCTGTACCACGGCAGGGATGCTCGATGTGTAATCGGTGATCAGCAGCACCTTGGCTGCGAAGGGGCCCACCGACTCGACGCGTCCCACCACGCCGCCGGCGTCGACGACGCCCGCGTCGCGCACCACGCCTGAGTGCGAGCCGCGGTTGATGGTGATGGTATCGAGCGCATTGGTGGGGTCGTAGCCGATGACGGTGGCTGGGATGGCCTGATCGAGTGTCGCGGCGCGCGCCGCGAAGCGTAGCGCATCGGGCGCGGCGGAGGCCGCCTCGCGCAGCACGGCGTCCTGCGCGCGCAGCGTGCGCACCTCGTCGCGCAGCTGCGCGTTCTCAGACGCCAAGCGCGGGAGGTTCGCGACGTTTGATGCGCCGTCGCGGAGCCCGGAGCCGACGGCGGTAAAGGTGCTCTCAACGGGGACGGCGACAGTGGTGAGGATCTGTGAGAGGAGGCTCTCCTGGCCCTTGCGTGCGGCGTCGATCTGAAGCAGCGCCACCAGGGCGAGCAGAATGACGACGCCGATTACGGCGAGTAGCTTTCCTTCACCCCGAGACGTATAGATCGGTACCACCTCGTCAGTCGGTCAGCCTGCGGAGCCACACGCTCCAACAGGCTGGGCGTCGCCAAGATCTCGCCCGCGCCGCGTGCGACGCACAGCAGCGGCTCCGGAGCCACGGAGCACGGGACCCGCGTACGTTCGCCGAGGAATCCCGCCAACCCCGGCAACAGCGCACCGCCGCCGGTGAGGACGATGCCGGTCTCGAGCAGGTCGGCGGTGAGGTCGGGCGGTGTGGCCTCGATGACGAAGCGGACGGCGCGCGAGATGGCGTCGAGCGACTCGAGCAAGGCCTCGCCGATCATCTCCTCCGGAATCGACCGTCCCGCGGGGCCTCCGGCCACCTGGTCCATGCCGCTGATGCGCAACGGCTCGCGGCCCAGCGGGCGGCCGGCGTAACCGAGCCGGATCTTCACCCGCTCGGCGGTCAGCGAGCCGATCTGGAAGTGGTCGGCTCGCAGGCACGAAGCGATGGCACGGTCCAGGCTCTCACCACCCACCTTGATCGAGTGGAGAACCACCACGCCGGAGAGAGCGAGCATGCCCACTTCCGTGGTTCCGCCGCCGATGTCCACGACCATGGAGGGGCGCGCCTGCGAGACTTCAAGCCCCGCCCCGACAGCCGCAGCCATGGCCTGTGGAACGAAGACGGCCTTGCGCGCCCCCGCTTGGCCGACGGCCTCCTCGATGGCCTTGCACTCGATATCCGTGGCGCATCCGGGAACGCCGACGATCACCCGAGGGTGCATCGCGCCCTTGAGGTTGAGGGCGCGCTCGAGCAGGGTGGTTACCAGGGTGTGGGCGGCTTTGAAGTCGGAGATCGTCCCGGCATGGAGGGGATGGACGACCTTGATGCGGTCGGGCGCCTTGCCGTCCATCTCGCGGGCGGCGCGGCCCACGGCGACGATCTTGTTGCCGCGCTTGGCGTCGTAGGCCACCACGGACGGTTCGGAGAGCAGCACCCCGCTCTGCCGCTCGTAGATGACGGTGTTGGCGGTCCCGAGGTCGATGCCGACGTCGGGGAAGAGCGAACGGATCACAGCAAACGGTACCCCAGGGCCTCGCACTCGCGGGCCAGCGTTGCCAACGGGAGTCCCATCACGGCGTAGAAGTCGCCGTCGATACTGTCGACTAGGAGCGCCCCGCGCCCCTGGATGCCATAGGCGCCAGCTTTATCCATCGGCTCACCCGTTGCGATGTAGTCTTGAATCTGTTCCTCGTGCAGCGTGACGAAAGTCACATCGGTGGTCACGCAGCCGGAGCGCTCGCCGGCGCGCGCGTTCCAGAGGCAGTAACCCGTGTGTACCCGGTGCATGCGCCCCGACAGCGACCGCAGCATCGCGGCGGCTTCGCCTTCGTCGGCTGGCTTGCCGAAGAGACGCCCGTCGACGTCGACGATCGTATCGGCGGCAACCACCAGCGGAGCATGCTCTTCGAGCGTGCCCGCGATGTCGCGCGCCTTCTGCCGCGCATGGTACGTCGCCAATTCTCGTGGCTCCAACCCGGCGACCTCTTCTTCACCGTAGCCGCTCGGGCGTACCAGCACCTCCAGCCCCAATGAGCGCAACAGCTCGATACGCCGGGGGGAGCGACTTGCCAATACGACCGAGGCGAGTCTTTCTAGTACCATCCTAACAAATTACGTATCGACATCAAAGCGCAGTGTTTCACTATCGCGCTCGCGCCGTACCCACAAAGTGTGCGCGCCGTCCGCTGCCAGCACTACCGCCGGCTTGGCGAAGCGGTTGTAGTTGGAGGCCATGCTGTACGTGTACGCCCCCGTGGTACAGACGGCCAGCAGATCGCCGCCGTGCAGGTCCTCGGGCAGCGGCACCGTCATCATCTCGTCGGCCTCGCAGGAGCGACCGCAGATCGTCGTGGCGCGTGCGACCGCCGTAGAGGGGCCGTCGGCGCGCACCACATGGTGGTAGGAGCCATAGAGCGCGGGACGCGGATTGTCGGCCATGCTCCCGTCGACGATCGCGAAGCGGCAGGTGGCGTGGTCTTTCACGGACATTACGCGGTAGAGCGAGAGGCCTGCCTCAGCCGCCAGCGCCCGCCCCGGCTCGATGCCGAGCCGCGGAAGCGGGACGCCTGCGCGCTCTGCCCCCAGGCGCATGGCGGCGAGGAGGCGCTGCGCGATCGCCTCGGGCGCCGGCGCCGGAGGGTCCTCGGGACGGTAACGGACCGCGAAGCCGCCGCCGGCGATCATCTCCGCAACGGCGATCTCGACGCCGCTCAGCGAGGCGGCCAGCTCGAAGAGCGGCTCCACCGCGTCGGCCAGGAAACGCGGCTCGTAGATCTGTGAGCCGATGTGCGAATGGAGGCCAGCTATGCGCATGTGCGGAGAGGCTGCAACGCGGCGGGCCGCGGCGAACGCCACCTCGGGGAGCATTCCGAACTTCGAGTTTTCCCCAGCGGTGCGGATCATCTCGTGGGTATGGGCCTCGATCCCCGTGTTCACGCGCAGGATTACCGTGGCCGTGCGCTCCAGGTGCGCAGCGATGCTCTCCAGGCGCTCCAATTCCTCGAGATTGTCGATGATGATGCGCCCTACGCCGCCGCGCAGGGCCGCCTCCAGCTCGTCGTCGCCTTTGCCGCAACCGTGGTAGCGTAAGCGCTCGGGCGGGAAATCCGCAGCTTGGGCGGTCCTCAGCTCTCCCAAGCTGCAGACGTCCAGGCTCAGGCCAAGGGCCGCCACGCGGCGCGCCATCGCCACGCACAGGAACGCTTTGGCCGCATACGAGATGTCCGTCTGGGGTCCGAAGGCGGTGCGGAAGGCGGCTACGCGCCCGTCGAACAGCGCGCCGTCGAAGGCGACCAGCGGCGTCCCGTACGCCTCGGCCAACTCCTCGAGTCCCACCCCGCCGAAGGCCAGCGGACCGTCGGCCAGGCGCGTCAGCCCCGGCGCAAGCACCTCGCTCATCGCACTCGCTCCGCTCCGCTGCGCGCGCCGTACAGGCGATGGGCCACGATGTAGGCGGCTACCTCGTCCGGCACCAGGTAGCGGGTCGGGTGCCCCTCGCGTGCCAGTGCGCGGATGCGGCTGGCGCTGGTGAAGAGTTGCGGAATCTCCAAGCGGCTCACATGCGACTCGATCTCCGGGGGCAGCGGGGCGTCGATACCGGCACGCGTCGCTACCACGAAGCCGTCGAGCGCCGCGAAGACTTCGTCCAGGCGCCGCCATGGCGAGGATGCCAGCGAGTCGGCGCCGGCGATGAAGTAGAGCTCGTCGTGCGGGTACTTCGCGCGCAGGCGCGGGATCAGATCGGCCGTATAGCCGGTGCCGGTGAGGTCGGCATCCTCGATGCGGAAGGCGGGATTGGACGCGATGGCCAGCGTGAGCATCTCCACGCGGGCGGCCATCGGGGCTTCGGGCTCCTCGCTGCGGTGGCGGTACGAGCCGGTAGGCGTGAAGAGTACGCAGTCGAGCGGAACGGCGGTGCGCGCCGCCTCCGCCACGTAGAGATGGGCGAAGTGGATGGGGTCGAACGTTCCGCCGAGGATCCCGAGTTTCACGAGTATTCGAACTCCGCGTCGCCGATGCGCACGGTATCGCCGGCGGCGATCCCCAGATCGCGCAGGCGGCGCTCCACGCCCAGCTTGTCGAGCGCGCGCTCGAAGCGCCCCAGTGCTTCATCGTTGTCGAAGTCGGTCATGGATGCCAAGCGCTCCACGCGCGGACCACTCACCACGAAGACGCCGCCGTCGCGCTCCACGTGGAACGGCTCGCTGGGCGTGAGATCGATGCGCGGCGACTCCTCGAGCGCGAATCTCGGTGCCGGCGTCTCTTGGATCACGCGCCAAGCGGCGTACATCAACTCGCGCACGCCTTCGCTGGTCGCGGAGGAGATGGCCATCAAGCCGGGGATCTCCTGGCGCAGCGCGGCGAAGGTCTCGCGCGCCTGCGGCAGGTCCATCTTCGAGATCACCACGATGCGCGGTTTGTCGATCAACCCCGACTCGCGCAGCTCGCTCTCGATCATCGCGCGCTCGGTGCGCGCCTGCTCGGGCGTATCCATGCCATCGATCAGGTGGATGAGCACGCGCGTGCGCTGGACGTGGCGCAGGAAGCGATCGCCCAGGCCGGCGCCCTCGTGGGCCCCCTCGACCAGGCCAGGAACATCGACGGCAACGAAGCTGGTCTCTTCGTCGAGACGTACCACGCCCAGTTGCGGCTCCAGAGTCGTGAAGGGATAATCGGCGATCTTCGGCTTGGCCGCCGAGATCACGGAGAGGAGCGTCGACTTGCCGGCGTTGGGAACGCCGACGATGCCGACGTCGGCCAGCAAGCGCAGCTCGAGCGCGATCTCGTGCTCCTCGCCCGGCTCGCCTTTCTCCGAGTAGTGCGGCGCCTGACGGCGAGCGGTGGCGAAATGCTGGTTGCCCAACCCCCCGCGCCCGCCTTTGGCGATGGGAACCCGCTTGCCGGGCTCGCCGAGATCTGCATACGGGCTGCCGTCGCGAATGATCAGCGTACCGACGGGGACGGGGATCAGCAGATCGGGCGCCGAGCGCCCCGACTTGTTGGAGGTGCCGCCGTGCTCGCCGTCGCGGGCTGCGAACTGGCGCTTGTAACGGAACTCGACCAACGTGTTGACGTTGGGGTCGGCCACCAGGATCACGCTCCCGCCCTGGCCCCCGTCGCCGCCGGCGGGACCCCCTTTGGGGACGTACTTTTCGCGGCGCCAGGCGACGATGCCGTCGCCTCCATCTCCGCCCTTGACGGTGATGGTGGCCTCATCGATGAACACGGTACTGCCGTTTCGTGACCAAACGCGAGAGGCCCGCCGAGGCGGGCCCCATGAGCGATTGCGCTTGCGCGAAGTGAGGGGAGATCAGGCTCCGGCGGGGACGACCGTCACGTACTTGCGCTGGTTCGACTCGCGGAAGGTCACCTTGCCGGGAACGAGGGCGAAGAGCGTGTGGTCTTTGCCCATGCCGACGTTCTCGCCGGGGTAGAAGCGCGTTCCGCGCTGGCGCACCAGAATATTGCCGGCGATAACGTCCTGCCCGCCGAAGCGCTTCACGCCGAGGCGCTGGGCGTTGGAGTCGCGGCCGTTCTTGGAGCTGCCGCCGCCCTTCTTGTGGGCGAAGAGTTGAAGGTTGAATACGAACACGTAGATCTACTCCCCGGGAAAAATGGACCCTGGAAGTATACCAGGGTCCACGGGCTGGTGTCTAGCGACAGCGAGGGACCTCTTAGTCGGTCAGCGTTCCCACGGCGGTGGTTTGGCCGGCCGTGACCGTAAAGGTCCCCGGCGCGTTGACGGTTGCCGTGCAGGCCGTGGCGGGAGCCGTGACCGTGCACCCGATGGCGAGGGTGGTCTGGCTGGTTCCGAGCTGAGCCGCCGTCTGGTACGAGTTCAGGATCTCCAGCGTGTAGCTGCCGGCCGGGAGGGCGTTGATCGTGAAGTTGCCGCTTGTGTCGGTGACGCCGGCGTTGACCACGGTGGTCCCTTGGAGCGCCTCGACCTCGGCCCCGTGCACGGGGGCGCCGCTTGCGCTCTTCACCGTGCCGCTGAGCGAGCCGGCGAGGTACTGCGCCGTCGCCACGATCACGGGCTTCATCATGAACGTGCCGTTGCCGGTGAGCACGATCGACTGTCCGGCGTTGAAGTCCAGCAGGAAGCCATAGCTTCCGCCGGCCTGCGCGTTCAGGCTCACGTTGACTTTTACGCCCGCCGTGCCCGGCCCGTCGCCGTTGTCGGCGCTGCTGCCGCTCCCGAGGCCATTGGCCGGCCCGGTGGCGCTGGGCACGGTCAGCGGCACCGTGTGCGAGACGCCACCGCTGTCGGTATAGGTGATGGTGGTGGTCGCCGTATCCAGCAGGAGCCGGATCTGGCTGTAGGTACCGGCGGGGATCGTCCCCGTGAAGGTCAGCGGGCTGGCCGCCGAGGTGAAGGAAAGAAGGTTCTGTTGATTCGGCGTGGCGTACGTGGTGACGACCGCGGGCTGTGAGCCGCTGCCGACCACCTCCACCTTGTCGATGCCCAGCGTGACGGCGGTGACCGTGTCCCCGCTCATCTGGAGCTGGCCGTCGATCATCCCGATGGTCATCGCCGACGTGCCGGGCCCTGCCGGAACCGGTCCACCGATGCCGCCGCCGCCTCCGCCGCAGGCCGCCAGCGCCAAGACTGCGAGTAGCGCCGTTAATCGTGCCTTCATGCTTCCTCATCCATATGATTGTTGTCAGCTCTTCGTTCCCAAGAACAACGAGAGAACCATGGCCGGGCGTTGCTTGCCTGCCCGAGTGTGATCGCCCCCACTCGCGCGCAAGCGAGTTACAAGCCGGGGCGAGTGCCCCGGAACCTTTCCACTCTACGGGTCCCCACTCGCGCCAGCGAGTGGGGCAAGGGGGAGGAGCGCCCCGATGCGGCCCGAATCCTCGTCCGGTTTGCACGGGAGGTGAAGGTGGCTGATCGTCGTCGCGTGGTCGTCACGGGTCTTGGTGCCGTGACGCCGCTCGGCAATACCGCTCCGGAGTTCTGGCGCCGCCTGATCGCCGGTGAGTCCGGTATTGGCCCCATCACCCGCTTCGACCCGGAGTATCTCACGACCAAGGTCGCCGGCGAAGTCAAGGATTTCGACCCCGACGCCCTCCTCGGACGCCGCGAGGCGCGCCGTCTCGACCGCTTCGCCCAGTTGGGACTGGCGGCCGCCAAGGAGGCCCTGGCGGATAGCGCCCTCGAGATCACCGACGCCAACCGGGACGACATCGGCTCCATCGTGGCCACCGGTATCGGCGGCATCCTCACGTTGGCCGACACGGCAACCAAGATGGGCTCGGAGGGGCCGAAGGCCGCCGGGCGCGTCTCGCCGTTCTTCGTGCCCATGCTGATGGCCAACGCCGCCGCCGGTATCGTCACCATCGAGTTCGGCGTGCGCGGCCCCGCCATGTCGACGGCCAGCGCCTGCGCCAGCTCGAACAACGCCATCGGCGAGGCCTTCCGCAAGATCCAGTACGGCGAGGCCGACGTGATGTTCGCCGGCGGGAGCGAGGCCGTGATCACGCCCATGTGCCTGGGCGGTTTCTGTTCCATGAAGGCGATGTCGACGCGCAATGCCGAGCCCGAGAAGGCGAGCCGCCCCTTCGATCGCGAGCGTGATGGCTTCGTCCTCTCCGAGGGCAGCGCCGTGCTCGTGCTCGAGGATCTCGAGGGCGCCAAACGCCGCGGCGCACGCATCTATGCCGAGATCATCGGCTACGGCGTAAGCTCCGATGCCTTCAACATCGTGCAGCCGGAGCCGCAGGGCACCGGCGTGAAGCTGGCGCTCCACCGCGTTTTCAAGGATGCGGGCATCACGCCCGCCGACATCCAGTACGTCAACGCCCACGGCACCTCCACACCGCAGGGCGATGTGGCGGAGTCGAAGGCGATCCGCGAGATATGGGGGCCGTACGCCGATACGGTTGCCGTCAGCTCGACCAAAGGCGCCCACGGCCACGCCCTGGGCGCCGCGGGCGCCATCGAGGGCGTGGCGACGGTGATGGCGGTGCACACCGACATCATGCCGCCCACCATCAACCTCGAGTATCCCGACCCTGAGTGCGACCTGGACTACGTTCCCAACGTAGCGCGCAAAGCGCCGGTGAACGTGGCCATCTCCAACTCGTTCGGCTTCGGCGGCCACAACGCCGTTCTGGCGTTCCGTAAGTACGCGTAGTTGCCGAAGCGGGGGCAGGCAATCCGGCGCGCGTGCGCCGGAACATTTCAAGTAACAGGGGTCCCCGTGAACGAAGCGCAGCGGAGTGAGTACAACCCGGCGCGAGTGCGCCGGAACATTTCAAGTAACAGGGGTCCCCGTGAACGAAGCGCAGCGGAGTGAGCGGGGAAAGGCATCGCCGGCGTCTGCGCGCCCTCGCACGGCGCTTGCGCCTCTCGGAGGACGACCTGCCCCTGCTCGAGCGCGCCTTCATGCATGCCTCGGCGCTCGGTGAGGCGGCCAGTTCCAGCGACTCCAACGAACGGTTGGAGTTTCTCGGTGACAGCGTGCTGGGCGTGGTCACCGCCGACTACCTGGAGCGTACGCTTCCACTGGCCAGCGAAGGGGAGCTCTCGCAGCGAAAGGCGCGCTTGGTCTCCGGCGAGCTGCTCGCCGTGAGCGCGCGTCGTCTCGGCTTGGGGGAGCTGCTGGTGATGGGCCCCGGAGCCGCCGCCAGCGGTGGGGCGGAGCGCCCGTCGATGCTCGCCGATGCGTTCGAGGCGCTGGTGGCCGCGATCTATCGCGCGCAGGGGCTGGCCACGGCGGCGGCCTTCATCGAACGCGAGCACCTTGCCCACGTCAGTGAGGAGCAGCTCCGGCGAGGGAATGCCAAGACGGCGTTGCAGGAGTGGACGATGGCACGCTTCAAGAGCCTGCCGGTCTACGACGACAGCATCGCGGGCCTCGCGCACGCGCGCAGCTTCACGTCGCGGGTGAGCGTGGGCGGGCGCGCGCTGGGTGTTGGAGAGGGCCGCAGCAAACGCGCGGCGCAGCAGGCCGCGGCGGCCCAAGCGCTGGAGATCCTCACGCACGAAGCGGCACACGAGCAGGAAGTATAAGGCGTCTATGCGGCTCAAGTCGGTTAAACTCTTCGGCTTCAAGACGTTCGCTGAGAGCACCACGCTCGAGTTCGAGCCCGGCATCACGGCCGTCGTCGGTCCCAATGGGTCGGGCAAGTCGAACTTCGTCGAGGCCATCCGTTGGGTGTTGGGCGAAACGTCCAGCCGCTCGCTGCGCGGCTCGAGGCTGGAAGACGTGATCTTCGCGGGTAACGAGCACCGCAAGCCGCTGGGCTTGTCGGAGGTGGTGCTTACCTTCGACAACGAGAGCGGACGTCTGCCCGTGGACTTTCGGGAAGTCTCCATCACGCGGCGCGCCTACCGCGCCGGCGAGAGCGAGTACTATATCAACCGCAATCAAGTGCGCTTGCGCGACGTGCTCGATCTGTTGATGGGCACGGGTTTGGGCCCCGGCTCCTATGCCATCGTCTCGCAGGGGCAGATCGACGCTATTCTCTCCTCCAAGCCGCAGGAGCGCCGCGAGCTCTTCGAAGAGACCTCCGGCGTCAATCGCTTCCTCTCAAAGAAGAA
Source organism: bacterium (assembly GCA_004297985.1). Classification (GTDB taxonomy): domain Bacteria; phylum Vulcanimicrobiota; class Vulcanimicrobiia; order Vulcanimicrobiales; family SCRA01; genus SCRA01. Next base: position 57,250 of record SCRA01000046.1, on the reverse strand, counting down.
AGAATCGACGCGCCGCCTGGAGCAGACCGAGCAGAACGTCATCCGCGTCAACGACCTGCTCAGCGAGCTGGAGAAGCAGGTCCCCGAGCTGGAGACGCAGGTGCGGCGTGCCAAGCGTTTTCGCAGGTTCTCCGACCGGCTGCGCGACTTGGAGATCCTCTCGTACTTACGCAGTTCCGCCACACGGCGCGAGGAACGCGAGCGGCTCAAGGCCCAGCTCGATCGCGGTGAAGCCGAGCGCGCCGCCGCCGAGGCGCAGGCCGCCACGCAGAGCGCCGAGCTCTCCGGCGCGCGCTATCGCGCTTATCAACAGGAGTTGGCGCTCGAGGAGCAGCGTTCCACCGCGCAACAGGCGCGCGCCGAGCAGGCGCGCTTGGAGTCGGATCTCTCGGCGGCCAATGGACGCCTTGAGGCGCTCGAAGCACAGTCGGCGCGCGCCGACGAAGGCGGGCAGCGCGCGGAAGAGGAGCGCGGCGCGCTGCAGGCGCGTCTGCAGAGTCTCGACGAGGAGCGGGCGCCGCTGGCGGCGCACGTGGAGCGTGCGCGTGACGAGGAGGCCCAGGCACAGGAGGGCGAGACGGCGGCGCGGCGCCGTTTGGAGGCGCTCTTCGGCGCACTGCGCGACTTGGAGGCGAACGCCGCCGAGCAGGCGGCGCGCGAAGCGGGGCGCCGCGCGCAAGCGGAGTCGGCGCGCAAAGAGTTGGAGCGCCTGCTGGCGGAGGCCGCCGAGGCGCGCCGCAACGCCGAGGCGTTGGAGTCCGATCTTGCGCGCAAAGAGGAACAGCTCCGCGCGCAACGCGAGCGCATCGGCGAGCTGGAACGGCGCGTCGAGCGCGCCAAGGCCGCCGAGCATACCGCGGCGCAGCGCGTGGCGGAGGTGCGCGAACGCTACACGCACGTGCAGGGAACGTTGAAGTCGCTGGCATCCGAGGAGGCCGCCGCCACGTCGCGCCTGCACACGATCGAGGAGCTGGAGGCCTCCTACGAAGGCCACGTTCCCGGCACGCGCGCCGTCATTCAGGCCTCCGAGCGCGGGGACGTCGGCGGCTTGATCGGCGTGGTCTCCAACTTGATCCAGGTGGACGAGCAGTACGCACGCGCGCTGGACGTTGCATTCGGCGCGCGCCTTTCTAACCTCGTCGCACAGAGTTCCGCCGATGCGGAGCAGGCCGTGGCTTGGCTCAAGCGCCACGAGGCCGGGCGTGCCACCTTCCTGCCGCTGGATCTGCTGGGGCGGCGCACGGGGCGCACGCTCCCGCAGCAACTGCGCGGGCGCCACGGTGTGATCGCCTACGCGCACGAGTTGATCACGTGCGATCCGGCTTACGCCGGCATCGTAGCCTTCTTGGTCGGCAGTGTGCTGGTGGTCGACGAACTCCGCACCGGCATAGCGCTCGTGCGCAGCGGCGAGGTCCACGACTCCGTCGTTACGCTCGACGGAGATCAAATCATGGGCGGCGGCGCCATCACCGGCGGCCGCTTCAAGCGTGAGCGCGCGATCCTCGAGCGTCGTGCCCAGGCGCAGGCCTTGCGCGGCCGCCTGCAGACGCTCAAGGCGGAGCTGGAGCGCAGCGAGCGCGTCGAGCGCGAGTTGGCGCAAGAGGGGCAGACGGCCGCCGCGGAGTTCGAGCACGCGCGCCGTCTCCATCAAGAAGAAGAAGTGGCGCTCGGCCAGGCGCGCACCGGACTGACAGCCATCGAGGCCGAGGTGGCACGTGCGCGGCGTGAGATCGCCACCCACCTCGAGAAGGGCTCTGCGCTGGTGAGTGCCTCGCGGGATGCCGAAGGGCGCACGGCGGCGCTGGAAGCCGCCGTCTACGATAGCGACGACACCGTCGCCAAGCGCGCGCATCTGGAGCGCGAATTGCAGGAGGCGCGAACCGCCGTGGCCGGCGCGGAGGCGCAGCGCGCCGAGCGCGGTACCGCCGGCGCCGCACTTCGCGAGCGCCTTGCCGCACTCTCGGCAGCGCGCGATGCCGCGGCCTCGCGTCTGGCGGTGCTCGATACCGATGCCGAGCGCGCGCGCACCGCGCGCGATGCCGCGCTGGCCGAGCTGCAGACGCTGCGCGGCCGGCGCGGCGAGCTCCAGCAGCGCGCACAGTCGGCGCGCGAGCGTGCGGAGCGGATGGAGCACGAGGCGACCCGTGCGCGTAACGAACGCGAACAGCTCACGGCACGCGTGGTGGATCTGGAGACTTCGGTGCGCGAGGCGGAGCGCCGCGAGCGCGAGCTTTCGCAGTCGCTGGAGTCGGCGCGCATTCGCTTCGCGGAGATCGAAGCGGAGCTCAATCTGCTGGCGCAGACGTTTGCGCAGCACCCGGCCACCGAGCAGGAGCAAAACGATGTGCTCCAACGCTACGAGAGCTATGCGGACGATCCCGCCGTCGAGGTGCCCAAGCTGCGCGAGGATCTCGGACGGCTGGCCAACGTCAACCTCAACGCCGAGGCGGATCTCGAGGCGTTGGCGGAGCGCGAGCGCTTTCTCAAGGAGCAGATCGCCGATCTCCACGCGGCACGCGAAAAGTTACTTGCGGTGATCACGGAGATCGAGGCGAGCGCGCAGGAGACGTTCAACAAGACGTTCGAAGCGGTGCAGGCGTCCTTTACCGAGACCTTCGCGCGACTCTTCCCAGGCGGAGTGGCGCGCATGTGGCAGACGGATCCCGAGCATCTCTCGGAGACGGGAATCGAGATTGCCATTGCGCCGCCGGGCAAGAAGATGATGAGCCTGCAGGCGCTCTCCGGCGGAGAGCGTGCAATGGTCTCCGTAGCGCTGATCTTCGCGATCTTGAAAGTGAAGCCCAGCCCCTTCTATCTCTTCGACGAGATCGATGCCGCACTGGACGAAGCCAACGTGGGCCGTTTCAGCGACCTCGTCAAGGAGTTTGCACGGGAGTCGCAGTTGTTGATCGTCACGCATAACAAGCGCACGATGGAGTTAGCCGATCGCATCTATGGCGTGACGATGCGCGAGCCCGGCATCTCGACGATCGTCAGCGCACGCTTGGAGGCCGCCGACGTTGCCTAGTCCCCGGAATGCCCTGCTCTCCGTCTCCGATCGCACGGGGCTGATCGACTTGGGGTGCGCGCTGCGCGCCGCGGGCTTCACCATCTACGCCACGGGCGGAACGCAGGCGTTCCTCGCCCAGCGCGGCATCGAGGCGGTGGAGGTAGGCGAGCTGACGGGATTTCCGGCACTTGCGGACGGGCGCGTGAAGACGCTGCACCCCAAAGTCTTCGCCGGGATCCTGGCCGACCGCGAGAAGCCCCAGCATCTACGGGAGCTGGAGGCCCACCAGATCCCGCGCATCGACGTGGTCGCCTGCAACCTCTATCCGTTCGAGGCGACGGTAGAGCGGCCGGGAGCCACTATCGCCGAGGCCATCGAGCAGATCGACATCGGCGGCGTCTCGCTGATCCGTGCCGCAGCGAAGAACTTCGCCGGCGATCTCTGTGTGCTGGTCGACCCCGCACAGTATCCCGCCTTCATCGAGTACTTGCAGAGCGGCGGTTATCCCAGCGTGGACGAGCGCAAAGCGTTGGCCGTGCGCGCCTTCGAGCGCGTGGCCGAGTACGATGCAGCCATCGCGCGTTACATGGAGGCGGGGCAGAGCGGCGCCGCGCTGCCGGGCTCGTTGGCGTTGACGATGCCGCTCGAGTCGCCGCTGCGCTACGGCGAGAATCCGCAGGCACGCGCCGCTTTCTATCTGCCCTCCGGTCAGCCGTTCCCTCAGCAGCTGCAAGGGAAGGCCCTCTCCTACAACAACCTGTTGGACCTGGACGCCGCGCTGCGCCTGCTGGCGCGCCCGACGGTGCCCGCCGGCCATCCCGGCTTGACCGTCGGCGGCACGGCGCGCGTGGCGGTCGTGAAGCACACGGTGCCTTGCGGCGTCGCCGAGCGTGCGAGCGTCGGCGAGGCGGTGAGCGCCGCGCTCGACGCCGACCGCATCTCCGCCTTCGGCGGTATCGTGGCCTCTGATGCGCCGATCGACGGCCCGGCGGCCGATGTGCTGCGTTCGGTCTTCCTGGAGATCGTGGCGGCGCCGGCGTTCACGCCGGACGCGCTGGCCGTCTTCGCCAAGAAGAAGAACCTGCGCGTGCTGCTGGTGGAGCCCTCGTTGCCGCGCCGATTGCTGGGTGAGCTGCGCGTGCGCAGCGCGCTTGGCGGCGTGCTGGCCGACGAGCCCGATCCCAGCTACGCACCGGAGTCGTGGGAAGTCGTCTCGCAGCGCGTGCCCGGCGCGCGGGAGTGGAGCGATCTGCTCTTCGCCTGGGGCATCGTGCGCTGGGTGAAGTCCAACGGCGCGGTCATCGCCAGGAACGGCGTCAGCTGGGGCGTCTGCGGCGGGCAGACCAATCGCGTCTGGGCCGTAGGGATCGCCGGCGAGCGAGCCGGTGAGCACGCACGCGGCGCCGTTTGCGCAACCGACGGCTTCTTCCCGTTCGCCGACGGCTTGGAGGCGGCGGCCGGTGCGGGCTGTACGGCTGTCGTCGCGCCGCGCGGCTCGATTCGTGACGCCGAGGTGATCGCCGCCGCCGACCGTGCCGGTATCGCACTCGTCTTCTCGACTCATAGGTTCTTCTTACATTGACGACGCTTCCCACTCTCGACCAAGCGCGCGCGGCACGCGAGCGCATCGCGCCGCACATCCGCCGTACACCCACCTACGCGCACGATGGCATCGCCTACAAGCTGGAGCTGCTGCAGGTTACCGGGTCCTTCAAGGCGCGCGGCGCCTTCAATGCCGCGCTCCAGATTTCGCCCGCGCGGCGCGCGCTGGGCGTGGTGGCGGTGAGCGGCGGCAATCACGGTTTGGCCGTGGCCCACGTCGGCAAGACATTGGGCATCCGCGCCACGGTGGTGATGCCGGAGACCACGCCGGCGCGTACGGTGGAGCGCGCACGCGCCGACGGCGCCGAAGTGGTCCTGGTGCCGACGATCGCCCAGGCCTTCGCGCTCACCGAGGAGCGGCGCGCGCAGGGGCAGGCGGTGATTCATCCCTTCGACGACCCGGCCGTGATGGCGGGGCAGGGGACAATCGGCTTCGAGCTCTTGGAAGATATCCCCGATCTCGAGACGCTGGTGGTCTCCATCGGCGGCGGCGGCCTCATCGCGGGGATTGCCACGGTCGTCAAGGCGCTGCGCCCGCGGGTGCGCATCTACGGTGTGGAGACCGAAGGTGCCGACGCCATGCGCAAGGCGCTCGACGCTGGGGAGCCGGTGACGCTCCCGGCCATTACCTCGATCGCCAAGACGCTTGGTGCGCCCTACGTCGCGCCCGCCACGCTGGATGCGGCGCAGCGTCTGCTGGAAGACGTGGTGGTGGTCAGCGATGCTCAGGCGGTGGAGGGGATCCTCGCTGTCCAGGATGCGCTGTGCGTGCTCCCGGAGCCGGCAGCCTCGTGCTGCTATGCGGCCGTGAGCGCGGGGCTCGTGCCTCGGGCCCGGAAGGGTACCTTGGCCATACTCGTCTGCGGGGGCAACGTCAGCCTCGACGACCTTGCCCGCTGGCGCACGATGCTGGCCGTGTGATGGGCACCTACGTGCTGGCGCTGGTCGGTTGCGCGCTGGTTTTCGGTGGCCTAACGCAGGTTGCCGAGCTCCAAATGGCTGGCTGGGACCCCGAGAGCCTGGGTCCGATCCCGGCGGCGCTGCGTGGGATGAGCATCGTGGGAACGCTGGCGGTGCCGGTCCTCTGGGCCTCGCGCCCCCTGCGTGCGGTGGGGGCGTTCCTCTTCGGCTTTACGGCGGCTGTACTGCTCACCGGGCCGCTCTTTGCCTCGCTGGCCTTGGAGGGGCGCCTACCCCACCTCTGAACTCAATAGTTTTCGCCAGAAGGTGAAGATTTGATGATGGAGGGCTTGCCCGTTTGCTCTTTTTCTGCTACTTTGGTCTTAGTCTAAGGGTTTGAGTCTCTCGGTTCTGTGGTTGCGATCCTAGCTGACGAAGACGATCCCCGGCGATGTATGATCACAAGTCAGAACAAGGATTAAGATCCAGATGTACCAAGATGAGACCCTTACCTGCGTCGATTGCGCGCGACCGTTTACGTTCAGCGCCGGCGAACAGGAATTCTTCGCCCAGAAGGGCTTTACCAACAAGCCGTCACGTTGCCCCGATTGCCGCTCCGCCCGTAAAGCGCAGCGCGGCGGTGGTGGGAGCGGCAGTGGCGGTGGCTTCGGCGGTGGCCGTCCGCAGCGCGAGATGTATACGGTAACGTGCAGCCGTTGCGGAAACGAGGCCCAAGTGCCGTTCCAGCCGCGCGGTGACCGTCCGGTCTACTGTCGCGACTGCTTCCAGCCTGCGAACCGCTACTAAGCGATAGCGGTCGGTCAACGACACGGAGGGGCGGCGATGGCCGCCCCTCTCGCTTTTTAGCGCGCCGCCGATCGCGTCGCAGCGAACTCCACGAACCAGTCGAGCGCGCTGAGGTTGGCCACGGCATCCACGGAGAGCGAGCGCTCCAGCGGCATGCCCAGCAGGATGCGCTTCACGGGAACCTCGAGGCGCTTTCCCGTGAGGTTTTTCGGCACGTCGGGCACTTGGTAGATCGCGTCGGGGACAAAGCGCGGTGAAACCTGCTCGCGGACGGCGGCGCGGATGCGCTCGCGCAGCGCCTCGTTGAGCTCTGCCTCCTCGCGCAGACGCACGAAGAGCGGCATGAACGACTCGCGGCCGAGGTACTCGAGGTCGACCACCAAACTCTCCAGCACCTCGTCGATCGCCTCGACGGCGCGGTAGATTTCGATGGTGCCCAAGCGTACGCCGCGGCGGTTGATGGTGGCATCCGAGCGGCCGTAGATGACGACGCCGCCGCTTGGCGTGACGGAGATCCAGTCGCCGTGGCGCCAGATGCCGGAGTAGACGGTGAAGTAGCTCTCGTGGTAACGCGTCCCGTCGCGGTCATTCCAGAAGTAGAGCGGCATCGAAGGCATCGGCTCCAGGATGGACAGCTCTCCCACTCGATCGATCAGCGGCGCGCCGTGCTCATCGAGCGCCTCCGCGCGTACGCCCAATAGCCTGCACTGAATTTCGCCCGCACGCACGGGCAGCAGCGGGCAGCCGCCTACGAAGGCCGTGGATACCTCGGTGCCGCCGGCGACGGAGGCCAGAAAGAGATCGCGCTTGACGTGCTCGTAGATCCAGGTGAACTGCTCGGCAGTCAGCGGCGATCCCGTGGTGCTGACCGCTTTCAGCGAGCGCAGATCGTGGTCGCGCGCCGGTTCTACGCCCGTCTTCATGCAGGCGGCGATGTAGGCGGGGCTGGTGCCGAAGAGCGTGATCTTTGCCTGCTCCGCCAGTCGCCAGAGGACCTCGTGATCGGGGTGCGCGGGGTTGCCGTCGTAGAGCACCACCGAGGCCCCGGTAAGCAGTCCGCCCACCAGGATGTTCCACATGATCCAGCCGGTGGTAGTGAACCAGAAGAAGCGATCGCCGGGATGCAGATCGGCGTGGAGCGTCAGGAACTTCAGTTCTTCTAGGAGGATGCCGCCGTGCCCGTGCGCGATGGCCTTGGGCAGGCCGGTGGTGCCGGAGGAGTAGACCACCCAGAGCGGATGATCGAACGACAGCGGCTCGAATGTGAGTTGCGCGTTGGCGTTCATGGCCAGCAGATCATTCCAGACGATAGCGCCTGGAATCGAGGTGGAGCCGGCATACGTTGCGTCGTTGTCGTTGAGGTAGGGGACGGCGATGGTGAAGCGCAGGCTAGGAAGCGCCTCTCGGATGCTGCGCACCGCGTCGGCGCGGTCGAAGCGCCGGCCGTTGTACTGGTAGCCGTCGACGGCGATCAGGACGGTGGGGTCGAGCTGCTTGAAGCGGTCGATCACGCTGGGCGTGCCGAAGTCCGGCGAGCTGCTGGACCACGTGGCGCCGATGCTGGCACAGGCGAGGAAGGCGACGACGGCGTGCGGGATGTTCGGCAGGTAGGCCACCACGCGATCTCCGGTCTTGACGCCCAGGCCGCGTAAGGCGGCGGCGCAGGCCGCGACCTCGCGACGCAGCTCCTGCCAAGAGATCTCGGTGAGCGCACGGCGTTCCGATTGGAAGAGCAGGGCGGGGTGATCGGGAGTGGCGTTGCGGAAGACGTGCTCCGCGTAGTTCAGCGTGGTGCCTTCGAACCAGTGCGCCCCCGGCATAGCGTGCGAGGAGAGCACGCTGCGATACGGCGTGTTCGCTTTGACGTCGAAGAACTCCCAGAGCGAAGTCCAGAAGTCTTCCACGCGCTCCGTCGACCACTGCCAGAGCTCGTCGTACGTGCCCAGGTGCAGATCGCGGTGCGTCTCCAGCCAGTGGAGATAGCGCGTGAGGTTGGCGGCGGCGCGGAACTCCGCCGGGGGATCCCAGAGTACCGGATACTCCATGCGGGGTCTTACGTTGACTCGAGGCGCTCCACCCGCTGGGGCGGGCCGGCGGATTGCTCTACTGCGCCCCGAGCAATCCCTCCAGGCGAGCTTTCACCGCGGGCCACTCCTCGTCGACGATGCTGTACATCACGGAATCGCGAACGAAGTAGTCGTGGGGGCGGATCATGTGCTTGCGCAGCACGCCCTCGCGCACGCCGCCGATGCGCTCGATGGCGCGCTGGGAGCGCAGGTTTCGTGCATCGGTCTTGAGCTGCACGCGCACGGCGTTCTGCACCTCGAAGGCGTGGCGCAGCAGCAGGTACTTGCACTCGGTGTTGATGGCGGAGCGGCGCGCCGAGGCACCAAGCCACGTCCAGCCGATCTCCAGGGCGCGGTCGGCGCGGCGAATGTCCAGGTAGCGCGTCGAGCCGACGGCGCGCCCGTTTGCACGGTCGACGATAGCGAAGGGAATCTGCGTGCCGGTACGCGCGATCGTCTGTGCCTGCTCGATGAAGTCGATTGCGTCATCGAGCGTGCGGAACGCGGGGATGGGCATGTAGAGCCAGATCTCCTCTTCGCGACCCGCCTCCAGCAGAGCGGGAGCGTGCGCGACGTCGAGCGGCTCGAGACGCACGTGCGCGCCCTCGAGGGAAATCGGTTGCGGATCGAAGACCACGCTCACAGGCCGAGCACGCTGCGCGCTTCGGCCACCACGCCGGTGAGCACGCCGGCGTCGAACGGCGACTTCAAGTTCGCGCCGCGCGCCAGCGTCTGGAACGTCGCCTCGCCGCCGCGGCCGCAGAGCGCCACGTAGTCGTCAAGCGCACCGCGGTAGTCCACACGTGAGCGCGCCCAGAACTGCAGCGCGCAGCACTGCGCCAGCGTGTAGTCGACGTAGTAGAACGGTGAGTGGTAGATGTGGCGCTTCTCCTGCCACAGTCCGCCGGCGGACGGATACTCGAGATCGCCGTAGTCGCGCCACGGCAGGTAGCGCCGCTCCATTTGCTGCCACATCTTGTGACGCTCCGCCGGCGTTGCGTCCGGGTTGGCGTAGACCAAATGTTGGAAGTGGTCGACGGCCACGCCGTAGGGCAGAAAGAGGAAGGCATCGGAGAGGTGCTCGGTGCGGAAGCGCTCCGCTTCGTCGCCGAAGAAACGCTCCATCTGCGGATGCGCCAGATACTCCAAGCCCATCGAGTCGATCTCCGCGGACTCGGACGTGGGCCACAGATAGTCCGTCAGCGGCAAATTGCGGCTGCGATAGCACTGGAAGGCATGGCCCATCTCGTGGACCAGCACCTCGACGTCGTGCGCGGTGCCATTGAAGTTGCCGAAGATGAACGGCATCCCCACGGTGGGGAAGCTGGTGCAGAAGCCGCCGCCGGCCTTGCCCGCGCGGTTCTCCATGTCGATGAAGCAGCCGTTCACCATCGTGCGGAAGAACGCGGCCAGCTCCGGGTGCATGGCGTCGAAGGCTTCTTGGCAGCGCGCGAGGATCCACGCCAGGTCGCCCTTGGGGCGCGCGTTGCCGCGCGGGTCGCTCATCTTCTCGTCCCAAAACTTCGGGGCGGCGATTCCCAAGCGCCTGGCGCGCTCCTCCACGATGCGTTGCGCAAGCGGCACGACGTCGGCGGCGATCTGGCCGCGGTAGCGTTCGACGTCGCGCTGGTCGTAGTCGATGCGGTGCATCCGCTTGTAGCCCAGGCCGATGTAGCTCTCGTAGCCCAGCATGCGCGCCATGCGGTGGCGCAGCTTCACGAGCTCGTCGTAGATGCGGTCGAGCTCGGCGCGGCGGGCGCCGTAGAATCCCCAGAAGGCGCGCTCCGCACGATGGCGGCGCTGGCGGTCCGCGTCCTCGCGAAACGGGGCCAGGCCGGCGAGGTTGAGCTGCGCGCCCTCGAAGTCGATCGCGGCGGAGGCGATGAGCTCGGTATACTGCGCGCAGAGCTTCGCTTCGTGGACCAGCTCCCGTTCGACGGCCGGCTCGAAGGCGGTGACGTCGGCCTCCCAGAGGGCGAAGGCGGTGGCGCCGAACGCGCGCTCCAGCGCGGGGCGCTGCGCGTCGGCCAGCAGCCGGCGCTTGAGGGCCACTTCGAGCGCGGTGAGCTTAGGCGAGAGCTCGTCACAGTAGTCGCGCGCGGCCTTGTATTCGGGATTGCGCGAATCTTGCTCGAACTTCAGGTTGGCGTAGGATTCCCAGGCGTTGAGACGTCGTCGCAGTGTATCCCAGCGATGGATCGCCGCCTCGCGTTCGGCGGTGGTCTTGGCCGCGCCGAGCGCGGCATCGATAGCGGTATACTCGCTGCGCACGCCTTCGAGCGTGGGTATCTCGACGCGGATCTCGGAGAAGTCGAGCGTGGTCTGCTGCATCCCCAAGCCTACGCGGGCCCCAAGGAGCGCCCCTCTACGGCGCTATGGTCCGGTGAGCTCCGGCGGCAAGTCGAGCCCGTCGTTGAGCGGTTGGGTCAGATCCTCGAGGACGATGTCGACCATGCGCTCCGTGAAACGCTCCATCATCTGCGGGTGCCAAAGCGTGGACACGGGATGCCCGCAGGTCCGGCACGAGATCACGAAGAGCTCGTAGCTGACGCCTTCGGCTGACATCTTCGTACCGCGCAGGCGCAACGGCACCTTGCAGCCTGGGCATGCCGGGCCGACGTCGGACGCGGGGGAGAAGTCCGTCATGTGGACGGTATCGTTGTAATCTGTCATAACACCCTAGTGTTGTCTTTATCGGGGAGTCGAGTGTCCGGCATCACCATCTTTACCGTTGCTTTACATTGACTCTATGGCATGGAGGAAGGCGAACACGGCGCTCCAGTTTTCCGCCGCGCCGCGCGGATCGGCGTCGACGCGCAGCGTCGAGGAGCCGTGCACGCCGTAATGAGGCAGGTACTGCACCTTGTGCATCGAGGGCGAGGCCGCGAGGATGGAGGCCGCGCGGGCTTCCTCCCACGCGTCGGCGGCGGAGTCGACGAAGATCGGCACGCGCACTTGCGCCGCGGCGCGATGGACCGTGGTGCCATCTCCCAGGTACTCCCCTGGCGAGAACGCTAGGAGCGCCGAGATTTCGCCGGGGTGGCGCGCCGCCAACAAGAAGATCAGCGCCGCGGAGTAGCTGCTGCCCCAGGCAATGATGGGTCGATCAGGCGCGTGGATGTGCGCCCAAGCCAGAGCCGCGTCGAGATCGGGGAGCGCCGCGAGAAACGCCGTGGGCTGGTTGCCGAGATGAGCCACGGTCTGGTTCTCACGTCCCCAGTCTGGAGCCCCCGAGCGCTGATCGATCGCCAGGCAGTTGTAGCCATGCGCCACCAACGCCGGGATGATCGGCTCATAGGCGCCGTAGTTCGAGCGCGCCATGTGGAAGAGCAGGATCGTGGCCTTCGCAGCGGGGCCGGCGTTGACGTAGACGCCGTAGATGCGAACGCCGTCGGCGGCGGTCAGCACGACGTTTTGCGGCGTGGCCGCAACGGCACGCGACGAACCGAGCGCCGGCGCGCAGAGCGCGGCCGCGATGAGCACGAGCAAGGAGACGCGCAGACGCATGGCATCCTCCACCTGGTTCCTGGCTCGTTGTTACCCACGTGCCGCCGCGCCCGTGCCAGGTGAGCAAGCGTGCCACATGGGTGGCACGACCATGTTCTATCGTTGGGGCATGCACGAGGAGATGTTCACGCTTGGAGACTTTACGCTCCGTTGCGCGATCGGCGATGAGCAGGCGTATATCTGGTCCGCCGCGATGTGGGGTGCCGAGGCCATACCCGTTTCGGTGCTGTCGGGTGCGCAGGAGAGCTTGCGCTCGTACTATCACAAGGAGACCGCCGTCTACGCCGTACCGCCGCACGAGCTCGTCGCAGATGGCGAGGTCTCACGCGGACGCCTCAAGGAGGTCATCGTCCGCGCGCTGCGCGCCATGGGGGGCGACGAGCGCGCCGTCGAGGAGGTCGAGGACAGCTTTGGCTGGGCGGGGATGCCCTATGACTGCCAGGGCGGGCTCCACAGAGCGATCGAGAAGATGCAGGATTTGATCGCCTTCGGGCCCGGCGGCGTCGCGCCGCCACGTATCGCAGCATCGCATGTGGAGACGTTCTTGCTTGCCGTGCGCGCCGTGCTCTTCGCGTTTCGCAGGGGCGGGGGGCTACTGTTTTCCACGATGGCGTTGGCGATCAGCGAGCTCGAGAAGCTGGCCGCGGAGCTTACGTAGACGGGCCGAGGCCAAGCTCGCGGCGCAGCAGCGCCAACAACTCTCCGGCGCGCGGCAGGCCGCGCAATGGTACGCCGCAGGCCGCCAGCCGCAGTTCGATCGTGAGCCGCTCCGCTAATGCGCGGGTGCGCCGCGCAGAGAGCCCGAGGGGATGGGGACGGCGGTCTCCCAGGCGCGTCAGCCCATCCCAGCGCTGGCCGAGGCGCCACAGGCGCAGACCCTCTGGCTGGAAGGCGGCGCCGAGATCGCGGCCGGCGAGCGTGGCAGGGCGTTCGAAGATCACGTCGCCAATCTCGAAGCGTTGCGCGGGGAGGAGCAACCCGCCTCGGACGCACCGTCGCTCGCTCTCCGCGACACGGCGATAGCGGACCAGGCACGCGCCGTCGGCGGGTGGGAGATCTTGGATGGATGGGGCGGCGAGCGTCCTGCCTTGGTCATCTACCAGATGGAGAGCAGGGCGCGTCACCGCCCAGAAGCCGGCGATCGGCAGCGGCGGGCGCCCGGGGTCGAGCACCGTCGTGCCATCGGGGCGCGCGTCGATTACGTCGTCCCAGCAGTGAGCCAACGCAGTGGCCGTCGAGAAACGCATGGAGCCTCCCACGGCTATCATGGCACCGGCGCGTGCCAACAGTGTGGCACACCGGCGTGACAAGGTGCCGGAGCGGCCGGTTGCCAACGTCGCCGGCATGGGTGCTGCTCACGTAACGCGGGGGAACGGCGATGCCGCGGATACCCCGAGTGCCTCCACCGTACGCAAGCTCATGCTGCTGGTGTGCTTGATGCGTCTTGGCCGCATGCCGATGCAGCGCTTCCTCGAACGATTCGAGGTCTCGGAGCGCAGCTTCAAGCGCGATCTCAAGCACGTGCGCGAACTCGCGCTGGAGGCCGGCTTCGTGATCTCGCCGATTCGCGACGGCGTGGTGACGATGACGATGCAGAGCGGCGGTTTGGCGGTGCAGATCGACAAGGGGCGCCGCGACGTCGAGCAGTTGCTGGACACGTTAGCCCGCGTGCTGGGCGAGCCCGTGGGGCGGCGCCTGAAGGGCGTGCGCGGTGAGGGCGGCGCCGATGCCGGCCCGCTGACGCGGCGCTTCCTGCACTTTGCGTTCCCCGAGCTGGTGGGCGATTCGTGGGTAGCCGACGTCTACGACGCGCTCGAGAAGATCTGGAGCAAGAACGCCTACGCGCGCTTCATGTATCCCAAGCACGATCAGCCGCGCGGCGTGGAGCGCTTGGTGGAGCCGCATGCCGTGGTGGCGCGTGCCGGGCGCTACTATCTGATTGCGTACGGCCGCGAGGTGAAGGGCTGGCGCTACTTCGCGCTGGATCAGATGCTCTCCAAGCCGCAAGCCGGGGGCAAGATTCTCAAGCCGCGTCCGCTTCCCGAGTATATTCGGCTGGATGACTCGATCGGCATGATCATCGGAGACGCGAAGACGAAGCGCGTGGCCGTGACCGTAGAGCTGGCACCGCGGGTCGCGCGCTCCGTGGTGAGCCGCCGCTGGCAGCACGATCAGGAGGCGGTGATGGACGATGACGGAAGTGGCGCCATCGTCTTGCACGTGCCGGACGTTGACGAAGTGGTGCGCTGGACGTTCGGCTTCGGCGGAGCGGCGCGCGTAGTGGCGCCGCCGGAGGCGGTTGCGCGGGCGAAGCAGATGCTGGAGGCGATGGCGGGGGGTTATCGCGCGGACCAGTGACGCGCGTGCTGCCAGGGACTGTTGGGTTCGGTCTAGTCGACGATGCCGAGATGAGTCTTCACGCGAGACATGTCGCGCTCGAGGCCGCCCACGCGGTCCTCGAGGCCACCCATTCGATCTTCCAGGACCGAAACCCGGTCGTCGAGCCGCGCCAAGCGGCGGTCCACCTGCGCGAAGCCCGCGCGCATCTCCATGCGCAAGCCCCCGATTTCCTGGGTGATCCGCACATCGATCCGCTCGATGGCGTTCATCACCGCAGTGAACCCGTCCAGAATCTCCGTTCGCGACATCGTCTCGTCTTCGTTCGTCATCACCACACCACTGCGAGCGATGCGGCGCATGGAAAGAGGGACGAGAGCGTTCGCTGGCCGCCATACGACTCCTGGATGCTTGGCGGAGACAGCCACGGCTCCGAAGAATTGCGAAGCCATGGGTGAGTTCCGGATCAGCGTCGCCGTCACGGACTGGGACTGGTTCTCATTTCTGCGCCGGCAGCCGGGCATCGACGAAGTCAACTTCTGGCAGCCCAGCCCCACCGGCACGACGTCTGAACCCGGGACGCCCTGGCTCTTCAAGCTCCACGCGCCGCGGAACGCGATCGTCGGCGGCGGGTTCTTCGCCTACTATACGCGCATGCCGCTCGGCGTCGCGTGGGAGGCATTTACGCAGAAGAACGGCGTTGGCTCGCTCTACGAGATGCGCAGCCGCGTCGCGAAGTATCGCAAGGTCGATATCAGAGCTGTGATGGAGATCGGTTGTGTCGTGCTCTCGCAACCGTTCTTCTTCGAGGAACGTGACTGGCTGCCGGCGCCGGCAGACTGGAAGCCGAATATCGTCAAGGGACGGTACTACGGCCTCGATGATCCGGTAGGCGTGCATCTTTGGCGGAGCGTGCAGGATCGACTCGCCGGTGTGGCTTTGGCTGCGCCTCGGCCACCGTTGGTCTCGGGCTACGGTACGCCGGTCTTGGTTCGCCCACGCCTTGGGCAAGGCGCGTTCCGGCTGATGGTCGCCGATGCGTACCAACGCCGATGCGCGGTCACGGGAGAGAAGACCCTACCCGCCCTGGACGCCGCACATATCCGCCCGTTCGCCGACGTGCAGGAGCACGAAGTTCAGAACGGACTTCTGCTGCGGTCGGACATTCACAATCTCTTCGATCTTGGTTACGTCACCGTGACGTCCGAGTATCGCTTCGAAGTCAGCCGCTCCATTCGCGATGAGTTCGAGAATGGGCGGGACTACTATGCGCTGCACGGTACGCCGATTCGCCTTCCGGCTCGACCCGACGCACACCCCGATCCCGCCGCGCTCGAGTGGCACGCGTCGAAAGTATTTCGAGGCTAAGACGAGCGATGCCGGTCATTCTCAGCCAACACTTCCTGCCCGGAGACCGCGTCTATCTCGACGTGGAGGGCTCGCTTTACCACTATCCGAGGCAATACTTCAGCCGCATCCTACCGTACGACCGGTTCATCTACTATCGCCCGCTGGGGCGAAGCCGGCAACGCGCGGATTCCCGCCGTTACTTCGGCCACGGCACGCTAGGGGTTCCGTATCCGGACCCCTATCGCGACGATCATCGCTATGTGGGGATCGTCCAGTATGAGGCGTTCCCGATACCGGTGCCGTTGCGCGATCTTCAGGGACTGTACTACGAGACCGGGACAGAGCACGTACCGATGTCCCAATCAGCGGTACGAACGATCTCCGAGATTGCGTACCATCGCATCCTCGCGGCGGCAGGTGTTGCCGTTACCGGCGTATCGTTGCTGCCGAACACGGAGCGCCTGATCGCGATGCCGGCACCTTCAGAGCGTGGCCGCTGGCCGAAAGATGTGTTGCGAACGGCGCAGCATATTCCGGAGGGCGCGGGCTACGTGCCACACGAAGGGCAGACGGTAGACATCTACGAGTCCGCTGCATTGCAGGAGCGTGCGCGCGCGGATCACCAGCGCGTGCTGCAGATGATCGAGGCAGAGGTCATGCGGCGCGGGGGCTCGTGGTTCTACAACAACAACATCGATCTCTATGCGACGCTGGGCGCCGACCGTATGCTGGTGGAAGCTAAGAGCCTCACTGACGCTCGCGAAGCCGTGGACCGGATGCGCTATGGTATGGGCCAGCTCTTCGACTACCGCGTCAGGTATCGGGCGGAGGTTCTCGATGCGCAACCGGTCTTGGCGTTCGGCTCGCCACCGGCTGAGGGCGCTGGATGGATCGGTGAGGTCCTCGCCGAGAACGGTGTCGCCTTCGTCGTTGCGGACAAACACGGCATCCGTCCGGTGAACGAGCCAGCCGCAGCTCTGCCGATCTTCGCCGCCTGAATGCCAGTCGCGTCGTCACGGCCGCCTTATCCCAGTCCGGTGATTTGTGCGAGCTTCGTCACGGTGAATTGATTGAGGCTGACGCCCTCGGATTCGGCACGCTGTGAGAGGGCGCGATGTAGAGACTTCGGCATGCGTACCAGGAAGCGTCCACTGAGATCCGCGACGGTCATCGACTCAGGGATGGGATCGCCGTCTTCAAGGTGTACCTCGATCCAGCCATCCATCGCGTCGTCGAGATTGGCCAGTGCTTCTTCCGGGGTGTCTCCCTCGGTCATGCAACCAGGAAATTCAACGATCTGGGCAAACCACGTCCCGTCCTCATTCCTGACGAGCGATCTCGTGTAGGGACGCGCCTTGATTGCCGTAATTTGTTCGTCGATCTTGGTGGTGGTTGCGCTCATGGTTTTTCAGCCTATCTGTGATTTGTTCGTCGATCTTCGTAAGAGGGTGAGCCTCTACGGTTGGAAATGTGGTAATGCCCGGCGAGGTGCGCTTGCTCACAGCAGCGCGCGCAACTGGTCGGCGGTGAGGCCAGCGTTCTTCAAGATGTTAGCGAGCGTCCCAGTTGGCAACGCGTCTTGGCTGTGAACGGGAACGGTCGTCGTGCGACCGTCGGTGTGTCGCATAACATGGTGCGAGCCAACGATGCGGCTTACAACGAAGCCTACGCGCTTCAACGCTCGTACCACGTCCTTGCCGGAGACGGTCGGGCGCCTTGCGTTCAAAGGGAAATTGCGCTATGCGGCTGGCAGGCTTATGGCAACCGTCTCAATGCGAGCGGTGCCGACGTCGCTCGGGGGAATCTCCTCGCCATGCGCGGTTCGATCTTCGAGCACGGCTTGAATCGCCTCGCGCGCCATGGCGAGCGCTTCCTCCGGGGTCTTTCCGAACGTCGCGACTTCGGGAAGTGCCGGGACGATCACGTTAAACGCCCCGGCGTCGGGCTCCAGGATCACCGTATACCGCACGTCCACGTAAGCACGTTGGCTATCGAGCGCAGCTGTGCCTCTTGCGCCAAAGGGCCCCACGCCTCAGCAGCGCAACGCCGTCGTTGACTGCCGGCACTCGGGCGGCCCGGGCCCCCGATGAGGGCCGCCACCGCAGCCCTTGGCGTGCCCGAAGGATACCGTTATGGCGCCTTTGCGGCGTCTCTTTTCGAGGTAGTACGCCGTCGACTTCCACGAGATAGCGCCAACCGTCGCCGAAGTCGTACTCGTAGATGAACGCGTCGCCGTAGGAGGCAAGACCCCGCAAGCGTTTGCCGCGCTCGTCGAGCGTGTCGTCGTCAAAGTCCGGATCGGGGACGCCAAAGTGCTCGCGGCCGACCCGGTGAACGACCTTCACCCTTGCTGTTCAAGTGAAAGTGCCCAGTAGGAAGCACGGGTAAGCCCCTCGGCACGGGCTCAAGATCGGTTGCCTTGGCTCGTGAGCGAGGGCCGGTCGAAGCTGGCGATGTAGCCCCGGCGAGACCGCGCCTTGTGGACGTACAGACGAGGCGGTAGAATATGGACATGGCCTTAAGCATCAAGGATCCGGAGGCGGACCGGCTGGCGCGCGAGCTCTCCGCCCGCACCGGAGAGACCCTCACCGAGGCGATCGTGGTGGCGCTGCGCGAGCGGCTGGCGCGCGTGGGGGCCAGGCGTACGCCGAGCCTGCGAACGGAGATCGAGCGGATCGCACGCCGGGCCTCCCGGCGCCGCGTGCTCGACACCCGCTCTTCGGACGAGATCCTGGGCTACGACGAGCGAGGCCTGCCTCGTTAGCATGGTCATCGACACCTCGTCGCTCGTCGCCATTCTCAACGACGAGCCAGAGCGCGCGGAACTCGCCGCTGCCATCGAGTGCGATCCCACACGCCTCGTGTCGGCCGTGAGCCTCTTCGAGGCGAGCGTCGTGGTGCAGGCCCGCTTCGGCGAGGACGGCGTCGACGATCTCGATCTCCTGCTGGCCAAGATCGACGCGGAGATCGTGGCATTTCTTCCGGAGGACGTACCGCTGGCGCGACAGGCGTATCGTGATTATGGCAAGGGGCGCGATCGCGCCGGCCTCAATTTCGGCGATTGCTTCGCGTATGCGCTCTCCGTGAAGACCGGAGAGCCGCTCTTGTACAAGGGCAACGACTTCGCGCGCACGGACGTCGCGACAGCCGCAGTGAGAGGGGACGCTGCCGATAGCCGTTGAACGTGGGGTGGCTCCGGCGCTCGCGCCGGCTTTTTGGTATTCGACAGGCGCATAGAAAAGATCACCGCCCTCGGGGCAGAATGCCTGGGCTACGCCGACGCCGCCACCGCAGCCCTTAGCGAGCCCGAAGGATGCTGTTATGGCGCCTTCGCGGCGTCTCTTTTCGGGGCTCGTCGCGGGCGTAAGCGTCTCATGCGCGCCTCCGCTTCTTCGAGGTCGAAACCCTCGGGATCGAAACGCCCGCCGGCCCACTCGAGCATCCGCTCGTGTTCCTCTTCACTCGGATCGCGGATGACGCGCAGGAACTCCTTGTAGCCGCCAATGCCGCCGACATCCTCGGGCGGACAGGTACGTTCACCCTCGATGCAGCGCGGCAGGAGCTCGTTCTCGTTCTGATCTAGTACGCCGTCGACTTCCACGAGATGGCGCCAACCGTCGCCGAAATCGTACTCGTAGATGAACGCGTCGCCGTAGGAGGCAAGATCCCGCAAGCGTTTGCCGCGCTCGTCGACCGTGTTGTCGTCAAAGTCCGGATCGGGGACGCCGAAATGCTCGCGGCCGACCCGGAACAGATGCAGATGGTAATCCTCCCAGCCCATCGCAGCCTGCAAGATGCGGTGCAGTCGCGGGAGCGCGGTATCTCCGCGCACGGCCATGAGCCTCCAGATGGCGGGTTCTATGCCCAGCAAGGTGATCTTCAGGTGGAAGATGCTGCCTGCAGCGGACCCTCGCGGGTAAACCATCCTAGCCGGCGATGCCGAGATGGGCCTTGACGCGGGACATGTCGTTCTCGAGGACCGACACGCGGTCGTCGACACGCGCTAGCCGGCGGTCAACCTGCGCCAAGCGGCGGTCGATATGCGCTACGTGGTCCTTGACCTGCGCCAGCTCGGCCCGCACATCTACCAAATCGGTGCTCAGGCGAGAGAAGCCGATCTCAATGAAGCCGTGCAGCGCCTCAAAAGACTCCGCGAACTCCGCTCTCGTCACGAACTCATTCTCATCACGCATCTTGCCATACGACTGCGCGGCGCATGGCCCATGTCAAGGGCGTGTGGCATTCGTCAGCTGCGGTGCGCGACCTTCACCCTTGCAGTTCAAGCGAAATCGCGCAGTAAGAAGCACGGGAAGCCCCTCGGCGAGACCGTGCCTTGTGGGCGTATAGACGAGGCGGTAGAATATTGACATGGCCTTGAGCATCAAGGATCCGGAGGCGGACCGGCTGGCGTGCGTGAGGGCCAGGCGTACGCCGAGCCTGCGAACGGAGATCGAGCGGATCGCACGCTGGGTCTCTCGACGGCGCGTTCGCGACGCCCGCTCTGCGGACGAGATCCTGGGCTACGAGGAGCGGGGCCTGCCTCGTTAGCATGGTCATCGACACCTCGGCGCTCGTCGCCGTTCTCAACGACGAGTCCGAGCGCGCGAGCGTCGTGGCGCGGGCCCGCTGCGGCGAGGACGGCGTCGACGATCTCGGGTGGTGCGTGGCGATGAAGACGGTATCGGCACACTCGATCCACTGCCGCTGCCGCTCGTTCAATGTATCGCCTGATGCAATCACTACCGGCGCCTGATGTACTTATGGCAAATCGAGTAGACACGCCGCGCATGAAGGATGGGCACCCCGTCGCGCATCTCGAGGATGGCGCGAAGATACCCAAACGGTTGCGGTCGGGGTCGTCGAAGAAGATGCCGCCGGGCGCCGCGCCTTCGGCGTGCGGAATGAGCCCGTCGTATTGGACATGAGCCTTCAGCGCGCGTACGCGCTTCCCAGGTTCACCGTGGTTCGGCCGGCCCGTGGGTGCCAGACTGTTGGCACGTATCTCCCGTATATTGGCTGAATAGCGCTAACGCAGCCTATTCTCCGGAGGAGCTATGCATCTGAGACTCTCTTGGTACGCCCTCATTCCTTTCATCCTCGCTTCGTGCGGTGGCGGTGGCGGAGGGGTATCGACGACGCCGGGCGGCCAGCCGCCCTCAGGCGCAAGCCCGAGCGTCAGCGGCGATATGATGGCCATAGCCCCAAGCCGCGGCTGGAACTACCATGGATCGATCAACGGCCAAGCCTACACCTTTACACTCTACGCCGATCCCGTACAGGCCGGCACGACGAGTGTCGTGCTCCTGTCCGCACCCGGCATCCTCAGCAACGCCACAGGCGGGCTGAAGGAAGGTGCCATGACGGTGGCCTCAACGGGCTCAGGTGCCACGATCGGCGCGTACACGATCTACAATTTCGACGGAACCACCTACTCCAACGGGGGGCTGCCGTCGCCGCAGCTTGTGCCCTCCACACTCACGCCAGGCCAGACCTTCTCGCCGTACGTTGGAATGAGCGCGACGGTAACGACCGTTGGCGCGGTGCCCGGCGCGTCGGCATGCCCGAACCCAGCCACCGGCGCGAGCGTGCAATACTCGTACCTCGGGCAAAGCTACCAGATCTCGTACGTGCCCGGCTGCGGCATGACGCAGTACGTCGGCAATCACGGCGAGACGTTCACGCTCGCCTCGATTGGCAGCTATCCGCAGCTTGGAACCCTCGGTGACGTCCGCCAGATGGCGTCGCTGACGCTCTTCGATACCGTCAAATCGGCGGCACGCATCCTGGCGGCGCACGAAATGTGGCGGTCGCCGTTCTCCCGGCGGTAACACAACGCCGCACACCGGTCGGCCTGGCCTGGGAGCGGGCGCGCTGTGCTAAATAGAGATCAGGAAGTGCCGACTTGTCGAGCATGACCTCGTGTTGTGCCTAAAGTCGCAGCGCCGCTGACGTTGGACGGGGGACGCTGAGCCGCGTACGGGTGTCACGGTTGAGGAGATCGCGTTTCATGCAAGGTGTGCGTGTGTTTCACAGCATCAGCGAAGCGTTGCGCGCCGGGTTCGAGGTAGCCGACCGTACGGCCAACGGCTATCTCGCCCGCATCCGGACCCCTGGCGGATGGGCGCTGGCAATTGTCGAGGTGTACCCGGCCGCGGAGTAATGCGCGCGCGATGGATGCGCGGTAGCAGAGGATCGGTGCGGGATCCCCGTTGAACCCGGGGTGCCGAGCATCCATGGACAAGATCACGGCCCCGAGGGGCACGCAGGACATCATCCCCCCGGGGTCGCGCCAATGGCGCGAGCTCGAAGCGGCCATTGGCGACCTGGCCGACCGCTTCGCCTACAGCGAGATCCGCACGCCCACTTTCGAGGCCACGGAGCTCTTCGTCCGCGGGGTCGGTGAGACCACCGACATCGTCGAGAAGGAGATGTACACCTTCGAGGACCGCAAGGGCCGCAGCCTGACCCTGCGCCCGGAGTGGACCGCCGGCGTGGTCCGCGCCGTCTTGGAGCACAATCTCCTCAACCAAGGCCCGCTGAAGCTCTACTACACGGGCTCCATCTTCCGCTACGAGCGTCCGCAGAAGGGGCGCTACCGCCAGGCCCACCAGTTCGGCGTGGAGTGCTTGGGCTACGCCGACGCCGCCGCCGACGCCGAGGTCATCCAGCTCCCCATCGAGCTGCTCACCCGCTTCGGGATCGGCGGCCTGCGCGTGGAGCTCAACTCTATCGGCGACGCCGTCTGCCGCCCTGCCTACCGCCAGGCCTTGCTCGACCACTTCCGCCCCGTGGCCGACCAGCTCTCCGCCGACTCCCAGCGCCGCTTGGAGCGCAACCCGCTGCGGATCCTCGACTCCAAGGACCTGCGGGATAAGCCCTTCATCGACCGGGCGCCCTCGTATCTGGATCACCTCTGCGCCGACTGCCAGGCCCACTTCGCCACGCTGCGCGGCCACCTCGACGCCCTGGGCATCCGCTACGCCGTCAACCCCCGTCTGGTGCGCGGCCTTGACTACTACACCCGCACCGTCTTCGAAGTCCACTCCGACGCGCTGGGCGCCCAGAGCACGATCCTCGGCGGCGGCCGCTACGACGGCCTGGTGGAGCAGCTCGGCGGTCCGCCCACGCCGGCCGTCGGCTTCGCGATGGGCCTCGAGCGCTTCCTGATGGTCCGCGAGGAGCTGGGCACCGCCACGGAATCCGTCCGCCGGGGCATCCAGATCATCGCCCTGGGCCAGGCTGCGTGCAACCGGCTGGTGCCGGTGTTGGCCGGTCTGCGGCGCGTCTACCCCGAACCCGCCGACATGGACTACGGCGACCGCAAGCTGGGTGCCCAGCTCAAGCTCGCCGACCGCAACGGTGCCCGCCTGGCAGCCATCTGCGGCGACGCCGAGCTGGAGCGCGGCATCCTCATCCTGCGCGACTTGGAGACCAAAGAGCAGCGCGAGGTCACGCTTCCTGCCGGTACCGACGTCGGCGCGCTGTTGACGACGATCTGCCAGATGGCCGCCGCCCCGGCCCCGGCGTTACTCCAGGAATGACGAGAGCCGGCAGACCGGAATCGTTGGCTTCAGCGGCTTGAGCTCGCGCGCCCATTCGCCGTCGTTGGTGACGACACAACCTACTTCGCGGACCAATCCCGTAGCGATGATGAGCGCATCCGGCGTCGCGAAGCCGAGATCGGCACGCAATTCGGCCGCCCTGCGTGCGATCTCCAGATCGACCGGCTCGGTGCGCAGGTTCGGAAAGTGCTCGAAGAAATCGAGCAACTCGCGGTAGACCTTCGGGTCCCTGCGCCGAGGCTCAACCAAGACTTCCATCGCGCTCACCGCGCACACGATGGCGCGATTGCGGCCGCTGCGCACCATCTCGTCAACCACATGAGTGGCATGTTCGGAGATGCGCTCGTCGCCTCGAACGTGGGCGATCAAGACCGAAGAGTCGAGCAGCAACGTGGTTCCGGGTGCGATGGCGCGCTCGAGTGCGCGCGAGATCACGTACGCCCCTTCTTCCAGCTTTCGCGCTCCTCGCGGACGTAGCGGTCTACATCCTCGTCGCTCTTGCCGTAGAGACCCTTGGCGATGCCCGCGTAGCTCCGGCGCAACGGCCGCATCTCCACGTACGGCAACGCCTCGCCTTCGAGCAAGGAGAAGAGCAGATGGTCTCCCGGCTCGATGCCGAGCCGCGCGACGACTTCGGCGGGGAGCGTGATCTGGTTCTTGAGCCGTACGGTAGCCTCAGCCTCGATTTTTCCCACGGTTTCCTCCAGGTACGACAATATCACAATAGTACGACAACATAATTGCTGTCAAACAGCCAAGCCATTACATCCAGCGGCGCTCCCTCGAAGGGACGCCGCCTTCCCTACCCGTATCCTGGGTGGTATTGCCGTGACGGAGAGAGTGTGAACCACGATCAGGTCGTCGAGCAGCTGCTCGAGTTGATGAAAGAGAGCGATCTCGACGAGCTTCGCGTCCGCTTCGGCGAGACGGCCTTCGAGCTCGTCCGCCGCGAAGCGCAGCCCGTAACCTATGCCGCCCCGCCGCCCGGTGCCGCACCCGCGCCAACCGCGTCGGCCTCATCGGCACCCGCCCAGGCCGGCGCGCAGCCGGTGGCACCAGCCGCCGCTACGGGCGCACCCTCTCCGGGTGCCCACGCGGTCAAGGCACCGCTGGTAGGCGTCTTCTACCGCGCCTCGGCCCCAGGCTCCGAGCCCTTCGTAGAAGAGGGGACGCGCGTTCAGCCCGGCCAGGTGCTCTGCATCCTCGAGGCGATGAAGATGATGAACGAGATCACGGCCGAGGTTGCGGGTACGGTGACGAAGATCGGCCCCCAGAACGGCGAGCTGGTCAAGGTGGATGAGGTGCTCTTTTGGATCGCACCGTAGATATCAACGGCACACGCGGCTTCCGCGAGATCCTGGCGGACCGCAAAGGCCTGCTCGACGAGCCGCGCTACGAGGCGCAGGTTCACGCCATCGTCGCCGCGTTGGTGCGCTGCTACCGGGCCGGCGGCAAGTCGCTCTGGTTCGGCAACGGCGGCAGCGCCGCCGACGCCCAGCACATCGCCGCCGAGTTCACCGGCCGCTTCCTGCGCGAGCGCCCGGCTCTGGCCGCCGAATCGCTGGCCTGCAACCCCTCCGCCGTCACCGCCATCGGCAACGACTACGGCTACGAGCGCGTCTTCGCGCGCCAGGTGGAGGCCTTCGCCCGCCCCGGCGACGTGGTGGTGGGCATCACCACCAGCGGCACCTCGTCCAACGTGGTGCTGGCGCTGGAGGCCGGCAAGAAGGCCGGCGCCGTGACCATCGCCTTCACGGGCAACGGCGGCGGCAAGGTGGCCCAGATCGCCGACCACAGTTTGATCGGGCCGGACGGCTACTCCGCCATCATCCAGGAGGTCCACATCACGATGGGCCACATCATCTGCGACCTGGTAGAGCAGGAACTCTTCCTCACCCCGTGAGGTTGGAGTCACCGTGAGCAGACGCGCGGTTTTCCTCGATCGTGACGGCACCATCATGGCGGATGTGGGCTACCCCTCCGACCCTCGCCAGGTGCGCCTCGTGCCGCATGCCGCCGAAGGGCTCAAGCTGCTGCAAGAGCACGGCTACGCGCTGGTGGTGGTGAGCAATCAGAGCGGCATCGCGCGCGGACGGCTGACGTTGGAAGACGCGCAGCGGGTGAACGCGGAGCTGCAGCGCCGACTGCGAGAGCTCGGCGATGTGCGGATCGAGGCCTTCTACCTCTGCCCGCACCTGGACCGCGATGGCTGCGATTGCCGCAAGCCCAAGCCCGGCATGATCGAGCGCGCCATCGCGGAGCACCGCTACGCACGCGAAGGCAGCGTGGCGATCGGTGATCGCCCGCGCGATATCGAGGCGGGGCGCAACGCGCGGCTGCGCACGGTGCGCATCATCGGCGGTCCCTACGCCGATGAACGCGGTGCAACGGCGGACCGCGACGCCGCCGACCTGCTGGCCGCCGCGCAGTGGATCCTCGCGAGCGACCAGGCCGCCGGCCACGAGAAAGACGCCCGTGCCGCATCTTAGCGCCCCGCAAGCCTACGCGCTCTTTCAACGCATGCGCGGCCGCCGCGTCTTGGTGGTGGGCGACCTGATGGTTGACGAGTGGATCTGGGGGCGCGTCTCGCGCATCTCACCGGAGGCCCCCGTGCCCGTGGTGGAGGTGACCGACCACTCTTTCACGCTGGGCGGTGCTGCCAACGTGGCCACCAACCTGCGTGTGTTGGGTGCCGATGTGCGCCTGGCCGGCGTGGTGGGGGACGACCGTGTCGCCGAGCGTCTGCGCGGCATGGTGAGCGAGCTTGGCGTCAACGACGACGGCCTCTTCGTCGCGCACGACCGCCCTACCACGCGCAAGACGCGCATCGTGGCGCACAACCAGCAAGTGGTGCGTGCCGACTGGGAGCGCGCCACCGCCGTCCCCGAGGCCACCGCCGCGAAGCTGTCGGCGCACGTGCGCGCGGCGGCGCGCGACGTCGACGCGGTGATCTTCAGCGACTACGCGAAGGGCCTGCTCACCCGCACGCTGGTTGAGGCGGCGTTGAGCGCCTGCAGCGTGGTCACCGCCGATCCCAAGCCCGCCAACCTCGATCTCTTCACCGGCGTCACCTGCATCGCACCAAACGCGGGCGAGGCGGCGAAAGCTGCCGGCGTCACGATCGGGGACGATGCCACGCTCGAGCAGGCCGGCCGCGCGCTCCTGGAACGCCTGGGCTGCATGCACGCGCTGATCACGCGCGGCGAGCACGGCATGTCGCTCTTCTCGCCCGGCAAGCCGCGCTTCGACGTCCCCGCCGTGGCGCGCACCGTCTTCGACGTCTCCGGCGCCGGTGACACGGTGATCTCCGTGCTGACGTTGGCGTTGGCGGCCGGCACTCCCGTGCTCGACGCGGTGACCCTGGCGAACTTCGCGGCGGGTGCCGTCGTTGAGAAGCTGGGGACGGCTGCCGCCAGCCCCGAGGAGATCGTGGAGTTGCTGCAACACTACGACGGCGCCGACGGCTCGGCCGATACGGCACAATTGTGAGCATTCGCGTCTGGCACGAATGCGCTCCCGGAGGGACTTTGGAAGAACCGGGTTCCCACGAGCGGAGTGAAGCGGAGCGAGTGGGATGAGCGAGTTCTTCGCGCATATCTTCGCCGGCGTAGAGCAGGCGCGCACGTGGCGTGAAGAACAGCGCGCCGCAGGCCGGCGTGTCGTCTTCACCAACGGCTGCTTCGACGTGCTCCACGCGGGCCACGTGATGTACCTGGCTTGGGCGCGTAAGCACGGCGACGCGCTTATCGTAGGCCTCAACGGCGACGAGAGCGTGCGCGCGCTCAAGGGTGCGCCGCGCCCCATCAACCCGTACGAGGATCGCGCCCACGTACTGGCCGGTCTGCGCAGCGTCGACGGCGTCGTGCGTTTCGACGAGCTCACGCCCGAGCGATTGATCGAGGCGCTGAAGCCCGACGCCATCGTCAAGAGCGCGCAGTACCGCGAGGAGGATCTTCCCGAGGCCGAGATCGTGCGTGCCTACGGCGGCGAGGTGCTGCTGGCCCCGCACCTTGACGGCCATTCGACCAGCGAGATCTTGCGCCGTGGCGCGGAGCGCACGTCGTGAGGATCGCCGTCGCCAGCAACGGCCCCGGCGAGACGATGGGCTGGCTGCGCCCGTTAGCGCGCGCTCTCTACCGTCGCGAGCCGGAGCTGGACCTCCACGTGTTCTTCTCGCCCTGCGAGTACGCCAGCGGCCATGAAGCCGAAGTCGTGCGAGAGCAATTTCCCTCCGCCACCGCCTACGCGCCGAGCGAGTACTTGAAGTTCCTGGTATCCGGCTCATTGGATCGCGTCGACGCCTTGCAGTACCTCGGCGGCGATCTCGCCCACTCGGCGCTCTTGGCGCGCAAGTTCCACGCGCCCGCCTACGGCTACAAGTTCGGCGCACGTAAGAAGCATGCGCTTTTCCGGCGCATCTTCGCCGTCGACGAGAACAACCGCGAGCAGTTGATCCGCAACGGCGCCGTGCCATCGCAGGTGGAGATCGTGGGCAACCTCGCCATCGACGGAGCGCTGGACGATGCGCAGTCGCTTAGCGAGCTGGCACCCGGAGGCATCGTGATCCTCCCCGGCTCGCGCCGCGAGGAGGTGGCCCACCTCATCCCGTTCTTCCTGCGTGCCGCGGTGGAGCTGCGCCGTCTGGCGCGGGAGGTTCCAGTGGGCTTCGCGCTCTCGCCGTTCACCAGCCGTCAGGAGGTGGAGGCGGCGCTACGCACCGGCGGCGACCCGTTGGTTTACGGCTCGCGCGGGCGCGTGGAGGATGGCGAGTTCACCCTGGAAATTGTCGATGAGCGCACGGGCGAGCGTTTCCCAGTCACGCGGCGCAGTGCCGCGGCGATGGCCAAGGCGCGCCTGGTGCTGACCATCCCCGGCACCAAGACGATCGAAGCGGCGGCGCTGGGCACGCCGTATCTCGCCTGCGTGCCGCTCAATCTGCCGGAGAAAGTGGTGGTGAACGGGCCGCTGACCTACTTGGATCGCGTGCCGTTCGTGGGGGTGCACCTCAAGCGCGCAGTGATCGCGCGGGTCAGTAAGCGCTTTCCGCTCGCCTCGCAGCCCAACATCGACATCGGCGAAATGGTAGCCCCGGAGCTGCGCGGCACGCTGATGCCGGCACACGTGGCGCGCGTGACGCTCGATGTGGCGCACGACGAGGAGCGCCTGCGCGTGATGCGCAAGCGCCTGGGGACGCTCTATACGCGCCATCGCGGCGCCGCCGATCGCATGGCCCAAGCGTTGCTGGAGGAGCTCCGTGCCGTCGCTTAGCGTGATCATCGCCACCAAGGATCGCGCAAACTTCCTGGAGGCGGCGCTCTCCTCGCTGGAGCAGCAAGTCACCCGCGAGCCGTTCGAAGTGATCGTGGTCGACAACGGCAGTTCCGACCAAACGCCGGCCGTCATCGCGCGCTTCAGCTCGGTGCTCGATCTGCGCGGCATCCGTGAGGAGCGCCCCAATCGTGGTCTGGCCCGTAATCGAGGCATCGCGCAGGCACGCGCCGAGATCGTCGTCTTCTGCGACGATGATGTGGTACTGCCGCTGGAGTGGCTGGCGGGGCATGCGCGTGCCCACGCGGATGGCGATGGCGCGTCCTTCGCGGTGAGCGGGCCGATCATCAACGTTCCCTCGCATGACGACCGCCCGCTGCCCGGTCCGCGCAACTTCTCGCGCGCCTTCTTCTGTACGTGCAACGTCAGCGTGGGGCGCGAGCGGCTGCGCGCGGTGGGCGGCTTCGACGAGGCATTCGATCTCTACGGCTGGGAGGATACCGAGCTGGGCGCGCGGCTACGCGACGCCGGCGTGGAGCGCCGCTTCGCCTGGGAAGCCTATCTCTGGCACATCAAACCGCCGGCAACCGAGACGCTGGATGCGCAGTTGCGCAAAGCGGCGGAGAAAGGGCGGATGGCGGCGCGCTACGTGCAAAAGCGTCCCTCACACGACGCCATCCTCGCCACGGGCGCCTACGCGGTCAATCGCTGGAAGGGGCGCCTGCTGACGCCCAAGCCCGTGCGCGCCCTGCTGGCCGGCGCGCTCGCCGCCGGACGCGTGCCGCACTTGCTGGAGAAGGCGGCGCGCGCCCAACTGCTCGACGGCGTCTATCTCTCGGAGATGGAACGCGAGTTGCGGTCCCGCTGAACCCCCGCTACGGGCCTACCTCCAGCAACAGGTGCATCGCACGCTCGCTCTGCCGACGCTCGAATGCTCGCTGATAGGGTGACTCGATGTCGTCATCGAGGTCACTATTCATCACGCTGTGCGTGATCGAGCTCTGCATAATGGGTACGGCCGTACTGGTCGGCTGCTGTTGCGCCGACGCGATCGCCGTTCCGGCCGACGCGAAGAGCAGTGCTCCGAGTAGCGTCGCGTAACTGAGTCTGAGTGATCGAATCTTCATCATCTTCATCTCCTGTCCACAGTGACGATCGAGTGCATCGCACTCGACTGGCGCATACTAAAGATTGAAGATAACGGGAAGCTAACAGTGCGAATCCTCATCGCTGACCACGATCCATCGACCATTGAAACACTTCGTGAGACATTGGAGGGAGAAGGCTACGTGATCGACATCGCGACGGACGGCCGCACAGGAGACCATATGGCGGCCGATGGTGCGTACGATGCCGTCGTGGTAGCTCGCAACCTTCCGGGCGTGAGTGGTTTGGATATCTGCCGGCGGCTGCGCGAGGCAGCCAGCGACGTTCCGGTAGTGATGCTCACTGCGCACGACGACGTCGGTGATTTCGTCGCGGGACTCGATGCCGGCGCGGACGACTACGTCGTCAAGCCTTTTCACGTCGATGCCTTCCTGGCGCGCTTGCGCGCGGTGGTACGCCGCGCCGGAACGCAGCGCAGCGCACGTTACCGCGCGGGCGTGATCGAAGTCGACGTGCGCAGGCGCTGTGCGCTGGTGGACGGAGAAGAGCTGGCGCTGAGCGCGCGAGAATACCAACTGCTCGAGTATCTGGTGCGCAACGCGGGCATCGTGCTGGAGCGGGAGCGCATCGAAGAACAGGTCTGGGGCGCTCCGTTCGATGAGCCGTCGAACGTGGTCGGCGTCTCCATTTACCGCCTGCGCCGCAAGCTAGGCGACGCGGGGACGGCGATCGAGACCGTGCGCGGATTGGGCTACCGCATCGCCGCCTAGGCGTCGCACCGATAGCGTCAACGAGAGTTGACGTTCGGCGCGCCCGAATGGTAGGCTGGCCCGTGACCTCTCGTTCGTCCCAATCGGCGCGCGTACTCTTGGTGCGCATGGACGGCATCGGCGACGCGCTGGCCGTGCTGCCGCTGGCGCTGGCGCTGCGCGATGCCGGCTGCGAGGTCGGCGCCGTGCTCTCACCGCGCAACCAGGATCTCTTCGCACGCGGGCTCTTCGCGCGCGTGCACGTGCTGGTGCCCGATGCGGTACGCCCACATGGCTCCACGGAGGCCTCGTTCGAACAGGTGCGTCGCGAGATCCCGGGCAGCTACGATGTGGCGCTGATCTGCTCCGAGGAGCCCGATGCCTATCGCCTCCCAGCGATAGCCGGTATCCGCACACGCATCGGATTCTGGAATGCCTTCGAGAAGCCGTTCAAGTCGCTGTGGGCGCGCTGGCGCTGCACGCGCGTGGTCTATCGCCCAGCGGCATGGGTGGAGCAGCCGCACGAAGTGCGCCAGCTCTTTGCGCTGGGCGTGAAGGCGGGGCTGGTGCGCGGTGAGCCGCCGCACGATCTCACCGCCTCGCGCGAGGCGCTGAGCGTGGACCACGTCTCGCGCGTGGACGTGGTGGCCGTGCAGGCGACGCACAAGCTGATCCCGCCGGGGCGCGACGCAACGTGGATGGGGCGCGCGCTGAGCGCGATTCCCAAGGCGCGCCTATTGGCACACACGGGCGAGTTGGCGCTGGGGCGACAACTGGCTGCCGCCAGCGGCCATCCCTGCGATCCGCTGGGCGCGAAGGGGCAGTGGCTGCGTGCCGTGGCCGCGGCGGGCGTGCTGATCACGCCGGACTCCGGCGCCGCCCACGTGGCGGGTGCCGTGGGGACGCCCGTGGCCGACATCTTCCCGCGCCAGCACGGGGAGCGGCTGGCCAAGCAGTGGCATCCATGGAATGCGCCGTATCGCGTCGTCCTCGAGCCCGCCGAGGACGAGTCTGCGGAGGCCTACGGCGCCCGCCTCGCGCAGGCGGCAGCCGTACTCATCGGGACGGCATAGATGCGGGGCACTTGCACCGTGCCAGCCGGATGGCACCGCGCCAGGGTACGCTGTGGCCATGGACAAACCGCCGTTCGATCCCTCCAGTCGTAACTTCCCGCTCTTCATGGCCCACATGTCGCGCGGGCGCCGCGCGGGCGCCGGCTACAGCCTCTTTGGAGCGATCGTCTCCCTGGCCATTGCCATCGCCGTCGAAGTTTTTCTCCTGGCGATCATCTTTCTCTAGGCAACCCATCGCGGGTGCGACGTCGATGCCACCCTGCCGGCACAGTCAGGGTTTAGAGTGGCCGTATGAGTAGAAACCTCTGGAGCGCAGTTGCGCTCACCGTGGATGGAAGGCGCGTGCGAAGGCCGCTCCCGCCAACGGATGGTGGCCCCGGCGGCCTGGCGGCTGCCGTTGCCATCGCACTCGTTGGTGTCCTCGCGGCAGTGATCGCGAGCGCCCTCTAGCGGGGGAGCGGCTATTCCCTCCCTGCCCAGGCGCGCTCGAGTGCCCATGCCGCCGGTACCAGGTCGGCATCGTGGCCGAAGTGTCCCACGGCCTGCACCCCGATCGGAAGTCCGGTCGTAGGATACGGCAGCGCATAGACGGGCTGCCCCGTTACGTTGAACGGCCGCGTGAAGCGCGAGAGCGGCTCGCGCATCTCTAAGCTGCTCGCAGTCACCAGCGGCGGAGCGATCGCGGTGGCCGGCACCAGCATCGCGTCGACGTCCTGCATCGCCTCCTCGGTCTCGCGGCGCACCGCCAGCAGCTCCTCTTGCGCGCGGTCGTAGTCGGCCTGCGTCACGTCCTTGCCGCGCATCAGCGTGGCGAGCACGTCGGTGCCGTAGCGCGAAGAATCCGCTTCGATCCAACGTCGGTGGTACTCATAAGCCTCGCGGAACATGATCGCCAGTGAGACGTTGGCCATGCGCAGGCGGTCTGGGAGCGCGATTGCCGGCAGGCCGGCGGAGACGCGCTGCCAGACGGCGCTCACCTCCGCGTCGAGCTCGCCGACCCATTCGGGTGACGGAATGGCCAAGCGGAATGAGGAGAGCGGACGCGGCGCCGCGGGCACCAGGTGCTGCACGTCGCACATCATCGCGAGCGCGCCGGCCGCTTGGATCACGTCGTGCGCCAGGGGCCCGATGGTGTCGAGCGTGGTGCTGAGCGGAATCACGCCTTCGGTGCTGACGGTGCCCACGGTGGGCTTGAAGCCGGTGACGCCGCACATCGCCGCGGGGTTGCGGATGGAGCCGCCGGTGTCGGTGCCGATGGCCCAGTCGCACAGGTCGGCGGCCACCGCCGCCGCGGAGCCGCCCGAGGATCCGCCGGCGACGTGCCCCGGCGCCTTGGGGTTGTGGACCGTGCCGTAGTGCGGGTTGATGCTCGTGAGCCCGTAGGCGAACTCGTGCAGGTTGACTTTCCCAACCATCACGCAGTTGTGCGCACGCAGGCGCGCGACGACAGGGGCGTCCTCTTTGTCGATCTCCTTGGGGAGCACCACTCCGCCGCCGGTGGTGACGGTGCCCTTGACGTGCACCAGATCCTTGACGGCCACGGCGGGGCCGTTCCCCTCCTCGTTCGTGTACGAGATGAAGATGTTCCAGTCGGGGTGTGCCTTCGCGCGAGCGCGTGCCTCTGAAGCAGTCATCGTGTCTACTGTTCCTCCGCGGCGTTGCGCCGCAGCAGCTCGCGTGCACCACTGAGCGTCGCCAACGATTCGCCGGCGCGGATGTGGTCCAAGAGTGCGGGCTCCGCCGCTTCCTTCCCCGCGACGATACGCGCCCAACGCGCGGCATCGCTCGGATCCAAGATCGCGATGCCGTTGTCGTCGGCCCACACGATGTCGCCGGGGCGCACCAGCGCGCCGCCGATCACCACGGGAACGTTGATCGCGCCCTCGACGCCGAGGATGCGCGTGGTAAGCGCCGAGACGGTACGCGAGAAGATGGGAAAGCGCCACTCCGTGAGCTGACGCACATCGGTGACGCCGCCCTGCACGATGGCGCCGGCGACCTGCTTGGCCATCGCCGCGGTCGTGACGAGGCTCCCCCACGGGGCGCGATCCTCGTCACCTGATTGGTCCACGACCACCACATCACCGGGCTTCACCACGTCCATTACGGCGTGAACCGCTGCCGAGTCCATGTGCGGGATGCGCACCGTGACGGCAGGGCCGGCGAAGGAGATGGGTGTGAAAAGCGGGCGCAGGCCGCGTGGAAAGCCGAAATCGGTGAGATGGCCGAGCGTGGAAGGGCTCAGCCCTTTCAACATGCTGATGACGGATGGATCGGGCTCGGGACCTCGCGCCCCTTCGACGAACATGCTTCCTCCTCAACAGACGAGCGCGCCGTAACGCGCGCGCATCGTATTCTCCCGTTCGAGCCGAGGCTCTCCTGCCCATCTTGCGCGTGATGCAAGAAAGAGCGTCTCGTTAGACTGGCGAATGCAGGCCGCGTGTCGGGTATCCGCTTTCCAATGGAGGCATCATTACTCATGACAGACCACGCATTCAGTAGGGATACGTTCCTGAAGGGTGCCGGTATAGGAACCGCCGCACTCGTAGCCGGCTTCCCCGCCTTCATCCCCAGCCGCGGTGACGCCGCGGAAGCGCTCAAGATCGGACTCGTCGAGGAGGTCACCGGCACCTACGCGGCGTTCGCGCGCAGTGAGGTCCGCGGTGCCACGATGGCCGTCGACGTGTGGAACAAGCGCGGCGGCGTGATGGGACGCCCGGTACAACTGCTCGTCGAGGACAATCAGAACAATCCCGGCGTCGCCGTGGAGAAGGCGCGCAAGCTCGTCAATCAAGACAAAGCCGTGGCGTTGGCCGGTACCATCAACTCTTCGGCTGCGCTCTCCATCAGCGCCGCCGCGGCCGCGATGAACGTGCCGTTCATCGACTCGGGGAGCCACGCCGACCAGATCTCCGGGGCCCAGTGTCATTGGAACACATTTCAGACGTGCCATGCCACGTGGATGCAGACACATGCCACGGGCTATTCGATCGCCAAGAAATTCGGCAAGAAGTGGTATCTGGTCGCGCCCGATTATGCGTTCGGCCATGCCATCGCCGCCGGATACCAAGACGTACTCAAATCGGTCGGCGGTGAAGTCGTCGGTTACGATCTCACGCCGCTGGGCACCAGCGACTTCAGCACCTACCTCACGAAGATCGAGGGCGCCAAGCCGGATTGCATCATCGCCATCGTCAACGGAAACGACCTGGTGAACTTCCTGAAGCAAGCCAGCAGCTTTGGCTTGCTCAAGAAGTTCCCAGTGGCGGGTCCGCAGATCGATCTCGAGACGGCGTGGGCGCTCCCCGAGGAGGCACGCGTCGGTTTTTGGGGCGTCGAGTGGTACTACAAGGGCGACTTGGTCTTCGGCAAAGGCAACAAGGCGGCCGCCGACTTCGTCTCCGCGTATACCAAGACGCACCAGGAGCCGCCTACCGCGCACTCCGCGTTCGCGCACGTGGCCGTCGATCGGCTGCTGTGGGCGATCAACGAGGCCAAGACGACCGACGCCGTCAAGGTCTCCAAGACGTTGTCGGGTGCGAAATTCAGCGGGCTCTGGGACGGTACTTCGGAGTACCGCGCCATCGATCATCAGCTCATGTGGCCGATGTGGTTCGGCGAGCTGCGTAAGACGGGACCCGGCGGCAACGCTCACGATCTCCTCGAGATCGTCGATCGTCAGCCGCCGGAGAAGATCGCGCAGTCGTCCGCCGTGCAGGCGGGAATCTGCAAGCTCAACTACCCGTCGTAGCGTACTCTTCGTGGCGCAAGGCCGTGATGAACATCGACCCCGGCTCGTGGGTGATCACGAAGGGGAGCTTGCTCTCGATGGTCACGAGCTGAGGCGTCACGCCGCAACCCCAGAAGACGGGGACCTCACCCGGCTCGAGCGGGAGAGGGTCCCCTTCGTCCGGGCGGCTGATGTCGGCGATGCCGATCTGCGCGGGATCACCCCAGTGCACCGGCTCGCCGTGACCCTCCGCGTAGGCACGTGTTACCGTGCGTACGCCCTCCACGCTTTCCGCGGGAAATGGGCGCATGCTGACCACCATGCGCCCGTGGAGGCGCCCAGAGGGCGCTAGCGGCACGTTCGTACGAAACATCGGCACGGTTCGCCCGAGCTCCTGGTGACGTAAGCGATAGCCCGCGTCGACCAGCGCGCGCTCGAACGTGAACGAGCAGCCGATCAAGAACGCCACGAAATCGACGCGCCAGAGATCCCGCACGTCATGGCGGCGCTCTTTCAACTCTCCATCGATCCAGAGCCGATAGCCGGGGAGATCGGTGCGCAGGTCGCTCCCGGGAGCGCACCGCGGCTCCACGGCGCCGGGAGCCAGCTCTTCGACCAAGGGGCAAGGAACCGGATTGCGCTGGCAGAGGCCGCGCACGTCCGCCGCGTAGGCTTCGGGAACCACGACCAGATTGGCCTGAACGTATTCGGGGGCGAGACCGCTCGTCGTGCTCTTCATCTCGCCCACACGGATCTGTCGGATGATCTCGTCTCGCGTCATACACATAGTATAAAGGCATCGGGCCGCTGACGGCAAACTGCCGCACCGGCATGCGAAACCTCGAACGTGCGCTCGTGATCTGCGCGGGGGGCGGCGCCGGCGACGTGCTGCTTTCCACTCCGGTGGCGCGTGCCTTGCGGGCGGCGGGGGTGCGCGACGTCATCGCGCTGACGGCGCCACGCCACCGTGGGGTGCTGCACGGGAATCCCGAGCTCAGCGACGTCTGGCTCGACGACGCCGATATCCTCGCGATGGTGCGCCGTCTGCGTGCCGCGCGCTTCGACGTCGCGATCGTCACCTGGGCCACCCAGCGCTATGCGCTGCTGCCGCTTCTCGCGGGCATCCCGCTGCGCGTGGGGCAGGCGCGCCGCACCTACTCGCTGCTCTTCAACCGCCGCGTCACCGTGCGCAGCGAGCTGGGCGACCACGGGTCGCATTGGACGCAGATTTTGCTGGACTATGCGCGTGCGGCGGGTTGCCCCGACGTCGATCCCACACCGAGCTTTCGCGTCGACGAGGCGACACGCGCCACGATGCGCGCGCGCTTCGCAGCGCTGGGAATCGGGAACGATGGCTACATCGTGCTTCACCCCACGCGCGGGCTCGACTTGGGCGAGCGGCCATGGGCGATCGCCACGCTGGCAGCGCTCGCCACGCGGTTGCGCGAACGCTTCTCCCTCCCCGTGCTGGTGAGCGGCACCAAAGCGGATCGTGCGATCGCCGAGGAGGTTGCGCACGGCGGGGGCGCGCGCAGCCTGGCGGGAGAGACGACCTTCGGTGAGCTTGCCGCGCTGCTGGAAGGGGCGCGCTTGTGCGTCGCCGTCGACTCGGGACCGATGCACCTGGCCGCGTGCCTGGGCACGCCGACCGTCGGCATCTTCGCGCTGCAGACCGACGAGCCGCGGCGTTGGGCGCCGCTGGGGCCGCGCACCGCGGTCGTCGAGCCCGTGTATCCGTGTCCGGCGTGGCATCGCAAGGAGAACTGCCCCGACTTCGCCTGCCTGCGCGAGCTCGATCCCGAGCGCGTGATCGCGGCCTGCGAGGCATTGCTCACCCGAGTCTAGAGCGTACGAAAGGAGGTGCCGACATGCGCGCACTCTGGTTGGTCAAGCACGGCGGCGGCGATGCCTGGGCCGTGCGCGAGAGTCCCGATCCCGTACCCCAAGCCGGCGAGGTGCGCATTCGCGTCCATGCCTGCGGTCTCAACTTCGCCGAGCTGATGGCACGCCAAGGTCTCTACCCTGATGCCCCCAGACCGCCGGTAATCCTGGGCTACGAGGCTTCCGGGGTGATCGACGCGGTGGGCGAGGGCGTCGACGCCGCGCGCATCGGCCAGCGCGTGGTGGCGTTAACGAAATTCGGCGCGCATGCGGAGCTGCTCTGCGTACGCGCCGGCCGAGTGCTGCCGATTCCACCGCAGATGCCGTTCGAGGCGGCTGCGGCCCTACCCGTCACCTACCTCACCGCCTACCACATGCTCTTTCACTCCGCGAACCTGCGGCCGGGTGAAGCGGTGCTGGTGCACATGGCGGCTGGCGGCGTGGGGACGGCGGCGCTTCAGCTCTGCCGCACGGTGGAGAACGTCACCACGTTCGGCACGGCCTCTGCGCGCAAGCATGAGGCGCTGCGCGCCAACGGATGCACGCATCCCATCGACTACCACACCATCGACTACACACAGGAGGTGCGCCGTCTCACCGATGGGCACGGCGTCGACATCGTGCTCGACCCGCTGGGCGGCCGCGACACGATGAAAGGCTACAAGCTGCTGCAGCCCGGTGGGCGCATCGTGGTCTACGGCTTCGCGAACATGCAGCGCGGCGAGCGCCGCAGGCTCTTCCATGTGTTGCGCCAAGGGCTCTCGATTCCGCGCTTCAGCCCGCTTGCGCTGATGGCCGCCAACCGCGGCGTGATCGGCGTGAACATCGGCCATCTGTGGGGGCAGGCCGATCTGTTGGATCGGGAGATGGCGGCGCTGATCGCGCTCTACGGCGAGGGCAAGATCGCGCCGGTGATCGACGTGGTGCTCCCGCTCGAGCGCGCGGCCGAAGGTTACCGGCGCATGGAGACGGCGCAGAACGTCGGCAAGATCATCGTGACGCCGTAGAGGCGACGCTGGCGCGCATGGTCTCGCGCGCCAGCTCCAGCAAGTAGGCCAGAGGCGGCGAGAGCCACTTGTCCTTGTGGCATGCCATGACGGTGTAGAAGCGCAGCGAGGCGAGCGAGAGCGGTAGCGCCGTTAGCATTCCTTTGGCGATCTCCGCGCGTACGGCGATCTCGGGGAGGATGGCGATGCCCGCTCCGGCCGCCACGCATTGTTTGATCGCCTCATTGCTGCCGAACTCGATGGTGCTCGAAGGGCGCACGCCGTTCTGTGCCAGCAGCTCCTCGAAACGCGCGCGGTACGTGCAGCCCTTCTCGACGGCGAGGATAGGCTCGCCCTCCAGATCGCGCGGAGAGATGCGCGCGCGGCGCGCCAGACGGTGCCGCGGCTCGGCGATCAACACAAGCGGCTCGCGGAGCAGCGTCTCGATCGTGAGATCGCCGGCGAACTGGTGCTCCTCCAACAGGAACGCCACGTCGATCTCGCCTGAGCCGACGGAGCGCCGGAGATCGGGGCAGAGGCCGGGCTGAAAGACGAGCTGGACGCGCGGGAAACGCTTGCGAAAGGCTGTGAGCATTCGCGGAAGGCGATAGGCGCACAGCGACTCCGGCGCACCGATGCGCAGCGTGTCGACGCCCTCGCCGTTGCGCCCAACCGCGCTGCGTGCCTCTCCGGCCAGGCGAAGCAGTTGCTCGGCATACGCCACGAGACGTCCGCCGGCGCCGGTCAGCACGATGCGGCGCCCCAGGCGCTCGAAGAGCGGCGTCTCCAGCTCCTCTTCCAGTGCCTGGATCTGCGCCGTCACGCTCGACTGCGCGTAGTTCAACTCCTCGGCCGCGCGCGTGACGTTCAGCGTCTTGGCGACGGTGCGAAAGGTGGCGAGTTGGCGCAGCTCCATGGGCGCGTGCCCTCCGTGGATCATCGTTGCAGGCGATGGTTTTCATCGAAACAATCGTGCAAGGCGTTGAGAGAACGATGCTACC
Source organism: bacterium (assembly GCA_004297985.1). Taxonomy (GTDB): domain Bacteria; phylum Vulcanimicrobiota; class Vulcanimicrobiia; order Vulcanimicrobiales; family SCRA01; genus SCRA01. Next base: position 18,314 of record SCRA01000046.1, on the reverse strand, counting down.
ATGACGGCGTAGCATTCGTCCACAGGAATCACTCACCGCATGTCCTCGCACTCGGCGCTCGGCCGCCTTCACGCCGTCGCACTCTACGTTGGAGCCGTCCTGGGCTCCGGCGTGCTCATCGTTCCCGCGCTGGCGGCGGACCTCGCCGGTCCCGCCTCGCTTGTGGCGTGGGTCGTGATGGCCATGGTGGCGGTGCCGATGGCGCTGACGATGTCCACGCTCGCCGCCCGCTTCCCGGGCGGCGGGGGCGTCTCGACGTTCGTCGAGCGAGCGTTCGGCCAGGGCGCCGGTGCGCTCGTGGGCTGGCTCTTCTTCCTGGCGATACCGATCGGTGCGCCGATCTCCACCTACGTCGCCGCCACCTACGCGGCGGTCGCCTTCGGTCTGCCGGCGTTTGCGGTCGGCCCCCTTGCGCTGGCGATGTTGCTGGGAGTGCTGGCCGTCAACTACCGAGGCATGCACACGGCGGCCTGGCTGCAGGTAGGCGTGGTGGGCGCCATCGCCGTGCTGTTGACGGTGGCCGTCGGCGGCGGGATCTGGCACGTGCGTGCCGAGCACTTCGTGCCCTTCGCGCCGAACGGCGTCGTGGGCGTGGGGCGCGCTGCGGCGATTCTCTTCTGGTCGTTCATCGGCTGGGAGGCGGTGACGCACCTCTCCGGTGAGTTCCGCGATCCGCGCCACGATCTCGTTCCCGCCGTCATCATCGCCGCCGTCGTCGTCACCATGCTCTATCTGGGCACCGCTGTGGTCACCATCGGCACGGGAAGCTACGGCGGCGGGCGCAGTGCGGCGTCGCTGGTGCTCGTGATGCAGAGCTCGCTTGGGGTCGCCGCCGGTTGGGTGACGGGGATGCTGGCGATCGCCTGCGTCTGCGCGATGCTGGTGACCTATCTGGGCGGCGCGGCATCGCTGGCACGCTCGCTAGCGGAGCGCTCGATGGCGCCGGCGTTCCTAGGCATCGGCAACGCCGCCGGAGTGCCTGCCGGCGGGCTATTCATTATCGGCGTGCTCAGCATCGGTGTTCTGACGGCGCTCATCTCCGGTGCCTTCTCGCTGCAGACGCTGATCCTGTTTCCCTCGGCTAGCTTTGTCGCAACCTATCTGCTGGGGACGGCGGCGGGCGTGAAGCTGGCGCGGACGCGCGGCGGCGCGAGCCTGGCATGGATCGCCTTGGCTACCAGCGCCGTCATCTATCCGTTCCTGGGCTGGGGCATGCTCTATCCGTTGGCGGCGGCGATTCCCGCGTGGCTGCGTGCGCGGCGCTATCGCGGTGCCGCGGCCGATACGGTGGCGGAGAGCCACTCCGCGAGTGTTTGAACCACGGCGGGGTCCGTCTCGCCTTCCAGGTGCATCGTCGCGAGCGGCGTCGTTTCGGGCGGCACGCGCTTGTAGTAGTGCTGATCGCCGGGGAGCATCTTCAGCATCGTCGGCAAGCGCAACGACACACGCGCGAGGTTGAGGTGCATCGCGTCCTCGGCAGGAACGACGTTGTCGGCCGCGCCTTCGACGATCAGCACGGGCTGGCGAACGCCGGCGATGGCGCGCGCGGGATCGATGCGGTCTTCTTCGCGTAGATAAGCTAACTCCACGCCGATGGGCTTGCCGAAGTAGCGAGCTATCAGCGGATCGCCCAGCACGTTTGGGGGAGGGTTTACGCCGAGGCGAACCCCCGCGATCACTTGCGCGAAGAGCCCTTTTTCAACGATTGCGGCCTGCGGCGAAACCGCGCCGGTCTGCTCGGAGCCGTCGATCGCAGCCAAGGCCTGCCTCTGCACCAGGTCGAGGATCGGACGGCCTGGGGCCTCCAGCTCGATCAGCGCGCGCACGTTTGGATCCTGTGCCGCCAACAGCGTCGCCACGAGGCCGCCCTCGCTGTGCCCGGCAACCGCCAGCGGCGCATCGCCGGATACCTCGTGAAGAGCTTGCAACGCGGCCCGCGCTACCACGATGCGCTCGGCAAACGTATGGTGGCGCTCGCCCGCCGCGGCATCGTCGATCGTGGTACCGCTGCCTTCGCCGTCCTTGGCGTAACGCAGTGTGGCGTAGCCGCACGCCGCCAAGCCGCGTGCGATGTCCGCGTATGTGTGCGGATAGAAGCTTTGATTGGGATAGTTTCCGTCCACGTCGCTGTTGAACGCGCCGGGAACGATGAGCACCGCGCCCTTGGCCGGCGAACGGTCGGGCAGGTCCAACGCGGCTGGGATCCGCTCGCCGTCCACGGTGAGCGTGAGCGCGCGCTCGCCGACGCCGGGTGCCGGCGCCGTCAACGTGGCGGCCAGGAGTAAAGGTGCGAGATGCATCATCGCTGTCGACGGTCAAGTCTTCGACTGGCCCTGCACCGCCCGGCGTAGCGCCGCCCGCGCAAGCAAGCGTGTGGAATCGAGCGTCGGCAGCGGAGAATTCGACTCGTTCATGATCAAGGGGATCTCGGTGCAGCCGAGTACGACGGCGTCGCAGCCCTCATCTTTCATCCGTCCGATGACCCGCTGAAGGTAAGCGACCGCCTCGGGCTTGAAGACGCCATAAACCAACTCATCCATGATGATGCGATTGACTTCTTCGCGTTCGGCTGTGTTCGGGCGCATGTATTCCAGTCCGCGCGCTGAGAGCTTTTCTGGATAGATCTCGCTCTCGACGAGATAGCGAGTTCCCGTCAGGCCGAGGCGCCGGAACCCGTGCTCGGCGGCCTGTGCGGCGACGACCTCGGCGATGTGCAGCCAGCGTAGCGGTAATCGCGGCTCGATGTAAGGAAGCGCCTGGTGGATGGTGTTGTCCGGGCAGACCAGGAAATCGGCCCCGATGCTCGCGAGCTTACTTGCGGAGGAGAGCATCAGCTCACCTACGCCCTGCCAGTCGCCGCTATAAATACATTGCATGTACGCGGCGAGCGAGTGCGTGTGCATCGAGACCTCGGGATGGCCGTGCGGGCCGAGAATCTGCGCGCCTTCAGTGCAGATGGTCCGATAACAAAGCGCCGCGCCTTCGGCGGAGCAGGCGACAATGCCGATGTGGTGGGGCATGATGATCGTGTTCCATGACGTGGTGTCCGAGAATCGTTACGGTTCTCGGCCGAGGGGTGTGTACAAGGCGAAAACGAGCCAAGGCGGGTTCTCTCTATCGCAAGGTGAACCTTGTTGGACAGCAGCGGCCTAGGCTTCAACGCGGCGGTAAAGGGCCGCCCGCCTCCCGGCGCGTAGCCAGCCGCGTGGAACACGTACAGCAGGGACAATCGACCATCGAGCCGCTGGCGGCCTTCGAGGCCGTCGATATCCGTGTGGGGACCGTGGTCGCGGTGCGCCCCTTCCCGGAGGCGCGCAAGCCCGCCTACCAGTTGGAGATCGATTTCGGCGGCGAGATCGGGCGCAAGCCGTCTAGCGCCCAGCTCACGACGCATTACACACCGGAGAGTCTGCTCGGCAGGCAGGTGTTGGGCGTGGTCAACTTCCCGCCGCGCCGCATCGCGGGCTTCAAGAGCGAAGTCCTGACGCTGGGCTTGCCGGACGGCGAAGGCGGCGTGGTCCTCATCACCCCCGAGCAGCACGTCGCCAACGGCGGACGCCTCTTCTGATGGATCTCACCGTCCAGCTCTCCACCTACAACCGCGCCCATCTGCTGGGGCGCGTTCTGGAGGCGCTCTTCGCCCAGGACTACGACCCGCAACGCTACGAGATCGTCCTGATCAACGACGGCTCCAGCGACGGCACGCACGACTTGATCGAACGCCTTCGCCCCCAGGCACCCTGCCGCTTCGACGTCGTCCATCAGGAGAACGTGGGGCTGGCCAAGGGGCGCAACATCGGCATCGCGCGCGCCACGGGCGAGATCATCCTCTTCATCGACGACGACATCCTCTCCACCCCGGTACTGGTGCGCGAGCACATGGCGATGCATGCGGAGCACCCGCGCGCCATCGTGCGCGGCGCCGTGCTCAACGTCGAAAGCTTCGACGAGCTTCCGCCGCCCATCTGGACGATCAAGAACTACTCCGGCAACTACTTCTGGACGAGCAACGTCTCGCTGCCGCGCGCGCTTCTCGACGAAGTGGGTCTCTTCAACGAGAGCTTTAGCGAGTACGGCTGGGAGGATCTAGAGATCGGCCTGCGCCTGCGTCATGCAGGCGTTCCCTCACTCTTCAACCCGCGCGCCGTCGTCTACCATCACAAGCCGCGCCCAACGGCGCACGACATCGCCGGCATGGTGCGCCAGGCACGTGCCCAGGCCCGTACGGCACGCCAATTCCGCGCGCTCAACTCGCATTGGCGCGTGGCGTTGGCCACCGGGCAGACGGCGCCGCACACGCTCCTCCATCGTGCGCTGCGCGGTACGCGGTACACGCGCACGCTGTTGACCGCGCTGGGCACGGTGCAGGACGTTAGCGCGCCGCTCTCCCTCCTCCAGTTGGCGGCCGCGCGCGCGTTGGCGCGTGAAGCCTACTTCGAAGAGCTCGAGCGCTCTACGCCGCGGTGAAGATTCTCTTGGTCCGTACGGACCGCATCGGAGATCTCATCCTCTCCACGCCGGCGATCGCCTCGTTCCGGCGTTCCTTCCCCGATGCCCGGATCGAGGCGCTCTGCAGTCCCTACAACGCCACCGTGCTCGATGGCAGCCGAGACGTGGATCGCGTCCTCACCCTCCCGCAGGACGAGCGCGAGCGCCGCGTCTTCGCGCGCTCGCTGGCCGGTGCCTACGACATGACCGTAGCGCTGGCGCCCATCTCGCGCGACCATCGGCTAGTGGCGGCCACGCGTGCCAACGTGCGCATCGGCTACGTCTACCGGCGGCGGTTGTTGGCGCGCGTGGCCGCCGCGTACTTCTTCACGCGTTTCGCCGTCAGCGAGGCAGACCCAAGCGACGCCGACCGCCACCCTGAGCGCCCCATCCGCCACGAAGTGCTCCAGGTGCTGGAGCTGGTGCTGTTGGCGGGCGGAACCGTCATCCATCCCCACCTGGTGCTCCCCATTACCCAGCAGGATCGCGATGCCGCGGCACAACTGCTTCCCGACTCAGGCCGCGTGGGCGTGCACTTCGCGCCGCGCTGGCTTGCGGACGGGAGCACGCGCGAGAGCTTCGTGTCGTTGATCGATGCTGTCCGCCGCCGTTTGGGGAAGGAGGTCGTGGTGACCCACGGAAAGGAGGCGGGCTCCGAGGTAGAGCGCTTGCGAACCCTCCTCCCGCCGGAGGTGCGGTTCGTCGGCGGCCTCTCCCTACGGCAGTGGGCCGCCGTCTTCGAGCGTTGCGCTGCCGTGGTGACGGTGGACACGGGTGCGACGCACGTGGCTGCGGCGATGGGGCGTCCCACCGTCGTCGTCTTCGAGCATCGGTACTTCCGGCTGAATTCGCAGGAGTGGTCCCCGTGGGGCGTACCGGGCGCCGTGGTGCGCAAGCCGGCGGACGTACATGCCGAGTCCCTCGCTCGGCTGCGCGAAGAAGTCCTCGAGGGCCTGGAGCGAGTGCTGTAAACCATGGACATCTCGGTCGTCATTCCGACCTACAACCGGATCGATACGCTGCGGCACGTGATACCGTCGCTGCTGCGTCAGGACATATCCCCAGACCGGTACGAGATCATCGTGGCCGACTCCAACTCCAACGACGGAACCGCGGAGTATCTCGCGGATGTCGCCGAGAACGATGAACGCCTGCGCCATATCCCTGGCCCCTACACGGGGCGTGCCATGGCTCGCAACGCCGGCATCCGCGCCGCGCGCGGCACCGTGGTGCTCTTCACCGATGCCGACATCATCGCGTCGCCCGATCTGCTTTCGCGCCACTGGGCGCACCACCGCGAGCGGGAGCGCGTCGCCGTGGTGGGGATGGAGCTTCAGGTCAGCTCGCTCAAGGACTACCTGCACCAGTCGCGCAACCGCGACGAACGTAAGCCGCTCCACCCCGCCAACCGCAAGCAGCTCTCGTGGCTCTACTTCCTGACGGGAAATGCCTCCGTCCGCAAGGCCGATCTCGACGCGTTGGGGGGCTTCGACGAGAGCTTCACCGGTTACGGCCACGAGGATCTCGAGTTAGGCTACCGCCTTCGGCAGGCGGGCATCACGATCGTCTACGAGCCCGACGCGATCGACTACCACTGGCATCCGGTGGGCTACGACGAGCAGAAGGGGCGCATGGAGCTGGCGGGGCGCTCGACGGTGCGCTTCTACCATAAGCATCACGACGTGCGCGTGCAGTTGAACTTGGGGATGACGCCGGTCTCGCTGGCGCTGCACGGCCTGCTGCGGCACGCGCCGTGTGTCTACGATCGCCTCGAGCGCGCGGGGCGCCGCGGGGGCCCGAAGAACTCCTGGACGCATATCGCGCGCCAGATCGTCTACCAGTACCACTACGTGAGCGGCATCAAGCGCGCGCTTACTTCAACCAAGCAGCAAGGAGCAGAGTGATCGAGATGCAGCGGCTGGGCTGCGGGGCCATCGACCGAAGCCACATCGGAAGCCACGTGGAGCTCAACGGATGGATCAATCGCCGGCGCGACCACGGAGGCCTGGTGTTCATCGACCTGCGCGATCGCGACGGGTTGACCCAGGTGGTCTTCGACCCGGAGCACTCCGCGTTCGACGAAGCACATTCGTTGCGCCACGAGGACGTGATCCGCGTGCGCGGCGCCGTGCGCGCGCGCCCCGCCGGCACGGAGAATCCACGCTTGAAGACCGGGCAGGTGGAGGTGGAGGCGCTGGAGCTGCAGGTGCTCTCGCGCAGCGAGGTTCCGCCGTTCCCCGTCAACCTCGATGAAGACGTGGACGAAGGGCTGCGTCTCAAGTACCGCTACTTGGACCTGCGCCGCCCGCGCTTGGTGCGCAACCTCACCGTGCGCCACAAGTACTTGAAGGCCGTGCGCGATTTCTTCGACGCCAACGACTTCCTGGAGATCGAGACGCCGGTCCTCATCAAGCCAACGCCGGAGGGGGCGCGCGACTACCTGGTGCCGGCGCGCTTGACGCGCGGCTCCTTCTACGCGCTGCCGCAGTCGCCGCAGATCCTCAAGCAGCTTTGCATGGTGGCGGGCCTCGGGCGCTACATGCAGATCGCGCGTTGTTTCCGCGATGAGGACCTGCGCTCCGACCGTCAACCGGAATTCACGCAGATCGACGTCGAGATGTCGTTTGTCGAGCAAGAGGACATCATGCGGCTCATGGAGCGCATGATGATCCAGACGTTCGAGTCTACGCTGGGCGTCACGCTCGAGAAGCCTTTTCCACGCCTCTCGTTCGGCGAAGCGGTGCGCCGCTTCGGCAGCGACAAGCCCGATCTGCGCTTCGGCTTAGAGTTGGCCGATGCCGGCGCGATCTTCGCCGGCACGGAGTTCGCCGTCTTCAAGAGTACGCTCGAGAGCGGCGGCTCGGTCATCGCGCTGCGCTGGCCCGGCGGCGGCGCCAGCTCGCGCCGCGAGTTCGACGCCATGGTGGAGCGCGCAAAGGAGCATGGTGCGAAGGGCCTTGTGTGGATCGCCCTCGGCGCCGACGGGGTGAAGTCACCTGTTGCGAAGTTCCTCGACGACGCGACGCTGGCCAGGCTGCGCGAGGCTACGGGTGCCGAGACCGGCGATGCCATCCTGATCGTGGCCGACAAGACGGCCACGGCGCACAGCGTGGCGGGCAAACTCCGGCTCGACGTGGCGGAGCGCGCGGACCTGCGCGATCCCAAGGCGTTCGCCTTCTGCTGGGTCTACGATTTCCCGCTCTTCGAGTTGGACGAGGAGACGGGGCACTGGACGTTCACGCACCATCCCTTCACCTCGCCGGCGCCCGGACACGCCGATCTGATGGAGAGCGATCCGGGCAGGGCGCGCGCCTTGCACTACGACATGGTGCTCAACGGCGTGGAGCTCGGCTCGGGCTCGATTCGTATCACTACGCCGGAGCTGCAGCAGCGCGTCTTTCGCGCCTTGGGTATGAGCGACGAGGATATCCAAGAGCGCTTCGGCTTCCTGCTCGAGGCGTTTCGCTACGGAGTGCCGCCGATGGGCGGCATGGCGCTGGGCGTGGATCGCATCATCCAGATCATGGTGGGTGAGAGCTCGATCCGCGACGTCATCGCCTTCCCGAAGAACCAGCAGGGGCGCGATCTGATGCTGGAGGCCCCCAGCCCCGCCACGAAAGCCAATCTCGAGGAGCTGGGCCTGCGCCTGACAGGCGAGCAGCGATGAGCAGCAAGACCGTCGTCATCGTTTTGGTTGCCATCTTCGTGGTGGCCGGCGGGCTCAACGTCTACGTGGCCTCGGCGCTGCGCTCGCGCGCGCCCGGGCTCGCGCGCCGCGGCTACTTCTCGGCAGCCGCGTTCGCGGTGGGAGCGATCTCGATCGTCGCGCGCGCGATGGGATACAAGACGCTCTCGCTGGCGCTCATCGGCGTGATGATCGTGCTCTTCCTGATCGGTATCTTTCAGAAGGGCGTGCTGCCCAAGTCATAGCGTCGCGTCGACCAGCTCGCGTGCGCGCGTCCAGACGGCATCGAACATCGGCTCGGTGAGCACCTTCGTGCTGGTGTTCTGTTGCGAGGGATGGTAGGTGCAGATCACGTACAGCGTGCGTCCCTCGCGCGTGGCGACGTGCTCGGCGGCGTGGCCGAAGATAGGGCGCTTGGCGAATCGCCAATCCCGGCTCTCCAGCATCTTCACAGCGGCGCGGTGGCCGATGGCACCCAGCGAGACAACCACTCGTAGGCGCGGCTCGACCAGCGCGAAGTCGGCGGCGAGGTGGACGCTGCAGGTGGCAAGCTGGTGTGGCTTCGGCTTGTTGCCCGGCGGCGCGCAACGCAGGGCAGCGGTGATCATACAGTCGGTGAGCTGGAGCCCGTCGTCGGGGCGCTCCCACGTGGGCTGATTGGCGAAGCCCGCGCGATGGAGCGCGCGGAAGAGCCAGCGCCCCGATGCGTCGCCGGTGAACATACGCCCCGTGCGGTTGGAGCCGTGCGCCCCCGGGGCGAGTCCCACGATCAGCAGGCGCGCCATCGGATCGCCAAGCGCCGGCACGGGTTTGCCCCAGTACGTCTGATCGCGGTAGGCGCGCCGCTTCTCGTGTGCTACCTGCGCGATGTACTCGCGCAGGTCGGGGCAGCGGTGACAGGCGATGACGCTGCGTGCATTGCGCTCGAAGGCTGCACGTGCCTTGGTTGCGGGGTCGGCATCGCGGGGTACGGTTTTCATGCAAGTCCTGGAAAGTCGAGCGAACGAAGCGCCTCGAAGGCGGCGATTCCCACGCTGGTGGAGAGGTTGATGCTGCGCACGCTCTGCGGGCGCATGGGGATGCGCACGGTGCGTTCGGGCATCGCTTCCAGCAGCGATGCGGGTAGCCCCGTGACTTCCGTGCCGAAGACCAGTACGTCGCCGCGCCGGTAGGCCACACGATCGTAGCGTTGCGGCGCGCGCGGGGCGAAGAGCCAGAGGCGATCGCCGGGCACCAGCGCCAGGAAGTCGTCGAGACTGGGGTGGAGCACCAAGCGCATATGCTCCCAGTAGTCGAGTCCCGCGCGCTTGAGCGCGCGATCGTCGATCGAGAAGCCGAGCGGCTCCACGAGATGGAGCGCGCAGCCCGTGGCCGCGCAGAGGCGCGAGACGTTGCCGGTGTTCGGCGGAATCGCCGGCTCGATCAGCGCCAGGTGGAGCGGCGCGTCGGCCACGGCCTCCCAGGCGGTCACGCGCTCCTGCGGCTGGGCGGTCACGCGTGACCGCCCGCGAGGGCCAGGGCGTCGGCGGCCAGCTCGTGGGGAACCACCACGTAGCACAGGCCGCCGGAGCCCTCGATCCAGAGACGCTCCAGCTGGGCGCGGGGGTAGACGGTACGGATATGCGGCTGCGCAGGATCGTTGAGGATCGGATCGCCTTGCGAGGTTGCACCACGCAGTACCGCCAGGTGGCCTTCGGAGCGCGCGAGCGGCGCGCCGTCGAGCCGGTCGTCGCCCCACGAATAGGAGATCACCAGCGGCATCGCCTTGCGCAGGAAGCACCGAGCCTGCTCGAGATCGCCGAGGTAGGCGGCGAAGGCCGTGAAGCCGAGGCTGCCCGCGAAGGCGACGTTGAACGCCCAATTGCCGGTTCCGCCGTAGCGCGCGTCATAGACACGCGCGGCCACGGTGGGAACATCGAGGCGCCAGTCGGCACGGTCGAAACGCCGCGCGTAGTAGGCCATGACCATGGCCAGCGAGGTGGGGCTGCACCAGCCGCGCTCGCCTTCGCGCGCGTACTGGGTCAACCGCGGCACGATCAGGTCGACGGAGTGCTCGTCGCGCTGTGTGCTTGGCGCGTACGACTGAGTGTGTGCGGCAGCTAGCGCCACCGCGCGCACCGCCGAAGGGTCGCCATCGCGCAGGCGCAGCTGGAGCGCCTCCCCCGGCGCCTCCAAGGTGACCACGTCGGTTTCAACGGCGATGCCCGGTGCGCGACCGTTGAGCGAGCTGCGCTCGCGCCGGCTCCAGTTCGCCAGCGGGACCCACGGCGTCCACGCGCCGCCGGCATGCGCGCGTACGTCGAGTGCAAAAGCGGCATCGCCCGCGGGATTCCACGTTGGCACGGCGCTGCACGCGCTAGCGAGAGGAAGTTGAGGAGAACAGAGATCGTCGGACCACGGAACGGGGGAGAGGTAGGTGAGCGAAGCCATCGCAGCGCCCCTTCTCCCCCACCCTGACACGCCCTCTGTAAAGATCGGCAGCGAGTTGAAGGTGAGGCCCCCAGGCGTAGGAAACGCCGCGCCATGTCGCATATAGCGAGCGTGAGTCTTGGTGCCGCCGGGGCGCAGCAGGCTCAGAACGCTCAAAGTCAGGCCCCGGCCGTTCAGCCCCAGACCATCGCCGCGTTCAAGAGCGAGCAGTTGCTCGAGGCTCAGAAGGGCGTCCGCGACGGCGATGAGCCGATCGGCGCCACGGTCAATACCCGCGCCTGAGCGGTGAGCCGCCGCTCACAGCAGATGCGTAGCCGCGGCGCGTGACCCCAGCGGGAGCGTCTTGCCTTGTAGACGCTCCGCGATTCGTCCATAGAGGCGGTGCGGTCCGAAGCGCACGACGTCGTCGGTCGGGAGGTCCGTCTCCCGTTCGGCCTCGGCGATCGCGCGGCGGGCCGCTTCGTCGTCCATGCCTAGCGTGTTGAGGCAGATGCCGGCCACCGGCGCTGGCTTCACCGTTCCGCAGAGGCGCTCGTAGATGGCGATCAGCTCCCTCAGCGGGAGGATGGGCGTGCCGAAGGTATCGATCTCGTCGCGCGCGGCAGCGTGGGCGAGGATCAGCGAGTCGGCACCGCTGCCGTAGAGCAGACCGAGCGTGACCTGCGCATACGCTGGATGGTTGATGCCGCCCTGCCCCTCGATGAAGAGTACCTCTGCCCGCTCGTCGGCACCGGCCACGAGCTGCTCGGTGGCGCCGGAGACGAAGTCCGAGACCACGCAGTCCACCGCGATGCCCTTTCCGGCGATCATGATCCCCGTCTGACCCGTAGCGAGGAACTCCGCGCGTCGCCCCGCGGCATTGGCGGCGCGCGTGAGCTCCAGCGCGGCGGTCATCTTGCCCACGGCGCAGTCGCTGCCGACGAAGAGCGAGATGTGCTGCGGCGCATCCCAGGCCGCGCCGGAGAAGAGCGGCACACGCGGCGGCTTGCGCACGTCCCAGAGTCGGGTTCCGCTGCGTTGCGCCGCCGCGGCGAACTCCGCGTCGTCGTTGAGGAAGTCGTGCAGGCCGCTGACGATCTCCAAGCGCGCCTCGATGGCGCGTAGAATGTCGGCGCGCCAGTCCGCGGGCAGGCCGCCGCCCTGGGGCGCCGTACCCAGCAAGAGCGCGGTGGGGCGCTGCGCTAGCGCCTCCCGGAGCGTGGCCACGATCGGCGCATCACTCTGCAAGTGCGGGAGCACGTCGCGCACGCGTTGTCCGGCGCTTGCCGGATCGACTGCGGCCACGACGGTATCGACGCCGTAGGCGATCACGCCGTGGGCCGTCTTGGCCTTGCGCGTGGCGAAGGCACCGGGAGCGTATGCGACGTAGCGTCTGGTGTGCTCTGGCATGGTGCGCCCTTGCTTCTATACCAGGCGCATCTCGCTCCCGTCGACGAATCCCAGCCGTTCGTAAAGCGAGCGCGCGGCGGGATTCACGTGCAGCACCACTCTTCGTACCTCCGCGGCATGCGCCCACGAGATGGCCTCGCGGACCATCTCGCGCGCGTACCCCCTGTTGCGCAGCCCGGGATCGACGTAGACTCCGGCGATCTCGGCGTGGAGCGAAGTGGTGGGATAGGGAATGCGCCGCCACAGCAGGACGCCGGCGCAGCCTGCCGGGCGCCCCCCGGAGACCAACAACCATGCCGCGAAACGCTCCTCGCGCAGCAGTTGCACGAACTCGCGATGGGCACGCGGGAGGAAGGCGTCGCGCTCCGCCGGCACCATGACCCCCATCTCCACCAGACTGGCCGCGCGCAGGCACGCCAGGTCGAACGCGTCGACGGTCGAGGCGCGTGCGATGTAGACCTCCGTGGACTCCGCGGTCTCCATGGCTCCCTTCCTCCAAAAAACAGCGGGCGCACCGTCCTCGGTGCGCCCGCGCGATCCTCTGCTGCCCGCTTCGCCGTCAGAACATGCCGACGAAGCCCAGCACGAGGTGCGCGAGCTTCGGGGACGGTCGGCGAACGCGGTCTCCTAGATTCATGTGAGAGACAACGTACCACGCTTGCGGGCGTTCGTCAATGAAATCGGAAGACCGAAAAACTGACCGCATCGCGGATGCAGCGCGACGTTGGAGCCTTGTCAGGCCGCCTCGAACAAGGGATGAAAGGTGGGCGCGTGGCGCAATTGTTGAAAATAATATCAAGGTTGAAGATTCCTTCAACTCGTGGTATGATTCAACCATGGAGCGTGAGGCATTGGCGGTGTTCGAAGCTAGGCGCATCCTTGAACGCTCGGCGAGGCTGCCGGTAGTCGAGGAGTACGTCGACGGGAAGCGCAGCTCGGTGGATGCCCTATTCCGCATGGGCGATACGTGCTTCGCCGTGCAGGTCAAATCCAACGCGCGCAGCGCCACGGTCGCTCAGGCTATTGCCCGGCTACGTGAATACGAGAAAGAGCACAGGGGCGTCAGCCTGCTTCTCATCGTACCCTTCATGGGGCAAACGGGTGCCGAGATATGCGACCGAGCCAGCGTCAATTGGGTTGACCTCCAGGGAAACGCATCGATTCACGTGGCGCGTGTCCACGTACATATTCGCGGCAAACGTGAGGGTGGGATCAGCGAGTCCCTCCTTCAACCCGAAACCGGCATCAATCCATTCAGCCCAAAGGCTTCGCGTATTGTGCACGCTATCCTCACGAAACCGAAAGGCTCCTGGAGTCGTGCGGGGCTTGAGGCGATCACGGGAGTCGAGAAAGGCTACCTGAGCAAGATCGTCGCCGCACTTTCTGAGCGTGGCTACGTGGAGCGGACCCCCTCTCACGGGTCAAGCGCCATTCGGGTCGTCGACCCCGTCGTGCTCCTCGATGCATGGCGGGAGAAATACAAACCAGGGAGGCCCATGTCTTGGGGTCTCATCGCTGCGCGAGATGGCTCGGAAACATCTCGGCAACTCGCGCATATCCTTTCGGACGCAGGCGTCAGTTATGCCTTGACGGGCCTCGCAAGCGCCGCACACTACACGGATTTTGGTTCATTTCGCCGCGTGGACGCTTACTTGGCAAAACCACTGCCGGAGTCGGCAGCGGCTAGACTGCGCGCCGGAACCGAGGAGAGAGGGCGTAATGTTGCGTTGTACCTCGATCCGGGGAACACGTCGATCGGTGTAACCAAGGAGAAGCGCATCTACATAGCTAGCGCAGTGCTCACCTACCTGGATCTGTCCCACATTCCAGAGCGATCGGTTGAAGCAGCCGAAGCGATGCGCCGTTATTTGGAGCAGCAATGGAAATAGGCGGTAAATCGTTGTTTGAATATACCCCCGCGGGGCTCGATCGGGTCAAGGCGACATGTCTTAGCATTGCGCAGCTCCTCGGCGATACGATCCGAATGGATGCGGTCATCGTAGGCGGCCTCGTACCGGCATTGCTCTATGGCGACGTACGCCCGGCTTGGGAGTTCGGTTCACATGCAGGCACGCACGACATCGATCTCGCCCTTGACCTCGTGATCCTCGAGGAAGACGCTATGAGAACGTAGCTGAATGCCTTAAGCGAGGCGGCTTCGAGCCGGATCGTAACGAGAGGGGTAATGTAACGCGCCAGCGGTGGAGAGCACGAAACGGCACCCAGGTGGATTTTTTGATGCCTCCGGTTCCGCCGGACAAGGACGGTGGGCGGCAACAGTCACTGACCGGCGAACTTGCCGCGGTAACGATGCGCGGTCTCGATCTTGCACTTGAGCAGCGTGTGCTCGTGACACTCTCTGGTCACGATCTCGAAGGCCGTAGCGTTGAGCGCAAACTTCCGATTTGCTCCGCCGAGGTTTTCATCGTCTTGAAGGCGCTGGCAATCGCGGGCCGCGATAAACCAAAGGACGCTTACGACATTCACTTCGTGTTGCTGCATGACGAACGTGGGCCTCAAGGACTTGCAAAGGCACTACGGCGGCTGCGGCCGCACGACGCGATAGATGCGGCAATAGAATCTCTTCAGCGGGATTACAAAGATATCGATGGCCGGGGGCCGCACGATGTCTGCGCGTTTCTCGGCCGTTCGGGGGACGACAAGCTCGCCGGCGATGTCTTGGCGTACGTACAAGAATTCTTGAGCTCGCTTTAGCGGGCGTCGCTGCGGATAGCCGGCGTGAGCACGGCACCCAATGCGACGGTCAGGTAGCCCAGCGCCGCGAGTGCCATCGCGGGGTGCGGGCCGTAGCGATCGGCCACGTACCCGAAGACCAGAACGCCGGGCGCCATGCCGCAGAGAACGAAGAGGCGCACGGCGCCAAAGACCCGCCCCACCATCTCGTCGGGCGTTACGCGCAGCCGCCAGCCGATGATCTGCGTTGCTTCGAACTGGGCGCCGCCGTTGCCGATGGCCCAGAAGATCGCAGCGAGCCAGACGTTGTGCGCCAGCACCATCGGTATAAAGAAGAGCGCGTCGATCACGTATGCTGCCGTCAGCGCGCGGCCGAAGGGCCAGCGCGTGGCGAGCTTACCCGCCAGCAGCGAGCCCACGATGGCGCCGCAGGCGCTGATGCCCAGGAAGAGACCCACACCGCCGTCGCTTGCGCCGAAGTCGCGCTTGAGGAACGGGATCAGAATCGAGTAGGCGCCGATGCCGAAGGTGTTGAGCAGGAAGCTCGTCAGCGATACCGCACGCATGGTGTCGTCGCGCAGCAGGAAGCGAAAGCCCACGGCGATGTCGTGGCCGACGGTACGCAGGCTCGGCAGACCATGCGGGTCGTCCGGGCCGAGCGTAGGCACGAGCGCCAGCGAGGCCTGCGAACAAAGGTAGGTGAAGGCGTTGATCGCCAGCGCCGGCAAGGGCCCGAAGATGCCGAACAGCGCGCCGCCGGCCATCGGGGCGATCATGTTCGATGTGCTCTCCGCGGCCATCAGTGCCGCGGTAGCCTGCGTCATCTGCGACTTGCCCAGCAGGTAGGGGATGCTCGACGACTGTCCGCCCAGGAAGAACGCTGCGCAGATCGAGATCACGATCAGCCCGGCGTAGAGCATCGGGACGGTCAGCGCGCCCATCGCGAAGACGACGGCGAACGCGGTCATCACGACGAAGCGTCCGAAATCGCAAACGATCATCAGATGCCGGCGGTCGACGCGGTCGGCGAGCGATCCGCCGATCAGGCCGAAGATCGCGAACGGTCCCAGCTCGCAGACGAACGAGGCGCTGGTGGAGAGCGCCGAATGCGTCAGATGGTAGACCAGCAGCGGAACGGCGAGCGTGCGTAGGCCATCGCCCACGTACGAGAAGGCTTGGCCGGCGAAGTACTGGCGGAAGGATGGCGATGCGAAGACACCGCCACGCGAAATAGCGGACATACGTACAACGGCTCCTGTTCAGACGTGAACGGCTGCAAGGGGAGTCGAGCGTATGTCGCTAGCGCATAGTGGCGTGATTCTACGACAATGAAGCGAGCGCTGTCAAATCATCGTGCGAGGGCGCTCGCCGGGCGCACGCCCAGGCCCGGCCCCTCGGGCAACACGATTTTTCCGTTGCGGTAGGTCATGCCGACATAGGGGTCATCGCGCAGCAGGAAGGGGCCGTCGAGATCGGCCCAGTCGACCAGCGGTGAGAGATGAGCGGCGGCCGTCTGCAGAATGCCGCTCTCGACCATGCATCCCAGCATGATCTTGAAGCCGCAGGCGCGCGCCGTGTGGATCATCTCCAAGCCGCCGCGGATGCCGCCGCACTTCACCAGCTTGACGTTGATGCCGTCGACGCAGCCGTAGAGCTTGGGGAGATCGCGGGCATCCCGACTGTCCTCGTCGGTGACGATGGGGATCGCGGTGCGCTCCTTGATCCAGCGCAGCTTCTCCGGGCTCCCGGCTGGGATGGGCTGCTCGCAGAACTCGATCTCCAGCGGCTCGATCTCGCGCAGCACCTCGACGGCGCGCGCCGGCGTCCAGCCTTCGTTGGCGTCGATGCGGATCGCGCCGTGGTAGATGCCGCGGATGGCGCGTAGGAGCTCGATCTCGTTGCCGGTGCCAAGCTTCACTTTGAGAACGGGGTGATCACCGACTTCGCGCACCTTTTCGAGCATCTTCTCGGGGTCGTCGATGCCCACGGTAAACGATGTATATGGCGTGCGCGAGGGGTCGAGGCCGAAGTAGCGCCAGAGCGGGATCCCCAACCGCTGGCCGATCAAATCGTGAAGGGCGATATCGACTCCCGTGCGCGCGGCGGGCGGCGTGCGCTCGGTGATCAGGTTCTGCAAGGCGAACGGGTCGTCGCCCAGCGGCCCGAAGTCGCGCCAGTAGGCTTCCACGGAGTCGAGACTCTCGTGATAGCGCGTGACAGGCGAGGACTCGCCCAGGCCGAGATGTTCCCCGTCGCTCAAGGCGAAGCGCAAGGTGCGCGCCGCATCCGCACTCCCGCGCGTGATGGTAAACGTGTGTTTGAGCGGCATCTCCAGCCGCGTCAACTCGAGCTGCAAATCGGCCATGGCGCGTTTCATTTGTCAAGGGGGCGCCGGCGAACCTTTGTCAAGGCGACGGGCGTTGACTTTTGTGCTATAGTGCTGGAGCGCGCTCTGCGGTGCACGTGGACGAGCCGTCGGTGTAGAGCCAACGTACAACCCAAGGGAGCACTATCTCCGGTACCGACACGTGCGAAGATGCCCACCATCATCGCCACAGGCGGCCGGGACGCACCCACCTGCGAGAGCAGGTTCTAACCCTAGGCTCGATACGACACGGTGGAGCGCGCTTTCAGACTGTCGCGCCGCGCCGATGAGAGGGCAGCTCCCTACTCGGGACGCCCGTCGGCGCGCTGTCCTGCGCGCCTCCTGCTACCTTCGTCCGCGCTCTCGCCCTCCTGGCTTCGCGCGGACCTCAGAGTCCCTCGTAGAGAGCTGTCCTCTCATCGGCGCTAGTGAACGACGGGGTCCTCTCCCGAAGCCGTTTACGCAGCGAGCGGAACCGGATGGTGGAGCGAGCGAGGCTTTGAGCAAGCCCTACATGGATGTAGGGCGCAGCGACGGCGAAGGGAGAGGACCCTGTCGTTTAGGGCCTACATCGTGGCTTTGGTGGCGGTGTCTTTGGCGAGCATTCCGCGCACCCACTTCACGAGTCGCGGCACGGCTGTGCGCTCCTCTTCCGCGCCATCGTAAGCCAGGATCAGCGGGCCGGGGAAGCCTTCGAAGAAGCGCAGCACGGCGCGCAGATCGTTGCGCTCGTCGGCGCCGAAGGTGTCGATGCTTCCCGTCGCATGATAGCCGGCCACGGCGTCGCGGCGCAGCTCCGAGGGTTCCGTCGCTTCCTGCGGCAGCTCCACGACATCGACGGCGTAGCGCAGCCAAGCCGAGTCGATCTGCTTGGAGAGCGTCTTCAGGTCGGCCACGCCGGCGGCGGCCGTTCCGGGCGCATTGCGCAGCGCGATCGTTACGTTGAGACGCTTGGCGGCCCCGGCAGCTTCCTTCAAGGCGTGGACAACTTGGCCGAGCGTCGCACCCAACGCCTGCGAGGCGCCCAGGCGCACCACGGCGAGCGGTGCGCCCAGTACTGCGGCCATCTGCAGCGAAGCCTCGAGACGCTCGAGCGCTCCCTCGGCGGCCGGTTCGAACGTAGCCGCCAAGGCCTCGACAGCCAGCCCCGTATCGACGGCCATCTTCTTCAACTGGGCGAGGTACTCGCCGTCGCTCCGCGGAAAATGGCGCTCGTCAAAGGCGACGCCGTCGACTGGCAGCTCGCTTCCGCAAAGGTCCAGC
>SCRA01000045.1 GCA_004297985.1 bacterium | reverse complement strand
CAGGACGACGACGTTCTTGATGTACTTGGCCAACGCGTTCAACCATTGGCGGGTCGGCCGATGCGCGGCCGGAGCCCGTTCCTTTCTGAGGGTATCCGGCAGGCTACGGCTGTGCCTGCGAGGGACGCTAGCTTCCTAATCCCGGTATACCCATGGGTGGAGTCGAGCGAGGTACGGGAGGTGGCGGTACGATTCCTGGTAGTCGAGACCGTACCCTACAACGAATTCGTCGGGCGCCTCCAATCCCACGTACTCGACGGGGACCTCCACGCAACGGTGGTAGGGCTTGTCTAGGAGGGCGCAGGCGGCAAGCGATGCCGGGCCCCGCCCGCCGAACACCGCCCGAAGGTAGTGGAGGGTATGGCCATTGTCGACGATGTCCTCTACGATCAGGACGTGGCGGCCCTCCACGCTCTCCGAGGTATCTTTCAGCAGGCGCACCTCGCCGGAGGAGCGGTGAGCATTACCGTACGATGAGACGGCGATGAAATCGAGGGTGATCTGGTCAGGGGCCATGCCTGCTCGCTGGAGTGCCCGCGCCAGGTCCGCGGTGAAGAAGAGCGCGCCCTTGAGGACTCCGACTACGAGAACCTTACGATCGCGGTAGTCCGTTGCAATCCGCGCCGCAAGACGGTCCGTCGTGGCGCCGATCGCCTCAGCGTCGAAGACCACCTCGGCAACGCCTTCGGGCAGTGTTGCGGCTTCAAACTCAGTCGGGTTCACTCTTCCTCACCATCGGCAACGGTATGACGTTCGAGCACGCCGGAGCGGATTACCACCTCTTCCCCCTTGCGGACGAAGAATTGCCCGTGGCGCCCCTCGACCGCCGCCTCCGCGAGGCGATCGAGATGCTCGAAGGCCAAGTCGCGGCCGCCGAGCCAGAGGCGAAGCACTCGCCGCACCAAGGGGCGCGGAAGCTCACCGATCCGACCCTCGAGGCGTCCCTCTTCCGCCGCCAGGCGGCCCAAGGCCTCCGCGGCGCGTTCGTCGAGATAGGCGTTCTCCTCCCGCGCCAGTCGCGCCAAGCGGGCGATCGCCTGGTCGGCGGAAGGCTCGACAGAACGGAGATCGCGCAGCAGGGCACGCAGGCGGTTGCGCCGGTAACGGGCGTCGGCGTTGGATTCGTCAAGGGCGTACGGAAGGCCGTGCGCGTGGCAGTAGGCCCGCAGCTCCCCGTGGCCGCGCTCGAGCAGCGGGCGCAGGAGTTCGAGACCCCCGCCCAGCGCGCGGCGCGCCGGCATCCCCGCCAGCCCACGTAGCCCCGTGCCGCGCACCAAGGCCAGCAGCACCGTCTCGACCTGGTCCTCCAAGGTATGGGCCGTTGCGATCGAGGGGCTGTTCCAGGTGCGAGCCATCGCCATGAGGGCATCGTAGCGCCCCGCCCGCAGCGTAGCCTCGTCGTCCGCCTCGGCCCTGAGCAAAACGCTCTGGAAGGGCAGGCCCAGGCGTGAGGCCACGCCCAGCGCCACGCCCTCGTCGCGGTCTGCCGTTGAACGCAGGGCATGGTTCACGTGGAGCACGACGAGCGGGCGGTCTGTCGTTCGAACGGCGGCCGCCAAAGCCACCAGGGCCACGGAGTCGGGCCCGCCGCTGCAGGCCAGCGCGATCCCGCCCGCGGGCGCCCCGGCCAGGGCGTCGAAGACGTGCTGTTCCAACTCGCCGAACGGCTTGGCGCCCCTCATCGCTTGGCCCGCTCGAGTTCGCGGCGTGCCTCGCGCTCGCGTTCGCTCTCGCGCTTGTCGTGCAGCTTCCTGCCGCGCGCCAATCCCAGCACGACCTTGGCCCGTCCACGCGACCAGAAGAGGCGTAAAGGCACGAGCGTCAGCCCCTTCTCCTGCGTCTTGCTGACTAGGCGCTTGATCTCCGCCGCGTGCAGCAAGAGCTTGCGCGGGCGCAGGGGATCGTGCGGGTCGACCCGCCCTTGATCGTACGGGGCGACGTGCATGCCCACCAGCCACGCCTCGCCGTTGCGGATGCGCGCATACGCCTGCGCCAACGAGCCGCCGCTGCGGCGCAGGCTCTTGACTTCCGTGCCTTGCAGGACCAAGCCGGCGTCGACCGTCTCCAGGATCTCGAACTCGTGGCGGGCACGACGATTCTCGACGGTGGGGGAGCCCGTCCCCTTGGCTTCGGCGGCGGCCTTCGCCGCGACCCGCTGCTGCTTGTTCTTCGTCACGATGCCTTACGGGAGGCTCTTGTCGATAAACTTGCCGCTGGCCTGGCAGAGCAGCGTGCCCGCGACATCGCTGAGCGTCGACTCGACGGAAAGCACGTGCCGCCTGCGCTCGACGACGCGTCCGCGCAGTTCGAGCTGGGCACCCACAGGGGCGGGGTTCCGGAAACGAACGGAGACGCTGGCCGTCAGGCCCGCAGCCCCCGCGCGCAGGGCGGCATGCGCCATCGCCTCATCCAGCAGAGTCATCACGATCCCGCCGTGGAGAACGCCTCGCCAGCCCTGGAACTGCTCGGAGATGCTGAGGCGCGTGCGCACGCCGTCGTCGCCGTCGGGCTCGAATCGCAGGTGGAGGCCGATGGGGTTGTCCGCGCCGCAGGCAAAACACCTGCCGTCGTCGATCGGGGGTTGCTCACTCATCCGCTCCCCCTTCGCGCCGCACCCGCTGCGCATCCTCGACGCGCCCCTCATCCTCGAGCGCGTGGGCGAGCAAGGCCCGCCCGTAGCGGCCGCCCTCGCCGACGGCGTGCGGATCGAGTGCGAGGCACCGCTCCAGAAACTCGACAGCCAAAACGCCACGCCCCGCCGCAAACGCCGCCTCGCCAAGATGGTAGTAGGCATCGGCATATCCAGGCAGCGCATTGGTCACGTCGATCAGCACGGCGACGGCGCGCACGGGCTCTCTCAAGTACCGCAGATCGAGCTGGGCTACGTACTCGCGCGCCAGCACATCGAGCGGGTCGATCCGCAGCGCCTCGAGCAGCTCGCGCTTGGCTTCCGCGGCTCGGCGGTGATCGAAGGCGAGGATACCCAAGCCCACGTGTGGCGCTGGGGAGCGCGGGTCGAGCGCGACGGAGCGCTGGAACGCCAGACGAGCGCGTGATGCGAGATCGAGACCGCTCCGAGAGGGGATCAGGTCGGCGAACCCAGCGAGCGCTTGGGCGGCGGCATCGGCCGGCGCAAGCGCCGCCCGCTCCTCCAGATCGCCGGCCAGGATCGCGGCACGCCGTCCGGCACGCACGGAGGCGGCGACGTAGAACGCATCGGCAAGCGCGTCGCTCGGGCGCTCACCATGCGCGGCGGCGAATGCATCGCGAGCCCGCGCGAAGTCGCGTGCGTAGAAGCTGCGCATCCCCGCGTCCATCGCGGCGTGGTAGGAGGCCTCGTGAACGGGAGATACCGTCGCCGCGGCGGCCGGCAGCCGCCAAGCGGCAAATGCAAGCACGACGGCCGCAGCGCGCCAAGCGCCTCGCATCACCGTCCGAGGGTCAGGCGCTGTGCCAACTGCTCCGGGAGACTGCAGGCATGGATCTTCTGCTGCACGCGCTCGATCCGATAGGGCACGCGCACGATGCGCACGAGCCGCCGCTCCGGCTCGTAGAGGCCGAACGATGCCGCGGGATTGAAGTCGCGCGGCTGACCAACGCTGCCGACGTTTACGATGTAGCGGCTCTCCGCTGCCAGTTCGACATCTCCGCCTTGCGTGAGGGCCTGGTGCGTGATGCGCCCCTGCGCATCCATCACGTAGCACTCCGCGATGTGCGAGTGGCCGATGAAGATCAGCGGTGCATCGCTGGCGGCGAAGGCTCGCGCCGCAGCAGCATCGTCGAGGATATACTCGAAGTAGCGTTCCGGCGATCCGTGCACCATGAGGAAGTTCTCGATGCGCATCTCGTAGTCGAGGGAGCCCAGCCAGCTTCGCGTCTCCGCATCGATGACGTTCTGTGTCCACACGATCGCGCGGCGCGCGATGGGATTGAAGTACTCGACGCCGAAGTTGTCGATGGCCGCCACGTCGTGATTGCCCAGCACGCAACGCGTGTTGCGCTCGCGCAGCATGCGCGCGCACTCATTGGGGTTGGGCCCATAGCCGACGACGTCGCCCAGGCAGAGCAAGTTGTCGGCCGAGTCGAGCTCCGCATAGCACGCCTCGAGAGCCTCGAGATTCCCGTGGATATCCGAGAGGATGGCGTATCGCACTGCGGTGGCCTTCGCGTAGGCGCTAGCCTTCCCTTTCGAGGCTCCCCGCGGCTCGCGCTCAGGGCAGCGGATACACCTCGACCTGCTCGCCTGCATCGAGCACGCCGCGCTCCGGCGCGACGCGAACGTAACCGTCGGCACGCGCCAGGAGCGCCACGTGACTCGAGCGCAGACGAAGAGGATGCGCGCTGGTCACGGCGCCGTCGCGCGTGAGCGTGACCGGGACATACCACGTCCAATCGCTGCGACCGCGCACCTCGGCAGCCAGCCGCGCCGAGAGCGGCGGCGGCGTTGCATCCGCGCCAACCAGAGCGTCGATCAGCGGGCGCGCGACGGCCAGCAAGATGGTGACGGCAGAGGTGGGATTTCCCGGCAGACCGATGATCAGCTTGGCCCCGGCGGCGGCGAAGATCGTCGGTTTTCCGGGCTTCACCTTGAGGCCGTGGACGAGGATGCCCGGTGCGCCCAGCGCTTCGACGGCACGCGGCGTGACGTCGCGCTCTCCGACGGAGGAGCCGCCGGTCAACACGACGGCGTCGCAGCGTGCCAAACCCTCGCGCAGAGCGTGCTCGAGAATCTGCGGGTCGTCGCCCACGTGCGGCAGTTGGACAACCCGCGTACCTAAACGCTCCAGGACGGCGCCGACGGCGAAGCGATTGGAGTCTCGTACCTGGCCGATCTCAGGTTCGTTCGTCAGCGCAACGAGCTCGTCACCCGTCGAGAGGACGCCCACGAGCGGGCGCACGCGCACCGGAACGCGCTCCCAGCCGAGCGTCGCCAACACGCCCATCTCGACCCCACGCAGCCGATGCCCCTGGGCGAGCACGACATCACCGGGAGCGAGATCCTCTCCGGGCTGCGTCACGAACTCGCCAACAGCAACGCGTTCCAGCACCTCCACCAAACCGTCGCCCGCGGCGCGCGTATCCTCCTGTGGAACAACCGCGTCGCTCCCATCGGGAAGCACGCCTCCGGTAGGGATGCGCATCGCCTCGCCCGGCTTCAGCGCTCGCGCCGGCGCCACGCCCATGCGGACCTCGCCGGCCACGTACAGACGACGCGGGGCGGTCTCGAGATCGGAGGCGCGCACGGCATAGCCGTCCATCATCGAGCGCGGGGCCGGAGGAACCGGTGCGTTTGCACGCGCCTCGCGCGCCAAGACGCGACCCGTGGCATCGGCCAGCGTGACCTCCTCGACAGGGCGCGCCTCCGGTCGCCACGATGCGAGAACGTACGCTACGGCCGCCTCAGGTAACGGCAGGCTTCGGGCGTCAAAGCCGCGTTCGGGTAGGAGTGCATCGCTCATTGACGGTAAGAATGTCCTTTCTGCGCTCACTCGTTTCCGGAAGGGCTCGATCCGTTCATGCTCGATCGCACGTTGCTCCGCCGCGACCCCGAGGCGGTCCGCCGCTCTCTGCACCGGCGCGGCCAGGACGAGGCCGCGGTCGAACGCCTCGTGGAGCTGGACCGCGTGGCGCGCGAGGCGCAAACGCGCTCCGACGCATTGAAGGCGGAGAAGAACGTACTCTCCGGCTCGATCGCCAAGGCTGCGAACAAGAAAGCGGCCGCCGCCGAGCTGCGGCCGAAGCTGGCCTCTCTGGACGAGCAGATCGCCGCGGTCGACGCCGAAGGCGCGGCGGCGAACGCCGAGATCGACGAGCGCATCCAGCAGCTTCCCAACCTCTTGGCCGACTCCGTTCCGGACGGTACGGACGAGAGCGCCAACGTCACCGTCCGCACCTGGGGCTCACCGCCAGCATTCCCTTTCGAACCGAAGCCGCATTGGGAACTGGGCGAAGCGCTTGGCGTCCTCGACTTCGAACGTGCGCGTAAACTAGCCGGCTCGCGCTTCGCCGTGCTCACGGGCGACGGCGCACGCCTCTCGCGAGCCCTCATCGCATTCTTCCTCGACCGTGCGCATCGCGCCGGATATCGTGAAGTCGTGCCGCCGTTCATCGTCAACCGCGAGACCATGTGGTCGACCGGCCAACTCACGAAGTTCAGCGACGACATGTTCCACCTATCGGATTGGGACTTCTTCTTGGTCCCAACAGCGGAGGTGCCGCTGACGGCACTGCACCGCGACGAGATCCTCGACGGCGCAATGCTGCCGATCCAATACACTGCCTACACGCCGTGCTTTCGCAAAGAAGCCGGGGCCGCCGGCAAAGACACGCGCGGGCTCATTCGCCAGCACCAGTTCGAGAAAGTCGAGATGGTCTGGCTGTCGCCGCCGGAGTACAGCTTCGAGGCGCTCGAGCGCTTGACACGCGACGCCGAGCGGCTGCTCGAGGAGCTCGAGCTGCCCTTCCGCACGATCTCACTGTGCGGCGGGGACACCGGCTTCAACGCGGCGATGACCTACGATCTCGAAGTCTGGCTCCCCAGCCAAGGGCTCTATCGCGAGATCAGCTCGTGCAGCAACTGCACCGATTTCCAGGCGCGTCGCGCGAACATTCGTTTCCGGCGCGAGCCCAAGGCTAAGCCGGAGTTCGTCCACACGTTGAACGGCTCGGGCTTGGCGGTGGGACGTACGCTGGTCGCCGTCATGGAGAACTACCAGCAAGCGGACGGTACGATCCGCGTGCCCGATGCGCTCGTCCCCTATCTCGGCGGACAGACGGTTATCGGCCGCTAGGGCCCGGGATCTGAACCTCGATGAAGACGTCCCTGTGAACGCTACGCGAGGAGTTTGACGAACGTCTCCGTGAGGCGCTTGAGCTCGCGCTGATCGACGCCGCCCTCGGCTTTCGGGCGGATGCACTCGGCCATGCTGTTGGCCATCAGCGCGACCGTAGCTCGCTCCAGCGCCGCCCGCGCCGCCGCCATCTGCTGGGCGATGACGTGGCAGTCGCGGCGTTCCGCGATCATCCGCTGGATGGCGCGCACCTGCCCCTCGACCCGGCGCAAGCGAGCCGTGATTTCTTTGACGACGTCCTCCGGTACCGCCAGCGGCGCTGCCTCGTCGTTACGTGCTGCAACCATGGCTGCAGTATACCCTACCCTGTATGCATTTGACAATACCCTACAGGGTATGGTATAAAGAGGCCGATTCTCGGATGCTTCGTCACACGTTCTCGCCGCGCGCGTACACCAAACCGCAAACCGCCAGATCAAGATAGGGATACTACCATGGCTGAGAGCTCACTCATGCGACACATCGCCCGCTCGGCGCCCGACAACGGCTGGCGCATCGAAGCGCGCGTCCGCTCGATTGCCGGCGCCATGATCCTGGCGAGCCTCGCCCTCTCGCTGGTCGACCATCGCTGGCTCTGGCTCACCGCATTCGTCGGCGCCAATCTCCTGCAGTCCGGGATCACCGGTTGGTGCCTGCTCTCTAACCTGCTGGCCCTGCTTTCCCAGCGCAAGGCGGGCGATGCATAGCATCACAACGGCCCTCGGGCTCGCGGCGGCGCTTGCGCTCACGGCGTGCGCCCGGCACAATGGAGTGGCCATTGCACCTCCCGCCGTCGCGGTCAGCGTCGCCGCCGCGCACGCCGTGCGGACTACCCGGCGTCTCGAAGTGACCGGTACGCTGGCCGCGCGCGACAGCGCGGTCGTCGCCTCGCAGCAGTCGGGACGCATAGTGTTCCTCGCCATGCGTGAGGGCGACGAGGTCGCCGCGGGGCAAACCCTTGCGGTCATCGACCGCTCGACCTATGCCGCGCAGGCCAGCAGCGCCGCCGGCGCCGGCGCGGCGGCCCGCGCCGCGGTAGAGGCGGCCAACTTCGACGTTCAAGCTGCGCAGGCCGCGATCGCGGGGGCACGAGCGAAGGCCGTCAACACGCGCCTGCGCGCCGAGCGCTTCAATGCGCTCTACGCGGAGGGTGCGGTCTCGCGGCAAGAGCGCGACGATGCCGTTGCCGCCGCCGATGCCGCGAAGGCCGAACTCGCCTCCGCCGGTGCAGCCGACGCATCGGCCCGCGCTCGCATTGCGATGGCCTCGGGCGAGGCGGCCGCCGCCGACGGGCGTCGCGTGCTGGCCGACGCCACGCTCGGTCAGACCAGCGTCGCCGCACCATTCGACGGTATCGTCACCAAGCGCTGGCGCGACGTCGGCGCGTACGCCAACGCGGGTTCGCCGATCGTGACGGTCGAGTCGTCGCGGCGTCTCGAACTCGATCTCACGATCCCCGAGGACGCCGCGGGCAGCCTCGCCGCCGGCGCCGTGGTGCCCGTGCGTATCGACGCATGGAGCGTCGGACCGTTGACCGCGCGCATGCGCTCCCTGGTCCCCGACGATTCCGGCGGGACGCATGCCTACGTTGCGAAGCTCGACATCGGCTACCATCGCGGGCTGCTCCCCGGCATGTTTGCGCGCGCCGAAGTCGCCGGGCGGCCGCTGCAGGGCATTGGGATCCCGGCTTCGGCCCTGATCCGCCGCGCGGACCAGACCGGAACGTTCATCATCGCGGCAGGCAAGGCACGCTTTCAGCCCGTGACGCTGCTCGGTACGGACGGCGATACCGCAGTCGTCGGGGGCCTCACGGATGGGGCGAGCGTCGTACTTGCGCCGGGTGAGCTCACCGACGGAGAGCGGGTGGCTGCGCAGTGAGCGGCCACGTCCGCAGCGCCGGGCGCATCGTCCGCTACTTCGTCGACTCCAAGCTGACCGCGCTCTTGGTGCTGGCGGCCACGCTGTTCGGGATCTTCGCCATCCTCGCCACGCCGCGCGAGGAGAATCCGCAGATCACCGCCCCCGCAGCAGTGGTCACGATCGCCGATCCCGGCATGGCGCGCGGCCAGGTGGAGCAGGAGGTCGCCAAACCCATCGAGCGCATCCTCCAAGAGATCCCCGGAGTCGAGCATATCTACTCGACCTCTAGCGAGGGGCTTGCCACGATCGTCGTTCGCTACTACGTGGGCGAAGAGAAGACGCGGTCGTACGTCGATCTCTATAACCAATTGATGGCCAACCGCCGGATCCTGCCGCCGGAGGCACGGGAGCCGGCGGTTACCCCGCTCGACGTCGACGACGTGCCGATCGTCGTGCTCACGCTGGCGGGCAGCCGCTACGACGACACCATGCTGCGCGCCATCGCCCACCGCGTTGTCGACGCCGTCCAGCCCGTGCCGGACGTGAGCCTGATCTCAATCGTCGGAGGACGTGATCAGGCGGTCGACGTGGCGCTCGACCCCGCGAAGCTCGCGGGTTACGCGATCTCGCCGCAAGACGTGGAGCGCGCGCTGGGCGTAACCAACGTCGAGCAGGCCACGGGGTACGTGGCCGGGGGCGGGCATCGTCTGCTGATGCATGCGGGAACACCCCTTCACGGCGCGGAGCAGGTCGCCGCGCAGATCGTCGCGGTTCGCGGCGGCACACCCGTCACGCTCGGCGACATCGCCCGCGTCAGCTTGGCGGCGCCGCCGCTGGAGTACCTCACCACATTCGCCGATCGAACCCACCCGGAGCCGGCGACTGCGGTCAGCGTGACCGTGGCGAAGAAACGCGGAAGCAACGCCGTAACGGTGGCGCGCGGCGTGCTGACCGCCGCACGCAGCGTGGAGCTCCCGCCCGGGATCACGTTGAGCGTCACGCGCGATGACGGCGCCAAGGCCAACGCCGCTGTCAACGAGCTGATCCGCCGCCTGCTCGAGGCGATCGTCATCGTCACGCTGCTGCTCCTGGTGGCGCTGGGCCGGCGCGAAGCGGCCATCGTAGCGCTGGCGATTCCCTTGACGCTCTTCATCACCTTGGGCATCGCGATGCTGGCCCACCAGACCATCAATCGCATCACGCTCTTCGCCTTGATTCTCGCGTTGGGTCTGCTGGTCGACGACGCCATCGTGGTGGTGGAGAACATCCATCGCCATCTGCGCCACGGCACGTCCGAC
Organism: bacterium; assembly: GCA_004297985.1. Classification (GTDB taxonomy): domain Bacteria; phylum Vulcanimicrobiota; class Vulcanimicrobiia; order Vulcanimicrobiales; family SCRA01; genus SCRA01. The sequence continues at coordinate 1,581 of SCRA01000045.1, read as the reverse complement.
GCCAAGGCGACGATCGCCGCCGCCGTCGACGAGATCGCCAGCCCCACCATCCTGGCCACGGTCGCCGTCATCCTCGCTTTCGTTCCGATGGCGTTCGTCAGCGGAATGATGGGCCCGTACATGCGCCCGATCCCGTTCAACGTCCCGGTGGCGATGGTGGTCTCGCTCGTGGTGGCCATCGTCGTCACGCCGTGGGCCGCCTGGCGCATGATGGGCTCGCGGGTTCACGACGTCGTCAAGGCGCGCCGCACACCGCGCTGGGAGCGGCTCTACCGGCGCGTGCTCGGTACGTTTCTCACGAGCCGGCGCGCGCGCACGCTCTTCCTCGCTGCCCTCGCCTGTGCCCTCGCCGGGGCGATGCTGCTGCCGCTCACCAAGGCCGTGCAGTTCCGCATGCTCCCCGATCAGAACGAGAGTACTTTTCTCGTGACGCTGGACGAACCCGCGGGTACCGACCTCCCGACGACGTCCCGTGCCGCCCAGGCGCTGAGTGCACGCTTGATGGCCGACCCCAACGTCGCGAACGTCGAAGCCTTCGTTGGCCACCACTCGGTGCCGGGCTTCAACGGACTGCTGCAAGGCATCATCTTCCGCGACGCACCGTGGTACGCAGATCTCCGCGTGAACATGCTGCCGAAGGACGAGCGCAGGATCGCCTCGGCCGAGCTGGCGCGCGAGCTCCGCGCACCGCTCCAAACCATCGGCACACGCTTCGGCGGTTTGGTCAAGATCGTGCAGGAGCCGCCTGGCCCCCCGGTGCGCGCCACCGTCATGGCACGCGTCTTCGGCCCCGACCCCGAGACCCGCGCGGATGTCGCGCGAACCCTGCTTCCGCTCTTCCGCCGCGAGCGCGGCGTGGTCGACGTCGACTCCACGGTCAAGGCGCAGCCGGTGCGCGTCCAGGTGACGGTCGATCCGCGCAAGGCCGCCCTGGCGGGCGTCAGCCCGGCACAGGTCGCGGACGACCTCGCCATCGCCTACGGCGGCGCCGTCGTCAGCACCCTGCACGATGCGGGCACGCCCGAGCCCGTCGCCATCTATCTGCGCTTCGCGCCGGCATCGCGCGCCGACCTGAGCGCGCTGGGCGCCATCGCGATCCCAACTCCCAACGGCAACGTGCCGCTCTCCTCGGTCACCACGCTCTCGATGCTGCCCGACGAGCGCCCCGCCTTGCGCGAAGACGGCCGCAACGTCGACTACGTCACCGGCGAGATGGCCGGGCGCAGCTCGACGTATGCGGTCATCGACATGCTGCTCGCCCGCGCCCGTCATGCGCTTCCCGCCGGCTACTCCGTCGAATGGGACGGGGAGTGGAAACTGACGCTCGACGTCTTCCGCGACCTCGGCCGGGCGATGGGCGTGGCCATCTTGCTGATCTACCTGCTCCTGGTAGCACGTTTTCGCTCGTTCGCGATCCCGCTGGTCGTCATGGCGGCCATTCCGCTCGGCATCATCGGCGTCATGCCGGGCTTCGCTCTCTTGGCCGCGCATGGAGTCTACTTCAGCGCCACCGCGATGATCGGCGTGATCGCGCTCTCCGGCATCGTGGTGCGCAACTCGATCGTCTTGGTCGAGTTCATC